>CAZOVZ010000020.1:0-41021 GCA_964583755.1 uncultured Candidatus Cloacimonadota bacterium
TACTCTCCTTGTTTTACAATGACTTAGCAGAAAATATGCGAAACTCCGGGTATGAAAATCCTCTGTTCACTCTTCTCTGCTTTCTTTGTTTCTCTGAGGTAAAACAATCCTCTGCTTCCTCAAACCCAATATCAATCCTCTGATTTTACTCCTTTGCACTCCGCCTGTTCTGGCATGGATCAGGGATGAACAGGATTGAAGGGATTGTCCACGAATTACACTAATTACACGAATTTGAGGGTGATATGGGGTTAGGGATCCAATTTGTCTATGAATCCGTTTCATCCGTTGAATCCGTTTAATCCGTATGAAAACCCTCTGCTCACTCTTCTCTGCTTTCTTTGTATCTCTGTGGTAAAACAATCCTCTGTTTCCTCAAACCCAATATCAATCCTCTGATTTTACTCCTTTGCGCTCCGCCTGATCTGGCATGGATCAGGGATGAACAGGATTGAAGGGATTGTCCACGAATGGCGCGAATTGCACGAATTTGAGGGTGATATGGGGTTTAGGGATCCAATTTGTCTATGAATCCGTTTAATCCGTTTAATCCGTTAAATCCGTATGAAAACCCTCTGTTCACTCTTCTCTGCTTTCTTTGTTTCTCTGTGGTAAAACAAACCTCTGCTTCCTCAAACCCAATATCAATCCTCTGATTTTACTCCTTTGCGCTCCGCTTGATCTGGAATGGATGGGGATGAACAGGATTGAAGGGATTGTCCACGAATGGCACGAATTGCACGAATTTGAGGGTGATATGGGGGTTAGGGACCCAATTTATCTATGAATCCGTTTAATCCGTTTCATCCGTTAAATCCGTATGAAAACCCTCTGTTCACTCTTCTCTGCTTTCTTTGTTTCTCTGTGGTAAAACAAACCTCTGCTTCCTCAAACCCAATATCAATCCTCTGATTTTACTCCTTTGCACTCCGCCTGATCTGGAATGGATGGGGATGAACAGGATTGAAGGGATTGTCCACGAATTACACTAACTACACGAATTTGAGGGTGATATGGGGTTAGGGATCCAATTTGTCTATGAATCCGGTTCATCCGTTAAATCCGTATGAAAACCCTCTGTTCACTCTTCTCTGCTTTCTCTGTTTCTCTGTGGTAAAACAAACCTCTGTTCCCTCAAACAACGTTCACAGCTCCACCAGGTCGAGGATATCGAACGGCAGATAGCGATCGGCGTTCAGGATATGGCCTTTGAACTTTTCCAGGTAGACTGGGTCGCCGGTTTTGATCTGTTCGTAAAAGACCGTGAACATCAGAAAGCGCCGGTAGTTCAGAAACAGTTCCAGGCGTTCAAATTCCTCGCGGGGCAAGGCGTTTTGGCATTGGTATCCCTTCAGGAAGGGTTTGATGAACAGCTCCGGCAGCTCTTTCACCCGGTGGGCGTAGCCGCTGTGGAAGCCGCAGCGCGAGTATTCGCTGTAAACGCAGGTGGCGAGGTCCGTGATGAACCACATGTAGTTGGAGACGTCGAAATCCAGCAGCGTCAGGCGTTCGCCGTTGACGAGGATGTTGCCCGGATGGGGATCGTTGTGGATGAAGCCGAAATTGTTCCGCCGCACGGGCAGTGCATCCAGTTCAGATTGGAGCTCCAGCCAGGCGGCTTTGACCTCGGGATCGGGTATCCAGTCGTAAAATGTCTGCCATTCCCGTTCCCGGGAGATTAGCGCCCTGCCGGCCCCATCCACGGCCAGAGAGCGCTCCCACCGCGGCCAGTCCTGAGCCAGGCGGTGGATCTTGCCCACCAGGCCGCCCCAGCCAAAGTAAAATCCCGCCAGGTCGACCGGGTCGCGGAGCTGAATCTGGTCTCCCTCCACCTTGCGCCAGGCAAAGGCGGCATAGGGTTGGCCGAGTTCCACGGTTTCGATCAGATTTCCCCGTTCGGAGTGGATGGGGCAGATGACGTCGATTCCGGCCTGGCCAAGATATTCCTGATAGCATAGGCGCTCTTCCAGCGCGGCGGTCTTGCCGGGATCAGCCGCCGGTACCAGTTTAAGGATGTAGCTTTGGCCGTCGCGGCTGAACTGGTAAAGGACGCCGTCGGACCACTTGTGTCCGCCGGCAAAGTAGGTCAGTTCGGATTGGGGGGAATAGAGCCGTCCGATGGCGGCCGTCAGAGCGGGGGAAAGGGTTGCGTGGACGGGGTCGGACACTGGTTCAGATCACGCCGGCGCGCACGAGGTCGTGCAGGTGCAGCATGCCCACCACGTGGTCAGCGGTATCGACCACCGGCAGCATCGTGATCTTGTGATCTTCCATCAGCTTGAGGGTGGCGGCGGCCAGGTCTTCCGGCCGGCAGCGCTTGGGATTCGGCGTCATGCAGTCCCTGGCGCTGGTTTGCAGCAGTTCGTCCTCTCTGAGTTGGATCTGGCGGCGCAGATCGCCGTCGGTCACCATCCCGGCCAGTTTGCCGGCGGAATCCACCACAGCGGCGCAGCCGAGCTTTTTGGAGGTCATCTCCAGGATCACGCCGCTCATCGGAGCGTCGAGGTCCACCAGGGGCAGTTCGGCGCCGCCGTGCATCAGGTCTTCCACCTTCAGCAGCAGCTTTTTGCCGATGTTGCCGCCGGGGTGGAAGCGGGCGAAATCCGTGAGTGAAAACCGCTTCTGCTTCAGGAGCAGGATCGCCAAAGCGTCGCCCAGAGCCAGTTCCACCGTCGTGCTGGAGGTGGGCACCAGGCCCAATGCTTCAAAATCCGCGGGAACGGAGCAGTCCAAAACAGCGTCCGCCGCTTGCGCGAGGGGGGAGCTGACGTTGCCGGTGATGGCGATCAGGGGGATGCCGATAAACTTGATGAAGGGGATGATGGACAGCAATTCCTGCGTGCTGCCGCTATTGGAAACGGCCATCACCACGTCCGTGGGCTGCAGCATGCCGAGGTCGCCGTGGATGCCTTCCGCGGCGTGGAGGAAGATCGAGGTCGTGCCCGTGCTGGCCAGGGTCGCGGAGATCTTGCGGGCGATGATGCCGGCCTTGCCGATCCCGGTCAGCACCACCTTGCCCTGGCAATTCAACAGCAGGGCAAAGGCTTTTTCCACCTGCGCTGGGTCGAGCCGCTCCGCCATCAGCAGGATCGCCTCGGCTTCCAGTTTCAGCTCTTTTTTGAGGAGTTCGAGGATCTCCATCTCAGCGGCAGACCAACAGCCGTTGGGGCGAAGTGCACTGGGGCTGGCGCCAGCGAAACCTGTCCATGGGATCAGGTGTCGGAACGCATCCGCTCCGTGGCGGAAGCGAGGTCCATAGAGCCGAGGTCGCCGGCGGTGTGGCGGCGCAGGGTCAGGGTGCCCGCCTCTTCTTCTTTTTTACCGACCACGCACATGTAGGGGATCTTGCGCAGTTCGGCGTCGCGAATCTTGTAACCGATCTTTTCGCCACGGACGTCCAGTTCGCAGCGGAAGCCGGCCAGTTGCAGCTCATCCATCACTTTGCGGGCGTAGTCCAATTGGGCGTCGGTGATCGGCATCACCACCACCTGCACCGGAGCCAGCCAAAGCGGCAGGTTGCCGCCGTGGTATTCCAGCAAAGTGGCGAAAAAGCGTTCCACGGAGCCCAGGACGGCGCGGTGGATCATGTAGGGCCGGTGGGGGGCGTTGTCCGCGCCCACATATTGCATGTCGAAGCGGGTGGGGAGGTTGAAATCGAACTGGATGGTGGTGCACTGCCAGGCGCGGCCGAGGGCGTCCTTGATCTTGATGTCGATCTTGGGTCCGTAAAAGGCGCCGCCGCCGGCATCCACAGCGTAGGCCAGGCCGAGCTTTTCCAGGGAATGGCGGAGGCTTTCGGTGGCCACGTCCCAGTCCTTGGTTTCGCCCACCGCCGCTTCCGGCTTGGTGCTGAGGTAGATCAGAAATTCTTTGAAGCCAAAGTGTTTCAGCATGTCCAGCGCGAACACGATCAGCTTTTCGACCTCGCCGTCGAGCTGTTCGGGGGTGCAAATGATGTGGGCGTCGTCCTGGGTGAAGCCGCGGACGCGCATCAGGCCGTGGAGCACGCCGGAGCGCTCGTAGCGGTAGACGGTGCCCAATTCCGCCAGGCGGATCGGCAGTTCGCGGTAGCTGTGCAGGGTGGCGTTGTAGATGGAGATGTGGAAGGGGCAGTTCATCGGTTTGATATAGTAGTCCTGGCCTTCGACGTCCATCGCGGAATACATGTTTTCCTGGTAAAATCCGAGGTGTCCGCTGGTCTGCCACAGGTTGGAACGGCCCACGTGGGGGGTGTAGACAAACTTGTAGCCGTGCTTCAGATGCTCGTCTTTCCAATAGGCCTCGATCAGATGGCGGATCATGGCGCCGTTGGGGTGCCAGAGCACCAATCCGGGGCCGACTTCCTCGCTGATCGAAAAGAGGTCCAGGTCCTTGCCCAGCTTGCGATGGTCTCGCAGAGCCGCCAGGCGGAGGAATTCCAGGTGTTCGTCCAGCTCTTTCTGGCTGGGAAAGCTGATGCCGTAGATGCGGTGGAGCATCTTGTTCTTTTCGTCGCCGCGCCAGTAGGCGCCGGAGGTCTTGAGCAGCTTGATGGCCTTGATCTTGCCGGTGTCGAGGATGTGTGGCCCGCGGCAGAGGTCGCTGAAATCCCCCTGGCTATAGGTGCTGATGATATCCGTGTCCGGAATCTCGGCCAGGATTTCCAGCTTGTAATCCTCGCCCATGGCTTTGAACATCTCAACCGCCTCGGCTTTGGAGAGCTCCCGGCGGCTGTAGGCCAGGTTTTGCCGGCTCAGCTCGCGCATCCTTTCCTCGATCCGGGCCAGTTCTTCGTCGGTGAAGGGGGTGTCGCGGTCAAAATCGTAGTAGAACCCCTGCTCGATGGCGGGGCCGATGGTCACTTTCACGGCGGGGAAGAGCTGCTTTACGGCCTGCGCCATCAGGTGGGAAGTGCTGTGCCAGTATACTTCGCGGCCGGTGTCGGTCTTGAAGGTGTGCAGCACCAGGCTGGCGTCGCGGTCGATGACGTGGTCGAGGTCGCAAAGTTTGCCGTCCACCTCCGCGCAGACCGAGGCCGCGGCCAGGCGGGGGCTGATGTCGTTGGCCACCCTCAGGGCGTCCACCGGCTGTTCGTATTCTTTCACTGATCCATCGGGTAAAGTGATCTTTATCGGCATGATATCTCCATGATTAGCTTCAATCGGTTTGCAATTCCTGAAAGCTGAACTGGCGGTTTTTGTCAAGTTCCGCCTTTTGCCGGGTCAGCCGCAGGGAGTTGAAGATCACCAACAGCGTGACTCCGACGTCCGCGATGATCGCTTCCCAGAGTCCGCTGATCCCACCCAGGCCGAGCGCCATCACCAACACTTTCACCCCCAGGGCCAGGGCCACGTTCTGGACCACTGTCCTGCCCGTCGCGCGCGAGATCTGAAACAGTTCCGCCAGTTGTTTGGGATGGTCGTTCAGCAGCACCACATCAGCGCTTTCCACCGAGACCTGGTTGCCGATTTTGCCCATCGCGATGCCCACATCCGCCCTGGCCAGCGCGGGCGCGTCGTTCATCCCGTCTCCCACGAAGGCTGTCCTGCCCTGGCCTCCGCGCATGATCTCTTCCAGTTTGGCCAGCTTCTGTCCCGGCAGCAGTTCGGCGAAAAATCCGTCCAGGCCCAGTTCGCGGCTCACGGACTCCGCCTTTTGGAGCTTGTCGCCGGAGAGCATGATATTGCGCTTCACTCCCTGTTCTTTCAGAGCGGCCAGCGCTTCCGCGATGCCGGGTTTGAGTTCGTCGGAAAAAGTCACGCAGCCCAGATAGAGGTCATTTTTCGCGGCGTGGACGGCGCTGGAGCCTTCGGCGGCGATGAGGTCCAAAAATCCATAGCTGCCCAAGAACGCCGCGGAGCCCGCTATCAGCCGGTCGGAACCGTATTGGAGCAACACGCCCTGGCCGGGGTATTCGGAGTAGGCGGCAACCTCTTTGGCCTCGTAGAGTCCGGTGTAGGCGGTCTTGATGGCGGCGGCGAAGGGATGCGAGGAGGTGAATTCGCAGCGGTAGAGGGCCTCCAACAGCTCGTCGGGGCTGTGTTCGCCCTTGACCAAGATCTTTTCCAGCCGCAGCTCGCCGGTGGTCAGGGTGCCGGTTTTATCGAAGACCACGGTGTCCACCTTGCGCAAAACGTCCAGGTAGCTGCTGCCTTTGAGGATGATCCCGCGCTTGGCGGCGCCGCCGATCCCAATGTAGTAGGTCAGCGGGATCGAGATCACCAGCGCGCAGGGGCAGGATACGATCAGAAAGACCAAAGCCCGCTTCAGCCAGATGTCCGCGCCCCAGCCAAGCAGCGTGGGAACGAGGAAGACCAGCGCCGCAAGTCCCACCACCGTGGGTGTGTAGTAGCGGGAAAACTGGGTGATGAACTTCTCCTGGCGGGATTTCCGGGCGCTGGCGTGTTCGATCATGTTCATCACGCGGGTGATCGTGCTCTCCGCTTCGGTGCCGGTCACTTCGATCTCCAGCAGGCCGGAGTTGTTCAAAAACCCGGCGAAGACTTCCGTGTTTTCGGATACGAACAGCGGTTCCGCTTCGCCGGTGAGGGACGAGGTGTCCAGGCTGCTCTGGCCTTTGCGGACCGTTCCGTCGAGGGGGATCCGTTCGCCGGGATAGACCAGGATCGTGTCTCCCGCGGCGATGTCTGACAGACGGCGGTCCTGCGTGCCCTGCTCCGTTTTCAGGTGCGCTTCGTCAGGCTTGAGGGCCAGCATCGCCTTCACCGCCCCGCGGGATTTTTCCACCGCGCGGTCTTCCAGCCATTGGCCGATCTCATAGAGCAGCATCACGGCGCCGGCTTCAACGTATTCGCCCAGGAACAGGGCGCCCACGGTGGCGATGCTCATCAGCAGCTTTTCGGAAAAGAGCTGGCCCGCGCCGATCGATTTCACCGCCGCGATCAGCACCCGGTGGCCCACCAACAGGTATGCCGCCAGGCTAACCCAGGGTGAGAAGGGCGTGGGGAAGAGGGCCGCGACCGCCATCAGCAGCGTTCCCACCGCCAGCGGCGACCAAAAACGGAGGCCTGGTCTGGCCTCGCTGCCCTCGCCGGGATGCGATATCACCACTCCGGGTTCGATGCTGCCCGCCACCAGGTTCAGCCGCTCCAGGGGGTTGTCGACCTTGCTGTGGTATTCCACCCGCAGCTTTTTATTGATGAAATCCAGGTTAGCGCTGTTCACGCCGGGCAGCGTCTTGATCCTGGCTTCGATCTTGCTGCCGCAATCCGCGCAGTTGAGATTGGAGATGTCGTATTCGCGCACAGTCATCGCGCCCTGCCTTCGGAAACGTGCTCCAACGCCACTTCGAACACGCTTTGCACATGGTGGTCGTCCAGCGAATAGTAGACCGTGGTGCCTTCCTTGCGAAACTTCACCAGGCGGTGCAGACGGAGGATCTTCAGCTGATGCGAGACCGCGGAGGGGCTCATCCCCGCCAGCGCGGCCAGGTCCGCCACGCAAAGTTCCCGGCGGGAGAGGTAGTGCAAAATCTTCAGGCGGGTGTCGTCGCCTAAAACCTTGAAAAAGTCGCTTAGGTATTCCCGGGTCGCGTCGTCCGGCAGTTCTTCTTTTATCTTGGCTATTTCTTTGGCTGTCATGTTTTTGCAGTTGCAGCTATCCATCAAGTCATCCTTCATATATGAATATGTGTTCATATATTGAGGGATGCCCGCCGATGTCAAGATAAATCTGCGCGGACACGCGGATGTAGGTCTTCAACTGATTTATCTGGTCTCTTTAGGCTGCGAACTGATTGTATTAAAAAAACCGGAACCGAAGCCCCGGCTTTGTATCAAATGTGGTTATGCCGTTCAGTTGTTGGGCGTGAGGGCGTCCAGGATGTTTCCGATGATGTTGCTGCCGGATTGCTGTTGTCCGGTGAGTTTGGCTTTGATTTTGCCCATCACGTATTCCGAAATCATGTTGACCAGGAATTTCTTGATGCCGTCGGACATGGCGTTGTTGCCGGAGAGGTTGCTGGCGGTGATACCCTTGCTGGAGAGGATGCCTTCCAACAGGTCGCCGATCACGCCTTCGCCGCCGATGGCGTCCGCGATCATGCCCATCAAACCGCTTTCCTTTTGGGGTTCGGGTTCTTTCTTGGCGCCGAGCATGCCGCCCAGGATGTCCATCAGGCCGCCGGAGGATTGCTGTTGGGGTTCGGGCTCAGGCTCTTTCTTGCCGCCCAGCAAGCCACCGAGGATGTCCATCAGGCCGCCGGAGGATTGCTGTTGGGGTTCCGGTTCAGGCTCCGCCTTTCCGCCGCCCAGCATGTCGCCGATGGCGTCCAGAATGCCGCCGCCACCGCCGCCCTGATTGAGCAGGCCGCCCAGGATGCCGGTGAGGGAGTCGGTCACGCCGCCTTCGGAATCGGAGAGGGCGTTGGTGATGAGCCCGAAGACGCCTGTTTCCTTGTCCTGGTCAGGACTGAGAGCGCTCTTCACCAGGCCGAGGATGGAATTGTCGTCATCGGGGGTATCGTCCTGGGGAGTCAGTTTGTTCATAACGTTTTTGGCCACACTGGCCAGAATGTCGTTGGTAAGTTCTTTGGGAATTTGCATTTTAACCTCCTGAAGTTAAAAAAAAGCACGCAGCAAGGCCGATCCCCGCGCTAGGCAGAAAACAGCCTTGCTGCCATGAGGGGATACTTATCTGTTATTTGGTGGTGTCATCGTCGACGAGGTCTTTGACTTTGTCAACGGTGTCTTCCACCTTGTCTTTCACTTTGTCGTAGGTGGTGTCGATCTTTTCCTTGGCTTTGTCGAGGACGTTGTCCAGTTTGTCGTCGAGGTTGGCGCATTCGATGGTGTCCTTGGCCTTGTCGTAGGTGTCTTCGACCTTTTCCTTTGCTTTATCATAGAGGTCGTCGGCCTTGTTGAGCGCGGCAGCGCCGGCGGCGGTCACGGAATCTTTGGCTTTACCGAAGGCGTTTTCCACCTTGTCCGGGATTATATTGGAGATTTGTTCTTTGGTGATGGGGCTCTTGCGGCCGGCCAGGTAGGCGAAGATCGCCGCCAGCAGGAAGCCGAGCAACGTCAGCCAATACCAGAGAGTGTTTCCGCTTTGGAAATACTCCAGTTGATTGGCGTTCAGGTTGCTGAGTTGGAAGCTCGCCCCGCCCTTGAAGAGCATCAGGATGAAGCCCAGAACGGCCAACGCCAGGGGTACGATGTAGCTTTTGGCGGACATGAACAGGGCTGTGAGCAGGCCCAGGATGGCGAGGACCAACGGGATCAGAACCATGGGTTTGGCCTTGACCGGGATGGGTTCCGGATTGAGCAGGTTGGGATCTACCATCGCCCCGAATTGGGTGAGGTCTATGCCCATCACTTTGCCGATCTGCTCCACGGACGGAGCTTTCACCTTGCTTCCCAGGGCCATTTGGTAACCGTTGAGGGAATCAAGCTTCTCCCCGTTGAAATTGACCACCGTAAACGGCAGCAGGAACAGAATGATGATTATGGCGAAAAAGATACCTGATGTTTTCACGATATCCTCCCTTTCTTTCATTTGAAACTATCGAAAAGATATTTGCCTCAGGTGTCAAGCAAAAAATCTTTAAGGATGATATGCTTACTCCGCAAGAGACCCAACCCCGCAAGAAAAATCTTGACTGAAAGGGCGGGGATGCAGACTGGCCGGATGAGAAAGATCATCCACATCGACATGGACGCCTATTTCGCCGCCATCGAGATTCGGGAAAACCCGGAACTGGCGGGGAAATGCGTGATCGTGGGCGGATCCCCCAATGGACGGGGAGTGGTTTCCACTTGTTCCTACGAGGCCCGCAAGTATGGCGTGCACAGCGGCATGAGCTCGCACCAGGCCTGGAAGCTGTGCCCCCAGGGGATCTTTGTGCATTCCAGCTTCAAACTCTACCGCGAAGTCTCGGAGCAGATTCTGAGCATCTTCAAAAAATACACCGAACTGGTGGAGCCGATGTCCCTGGACGAGGCGTATCTGGACGTGACGGAAAACAAGGTTGGCGAAGCTGACGCGGTGGAGATCGCCCAACGCATCAAGGCCGAAATCCTGGAACAGACGAGGTTGACCTGCTCCGCGGGGGTATCCTACAACAAGTTCCTCGCCAAGATCGGTTCCGAACTGCGCAAACCCGACGGACTGGCGGTGATCACGCCGGAAAACACGGAGGAGATCCTCTTCGCGCTGCCGGTCGGCAAGTTTCACGGCGTGGGCAGGGTGACCGCCGCCAGGATGAACAAGCTGGGCATCCACACCGGAAAAGACCTCTACGGCTGGGAACTGCGAGAATTGATCCGCCATTTTGGCAAGAGCGGCGCCTATTATTACCAGGTAGTGAGGGGCATCGACAACCGTGAGGTGATCACCGAAAGCGATCCGAAATCGGCGAGTTGCGAACACACTTTCCACACGGATATCGGCGATGTGGACGAGATTTTGGAACACCTGAAGGAACTGGTGGAACGGCTGGTGAACCGGCTCTGCTTCAGCGGCATCATGGGGCGCAACATCGTGATCAAGATCAAATATGATAACTTTGAACTGATCACCCGCTCCTGCTCCTTGCCGGAGGCTTCCAACGACCGCGAGCTGCTGTTTGAATACGCCCAGAAGCTGCTGGTGGCAAATTGGGACACCGGCCGCAAGATCCGCCTGTTGGGCGTGGGGGTGGGCAAACTGGACCTCAGCGGCCAGGAAGGTTGCGAGCAGTTGGAAATACCCTTTTAGGGCGGGTGGTTAAACAGTGTCCCCGCAGGCCGGGCGGATGAAGATGCGGATCTCGCGGTAAAAAGCGAGCCCGTTGAATCAAGCTTTGCGGGGCAGTTTCTGGAACAGGTTGCTGCCGATTATTATCAGCAAACCAACCAGGGTGGCTGGATGGATGCTTTCTTTGAGGACCAGCGAGATGAAGAGCAGGGAAATGAACGGCGTCACAAAGATCAGATTGGCCACCCCGGGCGTGTCTGACCCGCTCTGCAGGGCTTTGAGCCAGAGGATGAAGGTGAAGCCCATCTCAAAGATCCCAACGTACGCCGCGCCCAGAATGCCCAGACCGGCCGAAGCTTCGGGACGGATCAGCAAGCCGCCCTCCCACCGGTTGGCCACAAGGGCGTAGAGCAGGATCAACAGGGTCCCCGCCAGGAAGTTGTACATCAGTTTCAACACCGCCGGGCGGTCGTCGCGCATGTTGATGATCCAGTAAACCGCCCAGATCAACGAGGTGGAGACCGCCAGGCCGGAACCCAGCGGATCGCTGAAATCCAGGCTGGCCAGTTTGCCCCGGGTGGAAATCACCATCACTCCAAAAAAGCTGAGGCAGAGGGCGAGCAGGTCACGCAGGCGGAATTTCTGTTTCAAGATGAGGATGGAGAGCAGGGCCAGGACTATCGCCCAGGTGTAGTTTAGCACCTGCGCTTCCTGCGCCCGGAGGCGATTGTAGGCCACAAACAGCATGAGATAGTAGATGAAGGGGTTCAGGGCGCCCGCCGGCAGGGAACGGAGCAGGTTGCGCCAAAACCCCCGGAAAGCCCCGGCTGGGGCGGAAACGGCGTTGGCAGCGGTCAGAAACAGGGTCGCGGCCAGAGAGGAAAGCAGCAACAGCCCCAGCGGCGTGAGTTGGGTCAGGGTCAGCTTGAAGGTGGTGGAGACGGTCGACCAAGCCAGAATGGCGGCCAGGGCGTAGAGATAGGCGGGGCTGAGTTTCGCTTTCATATAAAAGAAAGAGCCTGCCGCGGGGACAGGCTCTCAATCTATCCGGTGGGGATTAGTTCATTTTGGTGAGGATGGCGGTGTATTCGTCGGCCAGGGCTTTGTTTTTGGTCATTCCGGCGCCGAGGATGACCAGGCGGACGGCGTCTTTGTTGGTGTTGTCGTAGGCGTACCACTTTTTGGCGTAGGTGATCAGTTCGTCGTATCTCTGCATCTCGTTGAGCAGGAAGCTGATTTCCTGATAGTCCTTATCGTCGTCGCGCAGGGCCAAGAGCTGTTTGAGGTAGCCAAGGGCGCTGGCGTTGTCTTTCAGCTTGTAGGCGATGAACTTGGCGTCGTTGATGCTGTCCGGGTTGTTCGGATCCTGGCTCAGCACGATCTGGTTAACCCTCTTGGCTTCGGCGTAATCACCAAGTTCGAAATAGCAGCTGCCAAGGTAGATCAGGTTGTTGAGGTTGAGGGGCTCTTTGGCATAGACTTGTTCGAAGTAGGGCTTGGCGGTGGCATAATCTTTCTTGTTGTAATAAAACACGCCCATTTCCTGGAGCAGGATGGGGTCGTTGGGATTTTTGGCGTAGATCTGCAGCATGATCCGCTCGGCCTTGTCGTTGTCCTTGAGATCATTCTGGTAGATGGTCTTGAGCATGATGAGGGGCTCAACGCGGCTGGGATCCAAAGCGGCGACCGTTTCAAAGATGCGCAGGGCGTCGTTGGAGTTTCCGGCTTCCTTTTGGGCTTCGCCGGCTTTATAGATGCGGGTCCAGGCGCTGGTGCGGCGTTTCTTCATGTCGCGGATGTCGGCGAGGTCCTTGTCTTTCTTTTTCTCAAAACCTTCCATCACCTTGATCGCTTTGGCATAGCCTTCATAGGCGGCTTTGTTCAGTTCCACGGCGCGTTCAGGCAATCTCTCGCCGTTGTAGAGGTTGATGTCGGCCACCCGGCGCAGGGCCACGGCGTTGTCCGGATTGTCTTTCAGCACCAGTTCGTAATAGGTCAGGGCTTCATCGACGTCCTGGCGGTTGTAAGCTTCGTTGGCGGTCATCAGATTGACCTTGCCCTCGCGGGTGATCTTCTGGTTTGAACTGCACGCTGACAGGATCAGCACAATCGCAATGGTCAAAAAAACGAGACGTTTCATGTATGATCTCCTGTGGATTAATCCTTTGAAAGGGCATAAAATTCAAAAGGCAATATAAGTCAAGCATTTTTCCTCCCCAAGGCCGGGGAGCGGACAGGTAAAAGCGGGGGCGAGGCTGTTCAAATCCGGGGCACAGGGCGCTGCGGCGGAATAATGGTCATTTCCGGCCAGACCACGGACGAACTGCCAAGTCAAGTCGGCAGGGATTGGCCCCAAGTTCGGAACGGAAAATGCGTGATGATCTTTGCGTTATTAAATAGTGCGCTTATAATATCATTGTCGCGGGTCAATCTTTATGCGCGTGACAGTTTTGACATTACCCCCACAGGAGATGAACGATGGCCAAATACGTTATCGTAGGAGGAGTCGCCGGCGGTGCCACCACTGCCGCCAGGCTTCGCCGGTTGGATGAACAAGCCCAGGTAGTCATGTTTGAGCGCGGGAGCTACATATCCTACGCCAACTGCGGTCTGCCCTACTATGTCGGCGACGTGATCAGCGAGCGGGAACGCCTGTTCGTGCAAACTCCGGAAAGTTTCCGGGCCATGCTGAATGTTGATGTCCGCATCAATAGCGAGGTGACGGCGATCAACCGCCAGGCGAAACTGGTGACGGTGAAGAACCTCAAGACCGGCGAAACGTATGCGGAAAATTACGACAAGCTGGTTCTTTCCCCCGGCGCGGACCCCTTGCGGCCGCCGATCCCCGGCATCAACGACGAGCTGATCTTCACCCTGCGCAACGTTCCGGATACCGACCGCATCAAGGATTTCGTGAAGGAAAACAAGGTGGACCACGCGCTGATCGTGGGCGCTGGCTTCATCGGCCTGGAAATGGCGGAAAACCTGCATCACCTGGGCATCCGGGTCACCATCGTGGAGATGGCGGAACAGGTGATGACGCCCCTGGATTACGAGATGGCGGCGATAGTTCATCAACACCTGAAGGGGAAAAACGTGGAGTTTTACCTAAAGGACGCCGTGAATTCCTTTGTGCGCCAGGCAGATGGGTTGAAGGTGAATCTGAAGAGCGGAAAGTCGCTCTCCGCGGACCTGGTGATCCTTTCCATCGGCGTGAGGCCGGACAGCGCCCTCGCGGAAGCGGCCGGCCTGGAACTGGGCATAAACAAAGGCATCGTGGTCAACGAATACCTGCAGACCAGTGATCCGGACATCTACGCAGTCGGCGACGCCATAGTCTTTCCCAGCCCGATCACCCAAAAGCCCACCCTCACCTACCTGGCGGGGCCGGCCAACAAACAGGGCCGGATCGCCGCGAACAACATCGTTTTGGGCAACAAAAACCGTTACATCGGCTCCATCGGCACCGCCATCGCCAAGGTCTTTGACCTCACCGTCGGCGCCACCGGGGTTTCCGAAAAAGTCCTCAAACACGAAGGGATCCCCTACGTGTCATCCATCATCCACGCTTCCTCCCACGCCGGCTACTATCCGGACGCCCTGCCGCTGACCCTCAAGATCGTCTTCGATCCCCAGGACGGACGCCTGCTGGGTTCGCAGATCGTGGGTTTCGACGGCGTGGACAAGCGCATCGACATGATGGCCCACATCCTGAAACACGGCGAAACGGTGACCGACCTGATCGAGATCGAACACGCCTACGCGCCGCCGTACTCTTCCGCCAAAGACCCCGTCAACGTGGCGGGACTGGTGGCGGAAAACATCCTCCGCGGCCAGGTGAAAATCATCCACTGGGACGAACTGCGGGATCTGGATTATTCCAAGACAGTCCTGCTCGATGTGCGCACGGCGGATGAATTCGCCCTGGGCAACATCGAAAACTCGATCAACCTGCCCGTGGACGAGCTGCGCGCCCGCCTCGGCGAGCTGCCCCAGGGCAAGAAACTGGTGGTCTACTGCGGTTCCGGGCGGAGGTCCTACTTTGCCTGCCGCATCCTTTCGCAGAACGGATTCCCGGAGGTTTTCAACCTTTCCGGCGGCTACATGACCTATGAACACGCCACCCAGAAACAGGGCAACGAAGACATCTTTTCCAAAGATTTCATCCATAAGGACGATCACCTGTATCAGACCGAGGAAGCCAAACCGGTGGCCGCCACCGGCAAGGTTGTCGAAGCGGACGCCAGCGGCCTGCAATGCCCGGGGCCGATCATGCGCCTGAAACAGGAGATGGACAAGCTATCCGCGGGCGACCAACTAAAGATCGCGGCCTCCGATCCCGGGTTTGGCAAAGACGTCCCCGCCTGGTGCCAAATGACGGGCAACACCCTGATCGGCATCTCCGAGGTGGGGAAGAAGATCGTGGCCACCGTTCAGAAGGGCGGCGGGACGCAGATTTCGGCCGGGTCGGGCGGCAAAAACAAGACACTCATAGTCTTCAGCGACGACATGGACCGCGCCCTGGCTTCCTTTGTGATCGCCAACGGCGCCGCCTCTACCGGCAAGAAAGTGACGATGTTCTTCACCTTCTGGGGCCTCAACGTGATCAAGCGCCACAGCAAGCCGCACGTGAGCAAGGACCTGATGGGCAGGATGTTCAGCATGATGCTGCCAGACAGCAGCCAGGGCCTGGGGCTGTCCAAACTCCACATGTTTGGGCTGGGTCCCGTGATGATGCGCAAACGCATGCGCGACAAGAATGTCGACTCCCTGGAGATGATGATCCAGCAAGCCCTGCACGCGGGAGTGGAGATGATCGCCTGCCAGATGTCGATGGACATCATGGGCGTCCACGCCTCCGAACTGATCGACGGCGTCACGATCGGCGGAGTCGCCACCTACCTCGCCGAAGCAGAGCAGGCCAATCTGAACCTCTTCATATAAGGCGCCCCTGACTGCCATTGACAATAGGCGGACCGGCTGCCCTGGAGTAACAGCCATTTTCGGCTGGTGCCGGGCAGCTGGTCCGCTTCAATTTATCAGCTTGGGAACGCAAGCTGCCAACCGTCGATATTGTGCAGGATTGGCGGCCTGCCTGGGTATAGTTTCAAAAGGGCGGACCGGTTTTCCAATTGACACAAATCCGCCGCGGTCAAACAATGGACAAAATTTCCAGGAAGGTATGATGGATAACAAGATCCTTCTCTGCGTGAGCGGTGGAATCGCCGCCTACAAAGCGATCGACCTCGCCAGCCGGCTGACCAAACTCGGCTGTGAGGTGAAAACCGTCCTCACCGCCAACGCTCAGGAGTTCGTGGCTCCCGTCAATTTTGAAGCGATCACCCATTCCTCGGCCCACACCTCGCTGTGGGAGGATTCCGATCCGATTCCCCACATCACCCTGGCGGATTGGGCGGATCTGATCGTGGTGGCGCCGGCCACGGCGAACATCATCGCCAAAGCCGCCGCGGGTCTCGCCGACGACCTGCTTTCCACCCTGTTGCTGGCGCACACCCAGCCAGCTCTCTTTATCCCCGCGATGAACGTGCACATGTACAACCATCCCGCCACACAGGCCAACCTCGCCACCCTCAGGCAGCGGGGAAACCACATCCTGGAGCCGGACAGCGGTATGCTTGCCTGCGGCTACGAGGGCGTGGGCAAGTATCCTCCCAACGACGACGTGGTCCACGCCATCCGCTGTTATCTGAAGCACACGGAAGACCTGGCTGGAACGAGCGTGCTGGTGACTGCCGGCGCCACGGCGGAGCCGATCGACCCGATGCGTATGATCTCCAACCGTTCCAGCGGGAAGATGGGAATCGCCATCGCCAGGGCTTTCGCGCTGCGCGGGGCGAAGGTGACTCTGGTCCATGGCCAGGTAGCCGGAGATCTGCCGATAAACCTTTATAAGACCATTTTCGCGCCCACCGTGGGCGAAATGTACGACGCAGTGATGCAGGAGGCGGACAGCGCCCGGATCATCGTGAAATGCGCTGCGGTGTCGGACTACAAACCTGCCTCCGTGGCCACCCAAAAGATCAAAAAGGGCGCGAAGCTAAGCCTGGAACTGGTTCCCACGCCTGACATCCTGGCGCAGTTGGGAAAGCAAAAGAAGCCCGGCCAGATCCTGGTCGGTTTCGCGGCCGAGACCGAAAAGCTGGAGGAACACGCCAAAGCCAAGCTGGAGCGGAAAAACCTCGACCTTATCTGCGTAAATCATTTGGATACGGCCGGAGCGGATCAAACCAGGCTCATCCTGATCGGCGCCAAAAGCAAGAAAAACCGGGTGCTGACGGGCGACAAATTCGACGTGGCGCTGCAACTGACGGAGCACATCGCCAGCTTATGACCGGCTTCACAATCATCACCGGCGCCAACGGGCAGATCGGCAGCCGCCTGGCCCACAGTTTTGCGGAAGCCGGAAAGCCCCTGCTGCTGCTCTATCATCGGGACAACCGGCGCATCCACGGCCTGAGTAAAGCAGACGGAGTTCTCGCCCTATCCTGTGACCTCTGCGACGTAGAGGCGGTAAAATCCGCCCTGAGTCAAGCCAGAAGCGGCTTCAACGCGGAACCTGCCGGATTGGTCCACACCGCCGCGGTGCGCAGCAGCGACGCTGCTTTGGTGGCGGAGGGCGATCCCCAGGTGTTTGCCGGTGTTTTGACCCAAAACGTCTGCGCCGCCTACAACATCCTCAACGCCGTGTTGCCGTCTATGCGCGCCAACGGCTTCGGCCGGGTGGTGATGTTTGGCTCCAACGTTGCGGCCACGGGGTTGATCCGGGGTTCCGCCTACGCCGCGGCCAAAGCGGCGATCGTCAATCTGGTCAAAACCGCAGCTTTGGAAAACGCTGGCCACGGCATCCTGATCAACGCGATCTCTCCCGCGCCGGTGGAAACCAGGCTGGAAGAGGATTACGAGGGCGACTATCTCAAGTTTCGCCAAAACTATTTTGCCCGGATGCGGGCTGCCAGTCCCACCGGAAAGCTGGTCTCCATCGACGAGATCATCCGGCTGGCGGAATTGCTGCTCAGTCCCCAAATCGCCAATTTGAACGGCGTCAACATAACCCTGGACGGCGGGTTTTCCGCTGTCGACACCGGTTCCTTAACGGAGGAAAAGTGAAAATCTCCAAACTGATGCTCGTCATCCTGCTCCTGGCCCTGCTGCAAAGCGCCGGAGCGCTGGCCTTCAAGGACGGCGAAAAGCTGACTTTCAAAGTGAAATACGGGCCCGCCTACGTGGGCGGAGCCACCTTCGAGATCAAGTCCTCGTCCTATCAGGGCAACAGCGTCTGGTACATCAGCACCAACGCCAGAACCTATCCCTTCTTCGACAAGTTTTTTAAAGTGCGCGACAAGGTGGAATCCTGGTGGGACAAAGATACCCTGCTGCCCTACAAATCAGCCAAAACCATGCAGGAAGGCAGCTACCGCCAACACCGTCTCCACATCTTCGACCAGGCCAACCTGAAGACCACCTACCAGAAATGGAGCTACAAGAAAAAAGAGTGGATCAACGAGGAACAGACGCTGCCTGCTGTCTCGCAGGACGTCCTGAGCGCCTTCTACCAGGTGCGCAATCAGAACCTGGTACCGGGGAAATCCCACTTTGTGAACATCACCACGGACGGACTTTCCGTGAATTCCGAAGTGGTGGTGCACCGCCGGGAAAAGATATCCAGCATCTTTGGGATGATCAACTGCCTGGTGATCGAGCCAAGGATCAGCGGCAGCGCGGTGTTCAAGCAATCCGGCAAGATCCTGATCTGGGTGAGCGACGACGCCTGGAAGATCCCCATCAAGGTGGAAAGCGCCGTGGCCTTCGGATCATTCGTCGCGCACCTGAGCGACGCGCAAAACGTATCCTACATCATCAAGTATCCCGATAAAAAGTGAAACCCGGCCCGCTGGACCTGGAATCCTATGCCTATGACCTGCCGCCGGAACTGATCGCCCAGTATCCGCTGGCAGAGCGCGACAGCTCCCGCCTGCTCCATCTGGAGCGGTCTACGGGGGAGATCAGCCACCTGCGTTTCTCCGGCATCGAAGGCTTGCTGAGGGCCGGCGACGTGTTGGTGCTCAATTCCAGCAAGGTCATCCCCGCCCGGCTGCTGGGGCACAAGGACAATGGGACCCCGGTCGAGGTCTTTCTCCTTCGCCAGTTGGAGGGTCCGTGCTGGCAGTGCTTGGTGCATCCGGGAAAACGGCTGAAAGCTAAGCAGTGGGTAGTGTTTTCCCCCGGGCTGAAAGGGCTTGTTTCGCTGCCTGATCCCGAAGGTTTGCGGGAAGTTGAGTTTGCCCCGGACACCGATTACTGGCAGGAAGTGGAAAAGGTCGGCCACATCCCCCTGCCGCCCTACATCCACCGCCCGGACGAAGCCGGCGACCGCCTGACGTATCAGACCGTCTATGCCTCGACGCCCGGTTCCGTGGCCGCGCCGACCGCCGGACTGCACTTCACCCAGGCGCTGCTGGAACGTCTGCGACATAAGGGGGTTTTGGTGCATGAAGTGACCCTCCACGTGGGGATGGGTACTTTTCTGCCGGTGAAGGTGGAGCGGATCGACCAACACAGGATGCACAGCGAGTTTTGCAGCCTGCCCCCGGCCACCGCGGAAGCTGTGAACCTAGCCCTGCGCGAAGGCAGAAGGGTGATCCCGGTGGGCAGCACCTCGATGCGCACGCTGGAGAGCTTTTTCCGGGAGGGTGAGCTGCAAAGCGGCTCCCACTGGACGGACATCTTCATCTACCCGGGAGTGGAGATAAAGGTCGCCAGCGCCTTGCTGACGAACTTTCATCTGCCCCGGTCGTCCCTGCTGATGATGATCTCCGCCTTTGCCGGACTGGACCTCGTTAAACAGGCCTATCAGGCTGCCGTGGCCGAACGCTATCGCTTTTTCAGCTACGGCGACGCCATGTTCATCTCATGAGAGCGCAATTTTACTACGACAATCTGGATAGCACCATGGCGGAATTGCTGCGCCTGCGAGCCGCGGGCCAATCCCGGGACCGCTTTCTGGTCCGCTGCGGAACCCAATCACACGGCGCCGGACGCGACGGCAACTGCTGGCATTCGCCCTCCGGCGGTTTGTGGCTGAGCTTCGACCTGGCCTGGCCTGCCTCCGTGCCGTCCTTTGCCCTCTATATCGGCCGTTGCGCGCATCAGGTTCTCGCCGAACTTTTTCCGCTACCGGATCTGCGCCTGAAGTGGCCCAACGACATCTGGCTGGGCGACAGCAAACTGGGCGGTATCCTCTGTTCCCACAAACCAGCGGAATCCATATATCTAATAGGCATCGGAATAAACACTAACGTAGAACGTGATCAAGCATTACTTGAATTTAATGCAGCTATATTATCTGAATACACTGGTTTATCTGTATCCAATTCTCTGCTCGCGGAGTTGATCTGCCGCCGGGTGGAACGGGACGCCGGACTGTTGGCGACGCCGGGCGGGTATCTGGATTACTGCGCCGCGCGGCTCTACGGAGTCGGCCTGGAGGCCGAACTGGCCCACGCCGGGGGACTGGCGCAGGGAAGGATAGCCGGCCTGGCGGAGGATGGCTCTCTCTTGCTCGATCTTCAGGGGTCGGTATCCGCGTTTTCGCAGGGTAGCCTGAAAATCTTTCCAAATCTGGCCTGAGAGCTTTTTGCTTGACAGATATACAACCGCCAATTGGTTTGAAAAAAAGCTTAATAATTTCCGGGAGGAATAATGAATAAGTGGATCCTAGTCGCCCTGGCAGTGTTGCTGGTTTTAGTTGGATGCAGCAGCAACAAAGCTAAGGTCGAAAGCGTTCAGAAATCCGAACTGGCCACCAAGGTCGCAATACTGCCGCTGAAGTCGCTGGACAGCGCCAGCCGCAACATCACCCACCTGCTCACCGTCCGCGACCTGCCGGACAAAGTTTTTGCCCCCCAGCCAAATTACGTTTTGCTGGACATGGACGACGTCAAAATCCAGTTTGAAGAAACCGGTTTCAACGATGTCGAGGATCTTGAGGTCGAAGAGATGAAAGAGGTCTCCCAAAGCGTGGCCGCCGACGTCCTGATCATGGGCACTGTCAGCGAAGCCCGCAACGGGGTCTTCAGCATCGCGACCCGTTTCTACAGCACCCGGTCGGAAGAGCTTCGCGCTCTCAGTTTCAATGTCGTGAACGACAAAGAGGCCCGCTGGAAAGTGCTCAACGAAACTTTCATGAAAGAGCTGAACCAATTTGTCTCCAACGAAATGGACAAAATCTTCAACATCGCCGCGAACTATTACAACAACGGCAACTACACAGAGGCGGAGAAATCGCTCAAACAGGTCATCGCCCTCAAGCCCGACAAGATTGACGCCTATTACCTTTTGGGCAACACCTATCTGAAGGCCGGCAAGAACGATCTCGCCGAACAGAATTTCCTCAAGGCCTATGAGCTTGCGCCGACCGACCAGCGCAGCGTTGTGGCCCTGATCGGCCTCTACGACACCACCAATCAGCCCGCCAAACGCCTGGCCCTGATGGAAAAACTGGCGGAAGCCAACCAGGACGAAGAGATGTATCTGGCCGTCGGCAACATGTATTCCCAAAGCGGAAACGAAACCAAAGCCAAGGAGAATTTCCGCAAAGCCCTGGCGATTAATCCGGACTACCCGACGGCGAACGTCCGCCTGGCTTTCATGCTCTATGACGAAGGCAGCTTCAACGAATCCATTCCCTTCCTGGAAAAAGCCTTCGACCAGGCTCCGGACAACGACGTCATCAGCCGCAGGCTGGCTGTCGCCTATCAAAAATCCAACCGCATGAACGACGCCATCGCCCGCTATGAAGGCCTGATCAAGAGCGATCCCACCAATCCCCAGGCCTATCTGAACGTGGTTGGCCTCTACCGCACCATGGCCGCCGACGCTCCGAATGCCCAGGTTGCCGGCGAATACAACCAAAAGGCGATCACCACCATCAACCAGCTCAAGGCGATCGATCCCAACAACGCCTACGCCTATCTGAACCTCGCCGCCATCTATCTGGCCCAGGGCCGCTACAACGAGGCGGAGACCAACGCCAACCTCACGATCTCCAAAAACGCCTCGCTCCACCAGCCCTACATCGTCCTCGCGGCGGTGTATCAGACCAGAGGCACGGAGCAATACAACCGCTTCATCGACCTGGATCGCCAGGCTTCCAAAGCGGTGGGCTCCAAAGCCAAACAACTGGCCCGGGACCGCGACGCCGCCAAGGCCAACGCCCTCTCCCAGTTCAGCCGCGCCAAAACCTCGCTGGAAAGCGCCAGAAGCCGGACCAGCGAAGCGGAATCCATCAACGACATCAACAACCGCATCAACCGCGTCAACGAGTTGATCAATCAGACCAACAACGGCTAAGGCCGGTTAGCGACTCACAATAATGACGGCGCCCGAGAGATCGGGCGCTTTTTTTGGGGATTAACTGGTTAACGGGTTAACGGGTTACTGGGGCGGCGGCGTTTAGACATTCCCCAGTAAGAAAAACCGCCAGGCAGCCAGTGCCCGGCGGGTCATCATCTTGTTTTCCAACCCCTCTTGGCGGGGGTGTGCGGCTTTACTTGAAGGCTTCCATGCCGCTGAAGTCACGGGCGGGATCGAAGCTTTTCAGTATCCTATGGTCGCTTTCGGAAAGTTCTTCCGTCACCATCCGCGTGAGCAGTTCGCCCAGTCCGGGGCCGAGCATGAAGCCCTGGCCGCACATTCCCACGGCGTTGATCAAATTGCGGTTGGCCCGGCCCACGATGGGAAATCCATCCGGGGTCATGGGATACTGTCCGCGCCAGGTGCGGCGCACTTTCAGATAGCGCAGGCGGGGGTAGATCTCCAGCATGCGTTGGCTGCAGAGGGGCAGGAATTCCGAGGTGGAGCGGTTGTCCATCCCCAGGATCGGTGGGTCCGGGGTGATGCAAAAGACCACCTGTCCCTCGTGGTTTTGGTAAAAGTAAAAATTGGCGGAGCCGGGCCGTTTGCGCATGTCCACCACCATCGGGCCCATGAAGCGTTGGACCGGTTCGGTGATCCCTGCTTCGTGGTTGTCCGGAAAGACGGGGAGGTCGAGGCCGGCGAAAGCGCCGATCTCGCGGGCCTGGTTGCCGGCGGCGTTGATGACCGTACCGGCGGAGTAGCGCCCCTTGTCCGTGATCACCGCTTCGATGCCGTCTCCGTTCATCTCAAAGCCGATGGTGTTTTCGCCAAAGCGGAAATCCACTCCCTTGGCTTTGGCGTGAAAATAGTAGGCGCTGCCGGTTTGCAGGGGCGAACAGCTGCCGTCCTCGGGGGAGAAGGTGGAGCCCAGCAGCCCGTCCAGATTGATCCCGGGCACGATTTCGTTGTATTCCGCGGCTGAGAGCCATTTGATGTTGAGGCCGAATCCCAGCTGTACCTTCATCAGGTTTTGCAGGGCCTGGGCGTCGGTTTCCGTGTAGGCGGGATAGCTGTAGCCGTTGCTCAGCCAGCCGAGGTCGTCGCCCCAGGTTTGCTGCCAGGTGCTGAGGATCTCGATGGAGCGCAGGCAGACGCCGATCTTGCCATAGTCGCTGTGGGTGGCGCGGATGCCGCCAATTGCTTTCTTGTTGTTGGTCTGGCCGGGCGAGGCCAGGGACTCGATCACCAGCACCTTCAAGCCTTTCAGGGCCAGGTTGAGAGCGGTCGGGACTCCAACGGAGCCGGCGCCGATCACGATGACGTCGTAGGCTTTATCCATGCTGTTTATCTCCCTCGGGAAATTTGTCCAATGCGACTTCCACAAAGACGGGGCGCTTGGTGTTTGGCACCACGTCGGTGACGGGGATGCCCTCCTCGCGGAGGACTCCCTTGATCAGGGTTTCGCAGGTTTTGGCGCCGCAGGGGCCCATTCCGGCGCGGGTGATGGCTTTGAGCTGGTTGAGGTCTGTGACTCCGTCGCGGATGAGCTGGCGCACGTCGCCGACCTTGACCCGTTCGCAGAGGCAGATCATAGCGTCATCCGCCAATTGAGGCGGCAGCACCGCCACCGCCAGGGGCTGGCTGACCGCTTCCGGCTGGATCCGGAAAGAGGCAACCTGCTTGGCGACGGCTTTGGGGACCGCGAGCTTCACCAACTGGGTATGGCGGTCCTTCATGTCCAAAACCGCGGTGACGGCGTATTCGCCCAGGGGTTTGGCGTCGATGTCCACCAGGGTGAGCAGGTCGCCAGTCTGGACGGGGAGGTTGAAAACTTCGTAGGGGACCGTAACGGTCGGATTGGCGGGGTCCTTGCGGTAGTCCACCAGCGTGATGGCGAGGCCGGGACAGATCAGCAGGCATTTGTGGCAGCCGATGCAGCTTCCGGTATAGCGGGGGAGGGCCATCAGGCCGCCGTCCTCGGTGTGGATGGAGTTGGTGGGGCAGACCGTGGTGCAGGGATTGCAGGGGATTTCCTGGAGGCAGTGGATGATGGGGAAGACCCCTTCCTCAGCGCTGGGATTCAGGTAGCCTTTGATGGCGCCGGGATGGGATTTGAGCACTTCCGCCTTGTCATACCATTCCTGGGGCACGCTGATGCCTTCTGAACGGCCAAAATCGCGCACGATGGTGAGCCCGGAGATCTTGCCGTTGAACATGGCGCTGGAGGCCTCTGCGATCTCCAGGGCGTCGCCGGCGGCGTAGACGGGGATGCCGGCTTCCCGGGCTTCCAAAGTGAATTCAGAGAGCGAATCCAGGCCCACGGCGATCAGGATGGTGTCGCAGGCAAAGGTCTTTTCCGTGCCGGGCAGGGGTTGGAATCTGGCATCGACCTGGGCGATGGTGACGCTCCGGACCGTCTCGTCGCCGTTGGCGCAGAGGATCGAATGCGAGGTGTAGATAGGCACTCCCAGGCGTTTAAGTTTGTCCGCGTGGACCTTGTAGCCGCCGCACTGGGGCATGGCTTCCGCCAGACCCACCACTTCGATGCCGGCCTGCAATGCGTGGTAACCCGCGATCAGGCCCACATTGCCGCCGCCGATAATGAACAGGCGGTCGGTGGGGCGCACGAGGTCGCGGTTGACCAGGGTTTGAAAAGCTCCGGCGCCGTAGATGCGCGCCAGATGGTTGCCGGTGAAGCGGAGGAACTTTTCCCTGGCTCCGGCTGCGTTGAGTATCTTTTGCGGGGTGACGATCTTGTAGACGCCGTCTTTGAGGATGCCGACCTTGCGGTCGCTGAACACGAACAGGGCCGTGCTGTTGAGCCAGACTTTTACTGAGGCGTGTTTGGCCACTTCCGTCGCCAGGAGTTTGCCGATGTCGTGGCCGCGGGTGCCGGCGTTGCTGTCTTCTTCGGAACCGAAAAATTTATGGGTCTGGAGCACCAGTTTGCCGCCCAGAGTGTGTTTGTCGTCGATCATCAGGGTGTCGATGCCGTGTTTGCCCAGTTCGATCGCCGCCGCCAGCCCGCTGGGGCCGCCGCCGATGATGAGGACCTCGCAATCCAGATGTTCGATCGCGGGCCGGGTCACTTTCTCCGCGTCCAGCGGGAGTTCCGGCAAGCCGTCGGCGCTGCGGACCTGCATCCCCGGCGTCACTTCCGTCATGCAGGATTTGACCGCTACGCCGTCCGCGATCACGGTGCATTTGGCGCATTGGCCGTTGGCGCAAAAGATTCCCTGCGCGCTGCCATCCTTGTGGTGATGCCCAAACACGTTGATGCCGCAGGCGATCAGCGCGGAGGAGATCATCTCGCCCCGCTTGGCCGTCAGGCCCTGCCCGTTCCAGGTAAAGAGGACGTCTTCGCGCTCGGTCACCGTGAGGATCGGGTGTTTGTCAATCCGGTGATTTTCCATTGCCGTGAATATCTCCTGTAAGGATCATATTTTACATCCCAAAACTTTCAAGGGGCTCCGGTGTCAAGCAAAAGCTGGCTTTTCTGCAACACAAAGGCACGGAGGCAGGGAGAAAAGGAGTAATGGAATAGGGGTGAACAGGATATTCAGGATTGAAAGGGATCAGAGATTTCATTTTACCACAAAGAAACCAAGTAGAGAAGAGGAACAGAGAAGTGATCAGGGATGAATGGGACGATCCCTGTTGTACGTCCCGGAGTACCATCAGGACGGCATTTTAATGGAATACACGCAACTGGCTATTCCCCGATAATGCTGGTACCGGCGTTTACATCGTCCGCCAGAAAGACCCCCAACGAAGCCCGCGGCCCCTGCAAACATATCATCCATGCGTGATTATCCTAGTTACCCCCAGTCTTTTCTCTGCTTCCTCTACTCTGCTCTCACTGTCCCTCTGTGGTGAAATGTACTCTCTGATTACTCTTTGTGTTGAATCAAACCTTACGGAAGTGCCGCGAATCCCCCCACTCGCCATAGCCGATGCTTTCGCCGATGGTGAGGATGCTCCGTTCCAGGCCTTCGCGGCTGGAGATGGCGTTTTCGTCCAGGCCGGGCTTGCCCTCGTAGAGCTGATAGCTTTCCCGGAACCGGGTGTCCGTGATGTTGGGCATGATGATGTTGGCGCCAGCCAGCAGCCCCAGTTCGCGCCCCGTGGACATCAGCGCCTGCAACGCGGTGGTGGAGGCTATGTTGACGTCCTTCAGGGCGATGCGGCAGGCGGCGATCATCTTCAGTCCGCCGTCCAAGGCGGCCCCAGCGTCGTAGCCATCGACGAGGTGGGCCAGAGGCGTTTCGTGATGCGGGATGAAGGGTCCCATGCCCAGCATGTCGATGTCTTCATCGTAAAAAAACAGGATGTCGTCCGCCAGGTCAGCCACAGTCTGCCCCGGAAGCCCGATCATCACGCCTGTCCCAACCTGATAACCCAACTTCTTGAGGGTGCGCAGGCAGTTCAACCGCTTTTCAAAAGAATGGTCGGCCGGGTGCAGGGTCTGGTAGAGCGCCGGGTTGGAGGTTTCGATGCGCAGCAGATAGCGGTGGGCGCCAGCTTCATGCCAGCGGCGGTAGACCTCGTCGGTCTGTTCACCGAGGGAGAGCGTGATGCCCAATTCGCCGCCGCTGACCTCTTTGATGCCCTGGATCAGGTCGGTCACGAAGTCCGTCCAGGCGGCGTCTTCCCGCTCGCCCGCCTGCAATACGATGGAGCCATAGCGCTGCTCAAAGCACCATTTCGCTTCCGCTATCACCTCGTCGCGGCAGATCGTGTAGCGCCGCACGTTGGGATTGCCGCTGCGGATGCCGCAGTAATGGCAGTCTTTGGAGCAAATGTTGGAAAGCTCGATCAGCCCGCGGAAATAGACTTTGGTGCCCACATACCGGCGTTTGACCTCGTAGGCGCGGCGATACAAAGCCTCAGTTTCGGAGGGATCGGTCAGGCTCAGCATGGCTATCAGTTCATCTCGGTTGGGACGCATTTTCACCTCAAAGAAATATCTATGGCCACGCCGCCGCAGGGTTGGCTGGCTGTCAACCCGTATTTTCCGCGGGCTGCCGATCTGACTGGCTGTCAGCGGGATAGCTGCCCCTCCCACCCCGTCGGCAGGCGGCTCTGAAAGATTTTCCTTGCCAAAAAAACCGGGTCGTTTAGTTTAGTAAGTAAATGCTTACTAACATGATGAAGGTATGATGGAACTCACTAAACGGCAACAGGATATCGTGGACGCAGCGATCACTGTGATCGCCCGCCAGGGCTACAAGGAATTCACGGTGAAGAACCTGGCGCAGAGCCTGCAGCTGACCGAAGCCGCGCTGTATCGCCATTTTGAGAGCAAGAACGCTCTGGTGCTGGCGATCCTGGACTATTTCAACGACCTCTCCTCGGAAGTGATAGACTCCATCGGCGAACTGAAGCTGTCCCCCCTGGAAAGCGTCCAACGCTTTGTATTGAACCGCTACAAGCTGTTCAGCGCCAATCCGGACCTCGCCAACGTGATGTTTTCCGAAGAAATGTTTCGCAACGATCCCTCCCTCACCGGCCAGATGCAGAGCATCATGCACTGCCACAAAGAGGCGGTGGTGGGCTACATCAAAGCGGCGCAAAAGGCGGGCGATATCACGGCCACCGTCGACGCCACCGATCTGTTTCGCATCATCACCGGATCGATGCGCTTTCTGGTCACGCAGTGGAACCTCAGCGGGCATTCCTTCGACCTTTCGAGGGCTGGCAAGCACCTGTTTGAATCGATAAAAAAAATGATAGAGGTAAAGAAATGAAAAGGAACATCATCACGATCGATCCGGATCAATGCACCGGTTGCGGCAGTTGCATCACAGGCTGTCCCGAAGGCGCGATCCAGATGATCGACGGCAAGGCCAGGCTGATCAGCGACCTGTTTTGCGACGGCCTCGGCGCCTGCATCGGCACCTGCCCCTTTGGCGCGATCTCGATCGAAGAGCGTGAGGCGGAGCCCTACAGCGAAGCCCTGGTGCTCGAAAACATCATCCCCCACGGCGAAAACACCATCAAGGCGCACCTGCAGCACCTGAAAAGCCACGGCGAAACCGCCTACCACACCCAGGCGCTGGAAATCTTGAAAAGCAAGGGCTATGACATCGATAAACTCAACCAGGAAGAAACCATGGCCTGCGGCTGTTCCGGCACCCATGCCCGCAAGATCGAAAAACCCGCTGCCCCGGCGGCTCCCCAGGCTCCCAGCCCGGCCGCGCCTGCCGTTTCGGCGGAATCCGAACTGCGCCAGTGGCCGGTGCAACTGCATCTGCTCAATCCCGCGGCGGATTACTTTGAAAACGCCGACCTGCTGATCTCCGCGGACTGCGTTCCCTACGCCTTTGGCGCGTTTCAGCAAAAGTTTCTGAAGGGCCGCGTGGTGATCACCTTCTGCCCCAAACTGGATTCCGACCTGGACCGCTATGTCGACAAGCTGGCGCAGATCTTTGCCCTGCACCGCATCAACAGCGTGACGGTGGTCCGCATGGAAGTTCCCTGCTGCGGGGGGACGGAGATGATCCTCCAAAAAGCCCTCGCCCAGGCGAAAAAAGTCCCGCCGGTCACCACCCACGTCATTTCCGTTGAGGGCGAGATCATCAGCACCACGGGTTCCCTGCGCAGCCGCAACTGGCGGGACGTGAAGCCAGTGCTCAACGACAACGGCCGCTTTGGCACCAAGGTCTACAGCGCGCCCGAAGGCGAGATCGTCTACATGACCCTGGAACCCGGCGCGAAGCTGGCTTCCCACGTCACCCCCGTCAACGTGGCTTTCTACGTGCTGGAAGGCACAGTCACCCTGGAGATCGGCACCGAAAAAGCCAGTTTCCCTCCGGACACCGTGATCGACAGCCCCAAAGACATACCCCACGCCGTTTTCAACGAATCCGACCAGCCAGCCCGGCTGTTGGTCATCAAAATGCCCAAACCATAACCCACAATAAAGGAGAACTTCATGAGCATGTTCTGTTACCAATGCCAGGAAACCTCGCGCAACCAGGGTTGCACCCTGCGCGGCGTTTGCGGCAAATCCCCCGAACTCTGCCACCTGCTCGACCTTTCGATCCACGCGATGAAAGGGCTGGCCCATGTGGACGCCAAACTGCTCCAGCACGGCGTCTATCATGCCGAAGACGGCCTCGCCATCATGCAAGGCCTGTTCAAAACCATCACCAATGCCAACTGGGACGATGAACAAATCAAAGCCGGCATCCAAAGCATCATGAAGCTGCGCGACCTGCGCAAGGATGAGCTTTGCGCCAAACTGGGCGAAAAGTGCGACACCTGCCCGGAGCAAGTGACATTCCAGGTTGATCCCGCGGAATACGACAGCTTTGGCGCCAAGGTAGGCGTCCTCGCCACCGCAAACGAAGATGTCCGCTCGCTGCGCGAGACCATCATCTACGGCCTCAAAGGCATCTCCGCCTATGGCGACCATGCCGCGATGCTCGGCTACCACAGCGACGAGATCTACAAGTTCCTCATCGAGACCCTCGCCGCCACCATCGACGACAGCCTCAGCGCGGACCAACTGGTCGCCCTGGTGCTCAAGACCGGCGAGTACTCCGTCAAAGTGATGGAACTGCTGGACAAAGCCAACACCGAAACTTACGGCGTGCCGGAACCGACCGTCGTGAAGCTCGGCGTGGGCACCAACCCTGGCATCCTGGTCAGCGGCCACGATCTCAAGGACTTTGAGGAATTGCTGCAGCAGACAGAGGGCCAGGGCATCGACATCTACACCCACAGCGAGATGCTGCCCGCCAACTATTACCCCGCCTTCAAGAAATACTCCCACTTCCACGGCAACTACGGCTCCTCCTGGTGGCATCAGTTGGAAGACTTTGAAAACTTCAACGGCCCCGTTTTGATGACCACCAACTGCATCGTGCCGCTGCGCAAGGAACAGACCTATCTGGATCGCTTCTTCACCACCGGCATGACCGGCTACCCCGGCGCGATCCACATTCCGGACCGCGAACCCGGCCAGCAGAAAGACTTCAGCGCCATCATCGCCCGCGCCAAACAGTGCCAGCCGCCCAAGGAACTGGAAAACGGCACCATCACCGGCGGATTCAACTACCGCACCGTGCTCGGCATCGCCGACAAAGTGATCGAAGCCGTCAAATCCGGCGCCATCAAGCGTTTCGTGGTGATGGCCGGGTGCGATGGCCGCATGCCCAGCCGCAAGTATTTCACCGAAGTGGCGGAAAAGCTGCCCCAGGACGCCGTGATCCTCACCGCCGGCTGCGCCAAGTATCGCTACATCAAGCTCAACCTGGGCGACATCGGCGGGATCCCCCGCGTCCTCGACGCTGGCCAGTGCAACGATTCCTACTCCCTGGCCGTGATCGCGCTCAAGCTCAAGGAAGCCTTTGGCCTGGACGACGTGAACAAGCTCCCGCTCTCCTTCGACATCGCCTGGTACGAACAGAAGGCCGTGGCTGTGCTCCTGGCCCTGCTCTACCTCGGTTTCAAAAACATCAACCTCGGCCCGACCCTGCCGGGATTCCTTTCCCCCAACGTGGCGAAAGTGATCATCGACACCTTCGGCCTAAAGCAGACCACCAACGCGGATGACGACGTCGCCGCCATGATGGGCGCCTGATCCGATACTGACCTGATACCTGCGCGGGATCGTGATAGCGGTCCCGCGTTAGTTTTTATCCGCGGCGAAAGAGGCTTATGCGGAGCCATGCAACCCTCTTTTCGGGACCCCAAACCCAAGATCAACTCGCCCATTACATCCCCAACAAACCAAGGAATGTATGGGGCGAATCCACCGTGGGCAAACGGACCGGCGATAGGGGCCCCGCATCCTGTCATTCCGGGCTTAGACCCGGAATCCAGAAAACCCCGAAACGATAATCCCGCCCTCGCACCCCGCAACCATGCCCCAGCTTGTCATTCCAGCCAGCCGCCTGACCGGCAACCTACATACTTATAGTAACCCGCGGCTGGCGTGGAATCCAGGCCTTCAAACAAAATCCATCATCGCGGAACGGAAGTCTGAGTCGATAGCAGAAAACCATTACTCATAACAAACAACACACCAAACCAAGGGGCATTACCCCCACAAGCCTGGATTCCACAGCGGCCGCGGGTTACGATAAATGTAAAGGTCTCCGGTCAGGCGGCCGCTTGGAATGACACACTCAGAGGCCCGCGAATTAAAGCACGTAGATCCGGAATCCCTTCCTGTTTCTGTCATTCCGGGCTTCGACCCGGAATCCAGAAAACCCCCAAAACGACAACCAAGCCCTCGCACCCCGCAACCCAGCCCCAGCGTGTCATTCCAGCCAGCCGCCTGACCGGTAACTACACGCTTACAGTGACCCGCGGTTGGCGTGGAATCCAGGCCTTCAAACAAAATCCATCATCGTGTAATGGAAGTCTCAGCCCAATAGTGGAAAACCATCACTCATAGAAAAACAGCGCACCAATCCAAGGGGCATTACCCCCACAAGCCTGGATTCCACAGCGGCCGCGGATCACTATAAGTGCAAAGGTCATCGGTGAGGCGGCCGCTTGGAATGACACACTCAGAGGCCCGCGAGTTAAAGCGCGTAGACCCGGAATCCCTTCCTGTTTCTGTCATTCCGGGCTTCGACCCGGAATCCAGAAAACCCCCAAAACGACAACCAAGCCCTCGCACCCCGCAACCCAGCCCCAGCGTGTCATTCCAGCCAGCCGCCTGACCGGTAACCTACACATTTAAAGTAACCTGCGGCTGGCGTGGAATCCAGGCCTTCTCACAAAATCCATCATCGCGGAACGGAAGTCTGTGCCCGATAGCAGAAAACCATTACTCATAGAAAAACAACGCACCAATCCAATGGGCATTACCACCACAATGCTGGATTCCACAGCGGCCGCGGGTTACGATAAATGTAAAGGTCACCGGTCAGGCGGCCGCTTGGAATGACACACTCCGAGGCCCGCGAATTAAAGCGCTTTGGCAGATTAGACCTCTGCCGCTCCACGTAGCCTGCCCAGGTTGGAGTTCAAATCCCCTCACCAGCTTCACTTCTTCCCCTATCTCATTTGGGGATTTGGACTTCAACCAGCACGCGAGCTATTCTTCACATCTGGGAAACCACAGCTCCGTCTGCATGAAGTCCAAGCGCCCCAAAGTTTGCTCCAAAGCCAAGGCCCGATCAGGGCGCTTGAACTCCATGCTCAGCTCTCATCGGCAGACGGGGACGTCTGCCCCTCCACGCACCCAGCCCAGGTTGGAGTTCAAATCCCCTCACCAGCTTCACTCCTTCCCCTATCTCATTTGGGGATTTGGACTTCAACCAGCACGCGAGCTATTCTTCACATCTGGGAAACCACAGCTCCGTCTGCATGAAGTCCAAGCGCCCCAAAGTTTGCTCCAAAGCCAAGGCCCGATCAGGGCGCTTGAACTCCATGCTCAGCTCTCATCGGCAGACGGGGACGTCTGCCGCTCCGAGACCTATCCTCCCCGCCCCAGCGGAAAAAGGGTTGACCGCAGCCGCGAGGCCAGAGAGCGTGTCCGAAAACAACTACCGAGGAAGATATGTCCCGATGCCTGGTTTCCCTGGTGGGCGAACTGGTGGTGCCCAACCTGTTACTGCTAAAGACGTTGAAGGATATCGACAGCTATGTGTTCATCGGTCCCCAGGGGGAGCGGGGGCAGGTCCAACGGCTCTGCGCGCTTTGCAAAATCGAGGACTATCAGGTGCTGGAAGTCGCCCAGTTCAGCCTGGAAGACGCGGACAGGGTGCTGAAAACCCATCTGGCCAGCGCTGAAACGGAGTATTGGGTGAATCTGACCACCGGTTCGCGGATCGTGGCGATCGCCGCTTTTGACCATTTTCGCCAACTTAAGGCCAGAATCCTCTATCTGCCGCCCCGGCTAAACTCCTTCAACCTGCTCTGGCCCGAACACAAAGAACAGCATCTGTCCCTGGAATACAGGCTGGACCTGGATACCTGCCTGCAAGCTCACGGCGTGACGGTGATCCACAAAGCGCGGCAACGGGGCGGCATCGCGCAACTGGAGGCGATGTTTGGCATCATCACCCAAAATTCCAATTCCGGCTTCATGAAAAGGCTAAACCGCCTGGGCGCGGAGAGCCAAAGCGAAAACGAAGCCAACAGCCTGGCGCAGCTTGGCAAAAAGTTCGCCCGGGCTTTGGACCTTCCGGAACGTGAAGTGACCGCCCCGAGCTGGCTTTCCTTCATCAAGGGCGCCTGGTTTGAAGAATACCTGGCCCACCACGTGGCCAGGCTTTTGACCACCGCGGACCATGGAGTGGTGATCGAGAAAGGCGGGGTGCAAAACGAGCTCGATTGCGCCTTCATGCACGAGAATGTGCTCCACATCATGGAACTGAAGGCCTCGGCCCAACTCGGCGACCTGAACGATTTCCTCTACAAACTCGATTCCCTGGGCAAGGATTTTGGCCTGCGTCCGCGCAGCTTTTTGGCGATCGCCGATCCGGACGTCGAGCGAGGGCTGCGCCACAATCCGCATTTCCAGCGTCGGGCGGAATCCATGGAGATAGTGATCCTCACTTACAGTCAGTTGAAGCCGCAGAACATCGAAAGCACCCTCCGAAAGGCATTGCGCCTGGGCTGAGGCGATTGCTACCCATTCACCAGTACTGACTAAAGGCCCGCTATTCCCATTCTATGGTGGCCGGAGGCTTGGAACTGATGTCGTAGACCACGCGGTTCACCCCCTCCACTTCGTTGATGATGCGGTTGGAGACCCGTTTCAGAAAGTCGAAGGGCAGCTCCGTCCAATCCGCCGTCATGCCGTCCACGCTGTTCACGGCGCGGAGTCCGCAGACACAGTCGTAGGTGCGTTCATCGCCCATCACGCCTACGGTCTGGATCGGCAGCAGCACCGCGAAAGCCTGCCAGGTCTTGTCGTAAAGGTTCCAGGCGCGCAGTTCGGAGATGAATATTTCATCGATCTCCTGCAATAGCTTCACCTTTTCTTTGGTGACGGAAGACAGAATGCGCACGGCGAGGCCGGGACCGGGAAAGGGATGGCGGCCGATCAGCTCTTCCGGCAGGCCCAGTTCTCGCCCGACGGCGCGGACCTCGTCCTTGAAGAGTTCGCGGAAGGGTTCCACCAGCTTCAGCTTCATCTTTTCCGGCAGTCCGCCCACGTTGTGGTGGCTCTTGATGGTCACCGAGGGGCCCTTGAAAGAGACGCTTTCGATCACGTCCGGATACAAGGTCCCCTGGGCCAGAAAGCCCACTCCGTCATGCTTGGCGGCCTCGGCTTCAAAGACTTCGATAAAGGTGGCGCCGATGATCTTGCGCTTGGTCTCGGGGTCGCTGATGTTGGCCAGCCTGGCCAAAAACAGCTCCGAGGCGTCCACGCAGTTGATCGTAAAGCCGGGTATTTTGGCAAAGAACTCCCGCACGCGTTCCGCTTCCTTGTAGCGCAAGAGGCCGTTGTCCACAAAGATGGGGATCAACCGGTCGCCGATGGCCCGGTGGAGCAGCATCGCCGCCACGGAGGAATCGACTCCGCCGCTGAGGCCGAGGATCACTTTGGCGTCGCCGGTTTGGGTCCGCACGGCTTCGATGGCATCCGCCACGAACGAGCCCGGATTCCAGTCCTGGGCGCAGTTGGCGAGGTTTAGCACAAAGTTTTCCAAAATCAGCGCGCCATTCACGGTATGCGCCACCTCGGGGTGAAACTGCAGGGCATAGACGGGTACGGACCCGTGGGCGATGGCGGCAAAGGGGGTGTTGGCCGTGGAAGCGAGGGGGCGGAACCCCTCCGGCAGTTCGGTGATGGAATCCCCGTGGCTCATCCAGACCTGGGCGGTGATGTCCATTCCGGCCAGCAGGTTTTCCCGGTTGAGGACGGAAAGTTCCGCGTAGCCGTATTCGCGTTTGCCAAAGCGTTCGATCTTGCCGCCAAAATGTTCCGTGACCAGTTGCATCCCGTAGCAGATGCCCAAAATGGGGATGCCGAGGTTCCAGATGGCGGGGTTGGGGCGGGGCGCGCCCTGCTGGCTGAGGCTGAACGGGCTGCCGGAGAGGATCAGCGCCTTGGGGGCGAGCTGCTTGATCTCGCCGGCGGAAAGGTCGTAGGGATGGATCTCGCAGTAGACTTTGAAAGAGCGGACCACCCTCGCGATGAGCTGGGTGTATTGGGAGCCGAAATCCAGGATCAGTACGGTGTCGTGGCGCATGGGGTCATCTCACGAAGGGATTGTTTTTCTTTTCGAGCCCAATCGAAGTGCGGGGGCCGTGGCCGGGAAAGACGATCACGTCGTTCGGCAGGGTGAACAGCTTTTGCTTGATGGATTCGATGATCTGGCTGTGGCTGCCGCCGGGAAAGTCTGTCCGGCCGATGCTGAGTTCGAACAAAGTATCGCCGCTGATGAGAAATTTATCCGCCAGCAGGCAGATGCCGCCGCGGGTGTGGCCGGGGGTGTGGATCACTCTCAGGGTGTGGGTTCCCAGCTTCAGTTCCGTGCCGTCTTCGGCCATGATCTCGCCCTCCGGCGCGGTGAGCGGAAAGCCCATGTATTCGCTGAAATTCTTTTTGGCGTCCGTCAGCATCGGCGCGTCGGCGGGGTGGACCACCACCGGGGCGGGGTGCTTTTCCTTGAAAAAGCCGATGCCGCCGATGTGATCGGCATGGCCGTGGGTGATGAAAATGTATTTCAGGGAAAGGCCCAGCTCGCCCAACCGCAGCGAAAGTTCCTGCGACGGCGCGGAGGGGTCGGCCACCAGGGCTTCCTTGCTCTCGTCGTCCCACAGCAGCCAGGTGTTGGTCTCAAAACTGGGCAGCAATACGTGCGACTCTATCTTCAGCATCAAAAACTCCTAATCAAGCGCAATGATCAAGCCCCGCAGGGTTGCCTCGGGGCATTTTTCAACGAGGATTTCGCGGTCCCAATTATTGTCAATCCCGTACTTCACATAGCCCGGCGAAGGGGCTTTGCGGCTGTAATGGAGCAGGATCGACGCCGCCAGCTCCAATATCTCCGGCGGGGGAGAGGACGTGGTCAGTAGCCCCAGCGGCCCGTCCAGATCGCGCAATTCCAGTTGCAGCCCGGGAAAGGCGGCGCTCTCCAGGCCGGCGTTGTCCGCCTCATCGCGTCCGACCACGAGCTTGACCTCTTCCGAAAGCCGGAAATGCCTGCCCCAGCGCAGCAAAGAGATATTGGCGGGGTCGGCCTGGCCGTGGTCCACCAGTTCCCGCAGGCGCAAGGTGTAGTTGCGGTCCGTGAGCAGGCAGCCGCTGGCCGGAGCGGGGTAGGTGACGCCAAACTCCGCCGCAAGGTCAAACTGGGCGTTGCGGGTCCTGCCATTGAGGCCGAGCAGCGCGGCTTTGTCCACCCAGCCCGCCCGGATTGGCAGTGTGTCCGGCAGTAGTTTTTGGGATAGCGGCCGCACGATCAGGTCGCCAAAGCCGCTCAGGTCCTGCACTTTCACCAGTGAACCGCGGTTTTGGGACATCGGCCGCTGGCCCAGCACTTCGCCGGAGATCAAAAACTCCGTGCCGGTTTCCGCCAGCATCGAGCCGGCTACGCGAAACATCAGCGCGTGGCAGTCGATGCAGGGATTGAAGTTTTTGCCAAAACCGTGGACCGGGTTTCGCATCATGGCCAGATGCTCGCTGGAGATGTCGCGCACGAGGATGGGAATCCCGTTGTCGGCCGCGGTTTGTTCCGCGCGTTCGCTGGGAATGTAGGGCGCGCGAAAGACCACCGGCACCACCCGGTAGCCCAGCCGCCGCATCCAGTTCACGGCCAGAATGCTGTCCAACCCTCCGGAAAACAGGGCCAGGCAGGCGTGATCGCGCTTGTGTTCGTGCATCGTGGTTCATCTCCCCTGGAGGTTTCCACGATTAAATCGCGGAAAAACTCCCTCTAAAAAAGTAGCGGTCCAAGTACGTTGACCCGCGTGGGGCGTGCGACTCAGACCGCACTATCTGGAGCTAAATGGGGGACTCGAACCCCCGACCTGCTGATTACGAATCAGCTGCTCTACCAACTGAGCTAATTTAGCTGTTTGTTTTTGATCAATACGAGCGAAACAGGCTGCTCCGGGTTTTCGGAGATGACGATCTCGTGATCCCAGGAATAGCGTCCGCTGCTGTGGAGCGCGTAACTGCCGCCCAGGAGCAGATTGATGTCCGGCGCTGTGGAAAGCCTGATGTTCAGCCTGCTGGGGCCGCTCAGGCGCCGCGGATACCAAAACTGGCTGGCCTCGAACCCCGTGCTGAGCACGCTCTGTTCGCCCTCCGCGAAGGGCGGGGTGGACAGGGTGTACCAGATCTCAAACTGGACGGAATCCGCGTAGCTGGCATAGTTTTCCAGCGACAGGTTGAAAAAGACCGCCTGGGCATCCTTGGCCAAGAGGCCGGGGATCGGCAGCAGGGGTTGAAAATCGTTCGCGGTCAGGTTTGCCCAAAACCCTGGCTGCTCGTATTCGCCGGAGACGGAGATGGAGTTGATCACGGCGTTGCGGTGGATGAACATGCCCCAAACCTTGGAGGGGTCGAGCTCCGCCTTGGGCAGGGAAAACTGGATGCCGACGATCAAGCGTTCCAGCGCCGAGGAGTAGTGCATGTCCAGCGTGTAGGAGTCGGCTTCCAGGAGCCGGAAATTCTTGGCGCCGGCAGTTGAATCCGGGACGGCAACGCTGTCGTATTCAATCTTTTCGGGAAAGCCTATTGTCTGCAAAGAGATGCTGTCGTCGCTGCTTTCGGTGGAATCCGCCCTTGCCACGGCCGCGCTGTCCGGCGGAACGGCCGCCTGAAAATTGACGTCCCAATCGGCCGCGCCGATAGCCCGCGATCCCAGTTCCGCTCCCGTGAGCGAAACGGTCAGGATCAGCGCCAGGGCTGAAAGGGCGACGATTTTGGGCATTCCATTCTCCATTTGTTCCGATGTTCCCAATTCCCCCGCCGACGCCATTTCGTCAAGCGAATTTTATCCCAGAGCCGTGGATTCGGGCCCGCCATTATTTTCCTTGACGCGCAAACCGGTTGCCAAAATTTGAGACAAAGAGCATAAATCAGCTACAAACAAGGAGTAAGAACATGAAACGCAGAGTGATCATCATGGGAGCTGCGGGTCGCGATTTTCACAACTTCAACGTCTTTTTCAGAGACAACGACGCCTACGAAGTTGTGGCTTTCACCGCCACCCAGATTCCTGGAATCGACGACAAGAAATACCCCGCCGAACTGGCCGGAAAGCTTTATCCCAACGGGATCGAGATCCATCCTGAATCCGAACTCAAAGACCTGGTCAAAGCCAAAAACGCGGACCTCGTCGTCTTCGCCTACAGCGACCAACCCCACGAAGTGGTGATGCACAAAGCCTCGCTCGTAAACGCCCTGGGAGCCGATTTCATGCTGATGGGCGCCAACAACACCATGGTGAAGACCACCAAGCCGCTGGTGACCGTCTGCGCCGTCCGCACCGGTTGTGGCAAGAGCCAGACCACCCGCGCGGTCATCAAAGCCCTCAAGGCCAAAGGCCTCAAAGTGGTGTCAATCCGCCATCCCATGCCCTACGGCGACCTCGTCAAACAAAAAGTCCAGCGCTTTGCCGAGCTCAAGGACCTGGAAATCCACAATTGCACCATCGAAGAGATGGAAGAATACGAACCGCACATCCAGATGAACAGCGTGATCTATTCCGGCGTGGACTATGAAGCGATCGTCCGCGAAGCCGAAAAAGAAGCCGATGTCATCATCTGGGATGGCGGCAACAACGACATCCCCTTTTACTGCTCCGACAAGCAGCTCAACATCGTGGTCGTGGATCCCCACCGCCCGGGCGACGAAGTTTCCTACTACCCCGGCGAGACCAACATGCACCTGGCCGACGTGATCGTGATCAACAAGATCGACAGCGCCGACCTCGACGACATCAATGAAGTCCGCGCCAACATCCGCATGATCAACAAGACCGCCCAGATCGTCGACGCCGCCTCGCCTCTCTCGGTCGACTTTCCGGAAATGATCGCCGGCAAAAACGTCCTTGTCGTGGAAGACGGCCCCACCCTCACCCACGGTGAAATGACCTACGGCGCCGGCGTCATCGCCGCTGAAAAGTATGGCTGCGCGGACCTCGTGGATCCCCGCCAGTGGGCTGTCGGAGAGATCGCCGAAACCTTCGCGAACTATCCCGAGATTGGTGTCCTGCTGCCTGCCATGGGTTACAGCGCCCAGCAGATCAAGGACCTCGAGCACACCATCAACGCCACCGAATGCGACTCTGTGGTGATCGCCACCCCGATCGACCTGCGCCGCCTCGTCAAGATCAAGCATCCCGCCTGCCAGGTCAGCTATGACCTCCAGGAGATCGGCAAACCGACCATCGCGGATGTCCTGAAAGACTTCTAAACGAAATAATCCCAACCGGCCCGGGCAGATGATCCCATCTGCCCGCCGCCTTTTAAGGAACAGAGGAATTTATGACCAAGACAGCAGTTCTCGCCCTGGGCGGCAACGCCATCATCAAAGCCGGCGAAAAAGGCACCATCGGCGAACAGTTTGCCAACACGCGCGATTCCCTCGGAGGCATCGTCGAACTCATCCAGCAGGGCTATCGGCTGGCCATCACCCATGGCAACGGGCCCCAGGTTGGCAACCTCCTCCGCCAGCAGGAAGCCGGCGAAAAAGACGGAATCGCCCCCCTGCCCCTCGGCGTGCTCAATGCCGCCACGGAAGGCACGATGGGCTACATGATCGAACAAAGCCTGCAAAACAAGCTGCACCTGAGCGGCATCGACAAGCAAGTGATCACCATCATCTCGCAGGTCGTGGTGGACCGAAACGACCCCAGCATGCTGAATCCCACCAAGTTTGTGGGCAGCACCTACTTCACCGCCGCGCAGGCAGAAGAGCTGAAGTCAAGCCTGGGCTGGACCCTGAAAGAGGATTCCGGCAAGGGCTACCGCCGCGTGGTCCCCTCTCCGATCCCCCAAAAGATCATCCCCGCCGAAACGGTCAAAGAACTGGTCGAACGTGGCGAGATTGTCATCGCCGTCGGCGGCGGCGGAATCCCCATCTACCTGGAGGACGACGGCACCTATGAAGGCGTGGACGCCGTGATCGACAAGGATTTTGCCAGCGCCCTCCTCGCCCTGAACATCGAGGCCGACCTCTTTGTGATCCTGACCGGAGTGGACAAGGTTGCGATCGACTATGGCAAAGAGACCCAGCGAGACCTCGACGTCCTGCGCCTGGCCGACGCCAAACGCTACTACGCGGAAAAACAGTTTCCCGCCGGCAGCATGGGCCCCAAGATCAAGGCCGCCATCGACTTCATCGAACGCGGCGGCAAAGAGGTGCTGATCACCTCCATCGACCGCATCGTGGAAGCCTTCGCCGGCAAGACCGGAACGCGCATCCTCGCCTGATAGTCAGTGCACCTTATAGAAACGCCGGTGATTGCCGGCGTTCATTTTTTGCAATGGAGAGATGGGGAGGGGAAGGAGAAAAGGGGAAAAGGAGGCTCAAGTGGGGGATGCCCGGGCTGAGTTTCACCTTTCCACCTTTTCACCTTTCCACCCTTTCACCCTCATTCCATTCCCTTTTGAATGTCCTTATCCACCGTGAGAGTTGGCGAGCGTGGGACGGGAACTCTTCGGGTGGATTACACGATTCATTGAGGAGTGCAATAAGGAACAATGCCCTCTATATGTAGTGGGTTACGGATAATTGAATAGGCCACGGAAAAGCGCGGAAAAAGGGGAAAAAGCAAAGATTTATTAAAACAGAGGGACAGAGGGACTGAGATGCGAAGAAAAGAATAGATCAGGGATGAACAGGATGATCAGGATTGGAAGGGATCGTCCACGAATTACACTAATTACACGAATTGGAAGGGTTAATGATGGTTAGTGAGTACGCAATTGATTACGCGAATTGGAGGGGTTAATGATGGTTAGTGAGTACGCAATTGCGCTTTAGTTCGCTGGCCTCGGAGTGTGTCATTCCAAGCGGCCGCCTGACCGGTGACCTTCACTCATAT
>CAZOVZ010000021.1:0-37758 GCA_964583755.1 uncultured Candidatus Cloacimonadota bacterium
CGTCCCCGTTTGCCAACGGCCCAGAGGGGGTTAATGGTTAATGAGTTAGTGGTTAGCGCTTCGCCGGGGTTGGAGCGGCAAACGTCCCCGTTTGCCAACGGCCCAGAGGGGGTTAATGGTTAATGAGTTAGTGGTTAATGCTCCGCCGGGGGTTGGAGCGGCAAACGTCCCCGTTTGCCAACGGCCCAGTGGGCCGTTTCTTTCCAACTGGGGGGATTATGGCGTCTTGGTCGCATCTGTGGCCCTGCGGGCCATGGCAGACGGGGACGTCTGCCGCTCCGGCGATCCGTGTTGGGGCTGGGTGGCTGGTTGTAGGGCCCGTGAGGGCAGAGGTGATGCATGCACGGTTCAATCCCGCGATCAGGCATACGCGGACTCACTCTCCAGTAGGGTAAAATGTTGCCAAAGGTGTAATGAAAATCTTTTCTGGCCGGTCCAGACAGCATTCATTAAAGTATGCTTGATCCTTCGGAAAAATATTTCTTGACAGGACTGGCAATATCTGGATTTTCTCGCTAACGATCCACCGGGTGTCTGTGGCTGATCAGATGGCTTTGGGGATCAGGCTTACAGTAGTGCTTCGGAATTTCAGAATTGTATCTGCAGCAGGTGAAGTTGGCGCTCCGAACGGAAAATCGCTCCCGGCACATCTGGCCACAACGGCAATTGTTTGTATTACATAGATGTGTATTAACCGGATTGGCCCCGGTCAGTCCGAAATCAGTCCCGCCGGCGAAGGCGGGGCAAACGTAAAAGCGATTTTCCTGAGGAGGAAAAATGGCAAAAGGCAAATTCACGGTTTTGTTCCTGACACTTCTGTTGGGAATATTCACCCTGGCCCATGGCGTGGAAATTGCGGTTACAGCCCCAAACCAGACCATAGGGGCAGGAATCACACAGGACTATTTCGTCAATATCTCGCATGTGGTAAACCTGCAGGGATTTGACATCTCTATCAAATTTCCCAAGGCTGATTTTGCTACAGCGCCCACCAATCTTACCATTGGACCGTTGTTCCAGCCTGATTTCAGTTTTTCCTATGACAACAGTGACGGCACGAATTGGATCTATAATGTGGTCTGCACCAAGCTGGGGCCGCCTTCTATCACAACGACTGGTGATGATGCCATTGTACTCTTCAGCTATTCTGCCACCAGTACAGAAGATTATTCCAATCAACCGGTAGGCTGCGATGTTGAGGTCGTGCCTTCCTCAGTGGCTTTGTCAGACCCGGACGGAATGGCTATCGCGCTTGATTCCTACACAGATCTACAGATCTACATCGGCCCCATCATTTATCCTGTGAACAACGTAACTCAGACTCTTGGCTATAACACCATCCATGAGGCGATTGCCGCCGCAGCGACTGGAGACCACATTACCATCGCGGGCGGCGAATACCTTGAGCCAAAACTCAATATTTATCAAAAAAGCCTAACTCTGCAAGGTTTGGGTACAACAGAAAATCCCACTGTAGTGAAAAGGGATCCCTATGACACGGTTGGGTCATATTTTTGGGATGTGAACGGAGCTCCGGGTACAGACAAGACGCTTACCGTGAAAAACCTCACTATCGATGTTTCCGGAAATACGGAGACGGAGTGGTTCGTGGCCCACATCTCACATCTAGCCTCCGCCACCCTGGAGAATGTGACTCTGATTGGCCAGGGAAAAGATTACACTACAGATGGAGCCCCCTATTACTACACCGGCCCCGGAAACACGAACGTGGTCGGTGGCCTGGACTTCATCCTGGTAGGCGCGGTATCCCTGACCAATGTGACAGTTACCGGCAACGGCCGCAACGGCATCTCCTGCTCGGATGTGCCTGCCATCGCCCTGAGCGGAATCACGGTGGAAGATTGCGGAAACAGCGCCAGCACCGGCTGGGCAGGGTTGGCTGTATACACCCAAACAGCCGCTTCCGCGTTCACACTGGCTGGAACCAACAGCATAGACAACGTTCCGATCGGGATTCTGGCCTATCCTGGGGTAACTCTTCCCACTGCCGGCTCCATCGCGATCACCAATGCCTTGGTCCCCTTTGCCGCGGCCAATTTGCCTGCCAGCGACGCTTTCGCGCATAACATCATCGCTCATGACTACAAGGTATACACCCAGACAGGCACCAACGCGGGACAGGCATCGTATTATCCCACGGAATCAGCAGCTACCGCCATTGCCGTCCTGGGCAGTCTGGGCACCGATAAATACGTGGTGGAAAACCTGGTAACCGGCGTGTTTTCTGTGGTTCCCGGCATGAGCATCCAAGCTGCGATCAACGCCGCGGCAGCTAATGACGTGATCCTGGTCGCCGGCGGCACCTACGATGAATCTTTGAACATAGCAGGAAAATCAAATCTGGCCATCACCGGCCTGGGAACCAGAGAACTTACAACGTTGAAGCCTTCAACGGTGATACCCTGGAATTACTTTGGCTACACCACCGGCAGGCGTTCCGCCATCAGGATAGTTGAGTCCACCAACATCAACTTCCAGAACCTCGTATTGGATTGTGACCTGATCAAGAACAACGGCTGGCATGGCGTTTTTTATGCCAACTCCACTGGAAGTGTTTTCAACAACTGTACCTTCAAAAACCTCTACATTGACCAGGCACATTACGGTGATGTAATGATCTATTCCCGGGCAATAACGCCCTTTACACCTGACGCCAGGGCAACCCTGAGCTTGCAGTATTGCAATTTCATCGATACCGGGCGGGTTGGTTTGGTTACGCACGATTACCTTAGCTCTGTGATCAATTATTGCAATTTCTACAAGACTACAGATAGCTTCGGTTACGGGATGGAGATCGGTTCTTCTTCGATAGCAGCGATCACAAACAATTTAATGTATGGGTTTGATACCGCTGCTGTGAGCGATGGAAGCACTTCCGCGGCCATCTATATCGAAAATGCTTTTACCAGCGCTCAGGTAACTCCTGCGGTGACAAAGAATGTGTCAATCTCCGGCAATGAGATTCATTCCTGCCAGTCTGCCATCACTGTAGGCAATCAATTCAACGGGTATGCTGGAAACGTGGATATGGTTGTCAGCATTGCCACCAACAACATTCATGACACCCTGCTTGATGCAGTACTGGTTACTGATGAAGACAAATCCGCTGGATCATCGGTCACCGTCACGATGACGGGCAACACCATCGCCAATCCCACGTTTGTTCCCAATTCGTCTGGGATCTTCATGTACTCGGTCGGCGATGGCGATCTGGACCTTACCATGACCGGCAACACCATCTCCGGTTTTGACGATGGGTTGGTTGCCTATGATTATGGCACTAATCCTCTGACCTCATTCTTCAATCTGTCGGCAACCAACACCAATACATTCATCAACAACAAGACCGCCGTCTTTGTTGGGAATGTTAACTGGGAAACAGCTCCGGCATTTTCCGGAAACGTGTTCACCAACAACAACCCGATAAACTTCGATGCCAGCTATGATGTTCCGCTATCCCTTAACCTGGCAGCCATCCTGTCTGGCAACACCTACGACCGCTCCATCCTGGTGGATCAGGTGATCTACCGCAATGCCGCGATCCTCTATGTGCAAGCGCCCAACGAACTGATCAAGGACAACGAGTTGCAGGTCTATTCCGTCAAGGTGGCGGATGTCACGAACCTGCGCGGCTTCACTGTGCAGATCAAGATCCCCGCGGCGGACTTTAACCAACCAAACGTAAACACGGACTTCGCCATCGGACAGGGCTATACCAGCCACACCATTCCTGGTTCGCTGATGCCGGTGCTTTATTCAGGCATCATAGTAGACCCTGATACCCAACTAAGCTACTATACCTACGACGTATCTGGAACCTACCTATTCGGCGGCCCCACCAGCGGCATCACTGGTTCGGACAAGGAGCTGTTTAAGGTCACCCTGACCAGCCTGACGGATCGCGACAACATTGCGGTGCCGGGCTGCAACATCACCCTGCCTCTGACAGGCGTTATTATGTATGACGCCAACAATCCTATTGTGAACATTCCCTGCGCAGGCACGCTCCCGGAATTCATCCTCATCGACGCCACGGAACCCGTGTTCGCGGCGATTCCCCAGATCCCGGGCCAGCCCCTGCCAACCTTCCAAGATCCAGTTGGTGCAGTTGATCCCACCTTCCTGACCCTGTCTGTATCGGACAACTACAATCTGGACTACGTGATGTACCTGATCCAACCCGCGGGAACCGACCCCACCACGATCGCGCAGTTCAGCAGCAGCGTGGTGAGCGGGATCACCGGTGCGGCCTGGAACAACGGCGGCGCCAATTGGGAAATTCCCAATGACGTGCTTAACGGCTTGGCCCAGGGCGAGCACGAGATCTTCTTCCTGGCGGTGGACGATGCCGGAAACTTCACGATCTCTCCCTCCTGGAACTTCATCATCGACACCCTGCCCCCCGACCCGATCGTCTGGTGGACGGAAGCCCAGGCTGTGGGCGATTTCTCCCCCTGCCGCACATCAGTCAACGCCAACAACTCCATCGACCTGAAGTGGACCAACCCCGCCGGCACTGTGAAAGTGCAGATCTGGCGCCATTGCTACGGCGACGACACCACTTATCCGGAATACGGCCTGACCGGTTTCACCCTGCCCGCCGCCCCCAATCCCTATCTGGCCAGCGATCCAAACGGCTGGGTGAGGCTCACGAATGAGGTCACAGGTACCACCTACACCGACACTTCGATGCCGCGGGGTTACTACTACTACACCCTGTTCGCCGAAGACGCCTCCGGCAACCTCAGCGCCGCACCTGCTGCGCCTTTCTACCGCGAATCCATCTCCTACTGGCCCGGCGACGTGGAAGCGAACTATGGCGCGGTTGACCCCGACGACATCGCGCGTCTGTCGGTCGCCTGGGGTGCGACTCCAACAAACGGTCTCCCCTGGAACAACCTCGTCGACGTCGGCCCCTCCACGGATTACGCCCGCCGTTCGCGCCCTGTGCCGGACAACGTGATCAACATCCACGACATGATGATGTTCGCCATGAACTACAACAATACGGACTATAGCCTCTACTACCGCCAGGAAGAGGAAGAGACCGCCCCCATCGCGATCACCCTGAACGCTGTGCAGAGCGGGGAAACCCTGACCCTGACCCTGTTGCTGGCGGATAACGGCGGCAACCTGCGCGGGCTTAACATCCCCATCCGCTACGGCAGCGGGCTGAGCCTGCAAGGCTACGAGGCCGGCGAGATCTGGCCGGAAACCAGCCTGATGCTGCATACCGACGCGGACCGGGTGGTCACCCTCTCCGGCGCGGCCCTGGGCGCGGAAGCGACGGTGGCCGGCGACGGTGTGATCGCCACTGTTACCTTCGCGATCACCGGCGCCGACGACAGCTTCGAACTGATGCGGATGCTGGCCTTCTCGGAATTCAACCACGAGATCGAGATCGTCAACAACCCCACCGGCAATGTGGATAACGACGACCTGGTCAACGTGATCCCGGAAAGCAGCTACCTCGGCAGCAGCTATCCCAATCCCTTCCGGGGCTCCACCACCCTGACCTACGGCGTCAAGGAAGCCGGCGGCGTGAGAGTGACCGTGTTCAACTCCCGCGGCCAGCTGATCCGCAGCCTGGTCAACGACAGCAAGGCCCCCGGCACCTACCAGATCGTCTGGGACGGCCGGGACGACAGCGGCCAGCCCGCCTCCTCCGGCATCTACTTCTTCCGCCTGGAGACCAAAGGCCTGGTCAAAACCCACAAAGCTCTGATGCTTAAATAGCTCAGGTATAAATCTAAACAACGGAGCCTGGCCCCCAAGCCGGGCTCCTTTTTTGTGCCAGGCGAAGCCGCTCACAATGATGATTCAGGGCTGCAAGGGCTGAGGCATCCGGGAAGCGGATGGGCCACGCAAACAATGCGCAGCGGGGCGGCATAGCAGCCAGGACCCGGCACAAGGGGCATTCCCCCCACAATCCTGGATTCCACAGCGGTCGCGGGTTACGATAAATGTGAAGGTCACCGGTCAGGCGGAATGACACGCACAGGCTGGCAAACTAAAGTGCCAAGGCCCGGAATCCAGAAAACTCCATTTCGACAACCCACCCCAGACCCCCACCACCCAGCCTCAGCGTGTCATTCCAAATGCCTATCCCAGAGGGCGGCCTCTGGGATGGGTGTTTGGAATCCAGGCCTGAAAACATCTTCATGCAAAGCGTCCTGGAGTTGTCAGCGCTTCAGAGGTAAACACCTCTCCTACCTCCAACCGGAAGGCAAGGCCAAAATGGGCATTACCCCCACAATCCTGGATTCCACAGCGGCCGCGGGTAACGATAAATGTGAAGGTCACAGGTCAGGCGGCCGCTTGGAATGACACGCACAGGCTGGCAAACTAAAGCGCCAAGGCCCGGAATCCAGAAACCCCCAGGAAGGCACCCCACCCCAGACCCCCGCCACCCAGCCTCAGCTTCTCATTCCAAATGCCTATCCCAGAGGCCGCCCTCTGGGATGGGTGTTTGGAATCCAAGCCTGAAAACATCTTCATGCAAAGCGTCCTGGAGTTGTCAGCGCTTCAGAGGTAAACACCTCTCCTACCTCCGTCCGGAAGGCAGGCCCCCAATGGGCATTACCATTACAAGCGTTGAATCCGCATCATCCATCCCCCTAAAAGGTTAGTGGTAAATGAGTTAGTGGTTAATGATGGGCCTGCCTGATTGTCTCCATCTGCAGGGTCCCTTATCGCCAGACCGTCTTCCGAGGCCATACTCGCCCAATACACCCCCAATAAAGTTCGGGAAGTCCAGGGCGAGAAATGCCGCGGCGCAGGGTCTGGCCATAAGGGTGAATCCGTTTGGGCGGACCCCGCGCCCCACAATTTTCTTGACAGCAAGCCATTCGCCCAAAAAGAGTTGATGGCATGAAAGCAAGCACAATGAAGATCTGCATACTGTCCAACGCGCACCACACCACCGACGTCCGCCTCTATTACAAGATGGCGCTGAGCCTGAAGAAACTGGCGGAGGTTTGGCTGATCTGCGGCAGCGGGGTGCGCAACGAGGCGGCGAACCCGTATCAACTGGTGGTGGACACGGAATCCAACTGGTACGCGCTCTGGCTGCTCTATCAGAAAGCGGCCAGGATCAAGCCGGACCTGGTGATCTGCGTGGAACCGCTGACGGTGCTCACGGGGCTGGCCTTGCGCCGGAAACTGGGCTGCAAGGTGATCTTCGACGTGCACGAGTTTTATTCCGACGCCTTCGCGGAGAGGTTTTCCGCCCCCTTCAGCTGGCTGTTCAAAGCGCTCTATCTGGGCGCCGAACGCTGGTTGCAGCGCCGGGTGGACGGCACCACCGCCGTGAGCGAGGAGATCCTGGACCAGCTGGTTTCCCGGCGCAAGCGCAAAAACGCCGTGGCCGTGCCGAACTACCCGGTCAAAAACGTCTGGGACTACAACTGCGAGACTCCGCCGGAGATCAGCACCATCTGCAACATGGAGTTCGACCTCACCTACATCGGCGGCCTCACCCGCGACCGGGGCGTGCTGAAGATCCTGAAGAGCGTCGTGCAGTTGAAGCAGGAATTTCCCCAATTGAACGTCCTGATCCTGGGCAGGTTCTTTTCCAGCCAGGTGGAAAAGGAATTCAACGACTTTATCAACGCCAACAACCTGAACGCCATCGTCTACCACCAGCCCTGGATCCCGGCGGAAAAGATCGGCCTGCTGCTCAAACGCAGCCGGGTGGGGATGTGGGTCTTCGATCCCCAAAACCGCCGCCTGCGCAAGGCCGTTCCCCTCAAGGTGCTGGAATATTTCGCAGCGGGCTTGCCGGTGGTCTCCATCAACACGCCGCTGATGCGGGAAATGGTGGAGCGCAACCGCATCGGCGTCTGCTGCGAATACCAGTCCAAAGCGATCGCCCTGGCCGTGGCCTCCATCCTGCGCCTTAGCGACAGGGACTACGGAGAGATGAGCCAGCGCGCCAGCGACCTGATCGACACCAAATACAACTGGGAAGAGGTGGAACCCCTGCTCTTTTCCGTTGTCGAAAAGCTTACGCCCCAATAAGATGCGGATCCTCTACCTCAGCTATTTCTACCCTCCGTTGGGCGGGCCGGCCTCCCTGCGCAACGTCAAAACCGTCAAATACCTGGCCGAAGCAGGCATCTCTTGCGACGTGATCACCCCCGCGGAGATCGAGTATCTGCACCGCGACGCCTCGCTGCTGGCCGAATGCCGCGAGGAGAGGGTCATCCGCACCGCTTCGCTGGACCCGATGGCGCTGCTGAAAAAGCTGAAAAAACCTGGCGGCGAAGAGGTCTCCCAGGTTTACCTGAACACCCCGGAACGCCTTAAACTGCTGGTGCGCCGGCTGTATCCGCTGGACAACAAGATCGGCTGGCTGCCCTTTCTGGTGGACGCCGGCAAAAAAGCCGCCCGGGAAAGGGATTACGACCTGGTCTATGTCTCGCTGGGACCGTTTTCTTCGGCGCTGGGGGCCTGGTTCATCGCCAAAGACACCGGCCTGCCCTACGCTGTGGACCTGCGGGACTACTGGACCCTATTGGTGGATTACGACCTGCAGGGCAGCGCTTTGAATAGAAAAATCTCCCGCCACTGGGAGGGCAAAATCTACCGCGAGGCGAAGCTGATCGTGACCGCCACCGCGGGCATCGGAACGGACGCCGCCGCGGCTTTCGGCTCCGGTCTGGCGGAAAAGATGATCACGGTCTACAACGGCTGGGACGAAGCGGATTTTTGCGCGCTACCGCCAGTGGCAGCCCAAGGTGGTTTCAGCTTTGCCTATTTTGGCAGCCTCTACGCCCGGCGCAGCCTGAAACATTTCTACGCCGCCCTGGCGCGGCTGAAGGCGGAGGGAGGCTTGCCGGCGGGCACGAAGGTAAAGCTCTACGGCAACTATTTCCGCGATACCCTGGACGAAATCGCCGCCAGCGGGATCGCCGAATTGGTCGAGATCCTGCCACCCCTGGACCACCGGGAGGCCCTGGCCGCGATGCGTGGTTCGGACGTCCTGCTCCTGCCAATAAACAGCAGCAGCCCGCGGGGAACCCTGACCTCCAAGGTATTCGAATACCTGCGCGCCCAAAGGCCCATCCTGGCGATGGTTCCCGCCCACAACGAGGCGGCGGAATTGCTCCGCGCCTGCGGCCACCCCCACATCTGCGCGATGGAATCCACGGACAGCATCCACAACTGCCTGAAACGGCTGCTGGCCGACAGGGAGAGGGAATACGCAGTCCCCTGGGGGCTGGAGCGGGAAAAGCAGGTCGCCGGGCTGGGGGAGCGGCTGCGGTCTGATTTTTTACACGGAGGTACGGAGAGATAGATTAGGGATGAACAGGATGATCAGGATTTGAGGGACCAGAGGAAAAATTTTCACCACAGAGAAACAGAGAAAACAGAGAAGAGGGATCAGAGAGGGATTATGATTTGACCATAATCAGTTTGTCGGGTATGGCACTTATAGAATATCGAATCCCTTAACTCAAGCATCCTACCCACCCTGTGTCATGAAATCGACAATGTAAAAGTGTACATATTTCAAATCCACCTGAATCCTCTGCTCCCTTTACTTTGTTAACTCTGTTTCTCTGTGGTGAAAAAACCCTCCGCTTTCTCAAACCCCAGCCCCTTTTACCCGATCCCGAAAATCCTGATCATCCTGATCATCCCTAATCTATTTCTCCGCCTAAACTTGAACCACATATCTCAAATCCACCTGAATCCTCTGTTCCCTTTACTTTGTTAACTCTGTTTCTCTGTGGTGAAAAAACCCTCTGCTTTCTCAAACCCAAGCCCCCTGCCTGTTTTTACTCGATCCCCGATAATCCTGATCATCCTGTTCATCCCTAATCTATTTCTCCGCCCAAACTTGAGCCACATATTTCAAATCCACCAGAATCCTCTGTTCCCTTTACTTTGTTAACTCTGTTTCTCTGTGGTGAAAAAACCCTCCGCTTTCTCAAACCCCAGCCCCTTTTACCCGATCCCGAAAATCCTGATCATCCTGATCATCCCTAATCTATTTCTCCGCCTAAACTTGAGCCACATTTTTCAAATCCACCTGAATCCTCTGTTCCCTTTACTTTGTTAACTCTGCTTCTCTGTGGTGAAAAAACCCTCTGCTTTCTCAAGCCCCGTTATCTGTATCTGCTTCTACCCGATCCCCGATAATCCTGATCATCCTGTTCATCCCTAATCTATTTCTCCGCTTGAACTTGAGCCACATATCTCAAATCCACCTGAATCCTCTGTTCCCTTTACTTTGTTAACTCTGTTTCTCTGTGGTGAAAAAACCCTCTGCTTTCTCAAACCCAAGCCCCCTGCCTGTTTTTACTCGATCCCCGATAATCCTGATCATCCTGTTCATCCCTAATCTATTTCTCCGCCCAAACTTGAGCCACATATTTCAAATCCACCAGAATCCTCTGTTCCCTTTACTTTGTTAACTCTGTTTCTCTGTGGTGAAAAAACCCTCTGCTTTCTCAAACCCAAGCCCCTTTTACCCGATCCCCGATAATCCTGATCATCCTGTTCATCCCTAATCTATTTCCTCCGTGCCTCTGTGTCACAAACCCTCACCCCAAGACCATCCCCACGACCGCGGCCCCCAGCAGCAAGTAGATCGGGTTGGGGCGGAAGCGCCAGTAGACGACCAGCGCCACCGCGAACACCGCCACGGAAAAGAGATCCGGAAAGGCGCCTTTGCCGATCAGGATCAGGGCCGCGCCGATCAGGCCCAGGGTGAGCCAGCGCAGCTTTTGAAAGATGTTTTGAAACCAGGGCAGACGCTTCAGTTTCAGGTAAGTGAGGGTGATCAGCAGCATGATGACCAGCGAGGGCAAAATCACGCCAAAGGTGCAGAGCAGCGAGCCCAGGATCCCGCCTTTCTGGTAGCCGATGAAGGTGGCGGCGTTGATAGCGATCGGGCCAGGGGTCATCTGCGAGATCGCCACGATGTCCGTAAACTGGGCCTGCGTGAGCCATTGATGCTTGAGCACGACCTCCTGCTGCACCATGGCGAGGATCGCGTAGCCGCCGCCGAAGCTGAACAGCCCGATCTTGGCGAAGGTCCAGAACAGTGCGAAATACATCAGGCCGCCCGTTGTCTTTGCAACACGCTTTGGACCACGGATCCGGCGATCGCTGCCAGGATCAACCAGACGGGGCTGATGCCGGCAAATCCCACCAGCAGCATCGCCAGCAGCGGGATCCAGGCGTTGGAGAGGTTGAGTTTGGCGGAGCGCACCATCTGCGCCAGCGGCACGGCGATCAGCGCCACCACGGCGGGTCGCAGGGCGCGGAAGGCTTTTTGGACCAGGGGCAGGTCGGCGTAGTGGTTGAACAGGGCGGCGATCAGGACGATCGAGACAAACGAGGGGATCACCGTGCCCAGCACCGCGGCGGCCATCCCTTTGCCCCGGCGGAGGTGGTAGCCCACGTAGATGCTGAGGTTGATGGCGATCGGCCCCGGACAGGATTGGGCGGCGGCGAGGCCGTCCAGAAACTCGTCGTCGGAGATCCACTCGCGTTTTTCGCAGATCTCGCGGCGGATCAGGGGGATCATGGCGTAGGCGCCGCCGATGGTAAAGGCGCCGATCTTCAAAAAGACCAGCCAGATTTGCAGCAGGTTAACTGGCACCGGCTGCCCTGGCTTTGATCAGTTTGAGCAGTTCGGGCACCAGGCGGTCCTCCGGCAATTTGGCGACGATCTCGCCGCCGGCGAAGAGCAAACCCTCGCCCTTGCCTCCGGCGATGCCAAAATCCGCTTCCCTGGCTTCGCCGGGGCCGTTGACCACGCAGCCCATCACGGCGATGGTGAGTGGGAGGTCGCTGAATTCCGCCAAAGCGGTTTCCACCTCGGCGGCCAGGCGCATCAGGTCGATCCGGGTCCGTCCGCAGGTGGGGCAGGAGATCAGGTTCAAACCCTGGCGCAGGCCAAGGTTTTGCAGGATCTGTTTGGCGACCAGCACTTCCTGGACTGGGTCGGCGGTGAGGGAAACCCTGATCGTGTCGCCGATCCCCTCGCCCAGCAGCGTCCCCAGCGCCATGGCGGATTTCACGCTGCCGGAAAGCAGGGTGCCGGATTCCGTGATGCCCAGGTGCAGGGGGTAGTCCACCCTCCGGCTGAGGGCGCGGTAGCTGGCCAGCATCAGCGGGAGTTGGGAGGCTTTCACGGAGATCTTGATCCGGTCGAACTTCAGTTCTTCCAAAATGCGGACGTGGGAGAGGGCGGCTTCCACCATGGCCTCGGGGCTGACGCCGAATTTTTTGATCAGGTCCGCCGGCAGGGAGCCGCTGTTGACGCCGATGCGGATGGGAACGGAGCGCTCGGCGGCGGCCTTGACCACTGCTTCCACTTTGGCGCGGTCGCCAATGTTGCCGGGATTGATGCGCAATCCATCGATCCCGTTGGCCAGCGCGGCCAGGGCCAGGCTGTGGTCAAAATGGATGTCCGCGACCAGGGGGACCGTTGCCGCCTGCTTCAAAAGCCTGATGGCGAGGGCGTCCTGGGGGGTCATCACGGAAAAGCGGATGATCTGGCAGCCGGCCTTTTCCAGACGGGAGATCTGATCCGCTGCGGCATCGGCCTCCGAGGTGGGCACGCAGAGCATGCTTTGGATGGAGACCGGGGCGCCGCCGCCGATCGGGAGCCCGCCCAGCATGATCTGGCGGGTAGGTCTGCGTTTGCTGTTTTCCATTTCTCTATCCCGGCGGGAGGCGGAAATCTGTCAATCGAATTTGAAACCGGGATATTGTCCTTGACCAAAAAAAGGGAGGGAATTAAATGGACTGAAGGGTATACTTTCTTTAGAGAAGCGCAGGCTTCCAATATGCCTCAAGGAGTTTAACATGACCCACACCATCATCTTGCTCATCGCCCTGACGATCGTTTCCGGCCTGGCCTGGGCCGAAGACTGGATCACGATCTACAACGACGACCTGTCCCTGGTCCGCAGCAATTTCGAGCTCGACCTCAAGGCCGGCCGGCAGGAATACAATTTTGACGACATCACCTCCCGCATCGAAGCGCCCTCCGTGATCGTGAAATCGCTCAACGGAAACGTCCGCGTCGCTGAACAGAACTATGAATACGACCTGGCCGGCAAGTATCAGATCATCGCCAAATACATCGACAAGGACGTGGAACTGATCACCAAGGACGACAGCCGAGTGCGCGGCATCCTGAAGTTTTACGACGGCAGCAGTTTTGGAGTGTTGGAAAGCTCCACCAAGAAGCTGCTGGTGGTGGCCGACGGCGAGACCCAGATCATCCAACTGGCCGAACTCCCCTCCAATTTCTACACCAAACCGACCCTGCACTGGAGCCTGATCTCCAACAAAGCCGGCAAACAGCCGATCCAACTGACCTATCTGACCGGCGGTTTTAGCTGGGACGTGACCTACAACAGCGTCTGGGACGAGAAAAACCTGGCCCTCAACAGCTGGGTGACGATCAAAAACACCAGCGGCCGCGCCTTCAACGACGTGAACCTGAAGCTGATCGCGGGCGAGGTCAACAAGGTCCAACAGCGTGGCTACAACGAGCGCTACTACGCCAAGGAAGTGATGATGTACGCGGACGGCGCCGCCGGTTCCGCCGCCCCCAGCTTCCAGGAAAAGGCCTTCCACGATTTCCACATGTACACCCTGGACCAGAAGGCCTCCTTTGCCAACAACCAGACCAAACAGCTGGAACTCTATCCCACCCAGAACGTCAAGGCCAGCGGCATCTATGAATACTACACCTGGGCGGACGGCGTCAACAGCGTGATCAAGTTCAAAAACACCGAGGAAAACGGGATCGGCAAACCCCTGCCCAAGGGCGTGATCAAGGTCTACAAGCAGGACACCGACGGCAACCTGGAATTCATCGGCGAAGACAGCATCGACCACACCGGCCGCAACGAAGAGGTGAGCATCAACACCGGCACCGCCTTCGACCTGTTTGGCTCCACCATGGTGCGGGACCAGCAGCAGGTCAGCAAAAACGTGAGCGAGCGCCTGATCCAGGTGACCCTGCGCAACAATTCCGACGCCCTCAAAAAGATCGACGTGATCCACCAGCTGGGCGGAAACAGCCGCATCGTGGAAGTGCGCGACGGCCACAAATACACGGTGGATACGGACAACAAGGCCACTTTCGAGATCAGCGTCAAGCAGGACGCGCAGGTGATTTTGACCTTCAAGGAACGCACCGAATACTAAAACTTTCCACTGGGGATAGATCATGCAGGAAAAGCTTTTCAGCAATCTGAACGGGATCCGCCGGGAGATGCTCAAAATACTGGGCGAAGTGTCGTCGCTGACCAACAGCCCGCTGGCGATCGAAGACGCGATCGACGATTTCTGGCATCCCCGCTGCGACGTGTATCAGACAGACACGGAGTGGGTGGTGCTGGTGGAACTGGCCGGGGTCGAGAAAGAGCAGATCAGCATCTCGCTGGCGCCGGAGTTTCTGCGGGTGAGCGGATCGCGCAACCTGCACAGCGAAAGCTGCTACAGCTGTTATCACAGCATGGAGATCGAAACCGGGCGCTTCGACCGCCGGATCTTCTTTCCGGACCTGAGCCTGGCCAAGGACGATCCCCAGGTGAGCTACGTCAACGGCATCCTGCGCATAGCTTTCGCGATCGCGCCGACCCTGGAAAGGATCATTCCCATCGATTGATTTGCCTGGCCCGGCGTTGGGAGTCCGTCAACCCCGGCGCCGGGATCAGCCAGATTCTTTCGCGTTGTCAGAATTCAGAGAGTAGCAAATCTAAAGGAACGACATGAAGTTTTTAGTGATCAACTGTGGCAGCTCGTCGCTAAAGTACGAGATCTACGACATGCCCTCGCAGCAGAGCCTGGGCAAGGGGCTGGTGGAGCGGATCGGGCTGCCCTCCGGCAAGGTCTGCCAGGAGTTTGGCGACCGCCAGGTCTGCTTCGAAACGGAGGTGCCCAACCACAAGGTTGCCTTCGAACTGATGATGCAGACCGTTTTGAACCCCCGGACGGGAATTCTGGCCAGCCCGGCGGAGATCGTCGGCGTCGGCCACCGCGTGGTCCACGGCGGAGAGCAGTATTCCGCCTCCGTGGTCATCGACGGGGACGTTTTGCAGGCGATCGAAACCAATTGCGAGCTGGCTCCGCTGCACAACCCGGCCAACCTCGTGGGGATCAGGGAAAGCCTGGCCATCTTCGGCGACGTCCCCCAGGTCGCTGTCTTCGACACCGCCTTTCATCAGACCCTGCCCCCCAGCGCCTTTCTCTACGGCGTGCCCTACGAATTTTACGAGAAATACCGCATCCGGCGCTACGGCTTTCACGGCACCAGCCACCGCTACGTGTGCAACATCGCCCTGCAGATGATGAAGCGCTCCGCGGAAAACACCAACATGATCACCTGCCATCTGGGCAACGGCGCCTCCATCACCGCCATCCAGCAGGGCCGCTCGATCGACACCTCGATGGGCTTCACCCCCCTGGAAGGCCTGATGATGGGCACCCGCAGCGGCGACCTCGATCCCTCCATCATCTTCTATCTGGAAGAGCGGGGGTTCGACTTTCACGAGCTCAACACGATCCTGAATAAAAAGAGCGGATTGCTGGGCCTGTCCGGGATCTCCAGCGATCTGCGCGACCTCGAGGCCGCCGCGGAAGAGGGCGATCCCAGGGCGATCATGGCGCTGGACACCTACGCCTACCGCATCCGCCGCTACGTCGGCGCCTATGTGGCCAACCTGATCAAGGTGGACCTGATGGTCTTCACCGGCGGGATCGGCCAGCACGGCGTCAAGATGCGCCTCCGCATCTGCAAGCGGCTGGAAAACCTGGGCATCCACATCGATCCGGAGCTCAACAGCAGCGTGGGCAGCCACGCGGGCGTGATCTCCAAGCCCTATTCGCCGATCACCATCCTCGTCATCCCCACCAACGAAGAACTGCAAATCGCCATCGACGCCTATGAACTGATCGCCAAGGAGCAGCCATGCGCCGTTTGATCTTACTGTCCATCCTTTTCGCCGCCCTGGCCTGCCAGCTTTCCGCCGACGTGGAAGCGGTCTGGGCCGTCGATCTTACCGATACCGCCAACCAAGTCAGCGTCAAGCTTTCCAATCCCTCCACCTACCGGGTGGGGCCGCTGCCGGACGGCGACGGGATCCGCATCGTGATCCCCAACGCCGGCGCCATCCGCACCGCTCCCCAATACCGCAGGCTCAGCCACACCATCGACTACATCACCGCCTATGCCAACGGCCGCGACGCCGTCATCGACATCCGCACCCTGGGCAACCTGCCCCTGGAACACCGCATGGACTCCAGCGGCAAAAACATCTCCGTGGCGGTCAACTACGCCTTTGGCCAGGAACCCCGGCAGGCCTTTGCCAAAGCGCCGGCGGCGGCAAAAACTGCCCCGAAGCCGGCTGCCAAACGCGCGCCCGCAACCAAGGCGGCGAAACCCGCGCCGCAAGAAGAGGAAACTTTCGCGGAGACCGCCCTGGATCCCGATACGCTGGCCATCGGAGACTCCCTGCTGGGAGAAGTGTTGATCATGCTGGAGGATTCCACCCTGACGGCCGTCCCCGCCACGATCACCAAAGTCAAATGGTACGAACGCTACCGGCCCTACTTTCCCGCCCTGATCGCCCTGGGCCTGGGGTTGCTGGCGCTGCTGTTGGCGGTGCTGATCTACCAGCTCTTGCGCAAACGCAGGCCACGCCAGGTCAAACCGCCGGCCGAACCCGCCCCTCTGGGAGCGGATTACGTGGCGGATTCCCACACCCGCGTCCGCATGGTGCAAAAGCTGTTGGAGCAAGGCTGGACGCCCGGCGAGGTTGCCCGCGAAATGAAACTGACCGAGCGGGAAATGAACCAGCTCCTCGCCTTCATCAAGTCCGGCGCCTACAGCGATGCCGATTGATCCGCGCCGCATCCTTCCGGTCATCTGTCTCTTCGCTCTGCTGGCTTCGCCGCTCTTTTGCCTGGGGGAGGATTCCGCTTTTTTTCCCGCCGTGCGCAGCCAGTTCGAGCGCAGCCTGCTGGATCAGGCCGGGCTGCGTGAGTTCGTCCCTCCGGTTGCCCCGGCGGACAGCCTGCGCCATCCCTTTCAAAGCTGGCGCGGCTTCAAAACTTCGCTGGCCGAGGCGTTTTCCCCGGGAGATAAGCGGCGCGCCCTGCTACAATACGATTATCCCGATCCCGGCTGGGCCTACCGCCTGGAGACCAATTTCCTGGCCGGCTACGAACACCGGCTGGACGATCCCGGCGACTACGGCTTCCTGTATAAGGGTCTGCGGGTAAACTCCAGCTTCGGCGAGCGGTTCAGGGCCCGCGCCACCTGGTGGAACGGGCGGTTTTACAACCACCGGGAAGCCCTGGGTTCGCCCCTGATCGACGGCTTCAACAACCAAAACGAAGAGGGCAAGCTGCTGGACAACCTCAACGGCGAACTCAGCTACGAGGACGCCCATTTCACGGCGGCGCTGGGGCGGGGCCGCTTTCAGCTGGTCAACTCCCTCTCCGGGTCGGTGGTGCTTTCCGACCGCGTCAACGAGTACGATTTTGTGCTCCTGGAACAAAAGCTGGGTCAACTCCGCTTTTCCTTTTTGCACGGCACCTTGCAGGCGGACAGCACCCAGGCGGGCGGCGTGGGGGAAGTCTACCCCGCCAAATACCTCGCCGTCCACCAGATCAGCTACAGGCCGGCGGCAAAGGCGGAGCTGTTCATCGGCGAAACCGTGATCTACGGAAACAAGGTCGACCTCGGCTACCTGCTGCCCGCCTATTTCTGGCGGATCGGCAAATACAGCCTGCGCGACCGCGACAACCTGATGATCTACATGGGCGCCAACTTCCAGGCCTCCCGGGACCTCACGCTCTACCTCAACCTGGCTTTGGACGAACTGACCTACAACAAGTTTTACACCGACTGGTGGGGCAATAAGTACGCCCTCCAGACCGGCGCGGCGCTAAACCTGCCGCGCCTTGACGCCGGGGGAGAGGCCCCGCCCCGCTGCGCGCTGGAATTCACCGCCATCCGCCCCTGGACCTACACTCATTACGCCAATGTGACCATGTATTCCCACGACGCCCTGCCCCTGGGCTATCCCAAGGGCTCCAACCTGTTGGACCTGAGCGCGGAGCTGAACCTGCCCCTGCCCTTCAAGTTTCACTGGGACAGCCGGATCTCCCTCACCTGGCAAGGCAGCGTGGGCAACGACTGGCGCCTCAACTACAAGGATTTCTTTCCCGTCAACACGATGGAGCGTGAGGCCTACTGGCTGGAAGGGGACGTTTCCTTTGGCACTGTCTGGGAAAACTCCCTCCGCGCGGATTTACTGGCGCATCACTCGTTTCTTTTCACCCAGCGCACCGATTTTCGCGGCCATTACAAGCTTTCCGGCGGATGGCAGTTCTCGTTTTAACCTTGGGGCCGGCGGCGCGGCCGCGGAGCTCCGTTTTCCGCCGGCTCCTCCGCCCGGCGGGTTCAATCTGATAAAGGATGTTGGCATGCCCATAGTCGATCGGCTCGAGTTTCCCAAAAAGTACAAGCTCAAGGATACGATGCTGTTGCTGGTGCTGGCCGCCGCGATCTTCGGCCTCTGGCTGAACGGCTATCTGAACCGGCAGCAAAAGAAACGGATCATCGTCCACAGCGTGGTCTTTGAGGAATACGACCGCCAGTATATCCGCCTCGGCTACGAGATCGAAAACACCGGCAAGCGCGCCGACGAGGTCAACCTGCTGGCCAGAGTCTTCGACGCCAAAGGGGACGAGGTCGCTTCGGTCCTCTTTCCCGCCACGGTCAAAGCGAGATCCCGCGAGTTTCAATCCAAATACATCGATGAGCTCAACCGCCCCCTGCAACCGGGCGAAAAGCCCTACCGCGCCACCATCCAAATCCTTCAGAGGAGGCTGTTTGGCAATCAGTAAACCTCTGCCAGCCTGCAAAATGGCGGCCTGATGCGCTTGAAAAATTTCAGCCCCATGGAACACCGCACCGCCATGCTGCTCCTGGCAGCGGCGCTGTTCAACGGCGTGATCCAAAGCCTCAATCAGACCCAGGACATAATCGCCCGCAAGGCACTCCACGCCTTGGACTGGCAACTGATGCTGATGACCATGATCTGGCCGGTCAGCAATTTCCTCTCCATCTGGTGGGGCCGCATCTTCGAACGCAGCTGCCACAAATCCCGCTATTTCCTGCTCACCGGCGTGATCGGACGCCTCACCCTCGTCTATGCCATCTGGCTGACCACGATGAACGAGTTTCTGGTCATCCTCGGCCTGCTGTTCGCCTCCAACTCCGTGCTGATCCCTGCCCAAAACAGCATCTACCAGAGGAATATCCAGGTCAGCCACCGCGCCAGGCTCTTCGGATTTTCCATCAGTTTGGGCATGATCGTCTCCGTTGGCGTCACCTTCATCGCCGGACGCCTGTTGGACATCCACGAGCAGAGCTACCACTGGATCCTCGCCCTGACCGGCGTTTCCGGCTTCATCAGCTCCTACCTGCTCTCCCGCGTCCGCATCCAGGAACCCATCACCGAGAGGGTTTGCGGCGGCGTGGGCTTCCGCCAGACATTTTTCGAACCGATCACCGGCACCCTGAAACTGCTCAAGGAAAACAAGGGTTTCGCCGCCTTCGAACGCAGCTTTTCCATCTACGGCATGGGCTTCATCATGATGCAGCCGATCATCCCCATCTATCTGGTGGATAAGCTTCAGCTCAGCTACACCACCAACTTCCTGGCCAAGGGGATAGTCTCCCAACTGGGCATGCTGCTGCTCTCCCCGCTGATCGGCAAACTGCACGACCGCACCCATCCCTTTCGCTTCATCTCGATTTCTTTCGCCCTGCTGATGGTCTTTCCCTGTCTGATCGTGGTTTCTTCGCTGTGGCGGGGAGAGCAGGTGGTCGCGGTGGGGATCGTCTTCCTCGCCTATCTGATCTTCGGCATCGCCATGACCGGCGTCAACATCGCCTGGAACATGAGTTCCATCTACTTCGCCGGGGATCAGGACGCCTCCATCTATCAGAGCGTCCACGTGACCATGACCGGCATCCGCGGCCTGATCGCGCCGGTGCTGGGTTTTGCCCTGCTCAGGCTGATCAACATCACCGCCGTCTTTGTGGTGGCCGCGGGGTTCCTGCTCTGGGCTTCCCTGATCAGCTACCGCGATTATCTCAAATTGCGTTCCGCGCCTTCCCCCTTGCCTTCCCAATGACCCCGCGGGCCCGAAAAACCGCCCCTCCCGCGCCATTAATGGCATACCCCGAAACACTTACGCAATCAGGAGGCGGAGTTTTTTCTTGACACAAAACCTAAGACCATATTTTTGAGACAGTTATTGAAAAACATACCTTTGCAACAAGAATAGAGCATAATCATTAAGGAGAAAAACAACATGACAAAAGCAGATCTGGTGAAGGTCATTTCCGAAAACACGGGAATCATTCGCAAAGATGTGGCTGTGGTCGTGGACGCCTTTTTGCAATCCATCAAGGATAGCCTTTTCAAGGGCAGCCACATTGAGATCCGCGGTTTTGGCACCTTCAAGCTGAAAACCCGGAAACCGCGCGTCGGCCGCAATCCCAAGACCGACGAGAAAGTGCCGGTTCCCGCCAGAACGGTTCCAACTTTTAAGTTTTCCCGCGAATTCAAGTCCTCCGTGGTCGACTTGAAGACCGAGAAATAAGGGTCGGCAAACATGCCTTGCGGAAAGAAGAAGAAACGCCATAAAATCGCCACACACAAGCGGAAAAAACGCCTGCGTAAGAATCGTCATAAAAAGAAATAAGATTCAGGCCACCCTTCGCGGTGGCCTTTTTTTATCCGCGCGAACCCGCTGCAGCCGCTTTTATCTGTTGACAGCCACGCCGCCCCGGTTTCACAGTATCGCAGGAATCTAAGCCATGAACATGAACGACGACCGCGACAGCTACAGCCTGGAGATCCGCCAGATCATCCGCGACACCCTCAGCGCCGCGATCGAAGGCCGGTTTTCCGCCCACCGCGATTTTCCCTGCTTCCACACCCGCGCCGCCTACGACATGTTCACGGAGATCGACGGCCTCCCCCTCTATCCCGCGGAGATCCCGCCGATCCTGCTGCAATGGGCCAAAATGGACCGCGCTGTGCCCTGGTCGAGGGAGGATTTTCTGGTCCTGGACCTGGAAACCACCGGCCTCGGGCGCGGCCAGACCGTGGCCTTCATGATCGGCCTGGGCTACTATGAAAACGGGCAGTACGTCGTGGAGCAGATCTTCCTGCCGGAACCCGAAGCGGAGGCCAATTCCTTCGACCGCGTGGCAGAGCTGCTGGAAAGCAGGGCAGTGCTGATCACCTTCAACGGCAAGACCTTCGACCTCCCCATCCTGGAATCCCGCCTGCTCTACAACCACATCTGGCTGGACCTGCGCGCCAAAGACCACCTCGACCTCCTCCACATCGCCCGCCGCCTCTGGAAAAACAAGATCCCCTCCTGCGCCCTCGAGACCATCGAATACTACATCCTGGGCTACATCCGCGAAAAAGAGCTGGACATCGACGGCGGGCTGATCCCCCAAACCTACTACCAGTTCCTCGTCACCGGCGATCCCGAGCCCCTGCGCCGCATCTTTGTCCACAACCAGTTCGACATCCTCCACACCGCCGCCCTCTTCACCCTGATCTGCGACAGCATCGGCTATCCCCCCGCCGACGGATTTGACCACCGCATCGACTACCACGCCCTGGCCCGCCTCTATCAAAGCCAAGGACAGCCGGAAACCGCGCGCGCCATCCTGGTCGATCTCCTGGCCCAAAACGTCCTCACCGGCGACATCGCCTGCGACCTCGGCCTCATCTACAAAAAGGAAGGGGACCTGGAGGCCGCCGGACAGTGCTTTGAGATGGCCTCCGGACTCGCCCATCCCGCCGGAATGCTGGAATACTGCAAGCTGCTGGAAAAACGCAAAGCCTGGCCCGAAGCCCTGGAAACCGCCCGCCGCCTGCTGCGCTGGCAACAAAGCCGGCCCCGGGTCGATAGCGCCAAAGTGGACGCCCTCGAGCACCGCATCCGCCGCCTGGAAGGCAAACTCCAAGCCTGATGGCGTTTCACGCGGATAGCACGGTCAAACGGTTGAACGGATGAACTGATTACAGACCAGCCCCAGCCTGTCATTCCGGACTTCGATCCGGAATCCAGAAAACCCAAGCCGACAACCCAGCCCAAACACCCCCACCACCCAGTCCCAGCGTGTCATTCCAGCCAGCCGCCTGACCGGTAAGCTACGCCCCTACAATAACCTGCGGCTGGCGTGGAATCCAGGCCTTCAAACAAAATCAATCATCGCGTAACGGAAATCACAGCCCGATAGCAGAAAACCATCACTCATTGAAAACAACCCACCAATCCAAAGGCATTACCCCCACAAGCCTGGATTCCACGTCCTCCATTCCAGAGGCCCCCCTCTGGAATGAAGTACTGGAATGACACACTCCAAAGCCCGCCAGGGCTTGCTTTCCCCCGGATCACGTCGATAAAACGCCCCTCCGCGGTCTTGGAGTGTCAGACGTCCTCGTCTGACAAAGCCCGCCAGGGCTTGCTTTCCCCCGGATCACGTCGATAAAACGTCCCTCCGGGCCGTTGGCAGACGAGGACGTCTGCCGCTCCAAGACCTTCACCTCCCAGCCGCCTGACCGGTAACCTACACACATACAGTAACCTGCGGCTGGCGTGGAATCCAGGCCGTAAAACAAAATCAATCATCGCGTAACGGAAATCTCAGCCCGATAGTAGAAAACCACCCCACGTTGAAAAACAACGCACCAATCCAAGGGGCATTACCCCCACAAGCCTGGATTCCACGTCCTCCATTCCAGAGGCCCCCCTCTGGAATGAAGTACTGGAATGACACACTCCAAAGCCCGCCAGGGCTTGCTTTCCCCCGGATCACGTCGATAAAACGCCCCTCCGCGGTCTTGGAGTGTCAGACGTCCTCGTCTGACAAAGCCCGCCAGGGCTTGCTTTCCCCCGGATCACGTCGATAAAACGTCCCTCCGGGCCGTTGGCAGACGAGGACGTCTGCCGCTCCAAGACCTTTACCTCCCAGCCCCAGCGTGTCATTCCGGGCGGGGGAACGGAAAATCGTGAACACCCTACTAAACAACTTCAAAGACCGGGCGAGTCACTCTGAACTCATGAACTACTGCCACATGAGCAAAAGTGAATTCAAAGCCGCCATAGAGTCCCTGATCGAACGCGAGGCCGTCACGGTGGAAGCGTATGTTAACCGTGGAACTACAGGAAAAGTCTACGTGCTGGACGCCACAATAGTTAAATCCTGGATGGACTGAATGAACCGGGCACAATCAAGGTCACCACCCCGAAGTGTTAAGCGTTACGCAAGTGTTACGCAAACCCTTGCGTAACACTTTATTCATTGTAGGTCAATGGGTTAGACCAAGTGTTACGCAATATCTGGGCCCTTGGCACCCCCGCCGGGATGTGGATGAAGCCTCAACATGCTGGTAGTAGGTAAGGTGTTGATATATATAGTATATATACTATATATATTATATAATAGTTTTTATTTTTTATATTACTTATATTATTACTACCCTTTACCTCTCAGATTTGCAGCACCAACCCTCCCCCTCTTTCCTGCCGGGTGGATGTAGGAGGCAGATATTGCGTAACACTTGGGTTAACTTACTGTGGTGTATGCATTAAAGTGTTACGCAAGGGTTTGCGTAACACTTGCGTAACGCTTAACGCTTATTGGCCGTTTTGCTCGTATTTTTCGCGTTAAGAGATGTTTCGCCTTCATCACCCCACCACTTCATCACTTCAGCACTCCAATGATCCTACTGATCCTGTCGATCCTGTTATCAGAGTTCTATTCTGTTTCTCTACCAGCTCCCCGGACCGGGGTATTAGCTATCCTCGTCCAACAAAGCCAGCCAGGGCTTGATTTCCCTCCGGTTCGCATCTTCAAAACGTCCCTTCGGGCCGTTGGCAGACGAGGACGTCTGCCACTCCAAGACCTTCACCAGCCAGCAGCCTGACCGGTAACCTAACCACTTAGAGTAACCTGCGGCTGGCGTGGAATCCAGGCCGTCAATCAATAATCAACCCTCGGGTAACGGAAGTCTCAGCCCGATAGTGGAAAACCCTCACTCATTGAAAAACAACGCACCAATCCAAGGGGAATTACCCCCCCCAAGCCTGGATTCCACAGCGGCCGCGGGTCACCATAAGTGCAAAGGTCACCGGTCAGGCGGCCGCTTGGAATGACACACTCCGAGGCCCGCGAACTAAAGCGCAATTGCTTACTCACTAACCATCATTAACCCCTCCAATTCGCGTAATTCGTGCAATTCGTGGACAGCCTCTTCATCCCTGATCCATTCTCCCCCATTAACCCGTTAACCCATTAACCAGTTAACCCAAAGAATTATCCGTAACCCACTATCTATAGAGGGCATTGTTCCTTATTGCAATCCTCAATGAATCGTGTAATCCACCCGAAGAGTTCCCGTCCCACGCTCGCCAACTCTCACGGTGGATAAGGAGATTCAAAAGGGAAGGGAAAAAGGGTGAAAGGGTGAAAGGGTGAAAGGGTGAAAGGGTGAAACGCAGCCGGGCGTTTGGGCTGGTGGGCGCAAAAAAGCCGGCCACGGGATCGACCCTGGCCGGCAAGAGAGTGGGGAGGGGTGGAGCGGGGGTTTAGAGCCTGTTTACCACGACCTTGTTGCCGTCGATGGCGAGGACGGTGACCTTGGCGCCCAGGGCGATTTCGCCCTTATCCTGGGCCACGGCGACCCATTCTTCGCCGCCGATCTTGACGCGGCCCCTGCCGTCGGCGGGGATGGCCTGGGTCACAAACGCTTCCCGGCCAATGAGGGCGTTGACGTTGGTCTCGCCTCCGGTGTGGGCCAGAATCTTCTTGCCCAGCTTGCGGGTGAACAGGAAGGCCACGAAGCTGATGATCGCAAAGAGGATGATCTGCAGCGCGACCGAGGCCTCGACGAAGCCAAACAGGCTGAGCAAGCCGGTGAAGATGGCGCCGATGCCCAGCGCGATGAAGTAAAAAGCGGGGTCGAAGATCTCGATGATCACGAAGATGATCCCGAGTACGATCCAAAACTGCCAGGGTTCGACGTTAAACATGGCGCGACTCCTTTTCCGGCCTAAAGGTCGGAGTCATCATCCCGGGGGGTGCTGGGTTTGTCCTTGTAGATTCGTTTGACCTTGCGTTTGCTGCCTTTGTAGCCATAGCGCGAGGTGTAGTATTTGTTGGCATAGCTGCCATACTGGTCGCCGCCAACGTTGCCGAGGTTGAACCCCTTGAAGCCGAACAGGGTGAGCAGCCACATGATCAGGCGGGTGCCAAAGTAGAGGACGATGGCCAGGGCAAAGAGGCCGGCCAGGGAAAGCAGGAAATAGCGGGCGAAGTTTTTCCAGACGGAGAGGCCGTCGCCGCCGACAGCGGGCTGCATCTTGACGTGGACGAGGGTGCTTTCGTTGTTGCGCAGGATGTCGATGTTCTTTTCCAGATCACGGATGCTGTCGATCAATTCGCGTTTGGCTTCGCTGGTGGCGCTCACTTTGCCGGTGTCGGCTTCCAGGCGGGCCAGTTCGTTGCGCCGGTTGAGCAGGATCGCTTCTTCCGTGCCCAGGTTTTTGTAGACGAGGGAGGTGTCCACGATTTCGCTCTGTTTGATGATCGTGCCGAGGCCAGCCAGGCGTTGGGCCAGTTCGGGAAGCCGGACGCGGCTGACGGCGAAGATGTACTTGCCGTAGTTTTGCAGGCGTTCCCGGCGCAGAGGCTGGGCGATGCTGTAGACATTGACCACGTTGTTCATCTCATCCAGGGCTTTGGCCACATCCGTGGCGGTGACAGTATATTCGGCTTTGCTGAGTGAACCGGCGTTGGCGAATTGTTTGGAACTGTCACGATAATCAAAATTTTCACGCCCGTTGGTTTGCTTCATAGCCATCCAACCGGCGAGCAGCAAGGCCAGAAAGACGATCAGGATCGCGATCCCACGGACGCGGTGCTTCGATATTTTTGCCATATTAACCTCTTGCATTGTACTTATTTATCAATTCTTCGGCGTGTTTGAGCGAGATGCCGGAACTGTTTCCGGAGAGCATCCGCGCGATCTCTGCGAGGCGCTGGGGCCTTTGCAGAGGGGTCATCCGAATAATGTTTTTCTTTTTGCCGCCGGTCTTGTCCAGCGCGATATGCTGATCCGCGATGGCGGCGATCTGAGCGAGGTGGGTGATGCAGAGGATCCGGTGGCGCGAGGCGAGGCTGGAAATGAATTCCGCCACCCGCTCCGCGGTCTTGCCGCCGATCCCGGCATCGATCTCGTCCAAAATGATCAGTTTTGCCTCGATCCTGTCCGCGAGAACCTTCTTGATGGCCAGCAGGATGCGCGACAGCTCCCCGCCCGAGGCCACCGCGGAGAGGGGCTTGAGGTCGCTGCCGCGGTTCGCGCTGAAGCGAAACTGGCAGTCGTCCCCGCCATTCTCTGAACAGAGGTCAAGGTATTCCGAGATTGTGTTTTCAGATTGCGTGTTTTTGTCAATGACAATCTCAAAGCGGGCGTCGGGGATGGAAAGCTCGCGGATGTTCAGGCGCAGTTCGGCGCAGAGCTTTTTCGCCGCCCGGAGGCGGGACTGGCTGAGTTCGTCGCCGGTTTCGCGCAACCGGGAAAAGGCTGCTTCGGTGGCGGCGCCCAGTTCCCTGATCCGCTCGCCGAGGTCGGCGAAAGCGTTGATCTGGGCCCGCCTTTGGGCAAAGAGTTCCAGCAGTTCGCCGATGTTTTTGACCCTGTGTTTGTAGAGCAGGCCATTGATCTCGTCCAGGCGTTCCTGGATCCGCGTCAGACGGGCGGGGTCGGCGGCGGCGCCATCGCCCAGGTCGCCCAGGTTGCCGGCGCAGTCCGAGACGATTTCCAGGCAGTCGCGCAGGCTTTGCTCCGCCTGGCCGATTTTGGGATTGAGGCTGGCATAGCGGCCCAGGGAGGCCGCGGCCTGGCGCAGCAGGGAGTGGACGCTGTTTTCCCGTTCGTAGAGGTCAAAGGCCACCGTCGCGGCGGTTTCGCCGATCTCGCGGGCGTGGCTGAGGGAATCGAATTCCTGCTGCAGTTCGGCGTCTTCGCCCTCGCGGACGGCCGCTTTTTCCAGCTCGTCAAACTGATACTGGTAAAGCTCGCTGAACTGGCGGTGGCTCTCCTCTTCCGCTTTCAGCGCGGCGAGGCCCTTCAGGTCCTGGCGCAGCTTGCGGTAGCCGGCGGCGAAGCTCTCGCGCAGGGCGGAGTTTTGGGCATAGAGGTCCAGCAGGCGGAGCTGGTAGGCGTTGGAAAGCAGGCGCTGCTGGTCGCGCTGGTGGTGAAAATCGATGATCAGGGGCTTCATATCCTTCAGCAGCGAAGCGGAGGCCCGGCGTCCGTTGAGGTAATAGGTGGACCTGCCTTCGGGGGAGATCTCCCGCGCCAGGGTCAATTCGCCGTCAAACTGGTGGCCCTGCGCGGCGAGGAAGTCCAGCAGTTCGGCGTTTCCGGCGGGGTCGAAGCTGGATTCCAGATAGATCGCCTGGTCGGGTTCGTAGGCCTCCAGGCCGGGCGGGTTTTCGCCAAAGATCAGGGAGATGGAGCCCACCAGGATGGATTTTCCCGCCCCGGTCTCGCCGCTGAGGACAGTCAGGCCGGGTCCGAATTTGAGGCGCTGTTCCGGCACGAAGAGGTAGTTGCGGATGAAAATCTCGGTCAGCATCTACTTGCCCAAATGCAGTTTCTTGCGCAGGATCTGGTAGAAGGTGCGGTTGGAAAGCTTGATGAAATCCACCTGCTGTTTGGCGGCGGTGACCGTCACTTCGTCGTTTTCCTCGATGCGGACGCAGTTTTCGCCGTCGATCTGGAGCCAGGCGGGTTCGGAGAGGCCGTGGACCTTCATCGCCAGGCGGTCCGAGGCGGTGAAGACCAGGGGGCGGATGCTGAGCAGATGGGGGTTCAGCGGGCTGAGGATGATGGCGCGCATTTCGGGGGCCAGCAGGGGTCCCCCGGCGGATAGCGAATAGGCGGTGGAGCCGGTGGGGGTGCTGGCGATCACGCCGTCGCAGCGGGTGTCGAAGACAAAGCGTCCGCCGTTGAAGATCCGCACATGGATCAGGCGCGGCGTTTCGGCCTTGTAGATCACGGCGTCGTTGAGGGCGAGGTTTTTGTAGATCACCTTGCCGTCGCGCTTGAGCTGGCAACCCAATAGCATGCGCGAGAGCAGGCGGTATTTGCGGTCCAGCAGGTTGCGCACCGAGGCCCGCAGCTGGGACAGCGTGGTTTCGGAAAGGAAACCCAGGTAGCCGAGGTTGATGCCCAAAATCGGCGCTCCGGTGCTCAGGGCGATGTTTTTGGCCCTCAGGATGGTGCCGTCGCCGCCAAAGACCAATACGCAGTCGACGCGCAGGCCGTGGGTATCCTCCAGGCGGAAGGTCGGCAGGCGGCCGCCAAACAGCTCACGCTGCTCCTCCAGGCCGTGAAAGCTGACCCCGTATTCCGCCGCCAGGGTGTCCAAAAGCTCAAGGATGGCGGGCTGGTCGGCGATGGCGGGGTTGACGTAGACGGCGAAGTTTTTCATTACAAAGAGTCCAGTATCCTCAGATACGAGTCGTAGCGCTCGCCGGGGACGCGGCCTTCCTCCACCGCGCGCAGCACGGCGCAATCGGCCTCGTGGGTGTGGGCGCAATCGCGAAAACGGCAGGCCAGGGCGAGGTTTTCAAATCCCGGAAAGACGCGGGGGATCTGGGCTTTGGCGCTGGCGTGGAGGGTGACGGTCTTGATGCCCGGCGTGTCCAGCAGGTGGCCGCCGAAACTCCAGGGCAACAGGATGGACTGGGTGGTGGTGTGGACGCCTTTTTCGTTGAAGTCGCTGACCTCTGAGGTGGCGAGTTCCAGCCCCGGTTCCAGCCAGTTGATCAGGGAGCTCTTGCCGGTGCCGGATTGGCCGGAAAACACGCTGTCGCAGTCTTTCAGCGCCTCTTGCAGTTCGCCCATGCCCTCGCCGCTGACCACGGAAGTGCAGATCAACTGAAACCCGGACTCGCGGTAGTAGCGGGCGATCTCGTCCAGTTCGGCGCGGTCCTCGCAGAGGTCGGCCTTGTTGATCACGATCACGGGCACCAGGCCTTCCAGGGCGGCGATGCAGAGATAGCGGTCGATCAGGCCGGGCTTGAGCTGAGGCAGGCGCCAGGAAGCGGTGATGATCACCTGGTCGATGTTGGCGGCCAGGATGACCTTTTTCTGAAAGGCGCCGCCGGCATAGCGGGAAAGGGTGGTGCGGCGGGGGAGGATGTTTTCGATGCGGTAGTCCGGCGCGTTGGAGATGTCCAGCTCCACCGTGTCGCCGACGGCCGTGGGGGCCTTGCTCTGGTAGGAAAACTGTTTCAGGCGCCCGGAGAGCGAGGCGGTGTAGAGTTGATGTTCGGCTTCCACGATGTGGAGGTAGTTGCTTTTGATCTCCAACACGCGCCCGTGGATCAGCAAGGCCGAGTTTTTGCGGCTGTCGTGCTGTTTATGCGAGGCGCGCAGGGCTTTGTAGGCGGCCTTTTCGCGGGTCTCGTCCAAGACGTCCAGATCCGGCAGGCTGATGTTGCGCAGCTTGTCGTTTCCGCCGGGGCTGAGGCGTTTCTTGTCCTTTTGTTTCATCCGCTATTTAAAGACCGGGGTCAGCCGGGTGAAGAGCTGGTCGTTTTCCTTGACCTTGCTTTCGTTGCCAAACACGCAGAAGTGCTTTTTGGCGAGGACGGAATCGATCAGGTCCGCGTAGGAGCGGATGTCCTCCACCCTGGTGGCCAGCACTTCGTCGCGGATCTGCTGCCGGTCGGCCTGGGTGAAACCGGTGAGGTAATCCTCGTCGCTTTGGCTGCCCACGGTTTCCGGGGTTTTGGGGTAATCCAGGTGGGAGATCTCGCCGATGATGAATTTGTCCATCTCCCGCTTGCCGCAGTCGAAGCCGCGGACGTAATCCGCCACGCCGGCATAGACATCCAGGGTTTCCTTCAGGTTGGGATCCATGTAGGAACAGATATAGAGGTAGCCGGCCAGGCTGAAATCGCTCATCACGCCGTAGGCGCCGCCTTTTTCGCGGATCTCGCGGTGGAGGAATTCGTTGCTGATGACGTTGTTCAGCACCCGCAGCTTGCCGGTGTAGGGATATCCCTTGCGGAAGAAGTTGCCGCCCTGGGCGCAGTATTGGATCTGCACCGGCGCCATGATCCCCTCGTTGAGGTCCTGGGTCTGGAAGTGGTTTTCCGCCCGGGGATGCGCTGCGGCGGAGACCCTGGCGATCACCGGCGCCAACAGCTCCGCGGCGGCGGCGATGTCCTCTTCCGAGGCCGTGAGGCTGATGATCAGGTTGTTTTGGGTGAAATAGTTGGCCTTGATCCATTCCAGTTCTTCGATCACGTTTTGCAGATCGGTTTCCAGGCGCTGTTCCAGGTCCGTGAGGAAGTGGTAGTAGCCCAGGCCCCAGACCTGGTCTGTCATGTGATGGATCTGGCTGAAGGGGGCGAACATGCGGTTGATCGCCACGCGCACTCCGCCGCGGAGCAATTGCGTTTCCATCCGGGTCTTGAGCTCGCGCACCAGCTTCTTGATCCGTCCGGTGTCGGAAAACTTCGGCAGGAAGGCAAATTCCGCCGCCAGCTCCATCAGTTGGTCCGCCTTGGCGGCGACGGCCTTGCCGCTGACCAGAAACTTGGGCAAAATCTCGTCCGGATCCTGATAGCTGTTGAACAGCCTCAGGTTCAGGTTGATGCCGCCGGTGTGGATGTCGATTTCGTTGGAAAGGTCCGCGAAGGAGCGTTTTTCGCTGTCCACCTGCCCCGCCAGATAGCTGTAGAGGGCAAGCCAGGGCAGGGTTTCCGCGTGGGCGTGGGAGAGGTCGAAATAGGCTTTCAGATAGACGATGCCGTTGGTCTGCGAGGGATGCTTGAGCAGCGTGAATTCTTTCCAGACCTCCTCTTCCAGCGGATAGGAGGCGGCTTCGGGGGCGATGTCTTCCAGGTCCAGCTTGGGGATCTTTTCCAGATCCGCGGGATCGGCTTCTTCGTTTTGCCAGGCGTGAAATTCCGCGTTGAACTTCACCAGTTCAGCGGCTTCGGCTTTGCTCAGTTTGGCCTTGACCCGGGCGCATTTTTCCCGCAGGGCCTGCTCTTTGATCCCCAACAGGCCGGGCACGGGGACGAAGGTGATCTGGCTGCTGTGGTGGTTTTTCAGCAGCGCCTGTTCCAGGATGTGTTCAAAGTAAGGCTCCGTGAGGCCCCTGCGCAGTTCCGCCAGCATCGGCTCAAAGCTGAGGGCGTCCAGGGGGTCGCCTCCGTGCATCCACAAGGGCAGAGAATTCCAGGCGTAGTAGAGCCCCTTGGGAAAGTTTTGCATCTGGCCTTCGCGGAGGAAAAACTCCCGGAAGTTGATGGTGGCTTCGATCAGCTTTTTGTCGAACCCTTCCTTCACCAGGCGCTTCAGTTCAGCGTTGACCAGCCTCACCAGGGCGTCGACATTCTCTTTTTTGACATGCTTGAAGATGAAGATCAGGGTGGGCTGGAGGATGTCCGTGAGGGGGTAGAAGCTGGAATCCGCCGCCAGGCCGGACTCCATCACCTTTTGTTTGAGCGGCGAGGCGGGGGATGTCATCAACAGCTGGCCCAGGGTGGCCAGGGCGTCGGCGCTGAAGCCATCCGTGATCGTGTTCCAGGTGTAGTTGAGGCAGAGGTAATACTGGTCGGAGATGTCCTTGCCTTCCTCCACGGGATACTGGTACTCCAGTTTTTTCTGGCGGGAGAAGGGTTTTTGCGGGGGGATCCGGGCCAGATCGAGGGACTTTTTGAAGTGCGAGAGGTAATCTCCGTCGATCAGCTTCAGGGTGGCGTCGATGTCCATGTCTCCATAGAGGATGATTTTGGAGTTGCTGGGGTGGTAATATTTTTCGTGGAAGGCGATGAACTTCTCGTAAGTCAGTTCGGGGATGGCCTCGGGGTCGCCGCCGCTCTCAAAGCCATAGGGCGTATCCGGAAACTGGGTGTGCTGGCAGACCCTGGCGATGATCCCCTCCGGACTGGAAAAGGCGCCTTTCATCTCGTTGTAGACCACGCCCTTGATGGAGAGGTCGGAGTCTTCCGTGGGAAACTCGTAGTGCCAGCCTTCCTGGTGGAGGATGTTTGGCTGCTCGTAGATCTTGGGATAGAGCACGGCGTCCAGGTAGACCCTGGCCAGATTCAGAAAATCTTTGTCGTTGGTGCTGGCCACGGGGTAGAGGGTCAGGTCGGAGGCGGTCATGGCGTTGATGAAGGTGTGCAGGGAGCCCTTGATCAACTCCATGAAGGTGGATTTACCGGGGAAGTTTTTGGAGCCGTTGAGCACCGAGTGTTCGAGGATGTGGGGGCAACCGGTGTCGTTTTCCGGGACGGTCTTGAAAGCCATGCAAAACACCTTGTTGGTGTCTTCGCAGGCCAGATGCAGCAGTTGGGCTCCGCTTTTGGCGTGTTCATAGAGGTTGGCGGTCACGCCGATCTCCCGGACCGGCGTGCTCTGGATCAACGTGAAGCCGTGGATCACAGCTTGCTTTTTCATCTTTTTATGCTCCTGAATGGCTTAGATTAGCTTGTATTCCTGCAACACTCCGCGCAAAATCTCCCGGTTGGCGGGCTGCAGCGGGCACATCGGCAGGCGGAATTCCAACTCCAGCAGGCCCATCATGTGCAGGGCCTCTTTGACCGGGATGGGGCTGGTTTCGATGAAGAGATACTGGTTCAGCTTCATCAGGTGTTGATGCTGCTTCAGGGCGGTGGCAAAATCCCCCGCGAGGCAGCTTTGGATATGCTCGTGCATCAGGCGGGGCACGACGTTTGAGGTCACGGAGATCGTCCCCTTGAAGCCGCAGGCCATCAGGGGCAGGTTGATCCCGTCTTCTCCGCTCAGGCAGACAAATCCTTCCGGGGCGTCGCGCACTATCTCAGACGCCTGCACCACCAGGTTCGATGCTTCCTTGATCGCCACGATCCGGGGGCAGGCTTTGGCGACGCGCACCGTGGTCGCGGAAGTCATGTTCACCCCCGCGCGGCCCTGGATGTTGTACATGATGATCGGGATATCGGTTTTGGCCTCGACCTCGCTGAAAAACTCGAACATGCCTTGCTGGGTGGGTTTGATATAATAGGGGACCAACACCAGGGCGTAGTCCGCCCCCAGTTCGCGCGCCTGCTTGGTGAGGGAGATGGTGTGGGAAAGGTTGTTGGTGCCGGTGCCCACCACCACCGGGACGCGGCGGTTGATCCGTTTGATGGCGAAGCGCAGCAGGGCTTCGCGTTCGTCGTTGGCAATGGCGGCGCTTTCGCCGGTGGTGCCCAGCAGGACGAGCCCGTCGCTGCCGTTTTCGATCTGAAATTCGATCAGCCTTTCCAAAGCGGAGTAGTCCACTTCATGGTTCTTGAAGGGCGTTACCAGCGCGGTGAACGATCCTTGCAACATTCCTGTCTCCTTGCCACGGTCGCCCGGCAGGTCGCTTCCAGCCGCCCTCAGCAGGGGCTGGGCCTGCCTTCTGTCCGTAATGTCTTTTTTTCCAATCTGGCGGAACTGCTCAATTTCGTCAATACAAATAGTCGATTCGGGCGGAATTTCCTGTTTTCGGAGGGGCAAAAAGGGTGAATGAGTTAATGGAGGCTGTGCCTTCCTCAGCCAAAAAAATCCTTGGAACTGGAACGCAAGTTGTTATATACTTACTTCCGAGTATAATATATCCAAGATCAAAACATAGAGTCCGGCCAGGGTGAGTCTGAAGGCGGCAAAGCATTGTGCCGCAGCAAGAATGACTTCACCTGAAATCCGGACAGAGGTTGTATGAAACTAATACGAACCCTGATATTGACGGGCCTGCTGGGGCTGATTGCCCTGCTTGGCGCCGCCCCGCTCTCCATGACGCCGGTGCAGGTGACCCAGCCCGACGGCACTGAATTGAACATCTTCGCCAGCGGCGATGAATTTCACAACTGGCTGCACGACGCCGACCGTTACACGATCGTGCAAAACGACGCCGGCTACTATGTCTATGCCCAACAGGACGGCGACGCGCTGGCCCCCACGGAGCTGATGGTGGGAGTCGACAATCCCGCTCAGTTTCGCCTGACCCCTGGCATCAACCTCGGGCCAAGCCTGGTCCGCGCCAAATATGACCGCTATCCCGGCATGCGCGACTACTCCGACGCGAAATCCCCCCACACCGGAGACTTCAACAACCTGGTGGTGTTCATCCGGTTCGCGGACGATCCGGAATTTGTGACGCCCCTCGGCGCCTATGAAGACATCTTCAATCTGGCGGACGGCAACTCCATGAAACGCTATTTTTGGGAAGCCTCCTACAACCAGCTGACGCTGAACTCCACCTTCTATCCGATCCCGGACGGCCAGACCATCGTCAGCTATGTGGACATCTATTCCCGCAGCTACTACCAGGCCTACAGCGCCAGCAATCCCAAGGGCTACCAGGGCGACGGCGAACGCACCGAGCGCGAGCACAACCTCCTGCTGCGGGCCGTGAACGCCATCGCGCCGCAAGTGCCGCCCACGCTGGTGATCGACGGCGACAACGACGGCTATGTGGACAACACCTGCTTCATCATCAAAGGCTCCACGGAAGGCTGGGCGGAACTGCTCTGGCCCCACCGCTGGGTGCTGTATACGGTGAACGCGATGATCCACGGCAAGCGGGTCTGGGATTTCAACTTCCAGATCGAGACCTCCACCCTCGGCGAAGGCGCCAGCGTGTTGGCCCACGAGATGTTTCACAGCCTGGGCGCGCCTGATCTCTACCGCTATTCGGACACCACCATCGACCCCATCGGCAGTTGGGACCTGATGTGCGCCAACGCCAATCCGCCCCAGAACATGAGCGCCTGGATGAAATACCGCTATGGCGACTGGCTGCCCGCGGTCACGGATATCACCCAGTCCGGGACCTATTCCCTCAGCCCGGTAGCCGGCTCCGCCACCAACAACATCTACCGCGTGCCTTCCTGGCGGACCAACGAATATTACGTGCTGGAATACCGCCAGCCCACGGCTCACTACGACGCCAACCTGCCCGGCCACGGCCTGCTGGTCTACCGCCTCAACATGAATGAAAGCGGCAACGCCCAGGGTCCGCCAGACGAGCTTTATCTCTACCGCCCCTACGGCACCAGCAACACGGTCAACGGCATGCTGAGCCAGGCCCATTTCTCCGCCAACGTGGGACGCACCGAACTCAGCGAGGCGACGGTCCCCAACGGCTTCATGAGCAACAACTCCCCCGGCGGGCTGAACCTCTTCGACATCGGCGAAGCCGGCGAGACGATCTCCTTCAAGATCAAGATTTCGGACATCCAGCTCACCTATCCCCACGGGGGCGAAACCTGGTTTTCCGGATCGAACAAAACGATCACCTGGAAATCCAAGGCCAGCAGCGGGACCGTGACCGTCGCCTATTCCCTGGACGGCGGGAACCAATGGACCACCCTGGTCAGCGGCGCCTCCGTGAACGGAAACTATACCTGGATGAACATCCCCTCGCTGAACGCCGCCAACGCCTACATCAGGGTGACCCTGAACAGCAACGGCCATACCGACAGCAACTATTACCCCTTCACCATCCTCAGCGAAATGGCGGTCCCCCAGGGGACCTACCCCGCCAACCAGGCGGTGAACATCCCCACCAATCCGTTGCTGACCTGGAGCGCGGTGCCAGGAGTAACTGGCTATCAGTTTCAGGTCTCGGACAATGAAAACTACGACGGCTACCTGGTCAACCTGATCGATCATCCGGCCAACTCCTACCAGCTCAGCGGCCTGACCCCCTACCACACTTACTACTGGCGGGTTTGCAGCATTTCGGAGATCGGCATCGGGCCGTTTTGCGAATCCCTGAGCTTCACCACCGGAAACCTGACGGAGATCCCCTCCGCGCCGGCTTTGCTGACTCCCCCGCAGATGGCGACCGGCCAGCCTCTGGACGTGAACTTCAGCTGGGAAGGCGTTTCCCTCGCCTCCAACTACAACCTGCAACTCGCCCTGGATCCCTGGTTTGCCCCGGCGCTTTTCACCGCCCAAAACATAACCGGGACCTCGTATCTGATGGAGGGGCTGGAACTGGGCACCACCTACTACTGGCGGGTTTGCTCTTCCAACGTGGCCGGCTGCAGCAACTTCTCCCAGATCTGGCACTTCACCACCCTGGAGCCCGTGGCCAACGACGACCCCACCGCGCCCATGGCGGTCACCGCCCTGGAACAGAACTATCCCAACCCCTTCCGCTCCGGCACGGCGATCCCCCTCAGCCTGAAAGACCCTGGCTCCGCCGCCCGGCTGGAGATCTTCAACCTCAAGGGCCAACTGGTGCGGACGCTTTACGACGGCGTGCCCGCAAAGCAGAAGCTCGAGCTGGTTTGGGACGGCAAAGACGACCGCGGCAACTCCGCCGGCAACGGCATCTACTATTACCGGATGACTGCCGGGGAGTCCATCATCACCCGCAAGATGCTGTTGATGAAATAGATAGCATCGGCTAAACCCCAGCTTACAGACAAATTAGCAGTTCGGTCTCCGGACTGCTAATTTTCTATTTGCCTCTTTCCGGTTCTGGATTAGATTGATAGCAGTAACTCATTTGATGGAGGAAAAAATGAAACTCGTACCTTATCGCAAAGGACAAGAACTGAGGCCAATGGGAACCATGCTCAGCATCTTCGACGATTTCTTCAACCGCGCGTTTGAAGAGGAGTCCGCAGATGACAACTTCCGTTCGATGGCCATGGACATAGTGGAGCACGACAAGGAATTTGAAATCCTGGCCAACCTGCCGGGCTTCAAAAAGGAAAACGTGAAGATCTCCGTCCACGACAACCAACTGCTGGTGGAAGCCAAGTGCGAAACAAGCAAGGAAGAGACCAAAGGCACCGTCTACCGCTGCGAACGCTATAGCGGTAACTACCGGCGCAACCTGCTACTCCCGGAAAACTCGGACTTCGGCAGGATCAGCGCCAGAATGGAAGACGGCGTGCTGCACCTGATCATTCCCAAGAAAGAACCCTCTCCCCAAAAAGAGATCGTCATCGACTAGATAAATAACCAGCCTCAAACCATGGCGCGGACTGATTCGGTCCGCGCTTTTGTTTTTTTACCCAGAGGCACTGAGACTCGGAGAAAAGGGAGAATGGATCAGGGATAAACAGGATGATCAGGATTTTCAGGATAGGGTAAAAGTTGGTACCAATATGGGGTTTGAGGGAGCAGAGGGATTTTTTCAGGCTCATGTTCAATTAGAGTGGGTAAATCCATCCATAAGGTATCCACAGCGTTGCAGGACTTTGAGTCTGAAGTAGTCGAAGTCTTTGTACCCATATGCTCTTTTCAAAAGAGTTTTGATAACATTGTTAACTGCTTCAGCCTTGGCGTTGGTGATGTGTTTTACGAACCAGTTGAGCAGAATATGTAGTTTAGACAGAATACTCTTTGCCAGGTTTCTAAAGGCACAATAAGCTGATTTACTGGCCAGTTCACACCAGTTTGTTAGAAGTTTCCGGGCAACTTCTTTACTAACGTCTTTGTCAAAGATAGAGAGCAGTTCTTCTTTGATGAGGTAAGCTTCAAATAGCTCTGCGTTGTCTTGTTTTAGTTGCTCCAACCTATCCTGATGCCATTGTGAAGACCGTTGAATAACGTCTCGACTGACAGAGTAGTGGATTTTTTAGGTAGGATT
>CAZOVZ010000022.1:0-37622 GCA_964583755.1 uncultured Candidatus Cloacimonadota bacterium
GACCACAACGTAATTGAGACTTTGAAAATCGTCAACCGGGCTTATATTATCTTCGAAGGAAAGATAATAGTATCCGGTTCTTCGCTGGAGCTGATAAATGATGAAAAGGCCAAAAAGCTGTATTTGGGAGATCGATTCTTAGCCAATCCATTTGAGCAGATGATATGAGCATTCTCGACCAACGCCTCTCGCTGCGGCAAAAGCAGGAACTGGCTCTCAAGCCAAAGATGCTGCAATCCCTCAAGATGCTGGCTCTGCCAATTCTTGAGCTGGAAGCCTACATCAAGCAGGAGTTGGAAAACAACCCCCTGCTGGAGCTGCGGGAAGACAAGGACGAAGAATACATCGAGGAAGGCGAGTACACCGCCCCGGAACAGGAAAGCAAGGCCAGCCTGGACGATACCGCCGAGGCGGAAAAACACACCCAGACTCTCTCCGAAGCCCGGGAACTGACGGAAATCCTGGACCAGTGGAACGACTATCACCAAAGCTATGAAGGCTGGCATGGGGACGCGGATACAGAACACGGCGAAAACCTGATCAAGTACGAGGAAAACGGTAAGGACAAGTTTCTGGAACAGCTTTACCCGCTGTCGCTGGCGGAAAACGAGATGGATTTCGCCTCTGACCTGATCGACAGCTGCGACAGCTATGGCTTCCTGCCTCCCAATTTCGACATCCAGCGCTTGGGGCGTCATTACCAGATCAAGCCCCAGCGCTCCGAAGAGATCCACCAAATCCTGCTCAACCTTGCTCCCAAGGGAATCACGGCCCGCAACATCAGCGAATGCCTGCTGGCCCAGCTCACTCCCGCCCAACTGGAAAACCGGATCCTGGTGGGCCTCTGCACGGACCAGTTTGAAAACCTGATCCACCGACGCTATCAAAAGATCGCCGCCCACTTTGAGGTCTCCGAAGACAGCATCCTGGCCGCCAAAGAACAGATCGCGAGGCTGGACCCCAAGCCCGGCCTGCGCATTCTGGCGCCAAACTCCGCCTACGTTTATCCGGATATCACGCTCAAGCTGATCGATGGCAAATATGAGGTGATCATCAATGACCACATCACCCCCAACATCATCATCAGCCCCCGCTACCGCAAGATGATCAACCGGGGCTTTTTCGACAAGGAGACCATCCAGTTTGTGCGCGAACGCATCAACAGCGCCAAATTCCTGATCAAAAGCATCTACATGCGGACCCGGACCCTCGAGCGCGTGGCCCTCTCCATCATCAAGCATCAGCCGGATTTCTTTCACAAAGGCAACGGCGTGATGCATCCGCTCACCTACGCGGTGATCGCGCAGGACCTTTCTGTCAGCGAATCCACCATTTCCCGCGTGGTCAAACACAAATACGCGGAGACACCCTACGGGATCTTTGCCCTCAAAGACTTTTTTTCCAGCACCGCCGGACGCGACGACAACTATGAGACCATCTCCCGCCAGCGGGTGAAATCCCACCTGATCCACATGATCGAGCAGGAGGACAAAAAAGCCCCCCTCAGCGACCAGCATCTGGTCGAACTGCTCAAAAAGGAAGGAATGAACATCTCGCGCCGGATCATCGCCAAATACAGGTTTGAATTGGGCATTTTAAACAGCAGGCTCAGAAGAAGCTAATGGAGGAATCGTTTGGCCAGTCATAAGGTCGTCATCATCGGAGGCGGGCCCGGAGGCTATGAAACCGCGATCCGCCTCAACCAGTACGGCGTGGATTGCGCCGTGATCGAACAGCAAAGGCTGGGCGGCGTATGCCTCAACTGGGGCTGCATCCCGACCAAGGCGCTGGTGAAAAGCGCCGAGCTGTTCACCGAGATCAAACACGCCCAGGACTACGGATTTCCCTCGGCCTCGGCCACTCTTGACTACCGGCAGGTGTTTGAACGCAAGAACCGCGTGGTGGAGCAGCTGGTCGGCGGGGTGGAATTCCTCTTCCGCAAACGCGCCATCCCCGTGATCCCGGAGAGGGCTGTCAGCGTTTCCCGCAAAGCGGATACCTGGCTGGTCCGCACCGAAACTGGAACGGAGGTCGAGGCCGATTACCTGATCGTCGCGACCGGTTCCGTCCCCAAGGAACTGCCCGGCATCGCGATCGACGAGGAAAACATCCTTTCTTCCACCGGCATCCTCGGCTTGCAGGAATTGCCCCCCAGCCTGGCGGTGATCGGCGGCGGAGTGATCGGCTGCGAATTTGCCTCCGTGATGAACAGCTTCGGCGTGCAGACCACCATCATCGAGTTTTTGCCCCGCATCGTCGCTTTGGAGGATGAGGAAATCTCCAAACGCCTGACCCTGGGTCTGAAGAAATCCGGGATCAAGATCCTGACCGGAGTCGGCGTCCAGAGCGTCGCCGCGGTCCCGGAAGGCCAGGAGCTGACCCTCTCCGACGGCAGCAAACTGACCGTGGCAAAAGTGCTGCTCAGCGTTGGCCGCGCCCCCAGAAACGAACTGGCCTGGGAGACCGGCGCTCCCGCCAGCGAAAAAGGCGCCCTGGTCATCGACGACCGGATGCGCACCAGCCTGCCGGGCGTCTACGCCATCGGCGATGTCACCGCCAAACTGTCCCTGGCCCACACCGCCAGCAAACAGGGCCTGATCGCCGCCGAACACATCAAGTGCGAGCTCAATAACGAAGATTTTCCCGCGCCTGCCCTCGAATACGCCAACATCCCCCGCTGCACCTTCACTTTTCCGGAGGTAGCGTCGGTGGGGTTGACCGAGGCGGAGGCGAAATCCAGATACACCGATATCCTTGTCGGCAAATTTCCTTTCAGCGCCAGCGGCAAGGCCCTGGCGATGGGCAACAGCTTCGGCTTCGTGAAGACGGTGGCCCGGGCGGATTCCACCCTGGTCGGGATGCACATCATCGGCCCCGGCGCGGCGGAACTGATCGCCCAGGGCGCGCTTCTGCTCTCCCAAGGGGCAGGCGCCGATGCCGTCGAATCCGTCGTTTTCGCCCATCCCACGCTTTCCGAGGCGGTCAAGGAATCCCTCGAGGATATCCGGCACCTCTCAATCCACCAAATTTAGAAAGGAGGAATCTCACATGCAGATTACGATCACAGCCCGCCACTTCGAACTCACGAAGGCTATCCGGGACTACGTGGAAACCGCCTGCCTCAAGGTCAAAAAATATTTTGACCACATCATCACGGTCCACGTGACCCTCACCCTGGAAAACAGCCGCAACCTCTGTGAAATTACCCTTCACGCCTCCAAGTTCTCCCTTCAAAGCGAGTCCGAGGAGATGGACATGTATCTGTCCATCGATTCGGCCGTGGACAAGATGGAGGGCCAGATCAAAAAGCTCAAGGACCGCGTTACCGAACACCAGAAGAAACGCGCCCTCAAAGACCAGTTCAGCGCGTTTTCCCGCGAATCGGACATCGAAGTGAACCCGGAAAACCGCGCCCGCAAGATGATCAAGACCAAGCGCGTGGTCCCGGAGATCATGTCCGTCCAGGAAGCAATGGAAAAGATAGATGGCCTCAAGGATGAATTCCTGATCTTCAAAAACCTGGAGACCGACAGCCTCAACGTGCTGGTCAAACGGGACAACCAGAATTATAAGTTGTTCGAACCCTGATAAATGACCTGCTGCTGCCGGGGGAAGCTCCTCCGGCAGCGCTTTTCAAATGAGTGGAGTGCCATGAAAGAGATTACCGTCCGCGAGTTTTTCGATGCCAGGAAAAAAGACCTCGCCCTCTCGCTGCTGACCGAGCCGGAGACCCTGAACAAGAAGCTGGCCTCGCCCCACGTCAACCGTCCGGGGCTGGCCCTGGCCGGTTACCTGGAAGTGTTTGCGGCAGACCGGATCCAGATCCTCGGCGAGGTGGAGGTCCGCTACCTGCAAAGCCTGAAAGACGACCTGTTGCTGGACCGGGTGCGGAATGTCTTCAAGACCGACATCCCCTGCGTGATAGTGACCAAAGGCCTCACGCTGCCGCCGGTGATGGAGTATCTGGCCAACGACCTCAACATCGCGCTGCTGTCCAGCCGCCTCTCGACCATCCAGCTGATCAGCCAGCTCAGCCGCTACCTTCAGGGCGTGTTTGCCCTGGAAAAGACAATCCACGGCACCCTGGTGGACGTCTTTGGCCTGGGCATCCTGCTCACCGGCAAAAGCGGCATCGGCAAGAGCGAATGCGCCCTGGACCTGATCCACCGCGGCCACAGCCTGGTGGGCGACGACCTGATCACCATCCGCTACCTGGAAGACCAGCTTTTGGGTAAATCAGGCCGCGATTTCGGCCATTTCATGGAGATCCGCGGGGTCGGCTTTGTCAATGTCGAAAAGATGTTCGGGATCGAACGCGTCCGCCGCCAGAAGCAGATCGACCTGCAGATCGAACTGATGCCCTGGCAGGAAAACATGGATTACGAACGCATCGGCCTCACCAACAACTACGCCGAACACCTGGGGATCAAGCTGCCGATCATCTTTCTGCCGGTCTCGCCGGGCAAAAACGTCTCCGTGATCGTGGAGGTCGCGGCGATGAACATGATCCTCAAAGGCACCGGCTACGACGCGGCCGAAGATTTTAACCGCTGCGTGCAGGACGAGATCCGCAAGCAGACCCTCAAAAACAAATCCCAGGCGCCCCTCGATGCTCCGGAAGACAATTAAAGTCACCAACAAGCTGGGCCTCCACGCCCGGCCCTCGGCTTTGCTGGTGAAGGCCGCGACCAAGTACCGCAGCGAGTTTTCCATCGAAAAAGACGGCATGACCGTGAACGGCAAGAGCATCATGGGCGTGATGATGCTGGCCGCGGAATGCGGTTCCAGCCTCACTTTGGTGGCCGACGGCGTGGACGCCGAATACCTCCTCGAAGAGGTGGAAGCACTGATCGCCAGCGGCTTCGACGAGGATTGACGTGAAAACCCTCAGCGGACTCGTGGTCAGGCCCGGGATCGTGATCGGCCCAGCCCGCAAGATCCAGCCTGTCACCTGGCAGATTGCCCGCCGCTCCATCTTCCCGGAGGAGACAGCAGCCGAACTGGCCCGCCTCGACGCCGCCCTGGCCGAGGCTTACGCGGCCATGGAGCTACAATTGGACCAGTTTCTGGGCTCGGACTCGGACAAGGAAATCCTCCGCACCCATCAGTTGATTCTGAGGGATCCGGAGCTGCTCGCCCGCCTGCGGGAAGCCATCGCCACCGGTTTGGAATCGGCCGCCTGGGCCGTGCAGAGCACGTTCGCGGCCGTGGAAGGGCAGTTCGCCACGCTGAAAAATGATTACTATGCCCAGCGGGCCGCGGATTACCGCGATGTGGGTCACCGGCTGCTGACTGAACTGGCCGGGGAGCCCGCCGCTCCCATCGCCGGTTGGGAACCGGGTCAGATTGCCGTTTTGCGCGAAGCCACGCCCAGCCAGATCACCCTGTTCGCCGCCCACGGCGTCCCCGCCTATTGCGCCGAACTGGGCAGCTACACCTCCCATTCCGCCATTCTCACCCGCTCCGTGGACATCACCGCCATCGTCGCCGTTGCCAACCTTTTCGACAGCGTTTCGGACGGGGATGAGCTGATTCTGGACGGCATCCAGGGTAAGGTCATTATCGCCCCAGACGCCCCCACCAGCGAGCTTTACGCTCAACTCCGGCTCAAGTATTTGGATGAGTCGCAAGAGCTCCAAAAACAGGCCAATTTGCCCGCCAGAACGCTCTCCGGACGCCAGATCAAACTGCGTTGCAACCTGGAACTGCTGCCTGAACTCGACGCTTTGAAACGGCTCGGCGCCGCTGGCATCGGACTCTATCGCACGGAGTTTCTCTACCTGGGCAATGACGCGCTACCCACGGAGCAGCAGCAGTTCGAAGCCTACCGCGAGGTGGCCGCCAAAGCCGCCCCGCACAGCGTCACGATCCGCACCTTCGACCTCGGCGGCGACAAGCTTTCCCATCTCATCCCCTCCGCCCGGGAAGACAATCCCTACCTGGGCCTGCGCGGCATCCGCTTTTCGCTGCGACACCGGGAGATCTTCCGCCTGCAGCTCCGAGCGGTGCTCCGCGCCTCCGCCTTTGGCAAAATCAAACTGATGTTTCCCATGGTCAGCGACCTGCAGGATTTCATCCAGGCCCGCGAAGCCACCCGCGAATGCATGAAAGAGCTGGATTCCGAGGGGATACTCTATGACCGCGAGCTGCAATTGGGCGTGATGATCGAAGTCCCCTCCGCCGCGCTCTGCGCCAACGAACTGGCCAGCCATTGCGACTTCTTCAGCATCGGCACCAACGACCTCGTGCAGTACACCCTGGCCGCGGACCGCAACAATTCCACGCTGGCGGATTACTATGTGGCCCATCATCCCGCGGTGCTGCAACTGATCCGCCTCACCCTCAAGGCCGGCAGGAAACACCGCGTCCCCGTCTCCGTCTGCGGCGAGATGGCCTCGCTGCCGGAGTACGTCCCCCTGCTGATCGGACTGGGTTTCACGGAGCTCAGCGTCAATTCCGGCGCTTTCAGCCGCTGCAAGAGCGTTATCCGCCGCTGCGATTCCGCCCTGGACCGCCAGGTGCGCAACTTTGATTTTCGCTGTTCCCTTGCCGAAGCGGAAGAATTCATCCACCGCCTGAAACCTTATTACCAGCCCTAAGGAGCCGCCCATGCTGCGTTTCGATCATTTCAACCTGTTGCAGTCGGATTACCTGCCGACCGCCATCCCCGCCGCCCGGATCAAGGATTTTTACTATGCCTGCATGCAAGCCCACGAGGAGATCGTGGCCGACCGCAAGGCCAACCTCCTGGGTTTCTACGACCTGCCGGAACAGGACATCTCTCACATCACGGATTACCTGGCCCAACTGCCGCCCTCGTTTGACACCATGGTCGTCCTTGGCATCGGCGGGTCCGCCCTGGGCAACCGCGCCCTCTATTCCGCGCTGAGAACCGAGCGGGAATTGCCCCGCAAGCTGCTGGTCTACGATAACGTCGATCCCGTCCTGTTGCACGAAATCCTGGGCTCCGTCAACCTCGAAACCACCCTCTTCAACGTGATCACCAAGAGTGGCACCACCGCCGAAACTATGGCCGGCTACATGATCCTGACCGACCTGATCAAACAGCGCTTTCCCGCGGACTACACTAAACGGATCATCATCACCACCGACCGAGAAAAAGGCTTTCTGCGCCAGGTGATAAACCGCGAGGGCTACCATTCCTTCATCGTGCCGGACAACGTCGGCGGACGCTTTTCCGTGCTTACGGACGTCGGCCTGGTCTCCTCCGCCTTCACCGGGATGGACATCTCCGCCCTTCTGGCCGGCGCTGCCAGCATGCGCGCCCGCTGCGAGGAACTGGACACCATCGCCAATCCGGCTTATCTGAACGGGTTGCTCCATTTTCTCTACTACCGCGAGGGCAAAAACATCTCCGTGATGATGCCTTATTCGAACAGCCTCTACGACCTGGCGGACTGGTATCGCCAGCTCTGGGCCGAAAGCCTGGGTAAGCGCCACGACGTCCGCGGCCGCGAAATCCTGGTGGGGCAGACCCCCGTCAAGGCCCTGGGCACCACCGATCAGCATTCCCAGGTCCAGCTCTACACCGAAGGCCCCAACGACAAGGTCTTCACCTTCCTCACGGTGGAAAACTTCGCCCACGACTACGTGATCCCCAACCTCCATCCCGACCGACCGGAAGTCAGCTACCTGGGCGGACGCAAGCTCTCCGAACTGCTCAACGCCGAACGCCTGGCCACCGAGATCGCCCTCACCAAGGCCCACCGTCCCAACGCCAACCTGATCTTCCCCCAGATCGACGAATTCCACCTCGGCGAATTCATCATGCTCTACGAGATCCAAACCGTCTTCACCGGCAAGCTGCTCCATATCAATCCCCTGGACCAGCCGGGCGTGGAAGCCGGAAAGATCGCCACATACGCCCTGATGGGCAAAGCCGGATTCGAACAGGAACTGGCGGAGATCAGGGACTACCAGGCAAAGAAACGCTGATCCTCGCCGAACTTGAGGAGTTTCAGGCCTCTGACCGCCGGATCGATTAAACGATTACACAACGGTTACACAACCCCCTGTGTAACCGTTATACCCTTGGCGGACATCAGTTTGGACGATCGATTACACAATATCTGGCACTTCCATCCCCCCCGGGGAAGCTGCCGCTGTCATGCAAGGTGTTTAAAGGCCTTAAGCTATAGCAGGATATAGGATATATACTATATATTATATAATAATTTTATATTTTTATATTACTATATATTAGACTCTCTTTAGCCTGGACATCCCCCTCCCGGTCCAAAATTCCCCCAGATCTGCCGGGGGGATGGAGGTGCCGGATATTGTGTAATCGATCGGGTAACCCCTTGGCTCATAACAATATAACGGTTACACAGGGGGTTGTGTAACCGTTGTGTAATCGTTTAATCGTTAATTGGCGTTCTCCCTCCAAATCCTGTTCAACCCCCCGGTCATAAGGATAGGTTTCGAGGATTATCTCGATCCTGTTATCAGCGTAGGGGTACCCACGAGTGGGGCTTCCTTAATCATTAACCCATTAACCTGTTAACCAGCTAACTTTACAGGCAGTTAACCACAGAATTTGTCCGTAACCCCCATACCTGGTGGCTATTGTCCCTTATTGCACTCCTGAATGAATCGCGTAATCCACCCGAAGAGTTCCCGTCCCACGCTCGCCAACTCTCACGGTGGATAAGGACATTCAAAGGGGAGTGTAATAAGGGCGAAGCAGGGTTCGGATCTCCCCGGCTTCAGCCCCGATCTGGCGTTTCTCGTTTGCCAGTCGGAGAATGTTTCGGATCTCAGGCGCTGCCGAAACCGCTTGGAGGGCGGCAGAAAGCTTTTTGCTTGACAGCCTTGAACTGCTAAAAATGATTGTGCTACAATAGGAAATTGGTATTGAAATGAGCGTCGGCTCGGCCGCAGCGCTCGGAATATAGTGAGGTTTTGAATGTCCTTTTTCGACTTTTTTGGCATGATGGCCAACGACATCGCCATTGACCTCGGCACCGCGAACACCCTCGTATACAAGAAGAATTCCGGTATCGTGATCGACGAGCCCTCCGTGGTGGCGGTTTCCACCGACGGAAAGAAGATCATCGCCATCGGCCACCAGGCCAAGGTGATGCTGGGTAAAAATCCGGACGAAGTGCGCGTGATCAAGCCCCTCAAAGACGGCGTGATCGCGGATTTTCAGGTGACAGAGCTGATGCTGCGCAACCTGATGCTGAGGGCCCAGAAAAAGCGCCTGCTGGTGCGTCCCAGAGTGATCGTGGCGGTCCCTTCCGGAATTACGGAAGTGGAAAAACGCGCGGTGCGCGACAGCGCTCTCCACGCCGGAGCCCGCGAAGTATTTTTGATCTCCGAACCTGTGGCGGCGGCCATCGGGGCGGACCTGCCGATCGACCAGGCATATGGTAACATGGTGATGGACATCGGCGGCGGCACCAGCGAAATCGCCGTGATCTCGCTCTCGCACATCGTGGTGCACAATTCCATCCGCGTCGGCGGCGACAAGCTGGACATGGACGTGATCAGCTACCTGCGCAAGAAAAACAACCTCCACGTGGGTTTGCAGACCGCCGAAAAGATCAAGATGAAGATCGGCTCCGCCTATCCCCTGAAACAGGAACTGGCGATGGACGTGCGCGGCAGGGACATCGTTTCCGGCTATCCGGTGACCATCAAACTGACCTCCGAAGAGATCCGCGAAGCGCTATCCGAGACGGTCACCACGATGATCGACGCCATCAAGAGGCTGTTTGAACGCACGGCTCCGGAGCTTTCCGCTGACATCGCGGAGCGGGGCATCTTCCTCACCGGTGGTGGCGCTCTCCTCAAAGGTTTGGACGAAAAGATCTCCAAGACCGTGGACCTGCCCGTATATGTAGTGCCGGATCCGCTGGAATGCGTCGTGAAAGGAGCCGGCAAGGTTCTGGACGACGTGGACCGCTACCGCGAAGTGCTGATCAAACGCATCGAAGACTGAACCGGTTTCCCGCCCCAGCTTCGCGCAGCCAGTCCGAAGGCTGGGCGACAACCGTAACATGTGAGGAGACGTGAAGAGATTTATACTGCCGGTCGCGCTGGCCCTGATCTCCCTGATCCTGATTTTGGGCAGCGCCGAAACCAGGCTGGCCCGGGCTTCCTGGGTGGGACGGACCGTGTTTTACCCCTTCACGCATTCCCTGGGTGTGATCGATGCCAGCTCCAAACTCAAGGCGGAGATCGGCTCCCTGCGCGTTCAGCAGGCGGAAAGCACACTGCGCGTCCTGGCTTTGCAAAACCAACTGAAAGAATACACCACCTCCTCCGCGATCGGCTTCAACACCGGGGGCAGAAGCTTTGAAACCGCCGAAGTGATCGGCTATTCCGGCCAGTTCGAACAGCGCAACCTGATGGTGAGCAAAGGCCGCGGCAGCGGGATCAAGGTCGGCAGCGCGGTGGTTTCGGCGAATGGGATAGTGGGCAAAGTGATACTCGTCGCGGACACCTACAGCCTGGTCTTGCCCTTCAGCAACCCCCAATTCCAGATCCCCGTGATGGACGCCGCCACCAGCGTGCAGGGGATACTGCGCTCCGAACTGGACGGCAGCACCCGCATGAACATGATCAAGCTGGGTTCGGAGATCAGCACCGGCGACACGATCGTGACTTCAAACCTCTCCACCCTGTTTCCCAAAGGCTATCCGGTGGGGAAGGTGGAACGGATCCAGGAATCCCAGGACAACCTGTTCATCAGCGCCCAGATCACGCCCTTCACCCTGGTCGAAAACCTGGAACACGTGTTCATTTTGAAATACAAAGGACGCCATGAACAAGAGTAAAAACCTCTCGCCGGTGGTCGTGATCAACGACGTTCGCGTGGAGCGCATCCCCGTGCAAACGAAGATACTGACCGCCGCAGACCGGATGAGCGACATCATCCGCGCCTACGCCCTGCCGCAAATGAAGCCGGGCGACATCCTCACGATCAGCGAAAGCCCGCTGGCGATCACCCAGGGCCGGGCCATTCCGGCGGATCAGATCAAGGTGGGCCGGCTGGCCAAGTTCCTTTCCGCGAAAGTGATGCGGGTCCCCTACGGGATCGGTCTCGGCGCTCCCACCAGCATGCAGTGCGCGATCGACGAATGCGGCAGCCTCCGCATCCTCCTGGCCGCGATGGTGGGCGGTTTCACCAAGCTGCTGGGGCGTTCCGGCGATTTCTACCGGTTGGCGGGAATGCAGGCGGCATTGATCGACGCGGCGGAAACTTCGCCGGTGGAGCCCTATTCCCACACCGTGATCAAGGGTCCGTTGAACCCCGGGAAAGCCGCGCAGGAACTAAGCGACGAGTTTGGCCATGAAGTGGCGGTGATGGACATCAACGACATCGGCGGTTCCTGGGTGATCGGCGCCAGCAAGGGAGTCAGCAAACACTTTCTGGAACTGGTGATGAAGGACAATCCGCAGGGCCAGGGCGACGAGCTTACCCCTCTCTGCATCGTGCGCAAACTGGACTGACATGAACGGGAAAAACATCTGGAGCTTCATCCTGGGGTTGATCTTTCTCTACGCCCAGCTCCTGATCATGCCCTCCTTCGGGCTTTGGGGCGTGATCCCCAGCCTGCTCATCCCCTGGCTGATCTACCTGGTCTGGACCCGCGAACGCGACGCTGCCTTGGTGATCGGTTTCATCATCTTTCTGATGTACGACAGCACCCAGCCCGGCACCTTTGGCTTCCACGCCCTGCTCTCCGTAATCCTGACCGTTAGCCTGGACCAGTTTCGCAAGCCCTTCGAAGAGGAAAGCGTGGTCGCCAAAATGCTCACCCTGCTGCTGGCCAACCTGATCTTTCATCTGGCGCAGTTGCTGGTCTTGGGAGTGATCTACGGCTTCGACGGCAAGCTGACGGGCCTGGCCGGGATCGGCTTTGTCTACGACCTATTGATCAGTTTCGTGGTGTTTTGGCTGATGCAGTTCCTTTCCCGTCTCCGCCTCGTGGTTACAGGTGATTAGAAGCGTCCAGGACCTCTTTTACCGGATCGCCCTGGGCGTCCTGATGCTGACGCTGGTGGTGGCGCTGTTCCGCCTCCAGGTTGCCAAAGGCCAATACTACCAAAGGGTGGCGGAGAGCAACGTGGTCCGCATCCGCAGGATTGTGGCCACGCGGGGCGAGATCTACGACAGCAAATTCCGCCCGATCGTGGTCAACGTCCCCTCCCAAAACCTCTACCTCACCAGCGAAAAGGTGGGCAACGCGGCGCGGCTGGCGGCTTTTCTGAAAGCCAATTTCGGGGTCACGGAAGAGGAGCTGAAAAAGCTGGTGTTCGATCAGCGCTTCAAATCTTACGAAGAGATACTGCTGGCGGTGAATGTGCCCTACGAGACGGTCCTGAGACTGTCTGAGCGGATGGACGCTTTTCCGGAGCTGGCCTTCCGCGTGGGAACAACCCGTAACTATCTGTATCCCAATCATTTCACGGGCTACGTGGGGCGCATCAACGAAGACGAATACCAGCGCTACCGCGACGAGGATTATTCCCTCAACGGACACATCGGCAAGACCGGGCTGGAACGCTATTACGAGGTGTTGCTGCGCGGTTCCGACGGCAAGGAGATCGTACAGGTGGACGCCCGGGGCCGCAGCCTCAATTTCTTCCGCGAAGACACCCAAATCCCGCCCCTGAACGGCCTCAGCCTCATCCTATCCATCGACAACGACCTCCAGGCCTACGCCCACGACATTTTTCCGGGAGGGCTCAAAGGCTGCGTGATCGTGACCGACGTGAAGACGGGCGGAATCCTGGCCTATGTGAGCAAGCCGGATTACGACCCCAACGTATTCATGCAAAAGATCTCGCCGGAACTCTGGACCGAGCTCAATTCCCCCGCCAAACCCTTGCTGGACCGGATCATCCAGGCCACCTACCCGCCCGGCTCCGTGTTCAAACCGGTGACCGGTTCCCGGGGGCTGGAAGCCGGCGCCGTCACCCGCGACACCCGGCTGGCCTCCTGCGCTGGCGGGCTCAAGATCGGCAACCGCTTTTTCCGCTGCTGGTCCCATGCCGGACACGGGTCGCTGGATCTGGTGAACGCCTTCAAAGTTTCCTGCGACGTCTACTTTTACGATCTGATCAGCAAGCTGGACCTGGACCAGTTTTGGCAACACGCCCGGGCCTGCGGGGTGGTCGACGCCACCGGGATCGACCTTCCCAACGAACGTAATGGCTTTTTCCCGGATACCAGATACTATCAGAAAAAGATCGGCCGCAGCACCGGCTTGCGCGGCTACAAGGCAAATCTGGCCATCGGCCAGGGCGAAGTGCTGACCACTCCGCTGCAGATCAACGCTTTATTCGCGGCCATCGCGCGCGACGGGATCTGGGTGCAGCCCCATCTGCTGATGACAACCATGGGACGGGGACAGGTTTCGCGGGATCAGATCCAGCCCATCGCCAAACACCGCCTCCCCTGGTCGGCAACCACAATCAGGGCGGTCCAGGACGGATTGTGGGCGGTCTGCAACGCGCCCGGCGGCACAGCCAGAGTGGTGAGCGTGGCGGGCACCACCGCCTACGGCAAGACGGGTTCCGCGGAAAACTTCATGGGCAAAAAGACCCACGCCTGGTTTGCCGGATACATTGTGAAAGAGCGGCCGGAGATCGCGGTGACGGTGTTCCTGGAAAACGCCGGTGGCGGCGGGGCGGTGGCGGCGCCGATCGCCAACCGGATCTTCAACTATTACATCGGCAACTACGATTACATCAAGAAACCCGCGGTGATCCCGCCCCAACTGCGAGATCCGGAGGCTGTGCCCGAGGCCCTTCCCGCCGCGCCAGCGGCCCAGCCGGAGGCACCTGTTTCACCCGCGCCAACGGAGGCTGAGGGATGATCAACCGCAAGAAATTCGATTTTGCCATGACAGCCTATCTGATCCTCTTGATCATCCTCGGCTGCGTCTCCATCTATTCCGCTTCGACCACCAGCATCGGCGAATACTTTGCCACCCAAAACCACTGGTGGAAACAGATCATCTTCGCGGCGGTCGCGCTGGTGGCGGTCTTTTTGTTGCTGCGCCTGCCGATGCCGATCTTTGACATCGTCATCCTGCCCCTGTTCGCGCTCAACCTGCTGTTTCTGGTGCTGGTGCTGTTTACCCCGGCGGTGAACGGCTCGCATCGCTGGTTCAGCTTTCCCGGGTTCAACTACCAGCCTTCGGAAAGCGCCAAACTGCTCACGATCATGATGGTGGCCAGGGTGATTTCCAAAGAACACCTTTCGGAGATCCGGATGATCCTCTACGGCCTGGGCATCACCATCCTGCCGGTGCTCTTGATCATCATCGAACCGGATTTTGGCACCACCCTGGTCTTCAGTTTCAGTCTGCTGGCGATGCTGGTGGCGGCGGATGTGCCGCTGGTCTATATCCTGCTGTTGGTCAGCCCGGTGCTCAGCATCGTATCTTCCGTCTACTGGCTGGCGATCGTGGTCTGGATCCTGGTGCTGGCCTTCCTGCTCTGGCGGGCTGGCCTGGGTTGGGTGCCGATCACCATCGCGGGTATCATCAACGTTTTCCTGGCGCTGATCATGCCGGTGTTTTGGAACAGCCTGAAAGACTATCAGCAAAACCGGATCCTCACCTTCATCGATCCGATGCGCGACCCCCTGGGGGCCGGGTATCAGATCATCCAGGCCAAGATCGCCGTGGGCAGCGGGTCGATCGCCGGAAAAGGCTGGCTGCAGGGCACACAAAAGAACATGAATTTTCTGCCGGAACACCATACGGACTTCATCTTCAGCGTGATTGGCGAGGAATTTGGCTTTTTGGGCAGCCTGGTGCTGTTGGGCGTATTCACGCTGTTCTTTTTCCGCCTGATCCACGCTGTGAACGACCTCAAGGTGCGGGAAAGAAAGATTGCCTCCGCCGGCATACTGGCTTATCTTATGTTTCAGACGTTCATCAATATCGGGATGAACATCGGACTGGTCCCCGCCACTGGCATTCCCCTGCCCTTCATCAGTTACGGCGGATCGAACCTGCTCATCAATTCTATCGCGGTGGGCGTTGTGCTAAAATACCTGAATGAACGGGGTTTCATGAAATGAGAAAGAACATTCTGCCACTGGTTCTGGGCGCGGCTTTCCTGCTGCTCGCGTCTGGCTGCTTTGTCAAATCCAGCCTGGATTACAGCGACGGCGACCTTCAAAACCTGACCAACCTGCTGGCCAATCCTGGCTTTGCCGCCTATTCCCTGAAATCTGAACAGGCCTTGATGGGCTGGACGATTTACACCGGCGACAACGATGGCACGGATCTGGACATCGCCATAGATCCCAAAAACGACATTCTGGAAGGCAGCACCAGCCTGCGCATCGGCGCTTCCCCCCATACTGTGATCCTCTATTCGGACACCTTTCCGGTGCGCCGCTACGGCGGCTACTATGCCAGGCTCCATGCTCGCAGCAGCGCCATCGCCGGACCCCAGGTCACGGCGAACTTCATCGCCTACCGCGAGGACGGCACCATCCTCAACCGTTATAAAACCAAGGTTCCGACCAGGCCGGCCTGGACCAAGGGCAGCCTCAGCGTGGGTTTTTTGAAACCGGATGTGAGCATGGGCAGGCTCCAGATCGTGATCCCGCCTTTCACCGAAGGATCGGTGTGGCTGGACGATGCCGGCTGTTGGGAAGTGCACCAGTTCCGCGTTGACTGATGCGGGTTCTGGTCCAGAGGGTGGACAGCGCCTCCGTTGCCGTCGGGGGCGAGATCGTGGGCAGGATCGGGCGCGGCCTGTTGTTGTTTGTGGGTTTTGGCAAGGGAGACACGGAGGCCAGGCTGCCTGCCACAACCGCCAAGATAGCCGCGATGCGCGTATTCAGCGACGCGGAGGGGAAGCTGAATCTTTCGCTGGCTGACATCGGGGGAGAGGCGTTGATCGTTTCCCAATTTACCCTCTATGCCAATTGCACCCGCGGACGCAGGCCGGATTTCACGCCGGCGGCTGAACCGGCGGTGGCGCAAGCGCTCTACGACCAATTCGTGCAAGGCTTCCGCGAGACTGGAATCCCCGTGCAAACAGGCATCTTCGCCGCGGACATGAGCGTGGGACTGGTCAACGACGGCCCGGTGACGTTCATTCTGGAGTTCTGACCGGGAAACGCGACCGGCGGGAGGGAAAGCTGCTGAAAGGCATCCCGAGAGGTAGTTCTATCCGGTTCCCCTATTCGTTGTGATTCCTGATTTCACCCTCATGGCCAGTCGCTATGCCGACGCATTTCTCGCCGTAGACACTCCCAACTTTATTGGGGATGTATTGGGCGAGTGTATCCACGGCACACGATCCTGGAAAAGGAGCCAAGCCAGCCTGGAACAGCGCTGAAGCCGCAACAGGGCGGGGTTGCCACGCTTTTGGGTTGGAAAGTTTACTGGTAGTAGAAAAGATCGGCCGGGGTTTCGTCCTGGCGTTCGCTGAGGGTGAAATAGCCCTTGCCCTGGCGGTCCCAGGCCACGGCCTCGCCCTGGGGTTCGAGCTGGTAGGGCATGGCCTTGAACGGTTTGCGGAAGGCCTGGGCGAGGCTTTCGCCCCTGCCCCGTTTATAGCGGTTGATGCTGGTGTAGGTCTTCACGAGGATGTGTTTTCCGTTGGGAGATATGTCGGCCGCGGTGACCCACATGTAGGGCAATTCGGCCACTTTGCGGGCGATATTGACGGTATCCGTGGCCTGGGGATAGCGGACCAGATAGACGCCCACTTTCTCTTCGCGTTTGCTGATCAGGCAGATGTCGCCACTGCGCGGGTCCACAAACAGGGCTTCGCAATCGCGGGGACCGTCTTCAAAAGTGATCTCCAGGCTGTCGACCGCGGTAACCGTGACCAGGGTATCCTGCAAAACAGGTTCGGCAAAGCGGTAAACGAAGATGGAGGGGTAGCGCGCAGCGTTGTCGCCGATCTCGCCGACATATACGCAGGGCTTGCCGGAGGTGGGATCCGTTCCGGTGGCGATGTCTTCCCAATCCCGGTTTTTCAGGCCGGGGAGGTGGATTTTGCCGAAGATGTTGCCTGCGTGGTCGATGGCGTAGATTGTGGGCAGGCCGCCGGAATCGTTGAGGGTATGAAGCAGTTTGGGGTTGCTGATGCCGGAGGCCAGGCCGGAAGCTTCAAACAGCTGGGGGTCGGCGGCGGGCCGGCGGGTCACGCTGCGGGCCGAAAGGTAGAGCAGGCCGGCCAGGCAGGTCAGCAGGATCAGGGCCAGGGCGCGCTTGCTCAGGTTATTCCTCGCTTCCCGGTTCAGTTTTCCGGCTGGTAATCGCCGAAAGATTCCACCAGGATGTTGGGTTTGGCAGGCTCTCCGGCGGCAAAGATTTCTTCCAGCAAAACTTCGCAGATGTCGACCGCGGCTTTGGGCGCCAAAGTGAAACCCAGCGACTGGGGCAGGGCGATGGTGCAGCTTCCGCCGCCCACGGCCATGCCGATCAGGTTTCCGGCCTCGAGGTTGGGGCTGTCGAACCAACGCAGGTTGTCAAAGTTGAAACGCAGGCTGATCCTTCCCTGGGGGCTTTCCAGATGCAGGGCTCCGTCTTCAAAACGGCAGGCGCTGTGGGGGCTGCGGATCTCCACGCTGTCCAGCACCATCTTGCGGAGGTTGACCAGCAGCAGGTCGCCGCTGCTGCGCACATAGGCGATCTTGCCCTGAATGGGGGAGACCAGGGCGTTGGCCGGCGGCCGGGCAACCCGTTGGCTGAAACGGTGGCTGAACCCGATGAAGAGATACCAGGCGATCGCCGCCAGAGCCAGGCCCAGCGCGGGCCAATAGAGGTTTTGCCGGGGGAAGAGATAGTTCAGGGCCAGAGCGGCCACCAGCAGCAACAGCGAGGGGATCTGGGCGCGAAACTGCGCCAGCTTGATCCGCCTGAGCAGGGCGGGGTCGGACAGCAGCCAGGGGCTGGGTTTATCGGTCATATTTCACCGTTGGGAGCGGGTCCCGGATTGGGTTGGTAGTTCAGGGGGGCGCGTTACTTGGTGGCGCGGGTCCAGGTGGAAGTGCGGCCGGCGGCGGGGACCACCACGTAGCCGCGAAGTTTGAGCACGTTGGGGCTGGTCAGTTCGGCTTTGCTGGAATATGTTTTGCCGGATTTGGGATCGTAGATGGTGCCGCCGGAATAGACGTTTTTGCCTTTGGCGGAAAGGCCGTTGAGGACCACCAGGTCGATCAGGGGACGTTTGCGGAGGCTTTTGTCCGGGTTTTCCATATCCGTGCGGGGTTTGCCATTGGCCAGCGGTTCCTTCAGCCAGATGATCTTGCCGTAGTATTTGCCGGAAGCGGCCTGATAGACTTCGATCTTGCTGGTTTTTTCTTCGTTGAACCAGATCCCGGTGATGTCGGAAGTTTCGGCGGCCAGAGCCACGGGCAGCAGGGTTGCCACCAGCAGCAGCGCGGTGATGAGAGCTTTCATTGTTTCCTCCTTCGGATACAACAAGGTTGGGCGGGCATCAGACGATCCCGCAGCGTTTCAGGATGGCATCCACGTGGCGCAGATACCGGTCGTAACTGAAAATGTCTTTGATCTCGGCAGCGGGGAGCAGAGCGGTGATCTCGGCATCCGCCAGCACCTGGTCGGCAAACGGTTTGCCGGTCTCCCAGCATTGCATTGCGTTGCGCTGCACCAGTTCGTAGGCTTTTTCGCGCGAAACCCCCGTGCGGGTGAGATGCAGCAGCAAGGCCTGGGAAAAGACGAGGCCGTTGGTGAGTTCCAGATTGGCTTTCATGTTTTGCGGCGAGACGGCCAGATTGCTGATCAGGCTGCAGGCCTTGGATAGCATGTAGTGGGCCAGGAGGCAGGAATCCGGCAGGATGATCCGCTCCACGCTGGAGTGCGAGATGTCGCGTTCGTGCCAGAGGGCGTTGTTTTCCAGGGCGGCGAGGGCGTTGGACCGCAGGATCCTGGCCAGGCCGCAAAGCTGTTCGCTCACGATGGGATTCCGCTTGTGGGGCATGGCGGAGGAACCTTTCTGGCCGCGGCTGAAGTTTTCTTCCGCTTCCTGCACCTCGGTGCGCTGCAGGTGGCGGATCTCCAGGGCGATCTTTTCCAGCAGGGACCCTATCAGGGCCAGTTCGCAGAGGAAACTGGCGTGGCGGTCGCGCTGGATCACCTGGGTGGAAACGCTGGCGGGGCTGAGGTCCAGATACTTGCAGGCGGCTTCTTCCACCGCGGGGTCGAGGTGGGCAAAGTTTCCCACCGCGCCGCTGAATTTGCCCACGGCGACGTTTTCGATGGCGTCCTGCAGGCGTTTGATGTTGCGGCGGGTTTCCTCATGCCAGAGGGCAAACTTGAGGCCAAAGCTGGTCGGTTCGGCATGGATGCCGTGGGAACGGCCCATGCAAATGGTGTGGCGGTATTCCCTGGCCTTGAGCTTGAGGGTTTCCGCCAGGCGGTGCAATTCGGTGAGGATCAGTTCGCCGGATTGCTTTAGCTGGAGGGCGGTGGCGGTGTCCAGGGTGTCCGAGGAGGTCAGGGCAAAATGCAGCCAGCGGGCGGGCTCGCCCACGTATTCCGCCACATTGGTCAGAAAGGCGATCACGTCGTGGCGGGTGACGGCTTCGATCTCGTCGATGCGTTCGGCGTTGAAATCCGCCTTGGCGGAGATCGCTTCCCAGTCCGCGTCCGGGATCAATCCCAGGCCGTGCATGGCGCGGGCGGCGGCGAGTTCCACCTCCAGCCAGCATTCATAGCGGTTTTCCGGGGTCCAGATCCGCTCCATTTCGGGCAGGGAATAGCGGCTGATCATTGTTCGCCGGCCTCATCCAAGGGCAAAAGTTCTTCCACAGCTTTCAGGATCTCACCCATCAGGCCGCTCTTCTCGTTGCGGGGCAATGGCAGGATCCGGGCGTCGCCATAGCTGATGGAATCCACAAACAGCTCCACCGAGGTCTTGGCGTCCGCGACAACCTTCACTTGGTCCGGGTCGCCCTTGCGGTTGTAGCTGACGTCGATCCGGAAGGGCGTACCGGTTTCCTGAATCCCGGTCACCTGATAGGCGTCGTTGAAAGTGAGGAGGGTTTTATCGATTGTCAGTTTTCGGTCGCGGATGATGGCGGCGCCGTAGCGCGCGATCAGGGAATCAGGATTGGCGAGGGTGCCCAGCGGGTTGCCAAATTGAATCCCATCCAGAAAGACGTTTTCCATGGCGGGCATCACGGGGGCTTTGACGGCCAGGTAATCGCCCAGATAGAGCGAGACCAAGGGCTCGGGATTGATGCCCAGCACGCCGCCGTCGAGGACGTCCAGCCGGACCGCGCCGGGGGTCTTGGCCAGCACGAACATCTTGCGCAGGGCCAGTCCGGAATGGCTGGCCTGAACCACTCCTTCGGCGGAAAAGTTTTGCCAGCGCTGCAGCTCGGAGCGCAGGCGGGCTTCCGGGCTCGGCCGGCCGAGGCTGGCGCAGCCGGCCAGGATCAGCGCCAATAGCGCCAGAGCCGCGAAAAACACTATCTTTCGGGTCACTTGGAAACCTCCGGTTTCTGTCTGTAGATCAACCAGATCCCGATCGCGGCGGCGATGACCATCAGCAGGCTGAGAATCTGGCCTATGGTCATGAATCCGAACAGAAATCCGTGTTCGCGGTAGACATTCAGATCATCGGGCTCCCGCACGAATTCGATCAAAAACCTGAACACGCCGTAGAGGCCGATGAAGGCCCAGAATCCCAGTCCGTCGCGCTTTGAATTCTTCAGGATCATAAATGTTACGATGAAGAGGACGATTCCCTCCAGAAAGAGTTCGTAGAGCTGGCTGGGATGGCGGGGAAGGTCCCCGCCGTAGGGGAAGACCATGCCCCAGGGCAGGGTGGTCACCCGGCCCCAGAGTTCGCCGTTGATGAAGTTGCCCAGGCGGCCCAGGCCCAGGCCGATGGCCACCAAAGGCATGGCGGCGTCTGCCAGGGGGTAGAAGCTCAACTTGTGGCGCTTCAGGTAGATCCAGCCGGCGATGATCACACCCAAAGCCCCGCCGTGAAAGGACATTCCGCCTTCCCAGACAGAGAAAATCTGCAGCGGGTGCCTCAGGTAATCCAGCAGGCCGTAAAACAGCACGTAGCCGAGCCTGCCGCCCAGGATCACGCCCAGCATCAGCGCGAAGATCAGGCCTTCGTAGTGCTCGCGGGAGAGCTTGATCCCCTTGAGTTTGAGCAACTTGCGCAAAAAAATGTAGGCCAGGATGAAGCTGAGCACGTAGAAAAAGCCATACCAGCGGATATGCAGGTCAAGCCCGAAGAGGTTGAAACTCACGATGTCGGGATTGATGTTGGGAAATCTCAGCATTTATCCTCTTTTGGTGATTTCGGCCAGTCGTTTTACGATCAGATCGACGGCTTCGCCGGCGGGGCCGTCGAACTTCTCGGTCTGCTTGTCGTGTTTGGGGGTGAAGATCTTCACCACCTGCGTCGGCGAGCCGTTGAGGCCTATTTCTTTCTCGTCCAGGCCGAGGTCGTCGGCGTTCCAAACCTTGAGCTCCACTGTCTTGGCGTTGCGTTTGCCCCGCAGGGAGGGCAGCCTGGGCACGTTGATCTCTTTGACAACCGAGATCACGGCGGGCAGTTTCACGCTCACGTGGTCGATCCCGTCTTCCATCAGCCTTTGCAGGGATATCTTGGTCTCGCAGACGTTGTCGATGCGGCGCACAAAGCAGGTTTGGGGCAGGCCCAGATGCGCGGCGATGCCTGGCCCGACCTGGGCGGTGTCGCCGTCGATGGCCTGTTGCCCGGTGAGCACGAGGTCAAAATCGCCGATCTTCCTGATCGCGGCGGCCAGGGTCAGACTGGTGGCCCAGGTATCGGCACCGGCAAAGCGGCGGTCGGAGAGCAGGATGATCTCGTCTACGCCCAGGGAAACCGCTTCGCGGAGAACATTTTCCGCCTGGGGCGGACCCATGCTGACGGCAGTCACGGTGCCGCCGAATTTCTCTTTCAGGCGCACCGCTTCCTCGACCGCGAAGGTGTCGAAGGGATTGAGGATGCTGGCCACGCCTTCCCGGACCAGGGTGTTGGTCACGGGATCGATCCTGATGTCGGTGGTGTCGGGAACCTGTTTGACGCAAACGATCAGCTTCATCATTTTAACCCTGGTAAAATTCCGCTATGCGGTCGCAGACATACTGCTTTTGGGCGTCGGTCAGTTCCGGATAGATCGGAATGGAGAGCACGCTCTGGGCGGCGCGTTCGGAAACCGGCAGGTCCCCGGCCTTGTAGCCCAGGCTGGCAAAGCATTCCTGCAGGTGCAAGGGCAGCGGATAGTAGATCGCGCAGCCCACGCCGCGGTCCTGCAGATGTTTCATCAGTTCGTCCCGGCGTTCGCAGATCAGGGTGTACTGGTTGTAGATGCTCACGGCCTGCGGCGCGATGCGGGGCGTTTTCACCTGGGGAATGGCGGCCAGATGCGCGTCGTAGAATTTGGCGTTGGCGCGGCGCTGCTCGCTCCAGGTGGCCAGGGCGTCCAGCTTCACGGAGAGGATCGCTGCCTGAAGGGTGTCCAGGCGGCTGTTGAGGCCAACCCACTGGTGGTAATACTTGGGGTTTTCGCCGTGCACCCGCAGCTGGCGCAGCTTGGCGGCGAGGTCGTCATTGTCCGTCAGGCACATGCCGGCATCGCCCATGGCGCCGAGGTTTTTACTGGGGAAAAAGGACAGGGTGCCGATGTCGCCAAAGGAGCAGCTCATCCGGCCGTCCCAGGTGCAGCCGATGCCCTGGGCGTTGTCTTCGATCACATAGAGGCCGTGCTTTTGGGCGATCTCCCTGATCCGGGTCATGTCGGCGGATTGTCCAAAGAGATGCACCGGCATGATCGCTTTGGTGCGCGAAGTGATGGCTGCTTCGAGCTTGGCGGGGTCGAGGTTGAAGGTCTCGGGATCGATATCCGCGAACCTGGGTTTGGCGTGGTTGCGCCAGATCGAGGAAGCCGTGGCGAAAAAGGTGAAGGGAGTGGTGATCACTTCATCGTTTTCGCCGATACCCAGGGCCTTGATGGCCAATACGAGGGCGTCCGTGCCCGAGGCGCAGCCGATGGCGTGTTTGATCCCCAGATACTGGCTCATTTTTTCTTCCAGTTCCCTCACCTGGGGTCCCATGATATAGTGGTGGTCGGCAAACACCCGTTCCAGCGCGGCGCGGATTTGGGGCATCAACGGTTCGTATTGGATCTGCAGGTCCAGCATCGGGACTTTCATAGTCTATCTATCTCCTTTGGAAAATCAGTTTGTCGTGATGGCGCGCACGCCGAGGAAGATGGTCACCAGTTGCGTGGCGATCGTAAAGGCGTCCTTGACCGTGGTCCATAGCTCGGATTCGTTCTTTTCGGCGGCGAAGATCGTGTCGCCCGGCTGCAGCGGCGTCTTTTTGGACAGTTTCACCCAGTTACCGCTGGAGGCGTCGATGATCCGCACTCCACCAAAACGTTTGTTGTTGGTGAAGCCGCCAGCCTGCTCCACATAGTAATCCCAGGTTTTGCCTTCCACCCAGGGGATCAGGCCGGGATTGGCCACCTGCCCGCTCACGTTCACCATGTCCAGGTTTTCCGGCACAAAGAGGTAATCTCCGTCCCGCAGGATCACGTCGCCTTCCCGGCCCTGGCTTGACCAGACTTTGTGCACGTCGACGCTGTAGCGGCCTTGAACCTGGCGCAGTTTGCTGCGCAGGTAGTTGTATTCCATCGGGGTGATCTGGGTGAGGGACATCGTCTTCAGGCGTTCAAATTCCGGATCCAGTTTCAGCCGGTAGCTGCCATTGGCAAACACGGCGCCATGGAGGTCTCCGCGCAGGCTGGGCCCGCCGCAGAGCTGCAACACTTCATAGAGCGTGGTTTCGGGACCCACCAGATATTCCCCGGGGGCCTTCACATTGCCTTCCACGGTCACCTTCCAACCGCGCCGGGCTTCGGAATCCAGCGGCACGGTGATCCGGTCGAGCGCCTGCAGCTTGATCTGATCGGCGCTTTGGCTATTCAGGTTTACCCTGATCACGGAAAAATCGGTTCTATTCTCTTTATAGCGGTAGATGTTGATGTTGGCGCGGTCCGCGCCCAGGGAAAAACCCTGCGCCAGCGCGAGGATGTCCGCCAGGGTATCGCCGTCCAGAAATTCGTATTCGCCGGGGACATAGACGTTGCCGGAGATCGCCACCGAGGTGTGGATGGGATAGACCGTGATCACGTCGCCGTCGCGCAGCAGCGGATTCTGGCTGAGGTCGCCGGTGCGCTTGAACTTCAACAGGTCATAATGGCTGGCGGTTTGGCCCCGCATCAGCCTGACCTGGCGCAGCCCCTGGAAGTTCAGATAGAGGGAATCTTGTTCGGCCTGCTTCAGTTGCTGCGGGGTCAGAAACTCCATCGCCGTCGCTTCGGCGGCCGGATTGGCGGTGCGTTCCAGCGCGTCCGAAAGCCGGTTCACCGGCGCCATTTGAAACACTCCGGGATTGGCGACGAAACCGGTCACGCTCACGGAAATGTAGGATACTCCAGGAGTCAGGGGGTTGACCTGGGCGCCCAGGCAGAGCGTTCCGAGGACCAACAGGGCGAAAATCAGCTTAGTTTTCATAGTAATCTATCATGCGTTGGATGATCGCTTCCAGATTGTACTTGGGTTCGTAGCCAATGAACTGGTTGACCTTTTCCAGCGAGGGCATGCGGTTCATCATATCCTCAAAACCCTCTTCGAAGGCGTCTTCGTAGCTCATGTAGTCGATCCGGCTCTTGCTGCCGCACATCGCTTTCACCTTTTTGGCCAGGTCTTCGATGGAGATGGATTCTGTGGTGCCGATGTTGAAAATCTCGCCCAGGCAGTCCGGATTGGCCATCAGCTTGATGAAGGCGTCCACCACGTCCGAAACGTCGGCAAAGCAGCGGGTCTGTTTTCCGCTTCCGTATACGATCAGAGGCTGATCCAGCAGCGCCGCTTTGATGAATTTTGGCAGCACCATGCCGTACTGGCCGGTCTGGCGCGGGCCCACGGTGTTGAAGCAGCGGACGATCACCACCGGCAGCCGCTTTTCGCGAAAGTAGGCCAGGGCGAAAAACTCGTCGATCGCCTTGCTGCAGCTGTAGCCCCAGCGGCTGATGTGGGTTGAGCCGAGCAGGCGGTCGTCGTTTTCGTGAAAGGGGACGTTGTCGCTCTTGCCGTAAATCTCGGAGGTGGAGGTGATCAGCACCTTGGCCTTGAGTTTGTTCGCCAGTTCCAGGATGTTTTCGGTGCCCACGATGTTCGTTTTAAGCGAGAGCAGGGGGTTTTCGATGATGTATTTGACTCCCACGGCCGCGGCGAGGTGATAGACTTGGTCCACCCCGGTCATCAGCTTTTCCAGCAATTCGCGGTTGAGGATCGTGCCGATCGTATAGTGGAAATTTGGATGGTCCTTGATCTTTTCTATGTTGTCCAAACTGCCGGTGGAAAGGTTGTCGATGATGCTTACCTGATGGCCTTCCGCCAAAAGTCGTTCGGCCAGGTGTGAGCCGATGAACCCGGCCCCACCGGTGATCAGTATTTTCATAACTTCTCCATGTTTGAAGTACTTACCTATGGTTTAACTGCTTTTGCACTAACGAATACAAGATTTCCCCTCCCTCTTTTTGTCAATAGAAAAGGCGCGGGCACCACAGTAAAGGGCTCACCCCTCTCTGAACTCCAGTGCCTCTGAGGCAAAAAAGGCCCGGGAATCCGTCCCGGGCCTGGTTCTGTCTCAAATAACCGATTTAACTGAATTTGGAGGTGATGTCTTCCAGGGAGGGCAGTTTGAAGACCTTGAACTGGTCGATGCGCATTTCGGGGTCGCCCACGGCCTCGATCTGGTCTTTGTAGGCGGTGAAGTATTCATCGTTGGACTTGATGTGGGAGAGCAGGTCCGGGTGGACCATGATGCGCAGTTTGGAGTTTTTCACAAAGTATTCGGAGCGGTTCAGCCAGCGGTAGATGCGCATGGTCATGGCATCGCGGGACATGATGCGTCCGCTGCCGTTGCAGGCCGGGCAGGGGTCGGAAAAGTTTGAGATCAGGGTGGAGCGCATGCGCTTGCGGGTGATCTCCACCAGGCCGAGGTCGGTGAAGCTGTAGACCTTGTTTTTGGCGCGGTCGCGGCGCAGGCCGGCGCGGAGGGTGTCCAGCACTTCCTGTTTGTTGTTTTCGCTCACCATGTCGATGAAGTCGATGATGATCACCCCGGAAAGGTCGCGCAGCCTGATCTGGCGGGCCGCTTCGGCGGCGGCTTCCACGTTGGTGCGCTTGATCGTTTCCTCGTAGTGGGTTTTGCCGGTGAAACTGCCGGTGTTGATGTCTATCGCCACCAGCGCTTCGGTCTGCTCGATCTTGATGTTGCCGCCGCTGGGCAGGTAGATGCGGCTGTGAAAGATGGTCTCGATCTTTTTCTCGATGCCCCAGGCATCGAAGATGGGGGAGTCTTCCTTGTAGATCTCCACGTTGTCGACCAGCTCCGGCGAAAAGTCTTCCAGATGCGCGATGATCTTGCGGGCAAAGGCTTTGTCGTCGATCACCAGGCGGTCCACATGCTCGCCGAAGAGGTCGCGGATGAGGTAGTTTTCCAGGGCGTTTTCCTCAAACACGCAGACCGGTTCCTTGGCAAATTTGATCTGCTTTTCGGTGAGCTTCCAGGTCTTGGCGAGGGCGTTGTATTCGTTGCGCAGGTCGTCTTCGTCGCAGCCTTCGGCCTCGGTGCGGACGATCAGGCCAAAGTTGGGGTCCTTGAAGGAATCCAAAATCTTGCGGATGCGGTTGCGCTCGTTCTGGCTGTAGATCTTGCGGGAGATGGCAATCTTGTGCTTGTTGGGAAAGAGGACCAGATATTTGCCGGGGATGGAGATCTGGCCGGTGAGGCGGGCGCCTTTGGTGCCGATCGGCCCTTTGTGGACCTGCACCACGATCTCCTGGTTGGCTTTGAGCAGGTTCACGATCTGGGAGCTGTCCTTGGGATTGAGGCGGGGCCTGGGTTTGTCGTTTTCAAAGACATCCAGGAAATCCTGCACGATGTCGGAATAGTGGATGAAGGCGGTGCGTTCCAGGCCGATCTCCACAAAGGCGGCGCCCATCCCGGGCAGCACGTCTTTCACGTGGCCTTTGTAGATGTTGCCAACGATGTTTTGCTTGTCTTTGCGCTCCACAAAGAGCTCGACCAGGCGGTTGTCTTCCAGCACCGCTACCCGCTTTTCCAGGGGGTGCACGTTCACTATTATCTCGGAGGTGAATTTATCTTTCTTCATTGTAAAAAATCCTTGTTTAATCCGCCGCGAAGGCCGCTCAATCCACCCGGACCGGGCAGAAATACAGCCATTCTTTCACGGCCAGGGTGCTTTCCAGGTATCCTTTCAGGCGGTCAGCCGCGCTGAGGTTGGCGTTTTTGAGGCTCTGGGCGGCGGCGCGGAACAGGTCTCCCTTGCTCAGCAGTTCAAAAAACGTGATCTGATAGGGATAGTTGCGCACCGTGTAGCGCTCGATCTTGGCCAGGGCGGCCGCTTTTCTGACCGCGGCTTCCAGCCCGCCGACCTCGTCGATCAGTTTCAGGGCCTTGGCGTCGGCAGCGGTGAACACCCTGCCCTCGGTCACGGCGTCCAGTTCAGCCGGAGTGTATTTGCGGGATTGGGCCACTCTCTGCTTGAATTCCGTATAGACGTCTTCGGAATTGCGCTTGAGCGAGTTCAGCAGTTCGGGGTCGTACTTTTCGAAGAGGCTGATCCCGGAAGCGAATTTGCCGTAGCTCAGGGTCTGGCTGTCGATGCCCAGCTTGTTGCCCAGTTCGACGCCTTCCGGCAGGGCCATGATCACGCCGATGGAGCCGGTGATGGTGTAGGGATCGGCAAAGATGTAATCGCCCGCGCAGCTGATGTAGTAACCGCCGGAAGCGGCCATGCCGCCCATGGAGACCACGACCGGGATTTCCAGGCGTTTCAGCTTTTGATAGATCAGTTCGGATTCCAACGCCGAGCCACCGGGGCTGTTGACCCGCAGCACGACTGCCTTCACGTCGCCGTCGTCTTCGACCGACCGCAGGATATCCTCAACCTTGCTGGCGCTGATAGAGCTTTCCGCCCCGTAGCCTGCAGAGGAGCCCGCGGCGATGTTGCCGCTGAGGTTGATCACCGCGATCTTGCCGCCCAAGCCGGGTTTGGCGGTGGAGGCGGCGTAATCTTCCAGGCTCACCCATTTGCGTTCTTCGCTCAGGCCCAGTTGGTTCATCAGTTCGTCCCAGGTGGCGATCCCGTCGATCAAGCCATACTCTTTGGCCTCTTTGGCGCCGATCACCAGGTCCGGCCTGGCTTCATAGATGGAGTCCACTTTGGCGGGGGCGAGTTTCCGCAATTGGGCGATATGTCCCTTGAGCAGGTCGTAGCGTCCTTTGAGCACCTTGCGGAGGTTATCCTCGGTGCCCTTGCTGAGGGAGGTCTGGCTGTAGGGCTCGCCGGCGCCTTTGAATTCGCCGGCCTGCATCACGTGCATCTTGATGCCCAGCTTTTGCAGGGCTTCCTTGTAAAAAAGGGTGTTGGCGGCCACGCCTTCCAGGATCAATCCACCGGAGGCGGCGGGGTCCATGTAGACCTTGTCCGCCATCGCGCAAAACAGGTAGTCGCGCTGGTTGAGGATCTCGCCGTGGGCGTAGACCGGTTTTTTGCTGGTTTTGAAATCCTTGATCGCCAGGTTGATCTCGTTCAGATTGGCATAGCTGATCGACGCCGAGCCGGGCCGGATGATGATCCCGTCGATCTTGGGATCAGTGGCGGCGGCGCGGATGCGTTCGCAGATGTCCAGCGCGCTGGGGCTGAAAAAGGAGAAGTAGCCCTGGTTGCGCATCTCGCTGTAATCCGCGACATTGCCGCTGGGATCCACGATCAGCCAGCTGCCGGAACTCACTTTCACCTGGTTTGGCTTCATCCCCACAAAATACCCGATCACGAACGCGGCCAGTAGGATCAAAACGATGCCGCCGCAACCGATCAGGAAAATGGATTTGGTTTTCATAAAATTACTCCTTGAAAAATCTATGAAAGAAATTGAAGATTTGTTGATAGCGAATGGCGGAGATGCTGGGATTCGAACCCAGGGTACGCGTTTTGCACGTACACACGATTTCCAATCGTGCTCCTTCAGCCAGCTCGGACACATCTCCGCTAATCGGAAACGCCATACTTTTTGAGGCACTCAATCTGTCAAACATAAAATCAATGGCGGAAGTGGCGGCACCCGCTGAACAGCATTGCCATCCCATGTTCGTCGCAGGCCTCGATCACTTCCGGGTCGCCTTTGGAACCGCCTGGCTGGATTACCGCCAGCACCCCGTTTTTGGCCAGTTCGTCGATCGAATCCCGGAAGGGGAAAAACCCGTCCGAGGCGCAGACCGCCCCTGCCAGCGAGTGGCCATACTGCCGGGCTTTATGGAAGGCGATGAAGGTGGAATCGATCCGGCTGGTCTGGCCGGAACCCAGGCCGATCACGCTGTCCCGTCCGGTGATGGCGATCGCGTTGGAACGCAGCAGCGACACCACTTTCCAGGCAAACTCCAGGGCTTCCCACTCTTCCGGCGTGGGCTGGCGTTTGGTGACCGCCTGCCAGCCGGAGGGCGCGTCCTCCACCCGGTCCCAATCCTGCAACAGATAGCCGCGGTTGAGATTTTTAAGTTCCCAGCGGCTGCCAGGGCTGGCCAAAAGTGTCGGGTCAAACTTGATCAGCCGGCGGTTCTTTTTCTTTTTCAGCAGTTCCGTCACACCCTCCGCAAACCCGGGGGCGATCACGATCTCCGTGAAAATCTTATCCAGCTCGAGGGCGGTTTCCCTGTCCAGTTCGCGGTTCAGCGCTACGATCCCCCCATAGGGCGAGACTGGATCCGCCGCGAAAGCCTTGCGGTAGGCGTCAGCCAGCTCATCCGCGCAGGCCAGGCCGCAGGGATTGCAATGCTTGGTGATCACCGCCGTGGGGCGTTCGAAGAGGCGCAGGGCCTTGAAGGAGGCGTCGATGTCCAGATGGTTGTTAAAAGAAAGCTCTTTGCCGTGCAGCAACTCCCAGCCCAGGGGGGCATCGGTGTAGAAAGCGGCCCGCTGATGCGGGTTTTCGCCGTAGCGAAGTTCGCTTTCCCGCTTCAGGCCGAGGCTGTAATCGACCGGCAGCGTAGCAGGGCCTTCCCTTTGGGCAAAGTAGTCCGCGATCCCGGCATCATAAGCGGAGACGAGCGCAAAGGCCTTGCGGGCCAGATAGGCGCGAAACTCTTCAGGTACGCCTGCCGCGGAGCGCAGTTGCTCCAAAACCGCCGCGTAGTCCGCCGGATCCGTGAGCACCACTACGTGCCGGTGGTTCTTGGCAGCGGCGCGGATCAGGCTGGGGCCGCCGATGTCGATGTTTTCGACGATCAATGCGTGGCTGGCATCCGGGTTTTGCCGCGTCTGGGCGAAGGGATAGAGGTTCACCGCCACGATGTCGATGCAATCGATCTTCAACTCCTCCAGCTTGGCCAGATGCCCAGGCACATCGCGGTCTGCCAGGATCCCCGCGTGGATGGCGGGATGCAGGGTCTTGACCCGTCCGTCCAATATCTCCGGAAAGCCCGTCAGATCTGCCACCTCGGTGACCGCGGAACAGTGTTCCCGCAGCAGTTTGGCCGTGTTCGAGGTGGAAAGTATGCTGTAGCCGAGTTTTTCCAGTTCCGCGGCAAATTCGCCGCCGCCGCTTTTGTCGCTCAACGTGATCAGGGCGTAGCGTTTCACTCTATTTCCTCGTCCAGGACATCGGCCAGTTTCATCAGGTCTTCCTTGCCAAAGATCTTTTCCAGCCTTTCGTTTAGCTTTGTGTCGCTATACATTTCCAGGGTCACCCGCACCATTTTCTTGGGCTGTTTCTTCTTTTCGCCGTCTTCCGCGCTGTTGTCCAGCACCGACACCAGCACGATCCCGCCCAATATGATCACCCAGTTCACGAATATCCACATCAGAAAGATCGGCAGCGCCGCCAGCACGCCATAGACGGCCTGGAGGTTGGTGAGTTGGAAGATGTAAAAGTCGAATCCGCTTTTCACCGCCACCCAGATCACCGTGGTCCAAAAAGCACCGCGGAACAGCGAGGCCCGTTTCACTTTGGTGGTCGGCATCAGCGTGTAGAGGAAGATGAAGGCCAGAAACTGCAGGATGAACGGCAGCAGGTAGGTCAGCCACTGCACGATGCCCAGTTTGAGCAGCCTGGAAATGATCGGCAGCGACGAACTGGAGAACAGCAGCACCATGATCATCAAGCCCAGGATGATGGTCCCCAGAAACTTGATCAACTGGCTCAGCAGGTCCTGGTTGTGGTGAAACTCCATGCTGAGGATGCGGTCGAAGGTGTTGCGGATCGTCGTGAAGAGGGAATAGGAGGTTACCACCATCATGGCAAAACTAAAGACGTTGAACCCCGTCCGGCGGCTGAGCATGCCTTCCAGGACGTTGTTGATGGCGTTGGCGGAGGTGGGGATGAAGTTGTTCATCACCAGCAGGTAGAGCTTGTCCTTCAAGTCCAGAAAGGGCAGGTCCGGCGCGATCATCACCACGAACATCAGAAAGGGGATGAAGCCCAGGATCGTGATGTAGGTGAGCGAAGCCGCTTCCTTGAGGATCCCTTCCGCGATCACCCGCCTGTAAAACACGGTCACAAAATCCCTTACTTTCCTCCATACCTTGAGCCTTAGTTCCGGCGTCCGGACATGTTCCCAGGCTTTCGCCAGATCTTGTTTGAATACGTCGATATAGGTCTTCAGGGATGTGGCGACGGAACTGAACAGGCTGGCGCGGGGCCGTTTTTTTGGCATCATTCCTCCCTCAGAGCTTCGATGGGGTTCAACTGGCCAGCCCGGATGGCAGGCAGGATCCCAAACAGCAACCCGACCCCGACGGATACCCCCAGCGCCGTCCAGACCATCTGCACGGAGGCCAGAAGTTCCAGATTCAGGTATTTGCCCACCCCGCCGAGGATCGCGTAGCCCAGCAGCACTCCGATCACTCCGCCCAGACCGGTGATCAGCACGGTCTGTACCAGAAACTGGCGGAAAATGTCCTTGCCGCGGGCGCCGATGGCGATCCTGACCCCGATTTCGCGGGTGCGTTCCTTGATCGAGGCCAGCATGATGTTCATGATCACGATTCCCCCCACCAACAGCGAGATCACGGCGATCAGAAAAAAGATCACGGTGAAGATCAGCGAGTTCTTTTTCATGGATTCCATCTGTTCCTGGGCGGATTCCACCCGGAACACCGGCTTGCCCTGGCGCAGGTTCAGCACGAGGTTTTCGGCTTTCTGGCGCAGCGCTTTGGCCGCTTCCGGGCTCGCCGCCTGCAATTCCAGGCTGTTGATCTCGCGTCCGGGGTCAACCTTGCCGATATGCGTGGTCAGCGGGATGAAACCGCGCTTGTTCAAATACTCAAAGGCGTTGTCGCCAAACATGCCGCCCCCACCCTGGCTTTTCATGTATTTGCGCTCCAAAACCCCGATCACCATCAGCTTCTGGCCGGAAAACGCCACGAACTGGCCCAGCGGATCGCGGTTGCCAAACAGTTCGGACGCCACGGTGGAGCCCAGCACGATCACGTTGTTGTAGTTCGTGATGTCCAGATCCGCGATGAAGCGGCCGGACCGCAACTTCCAATCTTCAACCTTCACCATGTCCGGATACACGCCGCCCACGGAACACATGTAGCCCAGTTCGCCGTATTGAAGCTCGTTGTGCTGATATTGCACGGAGGGATTGAACGCCTCCGCTTCCGCAAGTTGCGCCCGCAGATAGGCGATCTCCTTCACGCTGAAGCTCGACTTTCCGCCTTTGCTGGCGTCGTAGGCCCAGTTTGGAGTGATCTCGATCTTGTTCAGCCCGCCCCGCTGCGACATCCAGTCCAGGGTGGAGCTGTTCATCCCGTTCATGATCGCCATCACCACCATGATGCTCATCACGCCCAGCACGATGCCGATCACGGTCACCGCGCTGCGCATCTTGCGCATCAGAATGTCCGCGATCCCCACCCGCAGGGATTCAGCCAGCGAGATCGCCATTGGCTATCTTTCCGTCCATGATCCGGATGATGCGGTCCGCCCGCTGCGCCACCGCCTTGTCGTGGGTGACGATGATCACGGTGTTGCCGTCCCGGTGCAGCCGGCTGAAGATTTCCAGGATGTCCCCGCCCGCCTGGGAATCCAGATTGCCGGTGGGTTCGTCCGCCAACAGGATGGCGGGGTCGTTCACGATCGCCCTGGCGATGGCCACCCGCTGGCGCTGGCCGCCGGACAGCTCGCTCGGCTTGTGCCGCAGGCGGTCGGAAAGGCCGACGTTGTCCAAAATCTGTTTGGCTTTGGCGGTCCGCTGTTTTTGCCCCAGACCGGCGTACATCAGCGGCAGTTCCACGTTTTTGAGGATGTTCAGATGCGGGAGCAGGTTGAAGGATTGAAACACAAAGCCGATCTTGCCGTTGCGGATAGCGGCCAGATCGTTCCTTTCCAATTCGCTCACCAGCGTTCCGTCCAGTTGGTACTGGCCTCCGGTGGGGCTGTCCAGACAGCCGATGATGTGCATCAATGTGCTCTTTCCGGAGCCCGAGGGCCCCATGATCGCCACAAACTCGCCTTCCTGGACGCTCAGGTCTATGCCGTTCAGAGCGCGCACCTTGACCTTGCCGAGGTCGTAATCTTTGATCAGGTTCGTAGTGCAGATGATTTCAGCCATATTTTTATACTCGAATACGCCATCAATCACATTCTTGCCATATTGTCAACGAAAATCCGCGGGGCTGTCTCTCAGGCCGGTTTTTGGGGCCTTCGGAAAGCCATTTCCCGCCGGTATGCAGGTAACCTTCCAATCCACCTCACAGGTTCGCGACTGCTGACGCAGCCTGCCGGTTTTCTGTGGCTGGGGAAGGGGCGCCGGCGAGAGGCTTTCTCTCCCAGTTTGTCCGGAAGATAACATTTGACACAAACCCGGTCCGCCCGATACTGGCCACAACTGTTTTCAAAGGAGCGGTCCATGCAGCTTAAAGAGCCGAAACTTCCCTCCGGGTATGACCCCGGCGATCCCGACAGCGCGGAAGGGGTGGTCCGGAAAATGGTCGCTAGCCTTTATAAATGGAGACACTGGCTGCTGTTTTCCGCCCTACTGTCCATCCTGGCCGGACTGGCCGGTTATCTCGGGGTTATCCTCCACCGCCGTGGCCAGAGTTACCTGGAGTACCAAAACAGCGGGGGCATAGCCCTGGATTTGGCGCTGAATCTGATCTTTCTTTGCTTGGTGGTCGTCGGCATTCAGCTGCTGCGCTGTTATCCCAGGATCATCAAGGCCCACAAGGGCGATCTGGCCCAGTTGCGCAAATTGCCCGGCGTCGGCTCTATCGCCTCCATCCTGGCCACCTGGGCGGTCATCGTCATCCTGATGCTCCTCCTGGGGATCATATAGTTTTACCTCTCCAGCCCTATCCCGCCCTTATTGCCTGACCTTTTGCCACCCGTAATCCACCCGAAGAGTTCCCGGGCCGGATTCGGGTACTCTTCGGGTGGATAAGGAGATTCATTGGAGACTGTAATAAGGGCGGAGTGGGGCCGATGCCGTCGGGTTTGGGACAAGGTCAAGGATCCGCAAGTGTGTCGCATTTGAAACCTCCTGTCACAATAGAGTGGGTTACGCTTTTTGGGGGCGGGATGGATTCATCTCTACGCAACTCTAAGCAAAGCTGAAAATCGGCCTAAAAGCATGATAGACTGTTAGTTACACGTCAACTCTCTCAACTCTAAGCAAAGGCTTGCTTAGAATTGAGTGCTTGCGGCACAATCACTTACATCAAAAATAAGCAGAAAACCCCCCATAGGCAGCCAGCCCAAGAGTCCAGGAAAAGGGAGCGGGATGGGAGGGTGGGCGTCCAGGCAGAGAGGAGGTTAATAGAGTATATCATATAAAAATATAAAATTATTATATAATATATAGTATATATCCTATATATATTATAGTCTGTTAGGTCTGATTTATATCTATCACCTTACTCCGAGCCTCCCGGTGGCACTAGAGGTGAAATTCTGCTTATTCTTGCCGTAAGTCATTGTTAGACAAGCACTCAATTCTAAGCAAGCCTTTGCTTAGAGTTGCTTAGAGTTGATTTTCAAACGTGTAACTCATTGATGGTCAATCAGTCAATTCTACACAATGTCCAACGTTGGATTGATGGGGGGGCGTGACGTGCCGGACGCGCTGCCGGCCACGTTTAGAAGGTTGGCAATCACACGCCCCGGAAACAGCGTCCGCCATCCCCGTGGCTGCCATCAATAAAGGGTTGCACAGAAATCTGTTGACAGATAGGGCGGCTGTAAAATCCTGACCGTACTAACTGGATTTTATGCAAGGAGCAAGATAAATGAAACAGGGAATCCACCCCAAATACGAGATCGTGACGGTCAAGTGCGCCTGCGGCAACGAGTTTCAGACCCGTTCCACCAAGGGCAACATGCAGGTCGAAATCTGCAGCGTCTGCCACCCCTATTACACCGGCAAGCAAAAGATCGTGGACACCGCCGGCCGCGTTGAGAAGTTTAACAAGAAGTACAACCTCAAAGAACAAAACTAGCCAGCGCCAGACTTGAAACGCCATTTACCCGAAGCTAACGCAGGGGAATGGCGTTTTTGTTTAACCGGCGCCAGGCAGTGCTTTCTCCCAAGGAATAAAAATGACAGATAAAAAACCCCAGATTAACGTTGGCGGCCAGGCCGTGATCGAAGGCGTGATGATGCGCGGCCCGGAAAGCCTGGCCACGGCGATCCGGCGCAAGGACGGCACGATCGAGCTGTTCCGGCAGCCGTTCATCAGCAAGACCCAGACCAGCAAGTTTTACAACACTCCGATCATCCGCGGTTTCGTGTCTCTGATCGAGATGATGGCGATCGGGTTTAAGACCCTGACGCTCTCCGCCCAGCGGGCCGAACTGGACCTGGCCGCGGAGGAAGAAAGCGCGGGCAAAAAGCTCAAGGAAAAGTCCCAAGCGGCCCAGAAATGGGAAGAACTGGCCAGCTACGCCTTCGCCTTTGGCCTGGCCTTCGTGCTGTTTGGCTGGCTGCCCTACCGGTTGGCGGACTGGGTGAACCTGTCGCGGCAAAACTGGAGCTTCAACCTCTTCGCGGGGGTGATCCGCATCGGGTTTTTCGTCCTCTACGTGTGGCTGATCAGCAGGCTGAAAGACGTGCGGAGGCTGTTTCAGTATCACGGGGCGGAGCACAAAAACGTGCACGCCTACGAAAAGGACCTCCCGCTGGAAATCGCCACGATCCAAACCAACACCACGCTGCATCCGCGCTGCGGGACCAGCTTCATGTTCTTTGTGCTGCTGATCTCGATTTTGGTCTTTTCCTTGACCGACAGCCTGGTCGCGGCGTTCATCCTGAAAGGCCAGATTCCCACCCTGATCCGCCTGGGCTACCATTTTTTGATGATCCCGCTGGTCTCCGGCATCAGCTATGAAGTGCTGAAATTCAGCGGCCGCAACATCAACCACCCGGTGGTGAAACTGATGACGGGGCCGGGCATGGCCTTGCAACGGATCACCACACAGCCGCCGGACGACCAGATGGTGGAAACGGCGCTGGTGGCGATGAAGGCCGCCCTGAACCTGGATTACAGCGCCCACAACGTGAAGGAAATCGCCAGATAACATGCTGCCCCGGGAAAAACTGGACGGACTGAAACTGGAGCTGGAGCAACTTCAGCCCAGCCTCTCCGACACCGCCGTGATCGGCGACGCCCGCCGCTACAAAGAGCTGATGCGCCGTTTCAAAGAGCTGAGCGCCATCGACGGCGAGTGGACCCGCTATCGGGACCTGGAAAGCCAGTCGGAAGGGGCCCGGCACCTGGCGCAGACCGAAGGCGACAGCGAACTGGGCGACCTGGCCCGGATGGAACTGGAAGAGCTGGAAACCCTGATGGGGGAAAGCGAACAGCGTCTGCGCGAACTGCTGATCCCCAGCGATCCCAACGACGGCAAGAACGCCATCGTGGAAATCCGAGCCGGCACCGGCGGGGAAGAGGCGGCGCTGTTTGTGGCCGATCTCTACCGCATGTACAGCTATTACGCGGAGCAGAAACGCTGGAAACTGGCGCTGTTGGACCTGAATGAGACCGGCCTGGGCGGCTACAAGGAGATCATCTTCACCCTCAGCGGCGAGGACGCCTATGGCCTGATGCGCTTCGAAAGCGGCGTGCACCGGGTGCAACGGATCCCCGTGACGGAATCCAGCGGACGCATCCACACCTCGGCGGTGAGCGTGGCTGTCTTGCCCGAAGCGGAGGAAGTGGATGTGGTGATCAGCGACAACGACCTCCGCATCGACGTCTACCGCAGCACCGGGCACGGCGGCCAGAGCGTGAACACCACGGATTCCGCGGTGCGCATCACCCACCTGCCCAGCGGCATCGTGGTCACCTGCCAGGACGAAAAATCCCAGCTGAAAAACAAGGTCAAAGCGATGAAAGTGCTGAGGGCCAGATTGCTGGACGCCGAGATCAGCCGGCAGGAACAGGAAACCGCGCGTTCCCGCAAGGCGCAGGTTAGCACCGGCGACCGCTCCGCCAAGATCCGCACCTACAATTTTCCCCAATCCCGCGTGACCGACCATAGAATAAACTTGACAAGCTACAA
>CAZOVZ010000023.1:0-37581 GCA_964583755.1 uncultured Candidatus Cloacimonadota bacterium
CTTACGACCACTGTGACAGGTGATACCCAGTTGCAAGTTTGGGTGATACTTTATAATCTATTCCACTCAGAGGAGAAATCCCCGCAGGGTTTTTGCACTTAGCAATTTCGATTGACAAATCCCGCCCTCCCAAATTCCCTGCGCGAAATGGAGTTTACCCTGTGAAGACAAAAATCATCATCAAAGGCGCGTCTGAGCATAATTTAAAGAACATCGACCTGGAGTTTCCGCGCAACCAGTTGGTCGTGTTCACCGGAGTCTCGGGCTCCGGAAAATCATCCCTGGCCTTCGATACCCTCTACGCCGAGGGGCAGAGGCGCTATGTGGAATCCCTTTCCGCCTACGCGCGGATGTTTCTGGGGCAAATGGAAAAGCCCAAACTGGACTACATCGAAGGGCTTTCCCCGGCCATATCTATCGAACAGAAATCGGCCAGCAAAAACCCCCGCTCCACGGTCGGAACGGTCACCGAGATCTACGATTACCTGCGGGTCCTCTTCGCCCGGGTGGGCAAGCAGCATTGCTACAACTGCGGCGATCCGGTCGGTTCGCTGACGGTGGACCAGATGATCGAGCATCTGATGCAAAAGCCGGAGGGGACCAAGCTGCAGGTTTTGGCGCCGCTGGTTCAGGCCCGCAAGGGCGAACACAAGGAAGAGCTGGAACAGCTTCGCCAGGAAGGCTTTGTGCGCGTGCTGATCAACGGCCAGCAACGCGGCCTGGACGAAGAGATCGTGCTGGACAAAAAGAGCAAGCACGACATCGACGTGGTGGTGGACCGCGTGGTGATCAAGCCGGGAGTGGAATCCCGCCTGGGGGAATCGCTGGAACTGGCGATGAAGCTCGCCGGCGGCGTGATCAAGATCGACTTCACAGAGGAAGGCGAGGTCCAGATCCTTTCCGCGATCAACTCCTGCGCCCGCTGCAACATCGGCTTCGAAGAACTCTCGCCCCAACAGTTTTCCTTCAACAGCCCGGTTGGCGCCTGCCCTCTCTGCAACGGGCTGGGCTACAAGCTGGAATTCGATCCCGACCTGGTGGTGCCGGACCCCGAACTGACGCTGATGGAAGGCGCCGTCGCCCCCTGGGGCAGGCTGGAAGCCAAGCAGGACAGCTGGACCTTCAACACCATCCAAAACCTGGCCAAGAGCTACAACTTTCCTCTGAACGAGCCCTGGTACAAGCTTCCCGACCTCGTGAAGCAACTCGTCCTCTACGGATCCAAGGGCAAGAAATTCAAGATCGCCTGGCAAAACGAACGCGGCTCCGGCGAATTCATGATGCGCTACGAGGGCGTGATCCCCACGATGCAGCGGCGGATGCATGAAACTACTTCCGAGGACGCGCGCCGCTATTACATGCTCTACATCAGCGACAAACCCTGCCCGGAATGCGACGGCCGCAAGCTGAAACCGGGCCCGCTGGCCGTGAAGATAGGCGCCAAAAACATCACCGACATCACCGGCATGAGCGTCGGCGAAGCCTATGACTACTTCCTGAAGCTCCAACTCACGGGCAACAAGCTGATCATCGCGGGGGAAATCCTCAAAGAACTGAAGTCCCGCCTCGGTTTCCTGCAAAGCGTGGGCCTGCATTACCTCAGCCTGGACCGCCGGTCTCCCACCCTCTCCGGCGGGGAAAGCCAGCGCATCCGCCTCGCCAGCCAGATCGGCAGCCAACTCGTCGGCGTGATGTACATTCTGGACGAACCCAGCATCGGCCTGCATCAGCGGGACAACTCACGCCTGGTCCAGATGCTTTGCCAGCTGAGGGATCTGGGCAATAGCGTGATCGTGGTCGAACACGATGAAGACACCATGCGCAGCGCCGACCGGATCGTCGATTTCGGTCCCCGGGCGGGAATCTACGGCGGCGAGATCGTGGCGGAAGGCAGCGTGGAGGACATCATCGCCAACCAGAACTCCCTCACCGGCGCGTACCTTTCCGGACGCCTGGCCATCCCCATTCCGGAACGGCGCGTCAAGCCGGACGACCGCAAGATCGTGATCCATCAGGCCAGCCACAACAACCTGAAAAACATCGACGCGGCGATCCCCATCGGGACCTTCGTCTGCGTGACCGGCGTCTCCGGCAGCGGCAAGAGCTCGCTGATCAACCAGACCCTCTATCCCTACCTCCACAACAAGTTTTACCGCACCACCCACCGGGTCGGCAAGATGAAAGAGATCACGGGCACCGAGCATGTCGACAAGATCATCTGCATCGACCAGCAGCCGATCGGCCGCACTCCGCGCTCCAACCCCTGCACCTACATCAAGCTGTTTGATCCCATCCGCAACCTCTTTGCCGAACTGCCCGCCTCCAAGATGAAGGGCTACAAGGCCGGCCGTTTCAGCTTCAACGTCAAGGGCGGACGCTGCGAAGCCTGCGAGGGCGCGGGCGTCAAGCAGATCGAGATGCACTTCATGGCGGACATCTTTGTCACCTGCGAAGTCTGCAAGGGCAAGCGCTACAGCACCGACACGCTCTCCATCCGCTTCAAGGGCAAAAACATCGCCGAGGTGCTGGATATGGATGTGCAGGAAGCCTACGAATTCTTCTCCGCCCATCCCTCCATCCGCCAGAAACTGGCGACCCTGATGGAAGTGGGGCTGGATTACATCAAGCTGGGCCAGCCTTCCACCACCCTCTCCGGCGGCGAGGCTCAACGCATCAAGCTTTCCCGCGAACTCAGCAAGGTCAGCACCGGCAACACCCTCTACCTGCTGGACGAACCCACCACCGGCCTGCATTTCGACGACATCAACCGCCTCTTGCAGGTGCTCACCAAACTCGTGCTGATGGGCAACACGGTCGTGGTGATCGAACACAACCTCGATGTGATCAAATCCGCGGATTGGGTGATCGACCTCGGCCCCGAAGGTGGCGACGAAGGCGGCCTGATCGTGGCGCAAGGCACACCGGAAGACATCATGGCTAACCAGGATTCCTACACTGGGCAGTTTCTGAAGACCCACTACGACCGCGAGACAAAGCTGCAGCAACCAAAGAAAACGCAGCGTGGCCGCAAACCGAAGAAAGCCAATTAAAAACATCATTAAAACAGAGGGACAGAGAGAAAGAGACAAGTGAAAGTTAAAAAAGATCAGTTAAAACAGAGGGACGGAGACAAATGAGAGTTAAAAAAGATCAATTAAAACAGAGGGACGGAGAGACAGAGGCAAGTGAGAGTTAAAAAAGATCAGTTAAAACAGAGGGACAGAGAGACAGAGACAAATGAGAGTTAAAAAAGATCCATTAAAACAGAGGGACAGAGAGACAGAGACAAATGAGAGTTAAAAAAGATCAGTTAAAACAGAGGGACAGAGAGACAGAGAATGCTCAAAATGATTATGTAAGTTTGTCCGATGTCTCTCTCGAGACCATTTTTTCTCCGTCCCTCTGTCCCTCTGTTTTAAAAAAGAATCTAATCCTACATCCTGATCTCGGTTTTACTGATCCAGGACGCTCAAAGACCAGGGGCATGGTGTAATGCCTCTGGTTCGCTTCAGATATCAGCCACCGGTCGCGGGGGTGCGCGAAGTGGGGATCGCGGGCGATTTCAGCGCCTGGGCCATCCTTGAACTGGAGGAATCCGGCGGCGTATTCTCGCTTGATCTGAACCTCGAAACCGGCACCTACCGCTACAAGTTCATCGCGGACGGCGTCTGGCTCTCCGATCCCGCCAATCCCCGGCGCGAAACGGACCCCTTTGGCGGCGAGAATTCGGTTTTGGCAGTCAGCTCCGGCTTGGCGCGGAAACTCCATTGGAGCGAGGTTTGGGCCGATCCCGGCCTCCTGAAGGAGCGCGGCGACGGCTATCTGGAGCTCAACCGGATGTCCCAGACCCGCTATGAGCTTCGCTTCAACTGGTACCCCTCCCTGCGGGCGGAACTCACGGCCCGGATTGGCGGACGGGACCATATCCTCCATCATCTGGGTGCCAGCGACAACCGGGACGTGTTCCACTGCCAGTTTGAAACCACCGAATCCCGCATCAGCCTGTCCCTCCGCGTTTGTGCCGAAGGTAAAACCCTCTACTACGGCGGGGCTGGCTTCACAACCGTCCCAGCCGACCCTCGCGCAGTGGAATTGGCCTCCCTGCCCGTGTTTGAAGTTCCGGACTGGGTGGAAGACGGCGTCATCTATCAGATCTTCCCCGATCGCTTTTGCAACGGGGATCCCGCCCTGAATCCGGATTTCAGCGAATGGTACTACGCGGATAGCCTCACCCCGCCCCCGCCGGGCGAATTCCTGCCACCGCACCGGGAGTATTTTCACCTGGTGGAGGACTGGCAGGACATCCGCGGCCTCAGCCAAAGCCCCTGGCTGGAAGAGGGCAAACCGGACTGGTGGTCCTTTTACGGCGGCGACCTGCCCGGAGTGCGCTCCAAGCTCGATTATTTGCAGGAACTGGGCGTCACTATCATCTATTTCAACCCTCTCTGGCAGGCGAAAAGCAACCACAAATACGACGCCGCGGATTTTCGCCGGGTCGACCCCCATTTCGGCTCTGAAGCGGATCTGCGCGGCCTGGTCGAAGAAGCTCACCGCCGTGGGATTCGGATCATAGTCGACGTCGCCTTCAATCACACCGGCGAGAGCTTTTGGGCCTTTCGCGATTGCGTCGCCCACGGCCCGGATTCGCCCTACTGGAACTGGTACGACTTCCACCGCTGGCCCCTGCCCCAGCCCCTGCCCCCGGATTTTCAGCCCAAGGACTATTACCAGTGCTGGTGGGGGATCAAGGACATGCCAGACCTCAATTTTGACCTCAGCCGCACCCATCCGGCCGAAAACTATGTGAAAGACATCGCCCGTGCCGTGCCCAATCACGCCCTGGTGGAGCATTTGCTGGATTGCGTGGGCTGGTGGTTGACCCAGATCGGCATCGACGGTTTTCGCCTCGACGTGCCGGACGAAGTTCCCTACTGGTTTTGGCAGCTCTTTCGCCAGCGGGTCAAAAGCCTGAAGCCGGATGCCTGGATCGTCGGCGAGATCTGGCAAAGCGCCCGCGGCTGGGTCGGCCCCCGCTACTTCGATTCCGTGATGAACTATGCCCATTTCAAGGATCCCGCGTTGGGCTTCTTTGTTCTGCGAAACATCTCCGCGGAAGGCTTTCAGGACGCCATCGGCGCCGGTTTGGCGGAGTACCCCGTCCAGGCGCTGCGCTGCATGATGAACCTGCTGGGCAGCCACGATACCTGGCGGATCGCCGAACTCGCCCAGGGCAACCCTGCCGGCCTCAGGCTGGCCCTGCTCTGGCAGATGACCTTCATCGGCGCGCCTCACATCTACTACGGCGACGAGATCGGCCTCAGGGGGCAAAAAGACCCGGACAACCGCCGCCCCTTCAACTGGGATTGGGAACTGGACCCTGCCGCCCGCGAACTGCGAGCCTACTACATCAGCCTGATCAAGCTACGCCAGAGCGAGCCCCTGCTCCGCGCCGGCGAGTTCGCCTTTCTGCCTGCGCCGGAGGGATTGCTGGCCTATCGGCGCTACGCTGACGGCGCCAGCGTCACGGTAGTGATGAATCCGTCCAAACAGGAACTGCGCTATCCCACAGCCTGCGCTGGTCTGACGCTGTTCACGCTGGGTTCAGTTTCAGTATCTGGGGATGGAGTGGTCCTGGCGCCAGGCAGCGCCTACGTTTGCCGCTAAAACCTTACCCAATGTTCGCTCTCGTTATCCGATCTCTCCAATCCTGACCAGCCTGCTCATCCCTGATCCATTCTCCCAAATCATCCTTCCAGCCTCAATAAGCGAAGACGATCCCGGATAGCGGAAACACCCATTCCCCCGGCTTGGTGGAGACGGTGATCGAGGTGGTGCCGCGGGTCACGCGGGGGTATTTGTTCTGGCCGGAATAGATGGGCACGCAGTCGACGGGGCCGAGGGCGGCGGGATGGGAAAAGCTGATCCGCACGCCGTGGGTGAGCTCGGTGATGAACACGCTGAGCTGATGCGAGGTGGCGGGGTAGAGCGTGACGGTGTCGATCTCAAAGCGGACTTCGGTTCCCACCAGTTCCCTGAGGCCGGGGTGTTCGCAGCGGATCTCCATGCAGTCGGCGCGGTAGGTGATGGCTGTGTTCAGGTCCAGGCCGTTGACCCGCACCGAGCTGAGCCGGAAGCTGTCCGGGCTGAGCTCTGTGTTGCCATCCAGCAGCCAGCGGTATTCGACATCCTTGCGCCGCAGATAGGCCTTGAGCGCGGCGTCGTCGGTGGCGCAGGCGACCACGAAATAAGCGTTTTGGAGCACTTTATCAAAGGAAAGGGTGGTGGATGCCCGATAGTAGCCGGAGGCCTCAGAATCGCTCAATTTGACGCTGTGGACGAAGTTTTTGCGGTAGTGGATCTCGCGGTCTTTGTTGGAGAAAAAGGCGCGCAAAATCTCCCGCGAGATCAGCTCGCCGATCTCCGCGCTGTCCAGCCTTTGGGAGATGGCGGACTGGATGATGGCGTTGAGCTTGGAATCCGGAAAGTCGCTGGAAACGAAGTCCCGCCGGGACAGCGGCGAACTGCTTTGCAGCTTGCCGTCCTCGTAGTAGTAACGCCGGGCGCGGCGTCCCACCTGGCAAAGCAGCTCGTAGGCGGAGCCGCCGTAGGCGCCGGCGAGGTTTTCCGCCCGCGGCGCCGGTTCAGCCCCACCCAGTAAAGTCACCGGCTCGCCGGTTTTGACGCCCCGAAGGCCGGTGATATCCACGCAGATCATGTCCATGCTGACCTTGCCGATCACCGGGCAGGCCGTGGCCTTGATCTCCACGCTGCCGCGGTTGGAGAGCAGAAAGTCGTAGCCGTCGGCATAACCCACGGGGACGATCGCGTAGCGGGTGTCGCGCTGGGCCCGCCAGCTGCGGTTGTAGCCCACGTAAGCGCCTTTGGGGATGGATTTGACCTGCGAAACTGCCGAACGGAAGGTCATCACAGGTTTGAGGGTGATCAGTTCCCGCTGCGAGGGATGGGTGTAAACTCCGTAGCTGAGGATGCCCAGGCGGCAGGCGCCGGCTTTGCGGCCCAGGCCGTTCAGCAGGGCGGAGCTGTTGGCGAGGTGGGTGAGGGGTGCGTCGATCCCGTTATCCTTCAAAACCTGGTGAAAGAGGCGTTCCTGGGCACGGCTGGCGGCGGGGTCGTCTTCGCTGGCGGCAAAATGGGAAAACACCCCTTCGATCTGCAGGTTGCCCAGCCTGCGGCAGTAATTCCACAGCGAAGCGAAATCGGCCGCCAAAGCCCCGCTGCGATGCATGCCGGTGTCCAGCTTCAGATGGACCTTCACGGCGCTGCCGCGCAGCCCGGCCTGCCTGTCCAAAGCGAGGGCGAAAGCGCGGTCCGAAACGGTGGGGATCAACCGGTAGTCCAAAATAGCGGGGATTTCCTCCGCCAGGGAGGGCGAGAGGATCAGGAGCGGTGCCTGGCAGCCCTGGATGCGCAAGAGTTTTCCCTCTTCGGGATTGGCGACTCCCAGGGCGATGGCGCCTTCAGCCAGGGCGATCTTGCTGATTTCCGCCGCCCCGTGGCCATAGGCGTCCGCCTTGACGATCTGGATAAAGCCCTGATCTTGGGGCATCAAGGCTTTGAGGGCCCGGAGGTTGGCTCTGAAGGCGGAGAGGTCGATCTCCACCCAACTGCGGTCGGCATTCACCAGGTTCCGTTTCACGTTGCCGCCTTAGAAAAATTTCGCGGCCAGATCGGCCAGTTTGGAGCGTTCGCCCTTTTGCAGGGTCACGTGGCCCACGATGTCTTCCCGCTTGAGCTTTTCCACTGCCACGGAGAGCCCGTTGGACGAGGAATCCAGGTAGGGTGTGTCGATCTGGTAGGGATCGCCGGTGATCACCAGTTTGGTGTTTTCGCCGGCGCGGGTGATGATGGTCTTCATCTCGTGCGGGGTGAGGTTTTGCGCCTCGTCGATGATGATGAACTGGTCCGGCAGGCTGCGTCCGCGGATGTAGGTGAGCGGTTCCAGCTCGAGGAATCCATAGTCGATGAAATCGTCGATGGTCGCCTTGCGCTTGGGTTTGTTGTTGCCGTCCTGGATCCTGTCGTCTTTGAGGGAGAGCAGGATGTCCATGTTGTCATAGATGGGCTGCATCCAGGGGTTGAATTTTTCGCTCTTGGTGCCGGGCAGATAGCCCAAATCCTTGCCCAATGGCGAGATCGGGCGGGAGATCACCAGGCGGGCGTATTTGCGGTCCTCGACCACCTTTTGCAATCCGGCAGCCATCGCCAGCAGGGTTTTGCCCGTGCCGGCCTTGCCGGAGAGGCTGACCAGCTTCACGCTGTCGTCCATCAGCAGGTCCAGGGCCATTTCCTGCTCGAAGTTGCGGGCTTTGATGCCAAACACCTCGTCCCCGGTGTAATTGGCGAGGGTGTGAAAGGCGTTGGACGATTTCAGATAGCGGAACGACCTGGCGCGGCCTTCATCCGCGGCGTCTTTCAGGCGGAGGAACTCGTTGGGATGGAATTCGCCGAAGCTGTTGGCGATGAATTTCTTGCTGACCGCTTCGCTGTATTGCTCGGAATCCACTTCCTGGGGTTCCCAGCCGTCGTAGAGCTCTTCAAACTTGATGTTGTCGGTCTCGTAGTTTTCGCTGTTGATGCCCACGGCGTCCGCCTTGATGCGCACGTTGGCGTCCTTGGAGACCAGGGTGACCTGGCGGTCCGGGTATTTTTCCTTGAAATAGAGGGCGGTGCCGATGATCAGGTTATCGTTGCGGTCCAGAAAAAACAGGCGGGCGGCGGTATCCGTGACGTCTTTATTGACCGTGATCTGGACGATTCCGCCGTTTTCCATCGGGACGCCTTCCTGGAGGCTGCCCTTGAGGCGTAGGGAATCCAGATAGCGCCCGATCTGGCGAGCGTTGCGGCTCTTTTCGTCGACGCCTTTTTTAAACTGGTCGATCTCTTCGATCACCACTATGGGGATCACGACGCGGTTTTCCGCGAAGGAAAACAGGGATTGGGGGCTGTGGATCAAGACGTTCGTATCCAGTATGTAGATCTTTTCTGCCAAGCTTGCGCTCCTTTATTGCGGGTGGTTTTGGATGCGCTCGATCAGTTCCCTGCAAGCCGGGAAATCGTCGGCCAGGGGCGCCGTCTCGGCCAGTTCGAAATCGGTGTAGGAAAAAGCGGGCCAGAGCGTGCATCCGCAAAAGGCGAAATCCACCGGTTCGGTGAGCTCGGCGGCGAACCAGGTGAGGCGGGGAACGATGAACTGGGGTATCTGCCCGGCTTTCAGATCATTGCCGAGGATCACGGTTTCCAGTCCCTTTTGCGGCGTGAGCAGATACAGCCGCAGCGGCGTGCCCTGGTAAAAGTGCCACATCTCGTCGCATTTGACGCGGTGCCAGCGGCAGACCATCTGGCTGGGCAACAGGTAAAGGATGGAGGAACCGATCTGGCGGTTGGCATAAACCACCTTGCCGGTGCTGTCCTTGAGGTCGCCGGTGACCAGGGATTGCCAGTTGCGGCGGTAAAATCCCCCCTCGGGATGGGCCAGCAGGTTGAGCCGGTCGATGATTGCGCGGTAGTCTTCCATACTAAATCTCTTATTTCATTTGATCGAACAAGGAAATGACAAGTTTGGTCTGGCGTCAATGTTTTTATTTCGCGGGAGGGGATTTTTCTTTAACCCCGGGGCAAAGAACAACAGATTGGTGAGCACCGAAAGAAGGGAGAAGGTTAAGTGGCGCCAAGCGTTTTCGGGACTCCGATCTCTGGATCAGTGGGTCAATGCATCGTTGTGGCGGAAAGGGGTGGAAACCTATAGGCAAAAAAATGGTGCTGAAGGGGGGACTCGAACCCCCATGAGCTCATCGCTCACTAGTCCCTGAAACTAGCGTGTATACCAATTTCACCACTTCAGCACTGCGTGCAAGAACCCAATTTCCCGGGGCCCTCAGATTGTCAAGGATTTTTGTTCTGCGGATCTATTTGAACCCGGATTTGATGAAATCCTGGGAGGATTGAGTGCTGATCACTCGGGAGCGAAGTCCACCAATGCGTTGTTGACAAATTCGCCATTGTCAAACCAAGTTTAGCTCTCTTAGCTTTAAGCAGCATTAAGCAGAGGGTTGCTTAACGCTAGGAGCTTTTATTTGCAGTACTTTAACCTTAGCTTTAAGCAGATTTCGGCTCTCTGGGGAGACCGGCGGATATGAGATGTTGTATACAGTAGTTGAAAAGCATAAAGTCAAAGATATAAGAGTATAGATACTATATATTATATAATAATTTTATATTTTATTATCATATACTAGTTATCCACTCTTACCTCCTCCCGGGACTCCTCCACCCCCCAATCCCGGGGATGGCACTATACCCACATTTTTGCTTAAACCTAAGCCTAACGCATTGATAAATAAGGTTCCTAGCATTAAGCAACCCTCTGCTTAATGCTGCTTAATGCTGCTTAAAGCTAAAAACCCCCGATAACGCGTAAACCACTATTTTAGATAGCTTTACGTTATATTCCCCAGGGGGCGCCCACGATTGTCATTCCGCCCCTCGACCAGGAATCCCTTTATGTTTTTGTCATTCCGGGCTCCGACCCGGCATCAGAAAGCTAAGAAACGACAACCCAACCCCAGCCCCCCACCACCCAGCCTCAGCGTGTCATTCCAGCCAGCCGCCTGACCGGTAACCTACATACTTACAGCAACCTGCGGCTGGCGTGGAATCCAGGCCTTAAAACAAAATCCATCATCGCGTAACGGAAGTCTGAACCCGATAGCAGAAACCATCACTCATAGAAAAACAACACACCAATCCAAGGTGCATTACTCCCACAATGCTGGATTCCACAGCGGCCGCGGGTCACTATAAGTGTGAAGGTCACCGGTCAGGCGGCCGCTTGGAATGACATACTCGGGGCCCGCGGACTAAAGCGCCAGGGCCCGCAAGCCCAGGCAGACGGGGACGTCTGCCACTCCAAGACCCCCACCACCCAGCCGCGGGTCAAATATAAGTGTGAAGGACACCGGTCAGGCGGCCGCTTGGAATGACACACTCAGAGGCCCGCGGACTTAAGCGCAAGGGCCCGCAAGCCCAGGCAGACGGGGACGTCTGCCACTCCAAGACCCCCATCACCCAGCCGCGGGTCACTATAAGTGTGAAGGACAACGGTCAGGCGGTCGCTTGGAATGACACACTCAGAGGCTCGCAGACTAAAGCGCCAGGGCCAGGAAGCCAAGGCAGACGGGGACGTCTGCCACTCCAAGACCCCCACCACCCAGCCGCGGGTCACTATTAGTGTGAAGGACACCGGTCAGGCGGCCGCTTGGAATGACACACTCAGGGGCCCGCGAACTAAAGCGCAATTGCGTACTCATTAACCATCATTACACCCCCCCCAATTCGTGTAATTCGTGTAATTCGTGGACAACCCCTCAAATCCTGATCATCCTGTTCATCCCTATTCTATTCTTTTCTCCGTTTCTCCGTGTCTCTGTGTTTTAAAAAAAGCGTAACCCACTATACATAGAGGGCATTCCTCCTTATTGCACTCCTGAATGAATCGCGTAATCCACCCGAAGAGTTCCCGGCCCATGCTCGCCAACTCTCACGGTGGATAAGGAGATTCAAAAGGGAGTGTAATAGGGGCGGACAGTTAAAAGCTTGTGGGTGGAGGGGTTAGATCAGCGGGTAAGGAGGTTGAAAACGATCCTGCCCAAGAGTAGCAGCAGGGCCAGGACAAAGATGGGTTTGATCAGCTTGTTGCCTTTCAGGATCACCAGTTTGGAGCCGATGATGTTGCCGGCGATGCCGACGATCGCGCCGGGGATGGCCAGCGGAAAGAAGACCTTGCCGGCAAAGAGGAAAGTGACCACGGCGGCGATGTTGGAGGCCAGGTTGACCACCTTGGTATTGCCGTTGGCGGTCATGAAATCGTAGTGCATCAGCAGGGCGTAGACCAGGATCAGAAAGGTGCCGGTGCCCGGGCCAAAAAAGCCGTCGTAGAAGCCGATGATGAGCCCCGCCAGCGAGCCCAGGGTGAGGCGGATGCCCAATCGGAGCAAGTGGGAGCGGTCGCTGGCGCCGAGGTTCTTTTTGACCAGCGTGAGGACGGCGATCGCCGGGATCAGCACCAACAGCAGGTAGTGCAAAAAGTCGCTGGAAACCAGCAACACGGTGCGCGTGCCCAGCCAGGAGCCGAGCAGCGCGAAAGCCGCGCTGAGAAAGGCCACGGGGAGGTCGATCACCTTGGCGCGGAGGTAATTGGCAGTGGAAAACAGAGTTCCGAACGACGAGGAAAACTTGTTCGTGGCCAGGGCAAAGTGGGGCGGCAAACCGGCCGCGACGTAGGCGGGCAGGGAGATCAGCCCTCCGCCTCCGGCAATGGAATCGATCAAGCCAGCCAGGAAAATGAAGGGCAATACGATCAGATAGTCAAGGGCGGTGATGTTCATAAGTCCTCAGAGAAAAGGAGAAAGGGAGAAAAAGGGAAGAGGAGGGGCGGGGACGTCCACGAATTGCACGAATTGCACGAATTGGGATTTGTTAAGATCCACACGGCGGAGAGCCTTATCAGTTTCACCTTTTCACCTTTCCACCTTTTCACGTCTGTTCCACCCTTCCACCTTTTCACGTCAGTTCCACCTTTTCACGTTGTTCACAGCTCCGCCTTGAATTCCGCTTTCAGGGACTGGTCGGCGTCTTCCCCGGGGTAGGAGGAACCTTTGTATTCCAGGCTGAAGGTGCTGAAATCGTTGAGCCGCCAGGTCACGGAGGCTGCCCAGGTGAAGCTGGAGCCGTCGCGCTTGGCGGGCAGGAAGGCGAGGTAATCCGAACCCTGGCGGTCGTTGAAGCGCATCCCGAAGCTGGCGGAGGCACGGCCTTTGCGCCCCCAGGTGCCTTTGTAGCCGGGTGTGACGGCCAGGCCGCGGAGGGAATAGCTTTGGCCGCCGTCCTGTTTGTCGCCTTGCTCGCTGAATCCTTCCAGGTCCAGGGTCAGGATGGTGTGGGTGCTCAGGTTCCGTTGGATCAAAAGCAGCAGGTTTTGCTGGTCCAGTTCGGACTGGTAGCGGGAGTCGGATTCGGAGACGTTTTCGTAGCGGGCGTTGAAGTTGTTGCCCAGCCACTGTTTCAGGTCCAGTTCAGCGATTCGCGCCGCCCGGTCGTTGCGGGCCTGGCTCTGGTAGCGGTTGTCCAGGCTGCGGTCCAGCTCCAGGCCCAGGCTGGCGGTCAGTTTGCCCGGTTTGAGGTCAAGCCAGAGAGTGGGGGAAACATTCTGTTTGCCGTAGATGGTGGAGTTCGAATTGAACACGTAACCGGGGTAGAAGACATAGCTGCGCCAGCCGTCCAGTTCGGAGGCCTGCTCGGTGGCCATCACGATCAGGTCCGCGCGCAGCTTTTGCCAGGCGGGGTCGACGTTTCCCGGCTTCAGATAGAGGCTCAGTTGGGCGTTGATCTCGCTGCTCAGGCTGCCCTGGTCGCTGGTGATGTAGGTGAAATCGAAATCCCCGTTGGGGGTATAGACGCCGGTGCTGTCGTAGAGTCCGAGGCCGTTGCCGACGTATTCCAGCTCCTGGATCTTGGGAAAAAACTCCGTCTGGTTGAGTTGGTAGCTGCCCATCAGCAGGACAGCCTGCTTGAGGAAGTTGTGGGAATTGCGCAGCGAAATCAGGTCATAGCCGCTCTGGCCGGTTTCGCCCGAGGCGTCGAGCTCGCGGTGGGTGAGATCCAGGCTGAGGGTGTGGCCTGGGGTGTTGAGATTGTGTTTGAGGGCGTAGGTCCGCGAACCGCCCCGGTCTTCCCAGCTGCCGGGGTTCAGCCAGTTGCGGTCCGCCGCGTAGCTGAGCTGGGTGGCGAATTTTTGGGGATTGCCAAAGGATAGCTGGGGATTGAGCTTGTAGTAGCGGTTGCCAAAGTGGAGCGGGGAGGGCTCGGAATATTCCAGAGCGTTGTAAAGGCCCGCGAAGCCGGCTTTGAGGGAGCGGAATTCCCAGCGGGTGTCGACTTCGTGGTATTGCAGCAGGCTGGTGGGGGAGAGGGCGTCCGGATAATCCTGACGCGCCAGGGTGGAGCGCAGATTGAGGCTGGGCAGCCAGCCCTGGCCCAGGGAGCGGGAGATGAGGCGCAGCGCCTTTTGGGAGTAGAGGCCGGGGATGTTCCGCAGCCGGAAGGTGGCCTGGGGATCCCATCCCTGCCAGCGGCGGGTGGAGAGCGTCAGGCTCAGCCTGCTTTGCGCCAGGGAGTCGGCGCTGGCCAGGCCCGCCAGGTCATACTCCTCGCGCAGGTCTTCGTATTGGGTAAACAGGTAGCTATCCGCCCAGCGCTTTTCATAGTCCAGCTTCAGAGTGGTGGCCCGGGCGCTTTCCCCCAGGGCAAACTGGCCGAAGGCGCCGACGATCCCGCTGAGGTTGTCGCCGTCGTCCTTGGCGGAAAAAGTGTTGCGGTCATTGGCGGTGAAGACGCCCTCCACTCCGAGTTCCAAACCGCCCAATTGCCAGTCCAGCCGGAGGTCGGCATTGCTCCGCCGCACCGCGGGGACCAGCCTTTTGAGCGGCAGCCAGGCGCCCTGGCCGGGGCCGACCCAGCGGAACTTGCCGGAAGAAAACTCTTCGTAGTCGCCGAATCCGGTGCCCACATAGCTGAAGACAAGATTGTAGCCGGCAGACGTATCCGCTTCCGCGTATTCATAGTAGACCAGGCCCTCCGGGCTCTGCCGGCGGAGGTAATTGCCCTCCCCGGGGTCGACCGGGGTGACGCCATCCGCCCAGGCCAGGCTGTCGCCAACGGAGCGCAGGATATTCAACTCCGCGGGGGTATGGTCGTAAAGCAGGGGGGCGTCCTTGGAATCCGCCTGGTGGATGAAATGATGCGACAGCGCCAGATTGGGTAAGAGCTGTATCCGCGAGGAATTGAAAAAGGTGAATTGCCTATAATACTCGTCCGCGTAGCTGAACCAGGCGTTGACCGCGTTGCTGGAAACCACCAGGGTGCGGAACATCACGGAGCCTTCGGAGTAGTCTATGTAATAATCCTGTCCGCGCTCGAGCAGCCTGCCGTCGAGGTAGATCTCCTCGCTGCCGGCGATGATCAGGTGAGTGGTCTGAAACCCCGTCGGATTGAGGTAATAGGGGCCTTGCTTGCCGTCGATTATAGCCAGCTTGACGAAGGCAGGTTTGCCGGACGCGGCCGTGAAGCCGGCCTGGGCAAAGTGGCGGTCGCGGTACCAGGCGTTGAGGCCTTCGATGTTGGCCTGATAATTGGCATAGCGGGTGCCGGAAAACTTCCACTCCAGGTCGCCCATGGCGATCTCGTACTGCTTTCCGTAGACCCGGATGAACACCTTGTCCAGGCTGCTCAGCTCCTTGGAATCCCCTTCCGGCGTCAGTTTGGACTGGCTATCGGAAAGCTGGGCGGCGATGTTCACATTGCGGGAGAGCTCGCCGTCGAGGTTCACATACAGCGTTTGCTTGAGGTCAAAGGCGTCGTCGTCCGAAAACGTGACGGCGAAAGTCTTGGAGCCCGAGATGCTCAGTTTTCCGTCCTCTTGCAGCCAGGCCGGGCGTTTGCGGACGATGCTGCTGAACAGGCTGTCGCTGGGCACTTGGGCCCGATAGCGGTAGAGGGGCTGGGTCAGGTCCGGCGGGACGAGGATGAAGCCCACGCGCACCAGCGGGGTTTGGGGCAGGTTAATGAAGGTGAGCCGGCCCAGGCGGTAGTCGATCCGGTAATCCAGGTTGGGCGAGAGTAGAAGAGAATCCGCGTAAACCAGTTCGGAGTGAGCGATGACGGGGCCGGAGGCGATCTGATAGGTAAACACTTCGGGTTGGATCTGGAGGTTCAGCTCCGCGATCAGGCCAGCCGCCCAAACCGCTCCGGGCAAGAGCGCGAGCATCAGGGAGATCAGGATGGTCCGGCGCAGGCCGCTCACTGTCAGACTTTGTGAATCACACAGGTTATCACGCCCCAGATGTAGAAATCCAGTTCTTTGTTGATTGTGATCGTCTTGTAATCGGGGTTTTCGGCGCGGAGGAAATACTCGTCGCCTTCGATCTTGAGCCGTTTGATGGTCAGTTCCCCGTCGTAGATGGCGACTACGATGCTGTTGTTCTTCGCTTCCAGGGAGCGGTCGACGATCACGGTGTCGCCGCTGAACATGCCCGCGCCGTTCATGGAATCTCCATCCACCTTCACAAAAAAGGTGGCGGCCGGATGCCTGACCAGATGCTCGTTGAGGTCGAGATTGCCCTCGATGTAATCCGTGGCGGGGGAGGGAAATCCAGCGGGGACGCGGTTTCCGACCACCGGACGGCTGAGTTTGAGAGTCTCTTTGAACCCGTAGATCGCCTTGATGCTGCCGTCTGTCCGGAGTTTGCGGGCCATTATTCCTCTCTTTAAACCAACAGTCAACCGCCCAGACCGAGCGGTTGACTGTCATGACTGTAGTGCTTTATTTAATCTTTTTATTGACCAGCAAGAGCAGGTCCTGAGCGGATTTGCCGTAGGTGGCGTTGTTCACGATCCGCTGCAGATCGTTTCTGGCTTCCAGGTACTTCTTCGTCTGGTAGTAGGCGTTGCCGCGCAGCAGGTATGCGGCGGCTTTGCTGCTGTCCAGGTTGACGGTTTGGGTGGCGTAACGGATCACACGGTCCCAGTTTTTGGCGCCGTTATAGTGGTTGGCAAGCTGGAGGGCGACGTCGGCGTTTTGCTCGAAGGACAGGGATTTATCCAGGCTTTCGATCTTTTTGGCTGTGTTTTTCAGCTTGTCGTAGTTTTCCGCCATGGCGCGGTAGGCGCTGGCCAGGGAAGCGTTGTCCGGCTTGGTGCCGACGAATCCGGTCAGGATCTCGTTGGATTTGGTATAATTGCCGATGCTGCGGTAAAAATCCGCCACGCGCAGATAGGCGTCCGAGGTCTTGCCGATCTCGAGGGCGCGGTCAAAATAACTGGCGGCGGTAATGTTGTCGCCGTTGGCTTTGTAGGCGTTGGCGAGGATGATGAAAGCGTTGTAGTCCTGCGAAGCCTCGGCGTAATCCTTCAGCACCTGGTAGGCGCGAACTTCATCTTTGATGTCGTCTTTGAGGATGTTGTACTTGATGTTCAGGATATCGCCGTTGCCGGGCTCGTAGACCAGCACGTTGTCGTAGTAGGTGAGGGCGCGTTCAAACTGGCCGGCGTTTTGGGCGGTCAGGGCCATGTTGCGATAAAGGATCGCCACATAGTCGTCCCGCTCTTTGGTGGTCATCGTCAGGGGCACCAGGCTCTTGTAGATGTTGGCCGCGCTTTCGTACTGGGTCAGGGCGTCGTCATACATGCGTGCGGCGACATTGTCGTGGGCCATGTCCATGTAAGTCAGGGCGATGTTGAGCTGGGTGCGCTCGATCATCACGTCAACCGAATCGGACGGGGTCGCGGTCGGCAGCGCCTGGTTGTAAAACTCACGCGCCTGGTTGAAAGATGTGAGGGCATCCGTGTAAAACTTTTCGGAATAGTCGTCAACACCTTGTTGGAAGGCGGCTCTGGCCAGTTCCAAAGGTGTCGGCAGCGGCTCTGCGGGCACTTCCTCGACCTTGTTTTTGCCACAACCGGCAAAGAGGACCAGGATGGCCAGGATAGCCAGGGTCAGGTAGCTGTTTATTTTCATTCAAAACCTCCACAAGTTGATACGGCCCACGCTGCAAAACCCCCTCATTTTTGTCAATGGAAAAAGCTGCGAGAGTGTTTTTGTAGGCAATTTGTGAGATTTTTTCGACGGAAAGCGAGAATATGGCAAGTTACTGCATAGTAGTGCGTTACGCCGATATTTGTGAACGGCTGGCTCGGCGAATCTCGTAAAGCCTCATCAAATCAGGCTTTTTTTTCTTGACAGATTTCTAAGGACTCTATTTATATACGCTTTGTAATCTCTCTAACTCTTACTACGACTTCAAGGAGGTAAAAATGAGCAGAGACGATTTGATCAAAAAGATGGCCGTTAGCGCCGAAATTTCCCAGAAGAAAGCCGGCGAAGCCCTTGCCGGATTCCTCGCCGCCGTAACCGCCGCCCTCAAGAAAGGCGACAAGGTCTCGTTGGTGGGATTTGGTTCCTTCAACGTCGCAAAACGCAAAGCCCGTAATGGGATCAACCCCAAAACGAGAAAAGCCCTCAAGATCCCGGCTCGCACCGTTCCAGTCTTCAAAGCTGGCAAAAAGCTTAAAGAAGCAGTCAAGGCCGGAAAAAAGTAAGCTAAATTGACATCCTAAAAAAAGGCGGGAAGCAATTCCCGCCTTTTTTTGATTCCACGTTAAACCGGAGATTTTGCTGCGCAGAGGCGGGGAGGTCTGAAGCGGCAGAAGTCCTCAAGGGCGTTCGCCTCCGGAGAGGGGGGGGCAGCGCCACGCTGAAACTGCCGCTGAACAGGTAAAGGCGGAAAACGCCACCCCCGAAGTGATGAATCGGACTGTCTATCTGCTGGGAGGGCGTCAAGTTGTCAATCCGGCTACGATTCGTGATCCGGAGACATCAGCAGGGTCAAAGTTTTGTCATAACAGACCTGGATTCCGGCCCGCGCAAGCAAAGGCGTACGCGCTTGATTCGTTCCCAATCCATATGAATCAGAGCCAAGAAGAATGGCGCGGCAAACTTCGCCGCGCCACAGTAAACACGAATCGCGCTCAGGACGATAGCGCTTCAATCAGCTTGGCGATCCGCCTGGCCCTTGTTTCGGGGCGCTTGGCGTCGTTTACCCAGTCCATGTGTTCCTTTTGATGGGAATAGGATTGGGCGCGGAAGGCATCGAGCAGATCCGCGGCTTCCAGGGCGGATTGCGCATCGGGTGGGATCTCCACCGTCCTGGGTTCGTAATCCCGTTCCAACACGATGTGAACCACGTCGCCGGCCTTGAAGCCGGTTTTCTCGCGCAGTTCCTGGTTGAAGACCATCATGTGGCAGCCGCCCATGGGGGCGAGGGTGCGACGGAAAACCTGGCCATCTATGGTTAGTTTGACCGGGATGCGGGCTTTGCTGCCAAAGATCTCGCTGGCATCGAAGGGGAAACGGAAAAAGCCGGAGTTGGGATACTCCGGCTCGAAACCGATCTCGATATCCAGCTCGATCCGCTGGGGAAAGGCGTCAGGGTTTGTTTTGGGCATCGGTTGCCACATCTTGCAGATCTTCTGATACAGCCGGAGGCGTTTGCTCGTTAACGAAGCAATCCGGGGTCAGATGTTCGCAGCCGGCGCAGCCGGATTTGTCGTAGAAAGCCTTGTCGATGGCGATGATGCTGTTGTGCCTGGAGGGATCTACCTTTAGCGAGGAGAAAGGCGGCTGGATGGTTTCCACCCTCAGGGCGTAGGATACGATCAAACCGGCAAAAACGATGGAGATCATGCTCATCAGTTTGATCAGGATGTTGATGCAGGGGCCAGCGGTGTCCTTGAAGGGATCGCCGACGGTGTCGCCGACCACGGTGGCCTTGTGGGTGGAGGAGGATTTTCCCCCGTGCTCGCCGGTTTCCACAAACTTTTTGGCGTTGTCCCAGGCTCCGCCGGCGTTGTTCATCATGATCGCCAGCACAAAGCCGCTGGCCAGGGCTCCCACCAATACACCCAAAACTCCCGCCACGCCGAAGATCAGGCCCACAATGACCGGAGTCGCTATCCCCACCAGGGCGGGCAGCAGCATCTGGCTTTGCGCGCCGATCGTGGCGATGGTCACACACTTGGCGTATTCGGGTTTTCCGGTGCCATCCATGATGCCGGGGATCTCGTGAAACTGGCGGCGGACTTCCTCCACCATTTTGCCGGCCGCCTTGCCGACCGCCTTTATGGTGAGAGCGGCGAAGACAAAGACGACCATCGCGCCGATGAAAATGCCCAGCAGGAACTTGGGATTCAACACGTGGATCTGGTAGAAACTGATGAAGTCGGAGACAGTGGCTTTGTCCACCGGCACCTGTTCCGACAGCCCCTTGCCGTAATTGATGCTCAGAAACAGCACCTCGTTGGCTCTGTCGCCAAGCAGCAGCAGGCCGGCCCGCACTTCTTCCAGATAGGCGGCCAGCAGCGCCATGGCCGTCAGAGCGGCGGAACCGATGGCAAAGCCCTTGCCGGTGGCGGCGGTGGTGTTGCCGACGCTGTCCAGGTTGTCCGTCATGGTGCGCACGTTTTCCGGCAGGTGGGACATCTGGGCGTTGCCGCCGGCGTTGTCCGCGATCGGGCCAAAAGCGTCCATGGCGAGGGTAACGCCCAGGGTGGCAAGCATGCCGACGGCGCCGAAACCGATCCCGTAGAGCCCCATCTCGATGGATTGGAATCCATGGCTGCAGAGGAAGGCGGCGATGATCCCGACCACGATAGTGATGACCGGCGCGGCGGTGGAACGCATGCCCACGGCCAGGCCTTCGAGGATGACCGTGGCGGGGCCGTAGGTGCCCTGCGAAGCGATGTTGCGGGTGGCTTCATAGCTGTGGGAGGTGTCGAATTCCGTGAACAGGCCGATGAGGATTCCGCAGATCAGGCCGATCACGGTGGAAATGAACACTCCGAAAAAGTATTGGGGCGGCAGCAGCAGCCGGGTGATGAAGAAGGCGGCCACGGCGATCAGGATGGAACTGCCGTAAACCCCTTTGTTGAGCGCAAACATCAGTTGCTTGATGCCCGCGTTTTCCTTGGTGCTGACCATGAAAACGCCCAGGATGGAGAGTAAGGCGCCGATTCCGGCCAGGATCATCGGGGCGATCACGAAGTTCATCCGCCAGGCTTCGAATTGGGGACCCAGGGTGGAAATCGCGCTCAGGCCCAGGGCAGCGGTCGCTAAAATTGATCCGGCGTAGCTTTCATAGAGGTCCGCGCCCATGCCGGCCACGTCGCCGACGTTGTCGCCGACGTTATCCGCTATGGTGGCGGGATTGCGCACGTCGTCTTCGGGGATCTCCGCTTCGACCTTGCCGACCAGGTCGGCTCCGACATCAGCGGCTTTGGTGAAGATTCCGCCGCCGAGACGGGCAAACAGGGCCTGGGTGCTGGCGCCCATGCCGAAACTGAGCATCACCACAGTGATCGTGTGGAGGGGAAAGCCAAGCTGATTGAGGGCAAAGAACCAGGCCGATATATCGATCAACGCCAGGCCAACCACGGTCAGCCCCATCACCGCCCCGCCCCGGAAGGCCACCTTGAGCCCTTTGTTCAGGCTCACGGAACAGGCTTGCGCGGTGCGATTGGAGGCCAGGGTGGCCATGTTCATGCCGATAAACCCCGCCAGGGCACTGAAAAACCCACCGGTCAGGAAAGCGAACGGCACCAGCCAGTGCAGGACGCCCAGCACCTGAGCCATGAGGGTAAAAACGATGAAGGCTCCCAGGAAAAACAGAGCCACTCCTTTGTACTGCTGCTTGAGATAGGCAAACGCGCCTTCCCGCACGTAGGTGGCGATCTCCACCATCTTATCGTTGCCGGGGTCGGATCTTTTGACCTGGCGGAAGAACACGGCGGCAAAAATCAGCGCCAAAACGGCTCCCAGGGGAGCTATGAACCAAAGGACGGGCAATCCAAACCATTCCATATGCGAAACCTCTGTTTTCAGGATTGTGGAACCCGGCTGTGCCGGGTCGCTTATCGATTGCGTTATTCACAGATACGCCTCATCCTGTCAACGAAAAATAAATGAATTGACAAAATGGGGGAGTTGGTTTTTTATGCCTTGTCACCATATTTTTGAAATCACAGGAAATCGCATAATGGAACTCGTTGACTATAAAAAAGAAGCCACCGCCATGATCTCGCAGATAGCCGAGATCAGGAGGTTACTTTGATCTGGAGCAAAAGGAACAGCTGGCGTCACAGCTGGAATTGCAGGTCAACAGCCCGGGCTTTTGGAACGACCAGAATCAGGCCCGCAAGATATCCAAACAGCTCAGCCAGATAAACGAAGAGATCGATCACATCAACACGCTGGAACGGCTCAAGGAAGAGCTGGAAACCTATATCATGCTATTGGACGACGAGTTCAGCGAATCCCTCCTGTCCGAGGCCGTGGGCGAGCTCCCGGAGCAGCGGTTGTTTGTGGAAAAGGCCGAGATCGAATGCTATCTGAACGACAAATATGACCACAACGACGCCCTCTTTTCCATCCATGCCGGCGCCGGGGGCACCGAAGCGCAGGACTGGGCCGAGATGCTGCTGCGCATGTACTCCCGCTGGGCGGAACGCAACAAATTCACTTTCAACATCATCGATTCCCTGCCGGGAGAAGAGGCCGGGCTGAAGAGCGTGACCGTCGAGGTCGGCGGCAACTTTGCCTACGGCATGCTCAAGGCCGAGATCGGCATCCACCGCCTGGTGCGGATATCCCCCTTCAATTCCCAAGGCAAGCGCCAGACCTCCTTTGCCTCCGTGTTCGTCTATCCGGAGTTTGACGACGACATCGAAGTGGAGATCGACGCCAAAGACCTCAAGGTGGACACCTACCGCTCCAGCGGAGCCGGCGGACAGCATGTGAACACCACCGATTCCGCCGTGCGCATCACCCATCTGCCCACCGGGATAGTGGTTTCCTGCCAGAACGAGCGTTCCCAGATCCAAAACCGGGAAAAAGCGATGGCCATCCTCAAATCCAGGCTCTACCAACATTATGAAGATCAGCGTGAAGCGGAACAGAAAAAGATTGAATCCACCAAATCCGACATCGGCTGGGGAAATCAGATCCGCTCTTATGTGTTCCAACCTTATCAAATGGTCAAAGACCACCGTACCAACTTTGAGGTCGGCCAGGTGGACCGCGTGATGGACGGGGATCTGGACGGCTTCATCTACGCCTGGCTCAAGCTAAACGCCCAGAACAGAATGGCCAGATGACAAACTATAAAGAACTGCTGCCCCAGCTTGACCGCGACCGTCTGCCCCGCCACGTTGGCATCATCATGGACGGCAACGGACGCTGGGCCAAGCAGCGCCACCGTCCGCGCCTCTTCGGGCACCGGGCCGGGGCGAAATCGATCCGCGCGGCCGTGGAACTGGGAGTGGAACTGGGTCTGGAGTATCTGACCTTTTACACCTTTTCCACCGAGAACTGGAACCGTCCCGCGGATGAGGTCAAAGGGCTGCTAAAAATGCTCAGGGAACGCCTGGCCAGGGAAATCCCGGAACTCCACGCCCAGAATATCAAGGTGGGGATCATCGGCAGCGAATCCATCGTCGATCCCCAGTATCTGGCCGCGCTCCGCGAATTGTGCGCCCCAACCGGGGCCAATACGGGCCTGACCTTGAACATCGCGTTCAACTACGGCGGCCGCCTGGAGATCATTGAGGCCGTAAAGAAACTTTGCATTTTGTCCCAAGCCGATCCCGGCAGCCTGGACAAACTCGATCCGGAGAGCTTTGGAGGCTATCTTTACACCGCCGGGCAACCGGATCCCGACCTCATTATCCGCACCAGCGGAGAGAGCCGGCTATCAAACTTTCTGCTCTGGCAAAGCGCTTACGCGGAGATCTATGTCACCGGCACCCTCTGGCCGGATTTCGATAAAACCGAGTTTCTGAAGGCGCTGCTGGACTATCAGATCCGCAACCGTCGGTTTGGGGGAGTCGGGAGCAAATGACCGAGTTGCAAAAGCGCGTCTCCGTATCCGTGGTCTTCATCCCGGTCTTGCTGGCCGCGCTGTATTTCGGTGGTGTCCCGCTCATCGTAATGTTTGCCTTGGTGACTCTTTTGGGCGGGCATGAACTGATCCAAATGCACCGCTCCGCGGGGATCCCCTGCGGCTGGCAGTGGCTGCCGGTCGGCCTGGCGGCCTACCTGGGTCTCGTGTTTGTCCGCGGGCAGGACCTCGTTTTCATCTGGGGCCTGTTTGGCCTGGCCTTGCTCGAGGGACTGGTCAACTGGCAGGAACAGAAATCGCTCAAAGTTCCGGTGTTTTCCCTGTTTGGAGTCATCTACACAGCCGTCCTGCCGGCGATGCTGACCCGCTTGGGGATCGATCACTCCGGGAGCAAAAGCCTGTTTTGGCTGATAATCCTGATCTGGTCAGCCGATACCGCCGCCTATTTTGTCGGCATGGCTCTCGGCAAGCGCCGCAACCTGGTTGCCGTCAGCCCCAACAAATCCCTGGAAGGTTTCATCGCCGGGGCGCTTGTTCCGTTTGTCATTGTGTTTATATTATCTGTAGCCAGCCCGGGGAGATTTGACCTTTCCCTGTTTTTGCTGGCTGCTTTTGCCGCCGGGATGATCGGCCAATTGGGAGACCTTGCCGAAAGCATGATCAAGCGTTCCTGCAACGTCAAAGACAGCTCCAAACTGATCCCCGGCCACGGCGGCATCCTGGACAGGACCGACAGCATCCTGCTGGCGGGATCGTTCATGTATTGCGCGCTGTCAATTTTAGAAAAAGTGAGGTAAGATACCATGATCAAAAAAATGATTGGCACACTAATGCTGCTGGGCTTCATCGCCCTGTCCTTCGGCCAGGCGGCCGACCTGTTCTTCTCCGAATATGTGGAGGGAGCTTCCAACAACAAAGCCATCGAGATTTACAACGGGACCGGCGCTGCCGTGGATATGTCCCAATACACCATCAAACTCGCTTCCAACGGCAACGAATGGTCCGCGACCAACATCCTGACCCCTCCGGCGGGAACGATGCTGGCCAACGGTGATGTCTATGTGATCGCCAACTCATCTGCCATCACGGCGATCATCGACGTTTCCGATGTGACCTCCACGGTCACCTATTTCAACGGTAACGACGCGCTTGGCCTCTTTCACGGCACCACCCAGATCGACGCCATCGGGGTCTATCAGACCGATCCCGGCACGGCTTGGGACGTCGCCGGCACCACCGCCGCGACCCTGAACCATACGTTGATCCGCAAACCCAGCGTGACGCAGGGCAACCTGAACTGGACTGTGAGCGCCGGCACCAACATGGATAACTCGGAATGGATCGTCCATCCCCAGGACTACATTGCCAACCTCGGCTCCCACCAGTTTGGCGGTGGCGGAAACAACGCCGCGACCCCCACCTTCAATCCCCCGGCGGGCGTCTATAGCGGAACGATCAACGTCACCCTGGCCTCGACCACTCCCGGCGCGCAAATCAGATACACCACCAACGGCACCGATCCCACGGAAACTTCGACCCTCTATTCCGCCCCGATCGCGATCAGCGCCAACACCACCCTCAAAGCCCGCGCCTATGCCTCCGGATACGATCCCTCCTACGTGGCCACGGCGGCCTATACCTTCCCGGTTATGGTCAACAACATCGCCGCCCTGCGGGCTGCCGCAGCCGACGGCACCACCGTCTATCATCTGGCCGGCGAAGTGTTTCTGACCTTCCAACAGAGCTTCCGCCACCAGAAGTTCGTCCAGGACCACACCGGCGCCATCCTGATCGATGACTACAACGGCGTGATCACCACCACCTACGCCGTCGCCGATGGCATCACCGGCATCACCGGCACCCTCAACCGCTACACCACCGGCATGCTGCAATTCTGGCCGAGCATGAACTCCGCGCCCGCCACCTCCACCGGCAACGTAATTCCGACTCCGACGGTCACGCTGGCGGACATCAACAGCAACATCGAATTCTACCAGGCCAAACTGGTCCACATCGACGCCGTGCACTTCAATTCCCCCACCGGAAACTTTGCCAACGGCACCAGCTACGACCTCAGCGACGCCACCGGGACCCTGCTCTTCCGCACCCAGTTTTATGATGTGGATTACATCGGCACCCCGATGCCCGTGGGCAATTTCAACCTGCGCGCGATCGTCCAGCAATACAATGACCTCAACCAGATCACCGCAAGGTTCCAGGCCGATTTCAATCCACCCGTCGCCAACGACGATGAAGTTGGAGTACCCGCCGCGACCCGCCTGATCGGCAACTATCCCAACCCCTTCAATCCCAGCACCACAATCAGCTTCGAACAGACAAAGGCTGCCCCCGCCCAGATTACCGTCTACAACCTGAAAGGCCAGGCTGTGAAGCACTTTGAGCTGGGCAATGCGGACAAAGGCCTGAACAAAGTAACCTGGAACGGGACCGACGACAGCGGCCAGCCGGTCTCCAACGGAGTCTATTATTTCCGCCTGAAATCAGGCAGCTACACCAGCACCAAGAAAATGGTCCTGATGAAGTAACTTGAAGTTAACCAGCCACCTATATTGCCTGGCAGCGATCGTAATATGGTCCAGCCTGGAGATCGCCGGAAAGCTGGTGGGAACGGGGATCGACCCCTACACCCTCACAGCCTGGCGGTTCATGATCGGCGGAGCGGCCCTGTTGCCTTTCGCGCTGACCCGGGCAAGGTCGGCTAAACTAAAGATAAGCATAAGCGGCATACTGAACATCGGCGCATTGGGATTCCTGATCGTCTGTGTCAGTATGCTGCTTTTGCAATTATCGATCTTTTACGGAAAGGCCTCCCTGTCGGCCGTGATCGTGGCCATGAACCCCCTGTTCGTGATCGTGTTTGCCCTGTTGCTGATCAAGGAAAAACCTTCTTTGATGCAGGTTCTGTGCCTGGTCGCGGGTGTGGTTGGCCTGTTGTTCATCATCTTTTTCGAAGGCGAAACCGGTTCCGCGCAGTTCATCAACCTGCCTCTGGGCATCGCCTTTGCCGTGATCGCCGCGCTCACTTTCGGCCTCTATACAGTGCTCACCAGGAAAGCCGTGGCCAGCTACGGCAACTTGTTTACAAACTCGGTCTCTTTCCTGATCGGCGGCGCGTTGCTGCTGGTGATCAACCTGGCTCTGGGCAAGCCCGCCTTCTTCGATCCCAGCTGGCGCAACCTATCGCTGGTCCTCTATCTGGGGCTGATAATCACTGGATTGGCCTATGTCCTGTACTTTGAGGGCATGAAAGAGCTGGGGGCCGCGACCGCTTCCGTGTACTTCTTTTTGAAACCCGCCCTGGCCTCGCTGCTGGCCTATCTGATCCTCTCTGAAAGGCTGAGTTTGGGCCAACTGGCCGGAATGCTGATCATCGTCTTGAGCCTCGGCCTGCGGAACCTGAAACTCCCCCCGAAAAGGCTCTCCGCGTGAGCGGCATCAACCTCCGCCGAAACATCGCCCTTTCCAGCGTCAGCAAGGTCCTGACCATCGTGGCGGCCTTTGTCACGAACTGGTTTCTGGCCCGCTATCTGGGGCCGGAACTGCGGGGCAAGTATGTCTATCTGTTCACCCTGAACGCCGTCATCTGGATGTTTCTGGATCTGGGCGTGCACAAATCCTTTCCCTACCTGCTGCAAAACCGCAAGGTGAGCCTGCGCGCCCTCTACCGGCTTACCGTGCTGACCTTTGTGGCGGAGCTGGCGTTGGTCGCAGGGCTCTACCTGTTGGCGGGCAGGTATTTCGCGGGTCTTCTGCACGGGGATTACCCCCGCTATGTGATCCTGGCTCTGGGCGTCTATCTGGTCTGCCATCAGTTTTACATGCGCACGCAATTTTTGCAGCTGGGCAGCGACCAGGTGCGCGCCTATTCTCTGATGGCCTTTCTGCCCACCTTTGTCTTCATGCTGCTGGTGATTCCGCTTTTTTGGCTGATGCCGGCGGGGCAGCGCATGGAGTATTCGTTTGTACTCAATGTGCTGGTCTTCGTCATCGTCTTGCTGGTGATGCAAATCCGCTTCCGGCGGGGACTGGCGGGTGATGCCAGGCTCAGTTGGCCCCTGGTGGGCGAAAGCTACAAACTGGGGTTGCGCGCCTTTGCCTCCGAGTATTTGATCATCCTGCTGATGCGGCTGGACCTGCTGATCCTGAAGGCGCTCGGCTCCTACGCCCAGGTGGGGATTTACACCCTGGCCGTCAATTTCGTGGACATCATCAACATGTCCTGCAGCACGATAGCGACCGTTTTGCTGGTGAAACTGGCCTCGCTGAAAGACGAGCTATCCGCCCTGATCATCATGCGCCGGATCCTGTTTTTCATTGTGGTGGTGGACCTTGTGGCCGTATTGCTGATGGTGGTCTTTGGCCGGTGGTTCATCACCCGCCTCTACGGACCGGCCTACGTGGATGCCTATAACGCGTTTCTGCTGCTGATACCGGCGGTGTTTGGCATCACCCTGGGTTCGCTGTTCAACACCTTTATCTGGAGCAAGGGCTTTCCCGCCATATCGATCATCGCGCCGGTCGCCCCGCTGCTGGTGAAACTGGGGCTCAATTATCTGCTCGTGCCCCGCTACGGGCTGTTTGGCACCTCGATCGCCTCCTCGATTTGCTACCCGCTCTGGTTCGTGATCCTGCTGGCCTGGTACTTCATCCGGCATCCGCAGATGCGCCCCGGGCAGTTGATCCCCCGCCGCGAAGACTGGATGGAACTGCGCCGCAGCGTCACCGACGGAATGGGTTGGCTGAAAAACAGGCTGCAGCCGGGACGGGCCGCGTGAAGCTGCTGATCTACTCCCATGGCTTTCCCAATCCCGCGGAACCCCAGCGCAGCGTGTTTGTGAAGGAAATCATCCGTTTTCTGCCTCCGGACATCGAAGTTACCGTGGTGGCCCCGGTGCCGTTTTTTCTCAGCCGGCGCCGCCAGCAGGCCGGTCTGGCCATTCCCCTTCGGCGGATCGAACCAATCGGCGACCGCGGCGTGGACATCCACCATCCCCGTTATCCGCTGTTGCCCAGATACTTTTTGAAGCCCCTCATTGGCTGGCTGGAAGGGCTTTTCACCCATCGCTGCGTCAAATCAGTGCGCGATACGGCCGGCATTGACCTCATTCACGTCAATTGGGGCTATCCGGATGGGGTCGCGGTGCGTCTGCTGGCCAGGCTTTTGAGGCTTCCTTACGTGATAACCGAGCATCAGGGCAGCATCGGCGAATTGCTTGCTAAACCCTTTTACAACCAGCTCCTGAGCCGGGTTTACCGGGGTAGCCGCAGGTTGATCGTGGTCTCCGAAGGGATGCTGCAGCCCCTCCGTGGCCTGAGTGGCACACTCTCTCCCCTGGTTGTTTACAATGGGATCGACCTGGCCCGCTTTAACTTGGCTCAAAAGCGGAATCAGCCCCAAAGACTGCTCTTCATCGGCAACCTGATCCCCGCCAAGGGCGTCCATCGGTTGATCCAGGCACTGGCTTTGCTGCGCGATCAGGGCAGGGATTTCAGCCTGGATATCGTCGGCGCTGGCAGCCAGAAAAGGGAACTGGAGGCTCAAGTCAAAGCTCTGCGGCTATCCGGCAGCGTCAGTTTCCTGGGTGTGATCGATTCCGCCCGCATCCCCCGGTTATTGAAAGATTACGACGCCCTGGTCCTGCCCACGCTGGCAGAGAGTTTTGGCATTGTCCTGATCGAAGCGATGGCGGCTGGCTTGCCGGTGATCAGCACCTGTTGCGGCGGCCCTCAGCACATCGTCAGCCCGGAGGTTGGAATCCTGGTGCAGCCTGATTCCGCCGAGGCTCTGGCCGAAGGGATCGCTTTGCTTGAACGGAATTGGGCAGACTACGATCCCCCAACGATCCGAGCCTACTGCCAGCGGCGTTTTGATATCCGCCACAGCTGCGAACAGCTCGCCACAGTCTATCGGGAGGCGCTGACCGATGCGGTTGATAAGTAACGCCGGGTCCTGGCTGCGCAACACGTTTTTCATTCCCAACCGCTGGGAGGAGTACCGCGGCATCCTGCTTTCCGCGCAGAATTCAGGCTACAGCTTCATCCGCCTGGATCAACTGGCAACGCTGCTGCTGGAGGGAAAGCCTTTGCCGGAACGCTTTCTGATCCTGCGGCACGACATCGATTCCAATGCCCCCTCCGCCTTGAAATTCTGCGAGGTGGAACGTGACCTGGGCATCCAGGCCAGCTATTTTTTCCGCCTCAGCACCTGGAACGCCAACGTCATCAAACAGGTTTCGGACTGTGGCCACGAGGTCGGATACCACTTTGAAGAGCTTGCCGCCTACGCCAAACGGCAGCATCTGAAGTCAGCGGAAGAGGTAGAGGAAAACATCGGCCAGATCAGGCTGCAACTGACCGACAACCTTGTCCGCCTCCGCCGGGACTGCGAGATTCATTCCCTCGCTTCCCACGGCGACTTTGCCAACCGCCGCCTGGGACTCACCAACTGCCTCATCGCGGCAGATCCCGCCTGGCGGATAGCCAACGGCATCGTCTACGAAGCCTACGATCCCGCCCTGGTCGGCGCCTACCAAAACCACGTCTGCGACCGGCCCCATCCCTGCCGCTACCATCCCTGTACGCCGCTGGAAATGATCGCGATGCGAAAGAATTTCCTCTTTCTCACCCATCCCCGCTGGTGGCAACTGGACCCGGCCGGCAACCTCAGAGAGTCTTGCCGCCGCCTGAAGGATCAAATCTCATGGTAAAGATCTGCCATCTCTCCACGGTGCATCAGCGCCGCGACGTGCGCATCGTCTACAAGGAATGCGCCAGCCTGGCCCAATCCGGCTACAACGTACACCTGATCATCGCCGACGGCCTGCCGGACGAGCAGTTTCTGGGCATCAAGATCCACGGCAGCCACAAGTACCCCAACCGTTTTCTCCGCGTCCTGCTCAGCCCCTTGCGCGTCTTGCTCAAAGCCGTGTCCCTGCGGGCGGAGGTCTATCATTTTCACGACATGGAGCTGTTACCAGCGGGCCTGGTCCTGCGCGCTCTGGGCCGCAAGGTCATCTACGACGTTCACGACAATCTGCCCAAACAGATCATGGGCAAACACTACGTACCCAAGCCTTTGCGGCATCTGCTCGCGAGTGGGGTGAACCTGCTGGAATCCAGCCTCAGCCGCGGCATGAGCGCCATCGTGACCGCCGACTCCAACAAGGAAACCCGCTTTCGTCACTACCACCGGCTGGTTCGGACGGTGCACAACTATCCCCTGCTGGGGGAATTGAGCCTGCTCAAAGAGGGCCAGCGAGATCCCCGCGGCATCTGCTACATCGGCGGCATCACCCGTATCCGCGGCATCTTTCAGCTGTTGGACGCCATGCGGAACCTGAACGTCAAGCTGATCCTGGCAGGCGCCTTCGAACCTCCGAATCTCGATCTCGCTTGCAGCCGTCATCCTTCCTGGGCCAAGGTGATCTACAAAAGCTATCTGGACCGCGAGGGCGTCGCCGATGTGCTTTCCACCGCCAGCATCGGAATGGTGACCCTGCTTCCCAACGACAACTATCTGGATTCCCTGCCGATCAAGATGTTTGAGTACATGAGCGCCGCACTTCCCGTCGTGGCCAGCGATTTTCCGGATTGGCGGGCGATCGTGGAACGCTACGGTTGCGGCCTCTGCGTCGATCCCACCCAGCCTGATGAGATAGCCCGGGCGATCGAAACCCTGCTCGCAGACCCCGTCAGGGCGCGCCAGATGGGCGAACGCGGACGTGAAGGCATCCTGCGTGACCTCAACTGGGAGAGCCAGGCAAACCTGCTCATCGGGCTCTACAAAGAGGTTTTGCAGCCATGAAAGTGCTGTATGTCAGCCAGTATTTCCACCCCGAGATAGGCGCTTCGACCAACCGCGCCGCCGCCATCGCCCTGGCCTTCAAAGAAGCCGGGCATAGCGTCACCCTGCTCTGCGAAATGCCCAACCATCCCCAGGGCGTCATCTTTCCCGGCTATCGGGGCAAATTTTCCGTCCGTGAGGATTTTCAGGGCATACCCGTCATCCACCTGCCCGTGATCGCCTCCCCCCGCAAAAGCTTCCTCACCCGCGTCCTGATGTATATCAGCTTTTCCGTTTCCGCGATCGGCTATCTCCTCTTCCGGCGGCCCCGATACGACCTCATCTATGTCTCCTCGCCGCCCCTCTTCGTCGCCCTCGCCGGCCTCTGGTCCAAACTGATCTTTCCCCGCCGCAAGCTGGTCTTCGAAGTCCGCGACCTCTGGCCGGATTCCGCCATCCAACTCGGCGAACTGAACAACCGCTGGCTGATCAAATTCAGCCAGGCCCTGGAACGGCGCGTCTACCGCCAAAGCGACCTCGTGGTCGGCGTCACCAACTACATCGGGGAAAGGCTGGCCGCCAAAGGCGTTTCGCGCTCGAAAATCCTCGTTAGCCGCAACGGGGTTGACGACGTGATGCTGGCCAATAGCGACATTGCCCCGCAACGTCCGGATGACGGGACTTTCACGGTGATCTTCGCGGGAAACATGGGCCTGGTCTACGACCTGGAGCCCGTGATCCACGCCGCGGACCTGCTGCGCGGCGAACCCCTGCGCTTTCTCTTTATCGGCGGAGGCCCCAGCCGTCCCAACCTGGAAGACCTCACCCGCCAGCTCAGGCTCTCAAACGTTGAATTCCGCGATCCCGTCCCTCTGGCGGAAGTGGGAAAGGTGCTGGCGACTGCCGACATCGGCGTCATCAGCCTCAAAGACCTGCCGGTGATGCGGGGCGCGCTGCCGGTGAAACTATTCGACTACATGGCCTACCGGCTTCCCGTTCTCTGCGCGATCGGCGGCGAAACCGCGGAAATCGTTACCGAAGCGGGCGCGGGGATAGTCGTACCCCCCGGAAACGCGCAACAAATTGCCCAAGCCTTGAAACAGCTGCTGCGGGATCCGGAAACCTCCCGCCAGATGGGGGCAAACGGCCGCGACTACGTTTTGAATAGGTTCCGCAGGTCCGATCTGGCCAGGCTGCTGGTGGCGGAATTGGCTTCCCGTTTTGGTTCCGCCCAGGCCAGCCGGTGAAAAAAAGCTTTACAGATATCGCAGTTCGTCACCTTGTGATTGACAAAGCGAAACTTGATCAACCAGAAAATCAAATGAGATATTCCAAGTTATTGCAGGAGTTATAGATGAAAAAAGTCAGACTGGGTTTGATCGGCTGCGGCCGCATCGCCAAAAACCACTTCGACGCCGTCTCCCAGATCCCGGAGGCGGAGTTCGTCGCCGCCGCGGACATCATCCCGGAGAAATTGCAGCACGTCACCGAAACCTACGGCATCAAGAACGTCTATCAGGACTACGCCGAGATGCTGGCCAAAGAGCAGCTCGACGCCGTCAGCATCTGCACTCCGAGCGGATTGCACCCCCAGATCGGCATCGAAGCCGCCAAACACAAAGTCAACGTCATCACGGAAAAGCCGATGGGCATCAACATCGAAAGCGCCGACAAGCTGATCCAGGCCTGCGACGACAACAAGGTCAAGCTCTTCGTGGTCAAGCAAAACCGCCTCAACAGCACCATGCAACTGCTCAAACAGGCGATCGACAAAGACCGTTTCGGACGCATCTACATCGCCCAATCCAACGTTTTCTGGCAACGCCCGCAAGCCTATTACGACGCCGAAAAGTGGCGCGGAACCTGGGAATTTGACGGCGGCGCCTTCATGAACCAGGCCAGCCACTATGTGGACGCCATGTACTGGCTGCTGGGCAACGTGGACAGCGTGATGGCCTACACCGGCACCATGGCCCGCCACATCGAGGCGGAAGACACCGGCTGCGCCATCCTCCATTTTCGCAGCGGCCTGATCGCCACCCTGAACGTGACCATGCTCGCCTACCCGAAGAATTTCGAAGGTTCCATCACCATCATGGGCGAAAAAGGCACGGTCAAGATCGGCGGCGTGGCGGTCAACAAGATCGAGAAATGGGAGTTTGAGGACTATGAGGATGAAGACCGCATCGTCCAGGAAGCCAACTACCAGCCTCCCAGCGTCTACGGATTTGGCCATAATCCCTATTACCGCAATGTGATCGACGTTTTGCTCAAAAACGGGGTTCCCTCCACCGACGGCCGCGACGGCCGCAAGTCCGTGGAGATCATCCAGGCGATCTACCTTTCAGCCAAGACCGGCAAGCGGATCTCCCTACCGCTCTGACCTGGCCTCGTTAGACCCCATCCCTTCAAGGCTGGCGCGCAATCGCCGGCCTTTGTTTTTCACAGGCCCTTTCCTCGGTCACTTCGCCCCACCGATCAACTCCAGAGCACCAGCCCAAAACGGCTGTTGCTCCCCACTTGCCCGGCGGGAGTTTCACCCTATATTATCGTCAAAGACAAATTTCAAAAAAGGAAAAGATCATGAACCTCAAGACGACCAATTGGCTGATCAACGGCCCGTTGTTGCTGGCCATGGTCTCAGGAACAGCAATGACGAACGCCAAAACGATATACGACTTCAGCGCCGACCGCATCGACGGCAGCCCCGAAAGCCTGTCTGCCTACCGCGGCAAGGTGGTGCTGGTGGTGAACACTGCCAGCAAATGCGGTTTCACCAAACAGTACGACGGCCTGCAAAAGCTCTATGACCAATATCAGGGCCAGGGCCTGGTGGTGCTGGGCTTTCCCGCCAACAACTTCATGCGCCAGGAACCCGGAGAAAACGACGAGATAGCCTCCTTTTGCCGGATCAACTTCGGGGTGAACTTTCCCCTCTTCAGCAAGATATCGGTGCGGGGCAAGACCATCCATCCGCTCTTTGACTGGCTGACCTCAAAGGAGGATAATCCGGAGTTTGCCGGCAAGGTGAGCTGGAATTTCAACAAATTCCTGATCTCTCGCGACGGCCGCCTCATCAACCGTTTCGGCTCCAGGGACGAACCCGAGTCCGCCGAAGTGGTGCGGGCAATCGAAGCCGCGCTGGAAAAGTAGATTCAAGCCCAAAAGAAAAGGGAGGGACCAAAAATCCCTCCCTCACTTCATAGCTTGGCGCATTTTCGCCAGACGGAACCTTTGAGGGTGTAAGCCCGGATGATGTAGATCCCGGCGGGTACGGGCCGGCCGTCGGCGTTTTGGCCGTCCCACTGCCATTCATTTTCCGCCTCCGCTTGCCGCAGCAGCCTGCCTTTGAGGTCAAAGACGGAGACCCGGTCAAGCTTGTCCGCGGGGTCGGCCAGCTTCACCGAAAAACCCCCGTGGGACGGATTGGGAGAGATCAATAGCGGCGACGGGGCCGGAACCAGTAGATCCTCTGCTCCCACGTTGGCTACTTCCACCGCCCAGGTAACTTCATGCGCCCAGTCCTGGCTGCTCACGTCGCAGCGCACCTCATGGTTGCCAACCGCGGAAAAAGCAGTCTCAAACAGGAAATCCTCCCAGTCGCCCTGCAACACGCCATCCACATACCAGTGAAACGCGAGGGGGGAGTTCAACGCTTCGGCCTCCACGATGAACATCTGCGCGGCGCCAACGTTCAAAGCCACGGCCACGCTGTCCGGAGGCGTGACGTTGCCGATGGCCAGGTCCAAAATGCGCAGCGTGTCGATGTTCACCGGCGTGAGGGGGCGATCGTTGGCGTCCACGGGGACCGAACCGATGGCCATCACCACCTCCAGACCCTGAACCACCTTGCCAAAGATGGCATAACCGCCGTCCAGATGCGGCGTGGGGGCGAGGGTGATATAGTATTGCGAGCCGGCGGAGTTGGGCGCGGAAGTGCGCGCCATGGCCAAAATCCCCGCCTGGTCGTGGTGGAATCCGGGGTAAAACTCGTCCTGGATGGTGTAGCCGGGGCCGCCGTAACCAGTTCCCTGGGGACAGCCGTCCTGGATCACGAAACCCTCCACCACGCGGTGAAAGATCAGTTCGTTGTAAAACCCGCTGTTGGCGAGGCTGATGAAATTGCCCGCCGTGATCGGCGTTTGCTGGTCATAGAGCTCCGCCGTGAACGCCCCCATCGAGGTGCTCCAACGGGCGAAATGCAGGCTCCAGGCGCTGCCTGTCGCCATTATGAAACCAAGTAACAATATACTTCTGAGTACGGCTTTCATGTTTGTACCTCGCTGTCCGTGTGCTGTTTCGCAAGGCTAATTCGCCGTGCATTTCTGGCAAGTCTTTTCTCTTCCGGGGACCAGGTTTCAGACGCGGACGCTGCGGATGGTCCCTTGGTTCAGCTTCAAGGCCGGTTCGCCGTGGATCATCATCACGATCCCCAGTTCCTTGCCGCAGGCGGGGCAGAGGGGTCGGGAGAGCGTCCGCGCGCCCTGCAAACCCACGCGGTCTTCCGTCAGGCGGCTGATCAGGCACTTGATCAGGCGTCCCTTGCCCGCTTTGAAGTAGCGGAACAGCAAAAAGCCGCAGCGGCACTCGATTTCGATGATCCTTCCGGTTGTCATATCTTTATGTCTCGCGTTGCATTGTCATTTTCCTCGCGGTGTTTTCCGTCCGCAGCCCTTGTCATTCCATTGTTCATTTGATATTAAGATATCCAGAAACATACTCAAAACAACTTCCATGCCTATAAGCTATGGCGGATTAGGTACGTCTATTCTGAACCGACGCTCTGCCGAAGAGCCGATAGTAAGGAAAAAGTGACGGCGGATCGGAATCCGCCGCCAGACCAATTTTCACCTTTTCACCCTCCCACCCTTTCACCCTTTTTGCATTCCCTTTTGAATCTCCTTATCCACCGTGAGAGTTGGCGAGCGTGGGTCGGGAACTCTTCGGGTGGATTACGCGATTCATTCAGGATTGCAATAAGGAAGAATACCCTCTATAGATAGTGGATTACGCTTTTTTATAACACAGAGACACGGAGAAACGGAGAAAAGAATAGAATAGGGATGAACAGGATTTGAGGGGTTGTCCACGAATTACACGAATTGGGGGGGTGTAATGATGGTTAGTGAGTACGCAATTGCGCTTTAGTTCGCGGGACTCTGAGAGTGTCATTCCAAGCGGCGAGGCTGGGTGATGGGGGTCTTGGAGCGGCAGACGTCCCCGTCTGCCGATGAGAGCTGAGCATGGAGTTCATGCGCCCTGGTCGGGTTTTGGCTTTGGAGCAAACTTTGGGGCGCTTGGACTTCATGCAGACGGAGCTGTGGTTTCCCAGATGTGAAGAATAGCTCGCGTGCTGGTTGAAGTCCAAATCCACAAATGAGATAGGGGAAGGAGTGAAGCTGGGGTAGGGGATTTGAACTCCAACCTGAGGCTGGGTGATGGGGGTCTTGGAGCGGCAGACGTCCTCGTCTGCCAACGGCCCGGAGGGGCGTTTTATCAATGTTATCAATGTTATCTCTAAGCAAGGGGTTGCTTAGAGATAGGAGCCTTTATTATCAATCACTTAGGCTTATCTCTAAGCAAAAAACAGCACCCCTGTGCCATCCGGGGAAAAGCAGGATTTGGGGTCCGGCAAAGAAGAAGAGCTATATAGATAAGTAATATAAAAAATAAAAATTATTATATACTATATATTGTATATCTTATAGATATATATAGGATTACTCCAGTTATACACACAAAGTCACCCTGCGGTTTTCCGGTATGCCCAGGGGTTCGATTTTTGCTTAGAGATAAGGTTAAACCACTGCAAAATAAGGCTCCTATCTCTAAACAACCCCTTGCTTAGAGATAACATTGATAAAACTGATAGATTGTAATGCAACGCAGGGTGGGCCTTTGATCCGCTTTGTCCTGTTCGTCCAGCAGTTGGAGGCGGGGGAGGGTGTTTGGAGGTAGAATTCGCAGAGATGGTTGTCCACGAATTACACGAATTTCACGAATTGTTGAGAAGTGATGGTGTGGGGAGGTTTTTTAGTCCAGAGCGAAGTCCGGAATGACAGAAAAGAGCAGAAGGCGGAGATAAGGGCAACAGTGACTCTGTCCAGTTTGGGTATAAACCCTCACCCAAAGTTGCAAGCTTGTCTCACTTGGACAAATGGGGATAACGCTTTATGAGGTGCGGAGATATGACGGACTATGTTTGGACTTGGACATCGGCTGTTTTGGACGTTTCTGGACGTCTTTGTATCAGTA
>CAZOVZ010000024.1:0-36698 GCA_964583755.1 uncultured Candidatus Cloacimonadota bacterium
TTCCCCATTTGAAGTTTTCAGTGATCCAATTTGAAGTTTTCACTGACTCTTTATAGTCCATCCTGGTAAAAGTCAGGAATTTTCAAAAAAGCGCATTTTCTGCTTGACAGAAATCAGGGGATGTCATAAGAGCACCATAGGATGTCATAAAAAGTCATAAAAAGTCAAAACGCAGAGATCTAATGGTGTTAAACGCAAGGAATGAAAAGGATTTGGGCGGTGTCGCCACAAATCCGGAAGGAAAGGTTGAGTGAATGTCAGGACAGTTTATTGGTTATGATGAGAACGCGGTCCACAACCAGCGGGTGATCATTCCGGCCGTCTTCAAGAAGAAGTTTTCCGAGGAAGCCCGGCGCACCGTGGTGATCACCGCCGGACCCAAAAACTCGATCGCGCTCTACCCCCTGGATTGCTGGTACGCCACATTGGAAAAGCTGGCCGCGGGCGACGCCGTGCAGCGCAAATTGCGCACCCACCTGATCGACTGCGCCGTCACCGAGCAGGAACTGGAAGGCCCCGGCCGGATCCGCATCCCGGAAATCCTGCTTAGGGAGGCGAATATCAAGGACCGGGTGGTGATCAAAGGCGAACTGAGCTACATCTCGCTGTGGAACCCGGAAGATTTCCAGGCCAAGCGGAAAGAAGACCTGAACAACAACCGCGAAGAGTTTACCACCGAGGTCTACCAGGTATTATGAGCGAATTCCACACCCCCGTCATGGCAGCCGAATGCACGCAGTATCTGCGTCCGCGCGGCGGCGGGGTCTATGTGGACGCCACTTTGGGTGGCGGAGGCCACTCGCTGGCTTTGCTGAAAGCGGAACCTGGAATCCGGCTCTACTGCTTCGACCAGGATGCCGAAGCGGCGGCGGAAGCCGCAAAGACACTGACAGACTACGCCAGCCAGGTGGAGATCATCAACGCCAATTTTTCCCGGCTGCGCACGGAACTGGCCTTCCGCCAGGTGAAGAGCGTGGACGGGGTGCTCTTTGACCTGGGAGTATCTTCCCACCAACTGGATGACAAGGGCCGGGGCTTCAGTTTCGACGCCGACGCCCCCCTGGACATGCGGATGGACAAGAGCAAAAAGCTGACCGCAGCGGATGTTTTGAGAGATTACCCCCAGGGCGATCTGGCCCACGTATTTAAGGAATACGGCGAAGAACTGAACGCGGGTCGGATAGCCCGGGCGATCGTCTCCGCCAGAACGGATAGGCCGCTAAAGACCACCGGGGACCTCGCCCGCATCGTGGAAAAAGTGTGCGGAACCGGCAGCCGGGAATCCCTGAAATCCAAGGCCAGAATCTTCCAAAGCCTGCGCATCTGCGTCAACCGCGAGCTGCAGGTGCTGGAACCGGCCCTGAAGGACGCCGTCAATTTGCTGAAGCCGGGAGCACGGATCGTGGTCCTGAGCTATCATTCCCTGGAGGACCGGATCGTGAAAAACCTGTTCCGTTCCGCCTCCGCGGGGTGCGAATGTCCGCCGCAGATCATCAACTGCGTCTGCGGCAAAAAGAAGACTTTGAAACTTTTAACCAAGGGGCCGCAGAGCGCGAGCGCGGAAGAAGTGGAGGCCAACGTCCGCTCCCGCAGCGCGAAACTGCGCGCCGCAGAAAAGCTCATGGGGGAATCATGAGAGCAACCATATCCTTTATTATACTTGCCCTGACCGTCGCCATGTTTTTGAATTTTTGGAACGCCAACAAGGTCGTTCAGCAGACCCGATACCTCTCCGAACTGGAAAAGACTTACGCCGCGGAAAAAAACATCAACACCGAACTGAAGGTGGAACTGGACGACCTGCGCAGCGGCGAGAACATCGCCAGCCTGGTGCGGGTCGAGCTCAGCAATTTTGTGCCCTCGGAAGACCGGGGCAAGATCATCTATGTCCAGGAGCCGCCAGCAGAAGAGCCCAAAGGCGATTACTGCATAGTCGACCTGATCTCTTCCAAAGCCGAAGCCAAAGAAGTGCAAGTGCTGCTGGATTGACCGCATGCGCTCCCGCTACCGTTTTCTGGTCGGCTTTTTCGCGCTGGTGACCCTGGTCTGGGCGGGCTATCTGTTCAGCCTGCAGATCTTTGATCCCTTCAACCTGGGCAGCGCCAGGCGGGTCCGCTACACCCCCCACAAGGAGATCCTGGTGCCCACCCGCGGCTCGATCTACGACGCCAACGGCGAGCTGCTGGTGAGTTCGATCAGCTACTACCAGGTGGATGTGGACCGGAAAGCAGTGCAAAAATGGGCCGCGAAAAACAAGATTGAGCCTCTGGAGGCCTACCGGCTGGTGAGCAAGGCGATCGGCGACAACTGCGCCATGAAGCCGGAAGACGTCTACCGGCGGCTGACCATGAACAACAAAGACAGCTCCATCCAGATCACGAACAAAGTGCGCGAGATGGAGCTGGAAAAGATCATCAAAACCTTCGACGCCAAGGAGATCGAGGGGCTCAACTACAGCTTCTCATCCATGCGCCGGGTCTATTCCAAAGGCATTCTGGCGGCGCGGTTGCTGGGCTCCGTGCAGGCTGTTTCGGACGGCTTCGATGCGGAAACGCAATCCAAATCCCTCTATAAACTGAAAGGGATCTGCGGAGTCGAGGCCAGTTACAACAAACAGCTGGCCGGCGACTACGGCTGGCGCGAAGTGGTTTACGACGCTCAAAACCAACGGGTTCCCTATCCTGGCCTGCACAAACAGGACTCCCAGGACGGCTACAATTTGCGGCTCACCCTAGACGCCAACATCCAGGAGATCGTGGAAAACGCGCTCTACGAAGGCGCAACCAAGTATCAGGCCAAGAACGTCGGCGCCATCGCGATGGACCCCCGCACGGGGAGAATCCTCGCCATGGCGGGCATTTCGCCGGAAGACAGGGTGATCGATCCCGGGCTGGTGAGGGTGAAATCCAACATCCCGCTCAGCTTCATGTTCGAGCCTGGCTCAACGATGAAACCCCTGACCATGCTGGCGGCTTTGGAATACAAAAAAGTGAGGCCCAACGAGCGCATCGCCTGCGGAGAATACCATCCCAAGGACCGCGTGATCCGCGACACCCATCAATACGGGCCCCTCACTCCCAGAGAGATCATCGCCAAATCCAGCAACGTGGGCATCGCCAAAATCGCCGAACGGATCGGCAAGGAAAAGCTCTACGAGGAGTTCATCTCCTACGGCTACGGCCAAAAGACCGCGCTGAACCTCTACGGCGAAACCAGCGGACAATTTGAAAAGCTGGACGGCTGGGACGGCTTCACGCTGCACTCCATCTCGTTCGGACAGGCCATCTCGGTGACCGCCCTGCAACACATCACCGCCTTCAACGCGATCGCCAACCGCGGCAAACTGATGAAGCCGTATCTGATCGATTCGATCACGGACAAAACGGGCAACCTGGTGCAGCAGTTTGAACCGGAGGTATTGCGGGAGATCTGCAATTCCGCCGCCACCGACACGATCCGTTCCTACATGCAATCCGTGGTGGACGACGGCACCGGCAAACACATCCGGATGGACTACATCAACATCGCCGGCAAGACCGGCACCGCGCAAAAAAGCGTCGAAGGCACCCGGGGCTATTCCAGCAACAAATACACCTCCGTGTTCGTGGGCATGTTCCCCGCCGAAGCGCCGAAGATGACGCTGCTGGTGTTTTACGACGAACCCGCGCCGGGCTTTCACTATGGCAGCACCAGCGCCGCCCCGACCTTCAAAAAGATCGTGGAAGACATCCTCTTCATGCCCAGCAGCAACGTGATCGGCTTCGACGAAAGGATCACCCAGAAATCCGTCGCCATGCCCAACCTGAAGGGCAAACACATCAACCAGGCGGAACGGATTTTGAGCCAGTATGGCCTTGTATATAAGATAGAAGGCGCGGATTCCTCGTCCGTCGTCACGGACCAGTTTCCCAAGCCGGGGGTTTCCGTCGATCCCCACCATCCGATCACCATCAAAATCGGCCGGAGCGCGGTCAAAGCCAAGGAAACCGTAGCCCACGGGACCATGCCCGACCTGACCGGTTTGAGCATCCGCAAAGCGCTGCAGCTGGCGGCAACCCAGAAGGTGGCGCTCAAAATCAACGGCTCCGGGATCGTGCGCCGGCAATCCGTTTTGCCCGGCTCCCGGCTAACCGCCAACACGGCCTGCCTGATCGAGGCATCGATATGAAACTGCAAGAACTGCTGAATTTGCTGAAAGAGCACGAACTGCTGCTCCAGACCCAGGCTCTGGAAGGGATCGCGGAGCTTTCCGGACAGATCCGCATCGACAGCCGCGAGATCAAGCCGGGCGACATCTTTGTCTGCGTGAAAGGCCTCCAAACGGACGGTCATGCCTACATCCCCGCCGCCAGGAAGCTGGGCGCGGCGCTGGTGGTCTGCGAAGACAAGTTTTCCGATGCCCTGCCCGCGATCCAGGTGCGTGAAAGCCGCAAAGCGACGGCCCTGCTGGCCAGGCTGCATTACGGCAACCCCACCGAGTCCTTCCGCCTGGTCGGGGTGACGGGCACAAACGGCAAGACCACAACCTCCCTGCTAATCTTCCAGGCCCTGCGAGAGCTCGGAATCCCAGCCGGTTGGATCGGAACCCTGGGTTACCAGATAAATGAAGAGCGGTTCAGCACCCGCCACACCACTCCGGACAGCCTGGAACTCAACGCCATCTTCGCCGAAATGGCCAGCCGCGGAGTCAAATACGCCGTGATGGAGGTGTCCTCCCACGCCCTGACGCTGGACCGCGTCTACGGGATCGGATTCGACTACTGCCTGTTTACCAACCTCACCCGCGAACATCTGGATTTTCACCAAAACATGGAAGACTACGGCGAAGCCAAGCTGAAGCTGTTCGCCCCCGCCAAAGCGGGACAGGCGGTCGCGGTGATCAATGCCGAAGACAGTTTTGGCAAACACACTTTTGACGAGATCAAGGCCGCCGGAGGCTTTGCCTTCAGCGTCGGCGGCGAAGAGGCGGACTATGTGATCCGCGACGGAGCAACCCCCCAAACCGCGTCCTGGGAGCAGATCCGTTTCGCGCTGCAGACCCCCGAAGGCGCCATCAACCTGCGTTCGCAACTGGCTGGCAGCTTCAATGTAGCCAACCTTGCCCTCAGCGCCGCCACTCTGAGCGTGATGGGCTTCGAGATCCGCCAGATCGAGCAGGGGCTGAATGCCGCCAAGCCCGTCCCCGGCAGGTTTGAACGAGTTGCCAACGACCGCGGGATCGGCGTGTTTGTGGACTACGCCCATACTCCCGACGCGCTGGAAAACGTGCTCAAGGCTACCCGCCAGCTGCAGCACCGGCGCATCCTCTGCCTGTTTGGCGCAGGAGGTGACCGCGACCAGGGCAAGCGTCCGCTGATGCTCAAAACAGCTTTGAAATACTCCGACGCGGTGATTGTTTCGGACGACAACCCCCGCACGGAAAACCCAGACCGGATCATCCGCGACATCGTGACCGGCAGCGAATTGCTGCTTCCCTGGTGGATCATCAGGAACCGGCAGCGGGCGATCGAAGCCATTCTGGGCCTTGCCCAGCCGGGGGACATAGTTTTGCTTTGCGGCAAGGGCCACGAAACCTATCAGGAAATCGCCGGCCAGCGTCACCATTTCGATGACGCGGAGGTCGCCCGCGAATTCCTGGCTTCACCCCAGCCCAGATGGCAGGATGACGAGCTGAGCCTGCCGGTCGACAAACTGATGCTGGAACTGCTCTATGACGTGACCGGAACCGAAGCTGCAGGCTACACCCCGCCCCAAAGCTATCGCCGGGTCTCCACGGACAGCCGCACGATCAAGCCGGAAGCGCTGTTCTTTGCCCTCAGGGGGCCCAGTTTCGACGGCCACGACTTCATCAGCGGCATCACTGCCGATCCCACTTGCCTGGCGGTCGGCCAGACGCCCCAGGCGGGCAACCCCTCTTATCTGCAGGTGCCGGACAGCCTGGCCGCGATGGGCCTGCTCTTCCGCAAATATCTGCTGATGTTCGGCGTTTACAAGATCGCCCTCACCGGCAGCACTGGCAAGAGCAGCACCAAAGAGTTGCTGGCCCACATCCTCGAAACCGAGGCCCCGACGCTGAAGACCGCAGCCAACGAAAACAACCTGATTGGCCTCTGCCAGACCCTGCGCCGGATCAGGCCGGAACACCGTTACGCGGTCCTGGAGCTGGGCACCAACGCCTTTGGCGAGATCGCCGCCCTGGCCGACGTCTGCTCTCCGGACGCCGCGATGATCCTCAACGTGGGACCCTCCCATCTGGAATTCCTGATCGATGAGGAAGGCGTCTTCCGCGAAAAGACCGCCCTTTTCGACCGCTCGTTGGAAACCCGTTTGTTCGACGCCGACGATCCCCGGTTTGAGGTCTACCATTCCACCGGCAAGAGCGTCGGAATCTCCGCGAGCGCGGACTTCCGCATCTCCGATGTCAGCTGCTCCAGTTTCGACTGCGATTTCAAACTCAACGGCGAACCCTATGGCCTGCCCTACGCCATGCCCTTTTACGTGAAAAACGGCTCCTTCGCCATCGCCATGAGCCAACTGGCCGGGATCCCCGCCGCCCAAATCCGCAAAGCCCTGGAGACTCCGGTACGCCTGGATCTGAGGATGGAGATCGAGATTTTGGAATACTGCATCCTCCTGGCAGACTGCTACAACGCCAACCCGGTTTCCCTGCAGAGCGCCATCGAATACTGGCACAGCCTTGCTCCTGACCAATATCACGTCGCCATTTTGGGCGACATGCTGGAGTTGGGCGCCAATGCCGCGGACTATCACGACATGATCGCCGCCATCTTGGCAGAGACGGGTTGCGACCTCCTGATCACGGTGGGCAATCTTTCCGCCCGCTACCACGGCCAGAGCGCCGACCTGGCGGGCAAACATTTTGCCACGGTGGAGGATCTGATCTCCCAAAACGCAGCGGAACTGATACCTCACGGAGCGGTGATCCTGGTGAAGGGATCGCACTCGATCCACCTCGAAAAAGCTCTTCCCGTGATTCGAAATAGGTGCTGAGATGCTTTACTACCTCCTCTATCCCCTCGCCAAATACAGCATAATCTTCAACGTATTGCGCTACGTGACCTTCCGTTCGATCGCGGCGTTCGTGACCTCGCTGCTCTTCACCCTGCTGGTGGGACCGTCTTTCATCCGCCTGCTGCAACGCAGCTCCGCGGTCGAGACCATCGACGAGGACACGCCCCAAAAACACCGCCTGAAAAGCGGAACTCCCACCATGGGCGGATTGATCATCCTCTGCGCCCTGCTTTTTTCCTCGCTGCTGTGGAACATAGTTGGCAACCGCGCCATCCTGATGATGTATCTGACCACGGTCTGGCTGGGGATCTTTGGGTTTTTGGATGATTACCTGAAAAACTTTGTCAAGGCCAAGAAGGGCCTGCTGCCGAAATACAAGCTCTGGGGCCAGATCAGCATCGGCCTGCTGCTCACCCTGGCCATCTACTACGGCAGTTCCGCCGCAGACCATGTCTCCGCCATCCAGATCCCCTTCCTTAAAAACACCTACATCGAGCTGGGCTGGATGTTCATCCCCATTATCGTGCTCTACATCACCGGCACCTCCAACGCGGTCAACCTCACCGACGGCCTGGACGGACTCGCCTCCGGCGTGTTGGCCTTTTCCGCCCTCGGGCTGGGCGTAATGAGCTATCTGAAGGGAAACTTTGTGGCCGCCAACTATCTGAACCTGGAGTTTCTTCCCAACGCTGGCGAACTGACGGTCTTCCTCACCGCCCTGATGGGCGCTTTGATCGGCTTTTTGTGGTTCAATTCGCACCCCGCCCAGGTCTTCATGGGCGACACCGGTTCCCTGGCTTTGGGTGGGATCCTGGCCGTGATCTCCGTGTTGATCAAGGAACAGATCTTCTTTCTGATCATCGGCTTCATCTTCGTGGTGGAAACCGCCTCCGTGATGATCCAGACCAGCTGGTTCAAATACACCCGCCGCAAATACGGCCAGGGCCGGCGGGTCTTCCTCATGGCCCCGATCCACCATCATTTCGAGCTCAAAGGGCATCACGAGACCAAGATCGTGATCCGCTTCTGGATTTTGGCGATGCTGCTGGTCGCCATCGGGCTGAGCACCATCAAACTGCGCTGAGGAACCGGAAAATGTTCGATCCAAGCAGAAACTACGCAATCCTCGGCCTGGCCCGCAGCGGGATCGCTGCCGCGCGCAAGATCAGGGAACTGGGCGGCACGGCCCTTTTGAGCGAGCAGAAACCTTTCGACCAGGTGCCCGAAGCTGAGGCCCTGCGGCGTGATTTCGCCTGCGAATTCGGCGGCCACACGGACCGGTTGCTGGATTGCGATCTATGGATCGTGAGCCCCGGCATACCGTTGGATTCGCCCGTAATCCGCAAGGGACGGGACCACGGCATCGAGATGATCAGCGAGATCGAGTTCGGTTTCCGGGTCAAAGCCCCGGACAGCCGGGTGATCGCGGTCACCGGTTCCAACGGCAAAAGCACCGTCGCCTCCCTGATCCATCACCTCCTCTCCGCCACCGGCCATCGCAGCGTGCTGGCTGGCAACATCGGCGACGCCTGGTGCGGATTTCCCCTTGAACGGCCCGGCACCGGTTTCTACGTGCTGGAGATCAGCAGTTTCCAGCTTGACCTGATCCATAGCTTCCGCCCTGATGTGGCGCTGCTGCTGAACATCACGCCGGATCATCTGAACCGCTACGCCTCTTACGAAGATTACATCCTGTCCAAATTCCGCGTCTTTGAAAACCAGACCGCCCTCGACACGGCTGTCATCTGCGTCGATTCAGAGCCCGTGGCCAGCCGTCGGGGGATGATTCCCGCCAAAGTGAAAAGCTACTCGCTGGAGCAGGTTCCGCCAGCCTGCGACGCCTGGCTGGATGGCAGAGACATCCGCATCGGTTCAAGCCTGCTCTCTGTGCATGAGCTGAAGATCCGCGGGCCCCACAACTGGGCCAACACCATGGCTGCCCTGCTCGCCGTGCAAGCGGCGACGGGAGATCTGGACGCGGCAATGGCCGCCGCCAAAACCTACATCGCCCTGGCCCACCGGCTGGAGTATGTGGCCACGGTCAACGGAGTCGCCTTCTACAACGATTCCAAAGCCACCAATACGGATTCCGTGCGCTCGGCCCTGCTCTCCTTCGACACGCCGATCCGTGTGATCCTGGGCGGATCGGACAAGGGCGAGGATTTTTCCATTTTGACAGATCTGCTGCGGCAGAAAGCAAAAAAGCTATACATCACCGGAGCCACCGGCTCAAAAATGCGCGAGGCCTGGGAGGGGCGCGTGCCCCTGGTTTGTGTCAGCAATATCGAAGAGAGTATCCGCACTGCCTTTGACGATTCAAAACCGGGCGACATCATCGTCCTCTCCCCCGCCTGCGCGAGCTACGACAGTTTCCGGAATTTTGAACACCGGGGCGAATTTTTCAAACAGATAGTGGCCAGGATCGCCGCCGAACATGAAAAAAGCTAGAAGCCAAGACTACATTGTTTCGTTCGACAGGAACATCCTGACGATCTACCTGCTGCTGTGCGCGATCGGGCTCTTTGTGATGCTGGACATCTCCTCCATGCAGAGTTCGCTGGTCAACTTCATCCACCACGGCGCTTTTCTTGGGGTATCCTTTCTGGCCGTGATCGTGGTCCTCTATTTCTTCGACATCAGCAAGTTGCGGGTCTTCAACACCCCCTTGCTCTGGGTGGTGATCGGCCTTCTGGTCCTGGTCCTGCTCCAGAAATCCGTGGTCAAGGGCGCGGTCCGGCAGATTGACCTCGGCTTCATCCACATCCAGCCAAGCTTTATGGCCCGCCTGGCCCTGGTGCTGTTCTACGCCGGCTACCTCGCCAAAAAAGAGGATGAACTGCGCGCAGCCGGGATCAAGGAATTTTTCCGGGATTTTCTGCCTCTGCTGATCTACCCCATCATCGTGTTTTACCTGATCTTCGTCGGAAAACATCTTAGCACGCTGGTCATCGCCGCCGGAACCCTGATGGGCATGCTGATCTACGCCGGTTTGAAGAAACGTCTGATCGCGCTGGCGATCATCCTGGCTCTGGTGGGCGGAACCATCGTGCTCACTTACGGCGAGGGCTACCGGAAATCCCGCATCCAGACCTATCTGAAGTATTTTCTCCTCACCAAAAACGACCAGATCGAACCCAGCCACGATGAAGGCTATCAGGTCCTCGAGAGCCTCACCGCGCTCACCAGCGGCAAACTCTTCGGCACCGGGATCAGCCGGGGCCGGGCCAAACACTACTATCTGCCGGAAGCCCGTTCGGACTATATCTACACCATTATCGGCGAGGAATTTGGCTTTATCGGCGCTTTTCTGGTGCTGGCGCTCCACGCCCTGCTCTTTTTCCTCTCTTTCAAACTCGCCGACCGGCAGGATGATCCCTACCTCAAATACCTCTGCGCGGGCCTGGCGATGAACATCTTTCTGAACGCCCTCGTCAATACGGGGGTCTCCATGGCTATTTTGCCCACCACCGGCAACACGCTGCCTTTCGTGAGCTACGGAGGCACCGCCCTGCTGGTGGATTCGGTGTCTGTGGGAATAATCCTGAACGTGAGCGCCAAGCGGAGGAAGGTATGAGCCTGAAACGCGTTATCGTTGCCAGCTCCCACTCCGCTATCATATCGCAGCTTTCCAGCCACCCAGCCCCGGAGCAACAGCCGTTATCGGCTTTTGCTCGGGAGTTGGCGCGTCCCTTCACCCCTGCCCCCAACCGGGGAGGCAGCTGTGGATAAGGCAGGCGCCGGAAGTATGGATCACATGAGTAAAAAATTCGTAATCGGCTGCGGCGGGACCGGCGGACACATCGTGCCCGCCCTCGCCCTGGCGGCTGAACTCCGCCGCCTCGGTCACGAAACGCTCTTCATCGGCAACGCGGACGGAATGGAAAGCCGTCTCGTTGCCGCGGAAGGGTTTCCCTTTCAGGGAATCCACGTCCAAAAGCTCTACCGCCAGCTGAGCCTCAGCAACCTGCTGTTCCCTCTGCGCCTGATTTCCAGCACTATCAAATCCGTCTCCGTCATCGGCAAATACCGGCCCGACGGCGTCATCTGCACCGGCGGTTTCGTGTCCGGACCGGTGGCCCTGGGCGCGGTTCTCCGCCGGATCCCGCTCTATTTCCACGAAAGCAACAGCTATCCTGGCCTCACCACCCGCTATCTGGCCCGCCGCACCCGGATCACCTTCATTTCTTTCGCCGGCGCCGCCAACTACCTCAAGGGCGCGAACCTGCTCAAGCTGGGAGTGCCATTGCCCGCCAAGCCTGAACGGGAAATGAGTTGCGACCTGGCCGAACTGGGTCTGGACCCCGCCAAACCGGCGATTTTGATCACCGGCGGCAGCCAGGGTTCGCAGGCGATCAACGCCGCGGTGGACGGCGCCCTGACCACGCTCCTGGGCAAAGGGTTTCAACTGATCTGGCAGACCGGCAAATCCGGCTTCGCGACCTACTCCGCCCGCCACAAAGACCGCGGCGGGATATATCTCTTCGATTTTTCGCCCAAACTGCCCGCCTACTATGGCTGCGCGGTTCTCGCCGTAACCCGCGCCGGGGCCATGACCCTCGCGGAGCTGGAACAAAACGCCCTGCCGGCCATACTCGTGCCCCTGCCCACCGCCGCGGAAAACCACCAGCACCACAACGCGCTGGAACAGCGGCAGCGCGGCCTGGCGGAACTGCTCCCCCAGGCGGACCTCAGCCCCCAAAACCTCATCAATACGATAGAGACGGTCTACGCTAACCTGGATAAATACCGCTCCCGGCTCCGGGAATTGCCCCCCAACACGGCCACCGGCGACATCACGCAGGCGATCCTGGCCAATCTCAAACAGGAGAAGATCAATGCTGGGTAAAACCAAAAAGATACATTTCATCGGCATCGGCGGCATCGGCATGAGCGGCATTGCCGAGTTCCTCCACAACCAGGGCCTCGAGATCAGCGGGTCCGACATGAAGAAGACGGAACTCACCGCCCACCTGGAATCCATCGGCATCAAGGTCGATGAAGGCCACAACCCCGACCAGATCAGGGATGTGGACGTGGTGGTCAAATCCTCCGCGGTGAAGGACGACAATCCGGAGATCGTGGCCGCCAGGGCTTTGAAGATCCCCGTGATCCGCCGCGCTGAAATGTTGGCCGAAATCACCCGCATGAGCTTCAGCATCGGAATTTCCGGCACCCACGGCAAGACCACCACCACCTCCATGGCGGGGATGGTCCTCGAAGCCGCGGGCCTGGACCCCACCATCATCGTCGGCGGCAAGGTGAAAAACTACGGCTCCAACAACGTGATGGGCTCCGGCAAGTACATCGTGGTGGAGGCCGACGAATACGACCACTCCTTCCTCTCCCTCACCCCCTGCATCGCCGGCATCACCAACATCGACACCGACCATCTGGATTGCTACCGCAATCTGGACGACATCAAGGGCGCTTTCATTGAATACGCGAACAAGGTCCCCTTCTTCGGCAGCGTCATCGCCTGCCTGGACGACCCCGGCGTGCAGGCCATCCTGCCGCTGGTCAACAAAAAGATCGTCACCTACGGCTTTTCCCGCCAGGCGGATGTCCAGGCCCAAAACATCCAGATGAAGGATTTCAACGCCGCCTACGACGTCAGCTACCGCAACTACAACCTCGGCCGCGTCGCCATGAAGGTCACCGGCCGCCACAACATCCAAAACTCCCTGCTGGCTGTGGGGATCGGCCTCGAGCTGGACATCCCCTTCAAATACATCCAGGCCGGCCTGCAGGAATACAGCGGGGTCTACCGGCGTTTCGAACTGAAGGGCACCGCGGGCGACATCACCGTCTACGACGACTACGCCCACCACCCAACGGAGATCTCCGCCACCCTGGACGGCTTCCGCGAAAGCACCAAGCGGCGCATTGTGACGCTGTTTCAGCCGCATCTGTATTCCCGCACCCGGGATTTCTACCACCAGTTCGGCAACGCCTTTTTCTCCTGCGACCTACTTCTGCTCGCGCCGATCTATCCCGCCCGGGAAAAGGAGATCCCCGGCGTCTCGTCAAAGATGATCGCCGAAGCCGCCGTGCAATCCGGACACCACAATGTTGTGCTGTTGGAAAACAACGCCGAAATAGTCGCCAAAACCATGTCCCTGCTGCGTCCGGACGATATTCTGATCACCATGGGCGCCGGCAATGTCTGGCAGTACGGCGAAGAAATATTGGCAAAACTGCAGAAAGCTGTTGACAAAAACAGTAAAGCAAAAAAGCTTAGTAACTTAGAGAACTAAATCGGGAATCCCCCAAACTTGTGAAGAGATGTTAATGCCATTAAATGACAGAAAGTTACAGTCCAAACGCAGCAGCCGGAAACGGCGCGGCAACGGCCGCCACGTGCTGATGTTTGTGCTGGCCCTCGCCTTCATGGCGGGAGCCGGGTATGGCCTCTTTTCGCTGCTGACCCGCCTGCCTTGGTTTAGCCTGCAGGAAGTCCGGGTGAGCGGAAACCACAGCGTCCCCGATTCGCTGCTGCGCCAGGCCGCCGAACCCTGGCTGGGAGAGAACATCCTGGCCATCAACCGCGGCGAACTGCGCGCCCGGGCCGCCAAACTGGCCCGCATCAAGAGCCTGAAGATCCACCTCAATCCGCTGCACGCCATCACCCTGCAGGTCACGGAGCGCCGGGGCGAGATCTATCTGAAAAGCGCCGAAGGCGACCTCTTCCCCATCGACGCGGATGGCGTCGTGCTGGAGCAGTATGGCTCCGTCTACACCGAGGACCTGCCAGTGGCCGGCACCTATCTGAGCAACGCCCAGTTGAAACCGGGCACCAAGCTAAGTTATGCCTCGCTGCGCCGCATCCTCAACACCCACCGTCTCATCCGCCGCGACGCGCCGGATTTTCTGCCCCTCATCTCTGAATACTACACCGTGGACAACACGGTCTACATCGTAGACGCCAAGACCGGAACCCGCCTGATCCCCAGCGCGGAAAACCTCGCCAAGCAGTTTCGCCGCTACCAGTTTGTGCTGGACAACGGCAATGTCGATCCCTCCGCGGTGATCGACCTCCGCTACGACGATCAGGTCGTGGTCAAGGCAGGCAGTTGAGCATGAAGCACAGCAACCTCATCACCGCCCTGGACATCGGCTCCTCCAACGTCCGCTGCCTGATTGCGAGCCAGACCAAGGACGGCCGTTTCGAGATCCTGGGGATCAGCGAAGTGCCTTCCCAGGGCATCGAAAAAGGCATAGTCAAAGACATCGAAGCAGTCTCCGAATGTGTCCGTAAAGCGCTGGAGGAAGTGGAAAACATCTCCGGCCTGGACGCCGTCAACATCTTTGCCAACATCAGCGGCGAACACATCAAGACCAGCATCGGCGACGGCCGCATTTCGATCCCCACCGCCAGTCCCAACGAACCGGGCGAGATCGGCCAGGAACATGTGGACCAGGCCATCAACGACGCCAAAAACGGAATCAAGATCCAAAAGGGCTTCGAACGCTCCAAGATCCTCCACGGCATCCCGCAAAGCTTCGTGATCGACGGTCAGGACGACATCCACAACCCGGTCAAGATGAACGGGTTCCACCTGATCACCAAGGTCTGCACCATTTTCGCGGACGTCACGCCCCTCCGCAATCTGAGCAAGTGCATCGAACTCGCCGGTTATGAGATGGACCCGGAGAATTTCGTGCTCAGCCATGTCGCCATCTCCGAAGCGGTTCTGTCCGACGATGAACGCCGGCTGGGCTGCATCCTGATCGACATCGGCGGCGGCACCTGCGACATCAGCCTCTTCAACCGCGGCATCCTGGAACGGGTGCTGGTGGTGCCCATGGCCGGCTCCTCCATCACGGAAGACCTCGCCATCGGCCTCAAGACCACCATCTCCAACGCGGAATACATCAAGACCCAGTATGGCAACGCCCTCGCCAGCAGCGTGGACCAGAGCGTCGAGATCGACGTGGACGGCATCAGCGGCCGGGAAAGCCAGCGCAAGACCCAATACCTGCTCTCCCACGTGATCCAGCATCGCGTGGAAGAGATCCTCGCCAACTGCTACAACAAGCTCAAAAATCACTATACGCCTGAACTGGTCACCGCCGGCATCGTACTCACCGGAGGATCCGCCAGGCTTCAGCAAATAGATCAAGTGGTGGATGCCGGATTTAACATGCATGTCAAGATCGCCGCGCCAGACCTCTCCAGACTGACCGGCATGATCAGCCGCCTGGACGATCCGGCCTTTGCCACCGCTGTCGGGCTGCTTTACCACGCAGCCGGCCTGGAGCGCGAGCTCAAGGCGCCCGGGTTCAAGCTGGCCAGGCTGGACCACGGCAAAATTTTGGACAAAGTGAAAAAAATCATAAAGGACTTTACTGGTTAAGTAAAGGGGGAAATCATGATCGAATTTGACGAGAAACCCGCACAGATCGGAACCAACATCAAGATCATCGGAGTCGGCGGAGCAGGGGGCAATGCCGTAAACACGATGATCGACAACGAGCTCTACGGAGTGGAGTTCATCGCCGCCAACACGGACATCAGCGACCTGGTCAAAAGCAAGGCCAAGATGAAGCTGCAACTGGGCAAGAAGCTCACCCGCGGCCTGGGCACCGGCGCCAATCCCGAGCTCGGAGGCCGCAGCGCCGAGGAATCCAAGGACGAGATTAAGAGCCACCTGGACGGCGCGGACATGGTCTTCATCGCCGCCGGCATGGGCGGAGGCACCGGGACCGGCGCCGCCCCCGTGATCGCCAAGATCGCACGTGAGATGGACATCCTCACCCTGGGCATCGTGACCACCCCCTTCCCCTTTGAAGGGAAAAAGCGCGAGCTCAACGCCGATGAAGGCATCCGCAACCTCAGCGAGTTTGTGGACACCCTGATCGTGATCCCCAATTCCAAACTCTGCGAGATCTATTCCGACCTCACTCTCGTCGAGGCTTTCCAGACCGCGGACAACGTCCTCTACGAAGCCGCCAAAGCGATCTCCGACATCATCAACGTCAACGGCCTGGTCAACGTGGACTTCGCCGATGTCAGGACCGTGATGCAAAACATGGGCTTCGCGCTGATGGGCACCGGCACCGCCAAGGACGACAACCGCGCCGTGATGGCCGCCAAAGCCGCCATCAGCAATCCGCTGCTCAGCGGGATCAGCCTCTCGGGCTGCCAGTCTTTGCTGATCAACGTCACCGCCGGCCCAGACATCAAGATGGGCGAGTTTGACGAAGTCACCAGCGTGATCGTGAGCGAGACCGGCTCCGAGGCCAACATCATCATGGGCATCATCGTCAATCCGGACATGATTGGCCAGGTGTCCGTGACCCTGATCGCGACAGGCCTGCGGGACCTCGGCAGCGAGCGCATCGTGGATTTTCGCCCCACGCAGACCCAACCGGCGGCGCAACCGGTAGCCCCGGCTCCGACTCCGCCCCGCAATCCCAGGCCCACCCGCCCGGAAGAAGACATCGAGGATATTTTCACCCGGCTGAACATCAATCAGCCCACCAAAGACCAACACAACGACGAGGAAGGGGATCCCACCCGCCATCTGAGTCCGCGCACGGACCTGCCTTCCTTTCTGAAAGCCCTGGATTGACCGACACACACATAAACACACACTACCCTGCTTAGGTCTCTCAACGGACGCCCCCCCTGTCCGAACGCCGCCGGCGCTCCCCCTGCCGGCGGATTTTTTTATCCCTGGAAAACTGACTCTTCCTTGCCAGTATTGGCCCTTATCGCCAGTCCCTTTGCCGGCCTCATATTCGCCGTGGACTCGCCCAAAGTTGTTGGGGATGTATTGGGCGAGCCATGCCACGGCCTATGTTGTGGAAACAAGAACCGGAGCTGGCGGCGCGGATGGCTGGCCCGGGGAGGAAATCCACGACCAAACAAAAAAAGCCGGAACCCGCAGGCTCCGGCAGTATCATATCAGTTTGATCTATCAGAGGAAGCGCTTGGCGACTTCGATGGTCTCCGGCAGGTCCAGGCCAATCGAGGCAAGGTGTTCCGGGGTGGGTACGCCGGCTTTGGTCCAGCCCTTGCGCTTGTAAACGGCGTCGATGAGCTGCTGGTATTGGTCTTCGCGGTATTGGCGCAGCAGGGCCATCTTTTCCGCGGTGGATTTGCCGGCAGGGTCGATCCCCTGTTTGCTTTGCAGCAGGCCATCATACCGTTCCTGGCGGGAAAGGTATTCTTCTTCGGTGACGGGACCCACGGCGCGGTAGGGCGGCACGTCGTCTTCCCGGCGGCCTTTGCCCATGCGCAGGCAGAGCAGCTTCTGGAAGTTGTAGACCCGTTCGGACTGGCGGATCAGTTCATGCTTGTCCAGCGGTTTGCCGGTGATGGCTTTGTAGATGTCCACGTAATTTTGCACGTGTTCGGGCACCTTGGCGGGTTCGTCGGTTTCCGCGTTGTTGGCGGGCTCGATGTCGTTCCAGGGCAGTTTGCAGAGTCCCTGCAGGCCAAACCAGGTGCGGAACATCGGAAAGTAGTGCAGGGCCTCGGCTTTGTCCTCAAAGGTGGGGATGCGGTTGTTGACCATGTCCATGAAGATCAGCCAGGCTTCGTCGTGCTGCGGGCCTTTCAGGGCCAGGGTGTAGCCGCCCTGCTGAGCCAGGGATTCCTTGGACATGTACTGAGAATACTCCAGCCCCTTGGCTTCCATGCCCATGTCCTGCAGCTGTTGGGGATCGGCGCCGTATTCGCGGGCGAAGATATCTTTCATCCTGCGCACGCCCTGGCCGACGATCAGGCCAAAGCCTTCGCCGCGGGCCATCTGGTGCAGCAGTTCCAAAGCCGCGTCGGCGTTGCCCCATTCCAGGGCGAGGCCGCCGGTGCGCTCCTTGTTCAGGATGCCATATTCGTAGCATTCCATCGCGAAGGCCGTGCTTGTGCCAAAGGAAATGGTGTCCACCCCGTAGGTGTCGCAGTAGAAATTGAGCTCGACCACGTCTTTGGCGTCCCAGATGCAGAGATTGGAGCCGCAGCCGCCCACGGTTTCATATTCGGGGCCGTCGACGCAGACTTTCTGACCTTTGTAGGGGCCGGTGCGGGGAACGAAATTGTCCACCGCCTTGCAGCAGGAAAGCGAGCAGCCAAACCAGCAGCCGTCCGGCATACCCTGGGTAAAGAGTTTCTTGAATTCCCCGGAGGCCAGGCCGGCAGAGGCGGGATCCTGTCCGTACTTGAAATTCTTGATGGGCAGCAGGTCGTAGTCGTTCATGATCTCGACCAGGTGGGCGGTGCCGACTTCGCGCATGTGGCACTGAGTGGAATCTCCCGCTTCAATCTCGTGGTGCAGCTTGAGGCCGGTCTTTTGCAGTGTTTCCAGGTCTACCGGATCGTTGCTGTCGCCAGCCAGGCCGGAGTATTTGACCACCATGGCCTTGACCTTTTTGTCGCGGAATACCGTTCCTGTGCCGCCGCGTCCGGCCTGTTTGAGGCGGGCCACCTTGCGGCGTTTGTCCCAAAAGGAAAAGTTGAGGCAGGTGATGAGGACGTTGTTGGCCGCCTCGCCGGTGGAAACCACCGACACGCATTGGTTCTTTTCCGGCGCGTCGGAAAACTCGTGCACCAGGTTTTCGGCCAGGATATGGCTGTTGATTTCCTTGTCGTCGGCGCTGAGGATGCGCACGATGCCGGCGTCGCCGTCGATGAAGACGATCACTTCTTCGTCGGCCTTGCCCTGGATCTCGATGGCGTCCCAGCCGCTAAACTTCGCGTAGGGGCCAAAATGCCCGCCCACGTTGCAATCCACGGGGATGCCCGTGAGGGGTGAAATGGTGGTCACGATGGATTTTCCGCTGCCGGGATAGCTGGTGTTGCCGCAAAGCGGGCCAAAGGAGATGCAGATCTCGTTTTCCGGGCTGTTCCACTTGGTGTCGTCTTTGACGCCGTGCCACATCAGATAAAGGTCAAAGCCCTTGCCGCCCACGAATTTGTCGATCATCAGGTCGGTCACGGGTTTGGCTTTGATCTGTTTTGCGCTCAGGTCCACGTAGAGGGTGCGGCGGTTGTAGCCTTTCACCACGGGCGCGAGGTCGTATTTGAATTCTGCCAGTATTTTTCGGTCTTTCATGTTCAGGCCTCCTGCCTTTCTTCGATCCGGATCGCGTCCGCGGGGCAGTTTTTGGCGCAGGCTCCGCAGGCGATGCATTTGATGGGATTCGTTTGGCCCTGGATGCGGAACATCGAGCCGGTGGGGCAAGCCGCGACGCACATGTAGCAGCCGATGCAGAGCGCTTTGTCCAGCATCACGGCGCCTTGGGATGTGACGCTGAGGGCGAGGGTGGGACAGGCGCCAACGCAGGTCTCGCATTGGTTGCAGACGTTGATCGAAGGTTGCGGCGAATCGCTGATGCGGACGCGGGAGCGTTCGGCGTCGTCAACCTTGAAATAGAGGTTGGAGCAAGTGCTTTCGCACATCCGGCAGGCAATGCAGTTTTCACTGTAAGTTTGCAAGAGTTTCTTCATGGACCTCTCCTGATCTTGTATTTTTTATTCTAAAAGCCAGTTTTAATTCATTCAAGCCAGCGTCAACCTTTTTTTCGCTTGCCGTTCACCGGCTGCTGGGGCGGGGTTTCGGCTCTGGCCAGTTCCCGGCGGATCGTTGCCATGATCGACAGGCTGTCCAGCCCGGCCCATTTGTAGAGGTCTTCGGAGGTCCCGGAGGAAGCGTAGGAAGGGATTCCCAGCTTGACCAGGCGGGCGCAGAGGCCCTCTTCGCTCAGCCGGTCCGCGATGATGGAGCCCAGGCCGCTGTTGACGTTGTGGTCTTCGATGCTGAAGATCACGCCGAGGTTGGCGGCGGTTTCCAAAATCTCGCGCTCCAAAGCCAGGGGGCAGGAAACGTAGACCAGATGAAGATAAATGCCCTGTTCGCGCAGGGTGTCCACCGCTTTGAGCGCTTTGCCGGCGGGGGTCCCGGTCACGAACACGCTGCCGCTGTTGCCGATCCTGAGGGTGTCGGCCTTGCCGTAGTCGTAGGCATAGCCTTCGCCGTAAAATGGCTTTCCGCTTTCGTTGCGGAGGATCGGAAGCTTGGAACGGCCCATGGTGACCAGATAGTTGCCGGGTTTATTGATCAGCCAGCGGATGACGCTGTCCGTCTGATTGGGGTCCGCGGGGCAGATCAGCCTGAAACCGTAGAGGTTGCGCATCAGGCCGATGTAATCTATGCACTGGTGGGTCTTGCCGTCTTCGCCGACGTCGATGCCGACATGGGTGAGCGCCACTTTCAGGTTCGCGTGGTTGATGTCGTTGAGCCGCTGGGCGTTGTAAACCTCGTCCAGGCCAAACATGCCAAAGTCCGACCAGAAGGTCTGGATTCCGCAGGTGGAGAGCGCGCCGCTCATCACCGCGGCGTTCTGTTCCATGATTCCGGTCTGGATGAAACGGCTGGGGTTCACCTGTTCAAACCCGGCGGTTTTCACGCTGGCCTGCAGGTCGCAATCCACCACCACGATGGGGGTGGCGTTGTCCCTGTTGGTTTCAGCCAGGTTGGCGATGGCGGCGCCCCAGGCGCTGCGGTTGTCCGTTTCTTTGTCATAGATGATGGGGCGTCCGGGCTCGAGGTCGCAGTTCAGGGCGAAGTTGTTTGCCCTGGGTTGATAGCCGTTTGGCTTGAAGGCGGCCCTGAGCTTGCTGTATTCGGGCAGGCGATTGGGCTGGTCCAAAACTTTGAGGGCTTCCGCCAGCTGTTCTTCCGAGAGGGCGGATCCGTGGTATTTGGCCAGGTTTTCCATGAAGGGGACGCCCTTGCCCATCACCGTGGTCGCCAGGATCACGGTCGGCTGGCTGGAGTTTTTAGCCACATCCAGCGCGGTGAAGATCTGGTCAAAGTCGTGTCCGTCGATCTCCAGCACTTGCCAACCCTCGGATTCCCAGTCCAGCTTGAGGTTCTGGGGCATCACTATTTGGGTGTCGCCGCTGATCTGGAGTCCGTTGAGGTCCACCAGGGCGGTCAGATTGTTAAGCTTGAATTTGGCCGCGACGCGTCTGGCCTCGGAAATCTGGCCCTTTTGCTGTTCGCCGTCGCCCATCAACACAAAGACCCGGTAGGGAATCCCCTTCAGACGCGAAGCCAATGCCATGCCGGCGCCGGCGGAAAGGCCCTGGCCCAGGTTGCCGGTGGACCATTCCACCCCCGGGACCTCGCGCTCGATGTGCCCTTCAAACATGCTGCCGAAGAGGCGAAACTGGGATACGGCGGCCTCCAGGTTGAAATAGCCGTTCAACGCCAGGGCGGAATATACCGCGGGCGAGATGTGGCCGTTGCTGACCACGACGCGATCGCGATCAGGCAGCGCTGGGTTGTGGGGATCGTGCTTGATGGTTGCGTAGATGGCCAGCAGCAGGTCGATCGAGGACATGGAGCCGCCGGGATGGCCCGATGCGGCCAGGGTGGTCATGCTGAGGATGGCCCCCCGGGCCTGGCGGGCCTTGTCTGTCAAGGCTGAAAAGGTATTTGTGGGTGTCATTCAGAACCTCAAAAAGTAAGCTGAAACAAATTCCCCTTCATCCGGGCTGGCCGAATGAAGGGGTAAACTTTGGTGGAGCATAGGAGGATCGAACTCCTGACCTCATGACTGCCAGTCATGCGCTCTCCCAGCTGAGCTAATGCCCCACAGCCGGAAACTATGAGCCCAATCTTTTTAGGGCCTCCAAACTGTCAAGTCAAAATCTGGGACAAAGGTTGGGAAAGGTGCCGAATCCTCTGTCCTGAATCGCCTTGAGGCGGGACGGCTGCCTGTAACTCCGTGGGGATCGCGATCCGAGGTCAAGTTATGCCGATTCCGGCAGTTTTTTCTCCGGCCCGGTTGATTTATCTTGACACAATTGGATGACTTAGCTAAGATTGACGTATAAGTTTTTAGCTTTATCTGGAGCCAGTTTGAAGACATTTCTCGGGACCAGCTTACCTGCCATGGCGTTGAAGAGCGCTCTGATTGGAGCCGTTTTCACCACAAACGAGCCTCACAGCTTGTTTGCGGCCTGGCCAAACACGGGCATTTCGCCTTGCATCAATAAGTGTGCCAGAAGGCATCGAATCACTTTTGCAACAGAGCTACCAAAGGGGTATACCACACTATCTATGAGGAGTACGGCATGAAACAATTTTTGCTTATCCTGGCAGTTTACAGCTTCTGCCTGTGTCTGAAGGCCCAATACCCACCGGAAAATCTCAGCATTACTGTATCCGGCGGCAATCTTGTGTTAAACTGGGATGCCGTGTCCGGAGCCGATTCCTATAACGTCTACCGGAGCAACAAACCCAATTCCGCAGATTGGGGCTCTCCGATTGCGCAGGTAACCGATAATGAGTACTCAGAGCCCGCCACCGGCGGTCAATGCTTTTTCCGGGTGACCTCTGTGACCGACCCGATCGGGCAACTGGTCCATGTCCCCGGCGGAACTTTCTCCAACGGGGTATCCAATGTAACACTGTCCGCATTCTGGCTGTCCCGGCACGAACTCACGCAGGCAGGCTATCTGGCCGTGATGGGCTATGACCCCGCCATTGGTTTTGGAGAAGGGGACAACCATCCGGTGTACTATGTCTCCTGGTTCAACGCCATTGAGTATTGCAACCGGCGCAGCCTGCAGGAAGGGCTGAATCCGTGCTTCAGTTATGGCACTTTCGGAACGAATCCGGATAGCTGGCCTGCCAATTGGGACACCAGCTACCTCAACCACATCAATATATCCTGCAATTGGACCGCCAATGGCTATCGCCTGCCCACAGAGATGGAATGGATGTACGCCGCCAGGGGCGGCAATCTCTCCCACGGTTACAATTTCAGCGGCGGCAACGTCATCGGTGAAGTGGCCTGGTACATGGGCAATTCAGGCACCTCAACCCATACGGTTGGGACCAAAGACCACAACGAATTGGGCCTCCATGACCTGAGCGGAAACGTGTGGGAATGGTGCTGGGATATCTATGGCGACTATCCCGGCGGCAACCAAACCAACCCGAAAGGAGCTACCAGCGGCCCCAACCGTACGATTCGCGGGGGATATTTTTACAGCAGTTCCGCTTACTGCACGGTTGAAAGCCGCTACTATTCCCAAGCGACCTATAGCATATTCAGCATAGGACTACGCGTGTGTAGAACTGTCCAACCCTGAAACTGGGTGTTGGGCACACACAGCAGCCGATGAAACACACAATCCCCGGCAAACTGGATATGATTCGCTCTCTCCTGCCCTGCCAGATTACGCTTGACAAGAAACAGCCGCAAAAATCCCTTGGATAATCCGCGGGGTGTAGCGCAGCCCGGTTAGCGCACTGGTTTTGGGAACCAGGAGTCGGAGGTTCAAATCCTCTCACCCCGACCACTTTAATGCACCACACAGTGGGCGCTTAGCTCAGCTGGAAGAGCCCATGCTTTACACGCATGTTGTCGGGGGTTCGAGTCCCTTAGCGCCCACCACACTTTTCTGGGAAGGATCATGAAGATAGCGATCACAGGGGCCAACGGCTTTGTGGGCAGCAACCTCGCCAATCACCTCCACCGCAAGGGCCACGGGGTGACTGCCATCGTCCGCGCGCGGGCGGAGACGGGGCTGCTGGACGACGCTATCGCCATCCGCAGAGTCGATTACGCGGACCCGACGAACCTCTACGACACCCTGGGGGACAGCGAGGTCCTGATCCACAACGCTGGCCAGGTTCGAACCCGCACCTTCGAGCAGATGATCGCGGCGAATGTGGTCACCACCCGTAGGGTGATGGAAGCCGCCAACCGCAGTTCCAGCCTGAAACAGTTTGTCTATCTCAGTTCCCAGGCCGCCTCCCGCCCCTCCCGACGGGATGAACTTATCTCGGAATCCGACCCCAGCGCCCCCGTCACCTGGTATGGCCAGAGCAAATTGCTGGCCGAGCGCGTGATCAAGGCAGAATGCCAGCCCGCTTGGACGATCATCCGCCCCGTGCCGGTCTACGGCGAGGGCGACCGCGATTTCCTCGAGCTGTTCAAGCTGTTGAAGCGCGGGATCAACTTCCGGATCGGCTTCCAAGACAAGCAGATGAACCTGATCCACAGCGGCCAGCTCTGCGCGTTTGCCGAGCTTTGCCTCCAAAACCCCAACACCTTCAACCAAATCATTTTCGCCTCCGACGGCCAGATCCACACCCAGGCAGGCTTCACCGCCCTGGCCGCGAAGCTGCTGAGCCGCCCCGGCTTTTCGCTCGCCATCCCCGTAACCCTGGCCAGACTGGCCTTTGGAGCGGGTGAACTGCTGGACCGCGCCACAGGCAAAGCCGGCCTGATCAACACTCAGAAGATGAAGGAAATCCTGGCTCCGAACTGGATCTGCGACCCCGCCAAAGCCAGAACATTGCTGGGCTGGGACCCTCCCGCCGAACTCGAGGCAAGGCTGCGCTCCACTCTGGACTGGTACCAGCGCGAGGGCTGGCTGTGAAGCTGAAACATTTACTGCTCCTGACGTTGTTGCTCCTGGCGGCGCCACTGCCAGCCCAGCCCCTCCGCCTGGAGGGCGACCCTCTGCGCCTGCCGGAATCCTGGTCTGTCCGCTACGATCCCCCGGAAGTGCTGATCCGGGCGGCGGTTCAGCCGGACAGCCTGATCGTGATGATCCGGGTTTTGGATGGCAAGGACAGGCTCTTCCCCCTGATCGTGGATTACCTTGCCCACCGCAAATTGCCCGCGGAATTCTTTCCCGCCGACGCCTCCCGCGAGCTTGACCTGATCATAGCCTTGGAGCATAGTTCCCGCCCCCGCGTGGTTTTGGACGAAGCCGCCTCTCCCCCGCCCCAGATAGATTTGACCGAAGTGGAAGCCTGGATTCGGCGCGACCGCCAGGCCCGCAGTTTTGCCCACCCGCTGCGCGATCCCGGCAGTCCGGACCTGGAAGCCATAGGCCCCGAGCCCTACCGCGCCGGCTACTTTTTCGGCGGAAGATCCGTCAGCGCCGAACGGACCACGCTTTACCGCTTTCACCAAGTATCCACCGCCTTTGCCCCCCTGCTCTACGAGGGCTTTTATCACAGCCTCTGGGACCCGCAGCCCCACGGTGACTACGCCACGGACAGCTATCCCCACCCCATCAGCGTCAGCGACCTGCAGGTAGGCCTGGGCGATTACGAACACCGTTTTGCCCGCGCCGCCCTGAAAAAGAACCAGTTGTTTGGAATCGACAGCCTCGCCCTGGATTTCGGCGTGATCGCCCAAAACGGCGGCTGGGAGGATCGAGTCTCCGCCCAGACCGCGATGAAATACTGGCTCAGCCTCCCTCTCTGGAGCACCGCCCTGCAACTGGAATTCGCGGATTTCGCCAGCGACCTTTCCTCCGCACAGCTGAGGCCGGAATACTGGCAGAACACGCTCTATACCATTGACCACCGCTACCGTCAAATCTACGCGGGCTGGCAGACTCCGGTGCTCGACCTCGCGCTGCGCAACTTGCACGAGACCGCCCGCGCCGCCAGCTTCGCCGCTCCGCTGGAGTTCGACGCCCTCCAGTTCCAGGCCGCCAGGAGCCTCAGTTTCGGCGGCTTCACCCTCGCCGGGCTCTATCAGCACGATTTTGGCAAAAGCGGCAGACTCTGGTCCAGCCAGAGCCAGGAAGACCTTGCCAGCGTCGACCTTGGTTTCCGCCATCCCCGCCTGCAAGCCCAGGCCGGACTGGAAGCGCATGACTTTGAAAGCTACCGCTATGACGCGGAACTGACTCTCCCCCTCGCGCATATTTCATTCGCGGCCTTTGCCAATGGCTGGCTGCAAGAGCCCGCCGCGCTGACCCGGGTGGAGGATATCTACACTCAGAACGCCTGGCTGCCCCGGGTTGACGTACTCCGGAAGAATGACCTCGGCCTGCGGCTGGGCCTGCGTTCCGAGGCTATCGGAGCGGTGAACCTGACCCTGGGCCAAAAGAGAATGCTCAGCGCGACGGATCCCATCGCAAACGCCTTCATCAACGACGACAATCTGCCCTATGCCAATCTGAGCGCCAGTTTCCAGCCCTCCTTCGGAAACTGGGTCCTGCGCTGGCAACCCGACCTCACCTGGCAAGCCAATGCCGCCAACGTACCTGGGGAAGCGGCTTTGGAGTATCACAGCCATCTGAACCTGACGCGCGAACTGCCCTACGCAAACGCCATCTTCGCCGGATTTTCGCTCCACGGCCACACCGAGTATTCCAGCCCCACCGTCCCCTCCCGCCCGATCGGCATCTCCGCCATCGCCGACGCCTGGGCCGGAGTCCGCATCACCAACCGCTTTGAACTGACCGTCACCGCCAAAAACGTATCCGACGGCAACCTCTATGGGATCTACCCCATCCCCCGCTCCATCCACGCCTCCCTGCGCTGGTTTTACTTGAACTGACGGACGTTTTGAACTATCAAGCGATCATCTTCGACCTCGACGGCACCCTGATCGACAGCATGCAGCTCTGGCGCAAGGTGGACCGCGATTTTCTGCATAAGCGCGGCATCGCCGTGCCCCGCGACCTCTTTGACCACCTGCCTCAGGGCAACAGCTTCATCCAGACCGCCCAGTATTTTATCGACCGCTTTGGCCTGCCGGACACGGTGGAAAGCGTGATGGCGGAATGGACGGACATGGTGGGCTGGTTCTACGCCAACGAAGTGAAGCTCAAACCCGGCGCCAAACGCTTGCTGAACAGGCTTTTCCAGCTGGAAATCCCCATCGGGCTGGGCACCAGCAATTCCCTCGAGCTGGCACGCCAGGTCCTTTCCCAACACGGGGTCTGGGACCTGTTCAGGTCCGTGGTCACTGGAGACATGCACCTCATGGGCAAGCCCTGGCCGGATATCTATCTGAAATCCGCCGCCAACCTGGCTTTGGCGCCCGCGGACTGCGCTGTGATCGAAGACACCCTAAGCGGCGTCCAGGCCGCCAAAGCCGCCGGAATGACCGCCATCGCCATCCACGACCCCGACAGCGAGGAGCAGCATGACCGCATCCGCGCGCTGGCGGACTTTTTTGTGCAAGACCATACAGAATTAGGAAAACTTTTGGAACTATGAACAATCCCCCCTACATCGTGATCGGAGCCTACGGCAGCGGCAAGAGCGAATTCAGCATCCACCTGGCCCAAAGCCTCAACCAGCCTGGCGTGGAAGTGGTGCTGGCAGACCTCGACGTCGTAAACCCCTATTTCCGTACCCGCGACGTGCGCGAGGAATTTGCCACCCTCGGCATCGAAGTGATCGCGCCCGACGGCGAGTTCAAACACGCCGATCTGCCGATGATCTCCCCCCGGATCAAGGGCGCCATCGAAAACCCCGCCAAAACAGTGATTCTCGACGTTGGCGGCGACCCCGCCGGCTGCCGCGCCCTGGGCCGCTTTGTGGAACCCATCAATCTGCGCGGCTACGAAATGCTCTTCGTGGTCAACACCTTCCGCCCTTTCACCACCACGGTGGAGGAGGTGCTGCAGATGAAGGCCAACCTGGAATTCTCTTCAAAACTGAAGATCACGGAATTCGTCTGCAACAACAACCTGATGGAATACACCAACCCGGAAGTGGTGCGACAGGGCATCGACATCCTGGCAGAATGCTCCCGCCAGACCGGCCTGCCCTTCCGCCGCTATCTGGTCCTGGACGCCTATCAAGACATCGTTCCCGCTGGCCTTGGCGGCAAGGAACGCCTGGTCATGACCTACACCCTCAAAAAACCCTGGGAACGCCTGATCAGCCGCGGAATCTGACCAAGCTGAGACTGAACTGCCAGACCCAAGCCGGACAAGCCTGCGAGCGTTTTAAGCAAAAAGCTCGTCACTGATTATCTGCAAGTTGTAAAAATAATTCTCTGATTAGAACAGAAATTGCTTATATTATTCTGGATGCGAGGATCCGGCCCAGATTATACCGGCCTCTCAAGACTTCAGGAAGGTGCAAGATGAAGACTGCCGTCATGTCGTTGCTGTTCCTTTTCGCCGTTGCGGCCGCCCCGGCCGCCCAATGGGATATGTACAACTTCCCCACTGAAAAAGGGGACATGATCTCCACCTCGGACTATATCTATTACATCAACTACCCCGGCTTGGGCCGCATCGACCGCCTCACCCAGGAAATCGAGATTTTTTATACCTTCAATTCCGGCTTGCAGGAAGCAACGCTGCTCAGCCTCTACTATGACGCCGACGGCCTGCTCTGGATCGGCGGCTTGCATTCGCTGACCACTTTCGATGGCGGCAGCGCCTGGCAGAGCTTCGATCTATCCACTGCGCCGGTCGATCCGGGCTGGATCAGCGCCATCCACAAGGATTCCGCCGGCAATCTCTGGCTGGGCAGCACCAACGGTCTGTTCAAATACGATTTCTCCACCTGGACCCATTTCAACACCCTCAACACACCCCTGGACGACATGGAAGTCCAGGTGATCGAGATCGACCATCTGGACAGGGTCTGGATCGGGACTTTGGAGCTCAACTCCAGTCTGGCTTGCTATGACGGGGTCAACTGGACGCAAACTGACTACCATGTCTCCGGACAGATCAAATTCATCCTCGAAGACAGGCAAAACAACCTCTGGGTGGGCGCTTCGAACCTGAGCAAGTACGACGGGAACGGCTGGACCGCCATTCCCGACCCAGGCATCGGGGACCATTGGCTTTACTTTTACACAGCTGACGTGGACAGCCAGAACAACCTCTATGTGATCTGTTATGGCGACCTCTACCGGCTGGACTCCCAGGGCTGGTCGATGTATGAGGACGTCGGCTCTCTGCGCGAGGTCGCCGTCGATTCCGGCGGCGCGGTCTATTACGCCTCGGACAGGTTGTTCCGCTTCCACACGGAACTGCCTGGCTCCTATCAGCTCGGCAACGTCTATCCAGCCAGTTCAAGCCTGCGCGACAGCCAGAACAACCTCTGGATCGGACAGATCAACGGCGGCATCAGCATCTTTGACGGAAACCAGTGGCAGTTCCTGGATGAAACCACGGACCCTCAACTCCAGTACGGGGTAATGGATCTGGGGATCGATGCCGACGGATTTCTCTGGGCGCTGACCCGCAGCCATGTAGTCCTGTTTCTTGATGACTACTGCTGGGACGCGTTTGAGCTTCCCGATCTGGGAGACTATTACCACTACACCTGCCTGGAATTCGACGCCCAGGGCAACCCCTGGATCGGATCCAACGGCTATGGCCTCTACATCCGCCAAAACGATGTCTGGCAGCACTACGACACCCAAAATTCCGGCCTGCCGGGAGACTGGATCGATGACATCACCAAAGACCAGCAAGGCCGGATTTGGATGCTGACCGACGACGGCATCGCGGTGAACGACAACGGAAACTGGCAGGTCTACAACCATCTCAACGCCCCCTTCCAACCCATGGAGTTCAATGCCCTCGCCTGCGACGCCCAGAACAGGATCTGGGTCCGCAATGGCTCACAACTCTGCCGCTGCGAAAACGGCACCTGGTCCGCCTGGACGGTGCCCTCCCCGGGCAGTGGAACCTATGGGGACTGCGAACTGGGTTTTGACGCGCTGGGCCGCGTCTGGGTCGGTCTCGGCATCTATGGGGTCGGAATCTTCGACGGCACGGACTGGCAGGTCTGGAATCAATCCAACTCCCAACTCCAGGATTCCTGGGTCTGGTCGTTGTTTTCGGATGCCGACGGCGGCGTCTGGATCTGCTCGCCGGCGGGATTTCAGGTCTATCACTATGACGGCGTTGCCGGTTCCGATCCCCAGCTGGTTCCCGCCGCCGGCCTGGGCTTGCGCTGCTACCCCAATCCCGCTTCCAGCGAAGTGCGGATCTCTTATCGCGCAAAGGATCGGGACCGCTATCGCGTCCAGGTGTTCAATTTGCGCGGGCAGCTGGTGCGCGATCTCGGCAGTTCAGTTTTGGAAGCCGGCGGGGAGAAAGACCTGGTTTGGGACGGAAGGGACGGCCCCGGCAAACCTGCCCCCAACGGACTTTATCTGCTGCGGGTTAAAAACGGAACTGAGACCCAAACCCGGCGGGTGATGCTCCTGCGCTGAATCAGAGTCAGCCACCCCCGATCTGGGCGGATTTCCGCCTGCCTGGGTTCTAAGCCGCAAACCTGCCAGCCGCGCGGCAAGGTCTGCTTGTTTTGCCACTCCGCCCTTTTTACCCCTTTTTGGACCGACCGTACACTCGCCCAATACAGTCCCAATAGAGTTGGGCGTGTATATGCCCAACCCACTATCACTTAGCGGCGTGGCAAGAAGAGCGTCCCGGGTCAGTCAGTTCGCTTGAGGTGGGTTAATATCCGATTAATTGCAGCCAGACTCCATTATTCTTAGTTTTCTCTTGACATAATCTCAATATTATTTATCTTGTCCTTGATATTATTAAGGAGAAGGCCATGGAAATGACATCCTGCCCCATCTGCAAGAAGGAACTCGTGGTCCGGGAATACCATTGCCCGGCCTGTGGGGTGAGCTACAAGGGAGAATTCACCAATTCCTGGATCAGCGGCCTGAAGCCCGCCCAGTTGGAGTTTGTGAGGCTGTTCATCACGGTCCAGGGCAACATCAAAGAGATGGAAAAGCGCCTGGGCATCTCATATCCGACGGTCAAAAACCGCCTGGCGGAAATCATCAAAGCCATCGGTCCGGAGAGTTCCGCACCGCAAGACTACAGCGACATCTTCAGCGATTTGGAGCAGGGCTTCATCAACGTGGAAGAGGCCGTAACCATGATCGAGACAAGGAGAAAATCATGAAAACACCGAAAGTGACATTGAACTACGAATTCACCAATCTGGGAAAAGTGAGGATCATCAACGACATGGCGCCGCTGACCATCTCGCAGTCGGAGACCGGCAAGATTGAGATCGAGGCGGACCTGAACGTGAGCGAACAGGACATCAAGCTCAATTTCGAGCGCTATTTCAACGTTGATTACAACGAGCCGGAAGCGGTGATCGAGCTGGAAGACATTCCGGAGATCGCGGACGGCTTTCTGAGCGGCGGACGCTCCCAGGTCCGGATCTACATACCAGCGGGAGTATCGCTGGAAGCGGAATCCGACAATCTGCCCCTGACCCTGGCCGGCCTGAGCTGCCAGATCAAGGTGCAAAACGAGAACGGCCCGGTGATCGTGAGCAATTGCTACGGCGACATCGAACTGGAAAATGAGAACGGACCGATCAAGCTGCATAACTGCGAAGGGAATCTGGTGCTGACCCAGGAAAACGGGCCGGTCTCCGGCGAAGCGCTGTCCGGCGAAAGCCTGAAGGTGGAAACCGAAAACGGCGCGATCAAGATCCGTTCCGCCAGCTATCTGAACGCCAGCGTGGCCAGCGAAAACGGGATGATCTACTACGAGACCCTGCCGATCGACGGCGGCATGCTCAATTTTGCCACCGAGAACGGGGTCGTGCACCTGGTCCTGCCGGAGGGATTTGACTTCGAACTGCAGGCGGAGACCGAGACCGGAGCGCTGAAATGCCACCTCGACGCGGATATCCGCAACGAAGCGGGTGTCTATGTCATCCGCAAGGGCGAGGGCAAAAACCAGATCCGGATCAAGACGGAAAACGGCGTGATCAAGATCGGCAGCGACGGCTATATGAACCTCAGTTTCCTGCGCCTGAAACTGGCGGAACTGAAGGAAACGATCCTGAATTCCAAGACCCTGGACGACAAGGCCAGGGCGCAAAACATCCTGAAAAGCGTGATCGAGGCTTTGGAAAAGGCCGCGGAAAAGATCCCGGAAGCGAAGATCCGGGAAACGATCAAAACCGCTTCGGACAAACTGCAGGCCACGGTGGAAAGCTTCGATGCCGGCGAAACCAAGGACAAGGTGGTGACCGGCGTGGAAAAGATCGGCGAAGAGGTGTCCAACAGCCTGCGGGAATTCCTCCTCAAGGTCAAGTACACCGAACCCGGCCAGAAATTCCGCAACTTTGACTTCCACAAGGAATTCGGCAACGTGAGGGACTACATCGGCAGAGTGATCGACACCGAGCTAAAACCGTATCTGGGCAAGCGCGGCCGCGACCTCGGCGAAGTCGGCGAACGCAGCCGCATCAAGATCCTCGAAATGCTGGAAAGCGGCAAGATCACCGCGGAAGAGGCGGAACGCCTGCTCAAAGCGATCGGAAAAGAGTGAACTGATAGATAATCATTAGAACAGAGGGACTGAGGAACAGAGAAAAGCCTGAAAACTCCAGGCGAAAACATCTCTGTCATTCTGTCCCTCTGTCTTGAATATCTTTTCTAATCCTTTCCCCTCTGTTTTCATCCACAACCTGATGTTCCGCCCCAAGGCGGCACTGCCAACGCGCCGGCCAGAATAAAATCTTGACAGATAAGGGGCGCCGGAAAATTTGAGCGAAACCGGTCGGGATGTAGCGCAGTCCGGTTAGCGCGCTCGGTTCGGGACCGAGAAGTCGGAGGTTCGAATCCTCTCATCCCGACCATCTTTTTTGAACTCACAGAACTATCCGGCCCCACAGGCCAGGGAACCGTAAAATGTCCGAAGCGAAGCAAGGTATCACATTCTATCTCAAGCTCCTCTATCCGTTTGTGAAAAAGGACCTGGGCCTGCTCGCCTTCGGGCTGTTTGCGATGCTGCTCACCTCAGGCCTGCAGTTGGTCTACCCCCTCATCCTGGCAGAAATCGTGGACAAAAGCATCCCCACCGGCGATGTCGCCCAGATGTACCGTTTCGGCGGATTGTTCATCGGCGCGGTGATGGTCTCCGGCATCCTGTCCTATCTGCAAATCGTGCTGCTGTCGCGCCTGGGCATCAAGATCATCACCAAGTTCAAAGCCCAGGTCTTTCGCCATCTGCTGACCCTGCCCGTCGATTGGTTCAACAAACGCCCCGTCGGCGAGCTGATCGCCAGGGTCGAAAGCGACAGCGAGCGGGTCAAGCAGCTGTTTTCGGAGCTGTCGATCCGCATCATTGGCAACCTGATGTTCTTCGCGGGCGTATTCGTGGTGATGTTCCTGCGGGATTGGCATGTGACGGCCTACATCTCTCCGGCCATGGTGGTGGCGGTGATCGGTTACTATTTTCTGATCAAGTACCTGTCCAAATTTTACCGGCAGATCCGGGAAAAATACGCCCTGGTCAGCGCCAAGATCACAGACTACGTGCAAGGCATGCCGGTGCTCCAATCGCTGAATCAGGAACAGAAAGCGTATCTGGACCTCAAGGCCGCCTCGGACGCCAAATACCGTCTGGAAACCCGCACCTCATTCCTGGAATACGGTTCCCAGAGCGTGTTCATGCTGGTCTTTGAGGTGTTGTTTCTGGTGATCATCATCCGCCTGACGGCGCCGAGGATCATCGCCGGAGCCGTCACCATCGGCACCCTGATCGTGTTTGTGGACTACATCTACCGCATGATCTGGCCGCTGCTGCAGATTTCCGAAAACGTGATGCAGATCCAACGGGCTTTCGTATCGCTGAAACGCATACTGGAGCTCACGGAACTGCAATCCGAAGAAGAGCTGTTTACCGGCACCCTGATCCCCTCGTTCGAGCGCGAGATCCGCTTTGACCACGTCTGGTTTGCCTACAAAGACGAGGAGTGGATCCTCAAAGACGTTTCCTTCACCATCCCCAAAGGCCAAAAGATCGCGCTGGTGGGCGCTTCCGGCAGCGGCAAGACCACCACGGTCAGCCTGCTCTGCGGGTTCTATCCGGTCAATAAAGGCCGCATCCTGATCGACGGCGTGCCGCTCTCCGAGATCGAATTCCGGGCCTGGCGCAGCAAGATCGGGTTGATCCTGCAGGACATTTTCCTCTTTCCGGGCAGCATTTTGGAAAACGTGCGCGTCTACAACGACGACATCTCCCAGCAGAAGGTGGACGAAGCGATCAACATCGTTCAGCTGGACGACTTCATCAACGCCCTGCCGGACAAGCTGGACAGCGAGCTGGCGGAGCGCGGGCAAAACGTCTCCCAGGGCGAAAAGCAACTGATCAGCTTCGCGCGGGCTCTGGCCTTTGGCGCCGAAGTGATCATCATGGACGAGGCCACGGCATCGATCGACCCCCAGACCGAGGCGAAGATCCAGCGCAGCCTGCAGACCGTGTTTTCAAACAAGACCGCGGTGGTGGTGGCGCACCGGCTGACTTCCGTGCTGGACGCGGACGAGATCCTCTTTTTCGAGGCCGGCGAGATCATCCACCGGGGCTCCCACGCCAAACTGATGGAGATCAGCCCCGAATACAGCAAACTGGTCGAGCTTCAACTTCTGGGCACGGAGGCAACCGGTGAATAAGCACGTCGCCTGGATCATCCACCAGTGGAAGCGCCAGAAGTGGTTTCTGGTGCTCATGCTGTTTTTCACGCTGGGCAGCTCGGCGGTGGCGATCGCGCATCCGATCGTCTTTGGCAGGCTGATTGACCTGCTGCGCAACATTTTGGCCTCGCCGGACAAGTATCCGGACCCGATGGGCGAGGTGGACCGCATCATCTGGATCCTGCTGGGGCTGGGCGCGGCGCAGTTTGTGACCGGTTTTTACGCCGCCTTCCGGGGCTGGGTGAACATCCGCTTTGAAAACTTCCTGCGTATGTTCTACTTCAAATTCATCCTCAGCAAGGACTTCCGCTTCTTCCAAAAATTCCGCACCGGCGACGTGGTCACCCGGCTCACGGACGACCTTTCGGAATTCCCCAAGATCAGCTGGTTCCTCTGTTCCGGGATCTTCCGCGCGGTTAATTCCTTCAGCATGATCATGTTTTCGCTGGTGGTGATGTTCAGCATCAACACGCGCCTGACCCTGCTCTCCATCGCCCCGCTGCCGCTGATGATGGTGGTGTTTTACGTCGCTTCGGACCGGCTCTACAAAAACTTTGAACGCAACCAGCAGGCCATCAGCAACATCAACAACCAGTTGGAGATGAGCTTTTCCGGCATCCGTATCGTGAAGGCCTTCGTCAGCGAGGAAAAATACAACCGCTTTTTCGATACCGCCCTGGCCCGGCGTTTCAAGACCGAGATGAGCGTGGTGAAGCTGAACGCCATCCTGCACCTGATTTACGAGTACATCGACTACTTTGCCCAGATCGGCGTCATCCTCTTTGGCGGCTACATGGCGGTGAAAGGCCGGATCAGCGTCGGCACCTTTTACATGTTCTATTCCTACCTCAGCATGATGATCTATCCGCTGCTGGACCTGCCCCAGCTCTTTGTCTCCGGCAAACAAGCCTTTGTGAACATCGACCGCCTGGAAGAAATGAAGGACTATCCCAGCTTCAACGACACCTGGCAGGGCAGCCTCCAGCCGGCGGAACTGGGCGAACTGCGCTTTGAAGGCGTCAGCTGCACCTACCCGGAAAAGTCCGAACCCGCCATTCGAGACTGCAGTTTCGACCTCCGCCGGGGCGAAAGACTGTTGATTCTGGGCTCCACCGGGGCAGGAAAAAGCACCGTCGCCAATCTGGTCCTCGGCCTTTTGCAGCCGAACTCCGGACGCATCACATTCGGCGGAATTCCCCTACCGGAACTGGACCTGGCTGCGCTGCGAGAGCTGATCGCCTACGTGCCCCAGGAACCGATGCTGTTTGGCGGAACGATCAAGGAAAACGTGCTCTTCGCCGTGGATTCCGCCTCCGACGCGGAATACCTGACCGCCGTCAAAACCTCGCAGTTGGAGCAGGAGATCGCCACCTTCCCGGAGCAGGAAAACACCCGCGTCGGCCAGCGCGGACTGGGCGTTTCCGGCGGACAGAAACAGCGGGTGACCATCGCCCGGGCTTTGATCAAACGCCCCCAACTGCTGATTCTGGACGACATCACCGCCTCCCTCGATGCCGAAAACGAGGAAAAACTCTGGCAGGACATCAAGCTCAACTACCCCGGCATCTCCGCCATCGTGATCTCCCACCGGCTCTCCACGCTGCACTACGTGGACCGCGTGCTGTTCATCGATTCCGAGGGCCGCTCGCATCAGGGCACCCACGAGGAACTGGTCTTCGGCAACAAGGAATACCACGACTTCCTGCACGAACACCTGAAGTAACGAGCCTTGCGGCTATCGGAGACAATCAACTTTGCCACCCCTGGCACAGACTACCCAGCGTCAATCCCGTGTGATTCCGGCAGCCCATTTTGAGGGAAACCAAGCCAGATCTGGCGTTTGGCGTGGACCTCAAGCCAGATTGAGCATCCAAAGTATCCGGATAAACGGAGAAGCCCGTAAACGCGAGATTTGGCCGTTTGAAAGCAGCAATCAGCCAGATAATCACGAGCGCCTGATGCTGTCATCTGCCGCTCCCATTTGGCTGGCTTGGCGAAACGAGATCAAGTCCGTCAGACCGGGTTTTGGAACAAGGGGATAAAAGCTGGCTGGAATTGGGTTCGGGATTGATCAATCCAGACTGATTGCCAACTGATGCAATCAATAGGAGGATGTTTGCCTGCCCTGCAGAAAAAAATGGAGCGGGAAACGGGACTCGGACCCGCGACATCAACCTTGGCAAGGTTGCGCTCTACCAGCTGAGCTATTCCCGCTCTGGTACCAGAGGCCGGACTTGAACCGGCACGGGCCGAAGCCCGAGGGATTTTAAGTCCCTTGTGTCTACCAATTCCACCACTCCGGCGTGGCAAATATAAAATTGGAGGCGACACCCGGATTTGAACCGGGGATAGAGATTTTGCAGACCTCTGCCTTACCACTTGGCTATGTCGCCGTTAGTGGAGCGGGAAACGGGACTCGGACCCGCGACATCAACCTTGGCAAGGTTGCGCTC
>CAZOVZ010000025.1:0-36335 GCA_964583755.1 uncultured Candidatus Cloacimonadota bacterium
GCGAGGGAAGGATTCGAACCTTCGACCTTCGGGTTATGAGCCCGACGAGCTACCAACTGCTCCACCTCGCGTCATGGTTTAGCCAAAAAATCCGCCCCCGGGTTTTTGTCAAGATGTTTTTCGCCGCTCGGCGAACGGCAGCGGGCAGGCACATCGGCCCTCGTTTGGAACAACCACCCCAGCGGCCACCCAAACAGCCATCCTCGCGCCACCGGGAGCTTGTCCCATTCTGACCGTTTGCGCCGTCAAAGCAAATCCGGGCCGTGCCCGGCCCTTGTTTCAGGTTCGATCTCCCTGGCCCTACTCGCCCAATACACTCCCAATAAAGTTGGGCGAGCATAGGGCCAGAAATGCGCCGGCAGAGGGAGGGGCCATGAGGGCGAAAACGCCCGCTTCTGGCTGGATTTGCCGAATTCTTTGAATGCCTGCTTTCGCAACCAGTTTATGGGCGGGCCGGAAACAGGAAAAACTGCTTGACAGACCAACAGCGTCCAGTAAAATAGATGCTTATAATGGCGAGGCCGGCAGCGTGGCTGGCACCGCGGTTTGGGGCGGCAAGGGGGAATGCGGGTGTAAGGAGTTGTGATGAAATACTTGGGATTCATCCTGGTCTTGGGAATCCTGGTGGCCGCCTGCGGCTCTCAAACCGGCGGACAGCAAGCCGACGCGGCCAAGGGATATCTGAGCCTGGTTGGCAGCGTGGCCAACCGCGAAGTTTGGATCGATGGCTACAGCCGGGGCCTGGACACGGAAAACGACGTCAACCGCTTTCTGCTGCACGAAGGTGTCCACCGCCTGGAGATCCGGTCCGCCAATCGCGTTTTGCTGGCGGAAGACATCAATATCTCGGGTGGCCAGACCGTCGAGGTGACGGTGCCATGAAGCTGTTGTGGCCGGCGGCGGCCCTGCTGCTGCTGTGCGCCTGCGCCGCGCCTTTCCGCTATTACGGCGATTACTCCATCGGCAGTTATCTTCACAAAAGCCATCCGAACGTGGTAACCAGGGCGGACCTCAAAGCGAGCCTGGAAAAAGTGATCGCCAAATCCAAGGCGAAGCAGATCAAGGTCCCTCCCGGCCTTTATTGCGAATACGCGCTAGTGCTGCTGGAAGAGGAAAGGAACGCCGAAGCCAGGAAGTATCTGCTGCTGGAACGGGAAAACTGGCCGGAATCGAGGGTATTGGTGGACCATCTGCTCGAACGTTATCAACTGGGGCATCAGGAGCGGCGATGAAGAGGACCTTCAGAGCCCTTGCGGCCCTGGCGCTGAGCCTGCTGTTGGCAGGCTGCGGCGGGATCTTTAGGCAGCCATCCACCCTGGGGGAGAGCTATCCCCGCATGTACAGCGATCCGCCGGCTTCGATCCTGATCCTGCCGCCGGTGAACTTAACCGGGGACGAGCGGGCCGGAGATTATTTTGCCTGCACCCTGGCGGAAGCGGTGGGCCTCAAGGGCTACTATGTGTTTCCGGTGGAGACCTCATATGCCGTTTTGCGGGATCAGGAGCTGTACACCGAAAGCCGGCCGGATAGCGTGCAGTTGGCCCAGATCAACCGGTTTTTCCAGGCCGACGCGGTGCTGATCACTACGTTGTACGACTGGGGAAAAAGCTACGGACTGCTGAGCCCGGGGTATCTGGCGGTTGACGCGGGCTTTGAACTACGCAGCCTGGCGAACGGATCCACTCTCTGGGAGTACCGCAACGTTGCCGAAATCGTGTTGGGCTCGGACGAAAATAACGTGATCGCGGCGATGATCGATTCCGCCATCAAGACAGCCAGGTTGAGGAAGTTTCCCGAAACCCGGAGGATTAACATCCAGACCTTCCGCAAGGCCTTGCCCTATGGTAGATACCATCCCAAAATCGGTGCCAACAACACGAATCCCATTGAGTTTGACAAGCAGGGCAGTTACGACGTGGAACTTTGATCCCGCCTCTGAGGCTTGCCTGCGGGGGCGGCATCGCTCAAATGGGGAGAACGCGGACTGAGGCGGGGGCAGAAAAAGCAGCTTGACAAGCTAAGCCCTTCAAAAAATAGATAATTTCTCAGAAAATATCGCAAGGAGCGGGTATGCGCAAGCTGGACCTGGCTGTCAGCAAGATGTTCGACTACGTGCTGGAAAACAAGTTGTTCCAGGCCGGGGGCAAGCTGTTGCTTTGCGTTTCCGGCGGAGCGGATTCCGTGGCGCTGCTGCATCTGATGTCGCGGCTGAGGTCGCGGCAGCATGTTACGCTGCTGGCGGTGCATGTGGATCATCAGCTGCGGGGCGCGGAAAGCACGGCGGACGCGACCCTGGTCAAGGAACTTTGCCAGCAACTGAACATCCCCGTGATCGTGCGCAAGATCAAGCTGGAAAGCAGGCGGGACCTGGAAAACCAGGCCCGGAAAAAGCGCTACGAAATCTTTGACCAGCTCCTGGAGCTGTATAAATTTGACTCCATCGTTACCGGCCACCACAAGAACGATCAGGCGGAAACGATGCTGATGAACCTCTTTCGCGGGGCCGGGATCAACGGCCTGGCGGGGATCAAACCCACCAGCGGCAGGGTGATCCATCCGCTGCTCTGCTTTAGCAAGCGGGAACTGGTGGAATTGCTGCAGGCCGAAGACATCGCCTGGCGCGAGGATGCCAGCAACAGCGACGAGAGTTTCCGTCGCAACCGCATCCGCAACAGCCTGCTGCCACTGATCGAAAGCGGGGTGAACCCCAGCGTGGTGGAAAACCTCAGCTCGCAGGCGAGGATTTTTTTGGAGGCGGACCGGCTGCTGCGCAAAAACGCGCTGAAGCAGCTGAAAAAGGCCTGCCGCGAACAGACTCCGGAGCAGTATGTGCTGTCCGTGGCGGAGCTGAAAAAGCTGAGCCCGGTGGAACAATACTACGCGCTCAAGGCGGCGATCGCCAACCTGAGCGGGAGCGAACAGGATTTCTTTCGCCACGGCTTCGAAGCCATCGTGAGCCTGCTGGAGGCCGAGGGCTCCAAGTATCTGGACCTCGCCGGCGGGATCAGGATCAAAAAGCAGTACGGCGATCTGATCGTGAGCCTCAAGCCGGGCGAGGAACCCAAGCCGGAACCCTATGTGGTGGAGGAAGACCGCAACCGCGCCGTTTACGGCAGTTACCGCTTTTCGTTCAAGACCCTGAAAGTGCTGCCCCGGGACCGCCATGAGGACGGCCTGAACGTGTATCTGGACGCGGACAAAATCAGATTTCCCTTCATGATCCGGGGCCGCCGCGAAGGCGACCGCTTCATCCCCCTGGGCATGAAAGACCGCAAGAAGGTGAAGGACCTGTTGATCGACTGCAAGGTCCCCAAATTTGAACGGGACAGAGTTCCGATCTGCGATGACGGGGAAAAGATCTTCTGGGTGGTGGGCTACCGGGTGGACGCCAGAGTGGCGGTGGATGCCAATAGCAGCCGCTATTTGCACATCACGGCAGAACCCGTGCATGAAAAGCCCAAAAGGGCCGCCAGCCGGATAAAAACTGGAGAATCAGATGAACAAAATGAATTGTGACCTTTCCGCTGTGCTGAAAGACGAATATCAGATCCAGACCCGGATCCGCGAGATAGGGATGCAGATAGTGGCCGATTACAAGGACTCCACGCCGGTCCTGATCGGCATCCTCAAGGGGGGATTCATCTTTTTGGCCGACCTCGTGCGCAGCATCACCATCCCCCTGCAGATCGACTTTCTGGCGATCTCCAGCTACGGCGCCGGCACCTCCAGCTCCGGCGTGGTCAAGATCCGCAAAGACATCGACATCGACATCACCGGCCGCGACGTGATCGTGGTGGAAGACATTGTGGATTCCGGGTTGTCCTTGCGGTACATCACCGATTACCTTTCCCAACATAAACCGGCCAGCCTGCGCACCTGCGTGCTGCTGGACAAACCGGCCGCCCACAAGCTGGAGGTCAGTTTCGATTACGTGGGTTTCGAGATCGGCAACGAATTTGTGGTGGGCTACGGCCTGGATTTCGACGAGCACTATCGCAACCTGCCCTACATAGGCATACTCAAGGAAGAAATGTATTCATGAAATATATCTGTCTGATGCTCGCGGTTCTGCTGCTGCAGGGCCTCTGTTTCGCGCAGCCAGCCACGTTGGCGGACAGCGCGGCGACCGATACAGCGGCGGTGGCGGCGCCTGTTACCACGGCGGAAATCCCCCAGGAGGCTGAGATCCGCGGAGCGATGGGCGAACTGGGCACCCTGTTGAAATGGTTTATCTACGCCCTGTTGGGGATCACCCTGCTGAGCGGACTGCGCATCCTGATGCTGCGCAAACGCCAGCGTTCCGGCCCAGACGCGCAGCCCAGGCCCGGCCAGTCCCCGCGGCCCGGGAATCCTCCCAGCTCCGGCCCCCGGCCCGGCACTCCGCCGCCTGGGATGGCCAAGCCCAAGCCGCAGCTATCCTTTCCTGTGATCCTGATCATCCTGCTGCTGGCGATGCTGCTGATCTACAACATCCGCGGACGCGGACAGCAGATCGTCAAAAAATCCTACACTGAGTTTGTTTCGCAGGTGGAGCGCGGCGAGGTCGTGCAGGCGGAATTCGTCGTGCGGGACATCCTTTACACGGATGCCAGCAAGGTCCGCTATCAGACGGTGATGCCCTTCGACGACCCCGAACTGGTGAAACTGCTGGTCCAAAAAAACGTGTCCGTCAGCACCCGCAAGCCCTCCAACTGGGGCATGATCCTGTCCTATGTGTTTCCCTTCATCCTGCTCTTTGGCCTCTGGTATTTCTTCATGAAAGGGATGAGCAACCAAAATTCCAAGGCCTTCAGCTTTGGCAAGAGCCGGGCCCGCCTGCATGAGGCGAGCAAAACCAACATCACCTTCAAGGATGTGGCGGGCGTGGAAGAGGCCAAGGAAGAGCTGCAGGAGATCGTGGAGTTTTTGAAGGACCCCAAAAAGTTTCAGCGCCTGGGTGGGCGCATTCCCCGCGGCGTGCTGCTGGTGGGACGTCCCGGCACGGGCAAGACATTGCTCGCCAAAGCCGTATCCGGCGAGGCCGGGGTGCCGTTTTTCAGCATCAGCGGCTCGGACTTTGTGGAAATGTTTGTGGGCGTGGGCGCCGCCAGGGTGCGTGACCTCTTTGACCAGGCGAAAAAGAACTCGCCCTGCATCACGTTCATCGACGAAATCGACGCTGTGGGCCGGCACCGCGGCAGCGGACTGGGCGGCGGACACGACGAACGCGAACAGACTTTGAACCAGCTGTTGGTGGAAATGGACGGCTTCGAGCCCAACGAGGCGGTGATCATCATCGCCGCCACCAACCGTCCCGACATCCTCGATCCCGCGCTGCTCCGCCCCGGCCGCTTCGATCGCCAGGTGACGGTGGACCTGCCGGACATCAAAGGCCGCACAGAGATCCTGAAAGTGCATTCCGCCAGGGTACCGCTGGCCGACGACGTGCATTTGGAACTGATCGCCCGGGGCACTCCCGGTTTCAGCGGAGCCGACCTGGCCAACATCGTCAACGAGGCGGCCCTGATCGCTGCGCGCAAAAACAAGCAGAGCATCAACATGATCGATTTTGAGGAGGCCAAGGACAAGCTGATCCTGGGCAAGGAAAAAAAGAGCCGGGTGATCCCCGAAGAGGATAAAAAGCTCACCGCCTACCACGAGATCGGGCATGTGCTGACCAGCGTTTTTCAGGACAAAGCCGATCCGGTGCACAAGGTTTCGATCATCCCCCGCGGCTTCACCGGCGGCGCCACCCACTTTTTACAGACGGATAAAACCGGCTATTCGCGCGGGTATCTGGAGCAGATGATGGTTCAGCTGCTGGGCGGCCGGGCGGCGGAAGAGATCGTCTTCAACGAACTGACCACCGGCGCCGGCAACGACCTGGAACGGGTTTCCGAGATCGCCAAAAAGATGGTCTGCACCTGGGGCATGAGCGACAAGATCGGCCCGATGACCATCGGCAAAAACGAGACCGAGGTCTATCTGGGCAAGGAATTGGTGGGCCGCGACGTCCACAGCAACGAGACCATTCAGCTGGTGGACAGCGAGATCAGCAGCTTCATCGCCCGGGCCTACCAGAGGGCATTGAGCATCCTGCGCGACCACCGCGATTTGCTCGACCGGCTGGCCCAGGAACTGTTTGAAAAGGAAACCCTGGGTACGGACGAGATCTTTGAACTGATCCTGGCAGGCATCCCCGAAAGCGAAAAAGCTTTGATCACCAGGAAGTACAGCAAAGCGCAGGAACTGCGCTTTGAACACAGCGAGCCCGCAGCGGTCGCGCCGGTTGCCGAAGAAGTGAAGGAAGAGCAGGCGTGAACCTCCTTCCAGACGCAGCCGGCGACCCTGCATCCGCCGCAGCGCCCTATCGGTCCAAACCATGAGCGCGCGCTTCAAGATGCCCTTCGCGTCGCTGTCGATCAGGAATTACCGCCTGTTCTTCATGGGCCAGGGCATATCGCTGATCGGCACCTGGGTGCAGCGGGTGACCATGGGCTGGTTTGTCTACCGGATCACCAATTCCCACTTTTTGCTGGGATTGGTCAGCTTTTTGAGCATGGTTCCCACGATCTTCATCAGTCCCTTCGCCGGCGCTCATGCCGACCGCTGGAACCGCCACCACGTGATCATCATCACCCAGTCCCTCTATCTGATCCAGGCCACCCTGCTGTCGGCGGCGGTGTTGACCGGCTTCATCTATTCCGCCCGGCTCTGGCCGCTGCTGGCGCTGAGCCTGGCTTTGGGCTGCATCGAAGCGGTGGACGCCCCCATCCGCCAGACTTTTGTGAAAGACCTGGTCACCAAGCGCAGCCTGCTGCCGGACGCCATCGCCAGCAATTCCGCGATGTTCAATGGAGCCAGGCTGGTGGGTCCCGCCATCGGCGGAGCCCTGATCATCCTTTTCAACGAAGGTGTCTGCTTTGGCATCAACGCCGCCAGCTATCTGGCGGTGATCATCTCGCTCCTGTTCATTCGGATCAACTACCCCAAAGTCACGGCGAGGCGCGAACCGGTGATCGCCAAGATCCTGGATGGCTGGAAGTACAGCTGGCACAGCCTGCCGATCCGTTTTCTGGTGCTCAACCTCAGTTTTTACACTTTGTTTGGGATGTCCTATGGCACCCTCTTTCCCGTTTTCGCGCGGGACATCCTGAAAGGGAATTCCAGCACCCAGGGCGCCCTGATGTCCTGCGTGGGCGTCGGAGCGTTGATTTCCGCCTTCTATCTGGGCTCGCGGCGGACGATCAAAGGGATGTTGCCCCTACTGATCGTCATGGGCGGTGTCGCCAGCCTGGCCCTGATCTCTTTTTCGCTATCAACCAGCATCTACCTCAGCATGGGGCTGATGTTTGTGGTCGGCCTGGGCATGACCGCCCAGATGATCAGCACCAATACCCTGATCCAAAGCGTCACCGAGGAACACATGCATCCCCGGGTGATGAGCATGTACACGATGGCCTTTGGCTCCACCATGCCGTTTGGCAACCTGTTGATCGGGACCCTGTCCAGCAGCGTCGGAGCCCAACTGGCCCTCGCGGTCTGCGCCGGCGCCTGCCTGATCTGGTCGCTGCTATCGCTGAAAAGGGTGGCCAGGTTGGAGCGGGGGGTCATCCGGATGCTGGTCACCAACAAAAACACTTCGATCTACCAACCCCGGCCCACGCTGGACCTCTCCAACAGCCAATGAAGACCTTTTACCACCTGGGCGGCACAGATCCAGACTATCGGGGCATCATGCATCGCCACGGCGATTTTGAGCTGGGCTCGAGGCTGATCCCCGCAAGCCGAGTGGTGATCGCCGAGCAGACTCATTCCGATCTCGTGCACGTTTGCGGCGAAGATGACTGCGGCGCCGGGTTTGGCGATCATCCCCAGATCGCGGTGGCGGACGGACTGGTGACCGACATCCCCGGCCAGTATCTGTTGATCCGCACCGCGGACTGCTATCCGGTGCTCTTTTACGACCGGCTCAACCGGGCAGTCGGAGCCGTGCACAGCGGCCGGGAAGGCACCCGCAAAAACATCGCCGGAGGGGCTGTCGCGCTGCTGGGTTCCCGCTATGGGATCGAGCCGGAAGACCTGTATGCCTGGATCGGGCCCGGCATCTGCGCCGATCACTATGAAGTGAGCGAGGACATCTGGGACCGGTTCAACCAAAGCCTGCTGGACGCCGGCACCCATGTCGAGCCCTACCGCCCCTTCCGGCTGGACCTGCGCCTGACGGTTTTCCGCCAACTGCTGGCAGCCGGGCTTCCCTTTCGGAACATCGACCAGCAGAGAGTCTGCACCCTTGAATCGGCAACGCACTTTTCCTATCGGAGGGACGGTACCCGCAACCGCCAAATCAACCTTATCGGACTGGAACCATGAGTAAGATCCTAACCAACCCAGACGGCAGCCTCAGGCTGGAACTTAGGGACGACCGCCTCTCCGCGTGGCTGACGATCCTGGATGGCCGCGCCCTGATCGACGAGGCCGAGATCCTCGAACTGATCAACCGCGCCGAAATCAAAAACGGATTTGAGGAAGCCCAACGCTACATCCGCAAACACGGCCTGGAACGCGAGTATGGCATCCCCTTCCCGATCGCCGTCTGTGAATACGTGAAAGGCGAGACCCAGCTCAACTATTATTTCGATCTCGAACAGGCCAGAGGTTTCGATGGCCGGGTGAGCCTGAGGGACCTCAACACCCTCACCTGCCTGGAAGCCGGTTCCGTGATCGCTGATCACGCCGGCAACATCTTCGACCGCCAGGGCTCGATCTACGATATCTACGGCGAAATGATCACCGGCGCCGACACCGATCCCGCCGCGGCGCGCCAGCATTGCGGCGACAACGTGGAATTCGACGAATCCCGCGGGGTCTATGTGGCAGCTGTCAACGGCTTTCCCAGCGTGGACACCGACGGCAGGATCTCGATGCTGGAAAGCGTTTACTTCGAAGGCGATCTGGACGGGCGCAACGGCACCCTGCGCAGTACGGTCAATTTGGAGATCCGGGGCGGCGTCGCCAGCGCGGAGATCGTAGCCGCCGGAAACCTCCGCATCACCGGAGACCTGAGCTCGTCCCGCGTCTACTGCGAAGGCAACCTCAAGATCGGTGGCCAGATCCGGGATTGCTTCCAGCCCGGCCTGGATGTCAAGGGGGATCTCACTTGCGCCGGAATCGCCGGCTCTACCGTGCTCTGCCGGGGCAAACTCAATTTTACGGACAAGATCCAGGCCAGCGAAGTCGTTGCCGACAAAGGCGTCCATTCCGAAGCGGGAAGCCTCTGGGGCGGCCATCTGGAAAGCAGCGGCGACATCGAAATCGCCAATCTGGGAGCAGCTGACGGCACGCCAACCCTGGTGGAGATCACCATCAGCCCCTACAACAAGGCCCTGCTCACCCGCCTGACCAAGGAACTGATCCAGCTTAAACAGGATCCGGCGGCCAACGCAGCCAGGATCAAAGAGACCGCCGACCGCATCGGACTCTGCGAAGCCGCCGTGGACATGGGCCTGGACGATTTTTTGCTCCGGCCGGCCAGCGCCAGGCTAAAACTGCTCGTCAGCCGCGAAGTTTATCCCCCGGTGCGCATCCGAATCCTGAAACACGAATACGAGCTCAACAACCGCCAATCCAATCTGGAACTCCACGAAAAAGACTGAGGACATCCATGTTCAAACCCCTGTTTTGCGCCCTGATCCTGATCTTGCCAAGCCTCTGGCTGGCAGCCCTGCAACCCGATTTTGCCGCCGATCCGGCCATATCGCCCGACGGAGAAACGATCTGCTTTGCGTATGATAACGACCTCTGGCTGGTTCCCTTTGCCGGCGGAACGGCCCGCCGCCTGACCGCCACCGAGGCCTCGGAATGGGGTCCCTGCTGGTCGCCCGACGGTAGCTACATCGCTTTCAACTCCGATCGCGAGGGCACCAGCTATCCCTATTTGATCCCCTCCGCCGGAGGCGAAGCCCGGGTCATCATCGCGGAACCCTACACGATCAGCGATTGGTTCAACGACAGCGCCAACCTCCTCTGCACGCGATACAGCCAGGCTTTCGGCAGTTCTTTTTACAAAGTGCCGGTGGACGGTTCGCGCCCCATCCTGCTCGCGGAGATCGGCAACCGCTACGCCAGCCTGTCGCCGGACAACAAGAGCATCGTCTTCAACCGCAACGGCGATCCCCACCGGGAAGCCTATCAGGGCAGCGTCGCCGGCGAACTCTGGAAAGTTGACCTCGCTTCCAAGACCTACACCCGCCTCACGGAAACCCCATATACAGAGCGCTATCCCCGCTTTTCCCACACCGGCAACGCGCTCTACTACTGCGCGTCAGACGGTGAGCGGTTTCAGATACACTCCGTGGAAAAACTCGATTTTTCCAAACCGGCCCAACTGACCAACCTGCGCGAATGGTCCGCCCGCGATATCTCCATCGCCCGCGCCAACGACCGCATGGTCTTTGAATACTTCAACGAACTTTGGACCTATGACCCCGCCCTGCCTCGCCAGATGGACCAAAAGGCCGCCAAACTGAGTTTCGTGATTCCGGAAGACATGTGGCGCCAATACACCCGGCGGGAAAAGGTCAAAGCGGATTTCGGCAGCTTCGCCGTGTCCGACGACCAGTTGCTGGTGGCCTTCATCGATTCCCACGATGCTTTCCTCGTGCCCCGCAAAGGCGGCGAGGTCCGCCAGCTCACGGACGGGCTGGCCAGCACCGGCAACCTGGAGTTCATGGAAGACGGCCGCACACTGGTGCTGCAACAGCTGGACCGCGGCCTGGAAAAGCTGTATGTGGCCACCTGGGACAGCCTCGCAACCACGCTGGCCCAGCTGGACTGGTTTGGCCGGGACAGCCTGGATGTGGAAAGTTTCTACCGCGACGACAGCGGCAAGTGGGTGGTCTATTATGGCGACAACCGCGTCAGCGGGAGGATCGCAGTCGCCGGCCAGGACCTGAAGGACCTGAAGTCGCTGGGGGTGGACCGTCCGGTCACCAGCAACTTCGCCATCAATTCCAGCGGCGATTACGCAGTCTATGCCTCCACCCGCGAGGACGTCTGGATGCGCGAGCTCTGGCTCTACGACCTCGCCACCGGCGAATCCCGCAAACTGATGAACGACGATGCCTGGATCCGCGGGCTGACCTGGACCCCAGACGACCGCTCGCTGCTGATCTCCCGCGCCGACGGCATCTACCGCCTGGATCTGCTGCCGCGCGATGAGTTTGAGTACGACCAAGACCACTGGATAGAGATCTACGCCCCCCAGGACAGCACCGACGCCATCCAGGCGGGGGATAAAGCCACCGAGGATGAAAGCGTTGACCAGGATGTCTCCGGCAAGCCCCGTCGCGAGCTGAAAGTGGTTTGGGAAGATCTGGAGCGCCGCCTCTATCCCGTCATAACCGATCCGGATAGTTATCTGACGGTGGAACGCGTGATCAGCGACAGCACTTTCTACTACTACTCTGAAGGCCGCGAGGAGGGAGATTCCGCCGCCCTCAAAAAGGCCAACGTCTATGGCAAGAACGTGAAGACCGAGTTTGACCTCGGCAAGGACCCCGGCGCCCGGGACTGGTCCGGCGATACCCTCTATTACGTCCGCGACGGCGCTTTGCGCTACTACAATCCCGACAAGGGCTCCAAGGGCGAGGTGAAGGCGGAGTTTGATTACCAATACGATGAAAAGCTGCTCAACCTGCGCGTCTTTGAACAGGTTTGGGGCAGATTCGGCCTTAATTTCTATGACCCCAACATGCACGGCAAAAACTGGGACCAGCTCTACCGCCTCTATCGTCCCTATGCCGCCAAAGCCCGCGGAATCGGAGACATCGCCACGATCGTGAACGAAATGATCGGCGACGTCAACGCCTCCCACACCGGTTTCTATCCCCGCCGCGAGCGTGCTTCCACAGCCCGCCAGACCGCGTCTTTGGGCCTGGAACTGGACTACGGCTCCCAGCTCCGTGAGGGCATCAGGATCGCCAAAGTGTATCCCACCTCGCGCTTGGCCAGCTTCTACGGGATGAAGGCTGGCGACCTGCTGCTGGCCATCGACGGTGTTTCCATCACCGCCAAAACCCCGGTGGACTCCCTGCTGCTGGATAAGGTCGGCAAACGCATCCGCTTGGCCTGGTCCGCCGGCGGCGTCCGCAGGGATGCCATCCTGAACGGCCTGAGCTGGGGCGAAAACCGCCGCCTCTTCTACGCGGACAAGGTCAATGCCAGCAAATCCGCCGTGGACCGTGAAACCTCCGGCCGCGTGGGCTATATCCACATCCCCGGCATGGGCAACCGCGACTACGACAACTTTGTGCGCGACCTGTTTCGCGACAACGCGGACAAGGAGGCTCTGATCATCGACGTCCGCGGCAACACCGGCGGCCACATCCACGACCAGATCATCACCCTGCTCAGCAAAACCCCTTACGCCTGGTCCACCTCGAGGCGCTATACCGGCGAACGCAATCAGGAACCCAGGCGGGCCTGGACCCGTCCCTCCATCGTGCTGGTGGATGAAGGCTCCTTTTCCGACGGCGAGATCTTTCCCACCGTCTACCAGCAACTCAAACTGGGCAAGGTTATCGGCGTTCCCTCCAGCGGATCGGTGATCGGCACCTGGGAATACGAATTGATGGACGGCTCCTCCATGCGCATGCCCGGCTCCGGCTGGTACCGCATGGACGGCACCAACATGGAGGGCAACGGCGTGATGCCGGATATCATAGTGGAGATCAGCCCCGAGGACGAGATCGCCGGACGCGATCCCCAGCTGCAGCGTGCCATCGCGGAGATCATGAAGGAACTGAGATGATCCCGGCCGACCCCCCACTTCCTGCCAGAGTCATTATCGGTTTTTCAGCCCGGGAGCAGCAGCCGTTTCTGGCTGCTGCCCTGCACCAGGTTTGCCAGATCTCACTGGGTGGGGAAAAGACATCCTGGCGGAGGAATCGTGACGTCCGATAAAGAGCTCCACGACCTCCTCCTCCGCGCGGATGCCCTGCTCAAAACCAACTGGCTCCACGCGGTGCAACTGCTCTCCGAGGCGGTGGAAAAACATCCCCAGGAACCCCGCCCCCTGATCAAACTGGGCGAGTTTTACCTCACCCGCGAGCTCTTCGACAAAGCCATCAAGTGTTTCCAATCCGCGCTCAAACTCTCACCCGACGACGACCATCTGAAGCTCGTGATCGGCAACACCTATTTTGCCGAGGGGGAATATCGCCTGGCCACGGTCTATTACGACCAGATCGCCGAACCGCATCACGATGTCCGCTACAACAAAGCCCTCGCCCTCGCCTACCAGGGCCGCCACGCTGACAGCATCCAGATCATGCGCGAGCTGCTGGACCTGATCGACAACAATCCCTTCATCTATTTTCTGTTGATTGAGCAACTCCTCCGGGTGGACGACCTGGAAAGCGCCCGCGCTTACATTCGCCGGGCCGAGGCGAAGATCGGCCGCCACCGCCACCTGACCCTCCTCAAAGGGCTCACCTATGCCCGCCAACGGATCTGGCTGCATGCCTACGACGCCTTTGCCAGCTACGAAAAGAGCGGCGACATCAACCTGGCCGACCACACGCTGATCTACGCCACCTGCGCGGTGAAGCTGGGCATGCAGGATAAAGCCATAGCCATCCTGGAAAAAGGCCTGGAACGCCATGTCTACGAAATGGGCTTTTACGAGGATCTCCTCCGCCTGCTGATCGAGCGGAAGCAGTTTGTCCGCGCCCGTCAGGTGCTGAAACAGGCCAAACGCTTCTTTCCCACCCTCAGTCCCGTGCTGCGCCTGATGCAGGCCCGCCTGGGGAATCCGGAGTAAACTTGGCGGCCTGGAAACTCGCCAACCCCCTGCAGCACTATGCCTGGGGCTCGACCACTTTCATCCCCGCCCTGCTGGGCGCTCCCACCGATCCTTCCCTGCCGGTAGCGGAAATGTGGATCGGCGCGCATCCCCAAGCGCCTTCCCGCCTCTGTCTCGACGACCTGGAAATCCCGCTGAACGATTTTATCTCCGGCAACCCCGAGGCGACGCTGGGGCTTGGCTCCAGCCTCTACAGCGGCCGGCTGCCCTTTCTGCTGAAGGTCCTCGCCGCCGCCCGCCCCCTTTCCGTCCAGGCCCATCCCTCCAGGGAACAGGCAAGCCAGGGCTTCTCCCGGGAAAGCAGCCTCGGCGTCCCGATCTCCGCCCCTGAACGCAACTACCGCGACGACAATCACAAGCCGGAGTTGCTTTGCGCCCTCACTCCCTTCACAGCCCTCTGCGGTTTCCGACCTTACCGGGAGATCGCCGCCAATCTCCGGGATTACGGCCTGATACCGGTGTTGGGCAGTTTTGCGGAATTCGAGCGCTTTCACGATTCCCGGCATCTGAGCAAGCTTTTCCTGCAGATCATGACGCTCGAAGAAGATCAGCGCGAGGAAGCGATCGAAACCCTGCTGGACCGGGTTGAAGAGCCGGATCCAGTCGGCTCCGCCTGCCTGACGCTGCAAGATCACTTTCCCTGGGACGCCGGAGTGCTGGCACCGCTCTATCTAAACCTGGTCAGCCTGCAGCCCGGCGAAGCCATCTACCTGCCGTCCGGGGTACTGCACGCCTATCTGGAGGGCGCGGGAATCGAGCTGATGGCTAATTCGGACAACGTCCTGCGCGGCGGCCTCACTCCCAAGCACATCGATCTGGTGGAACTGACCCGGGTCCTGGATTTCAATCCCAATCCGCCTGCCCGGATACTGCCGCTGGAGACCCAACCGGGCCGCTTTGGCTATCCCTGCCCGGCGGAGGAATTTTATCTGGAGCGGTTGGAAGTGGGCGCAACCCAGATGGGCGACACGCGCGGCTTGCCCGTGCTGATACTCTGCGACCGGGGCAATCTGGAACTGCAAACCCAGGGCGGCGGGATTGCGCTAAAATGTGGTGAAAGCGCCTTTCTGAGCGCCGATACCGGCCCCTACACCCTGAGCGGCCCAGCCTCCTGCTGGTTGGCCACCCTGCCAGTTCAGAACTGAAATTCCAGCCCGAAGCTGAGGGTCTCGACGGTCTCGCTGGCTCCGGCGATCTTGCCGTCGCCGTTCAGGTCGGTATAAAATTCCTGATACCGCCCCACCAGGCTGTATTGATCCGTGTAGCCCCAAACGACCCTGCCGGCCAGGCGGGCGCCTTCGCAACGCAGTTTGTCCAGCTCGATCCGGTTCACGTCCGTCTGCGCGTAGTAGAGCGAAGCTTCCTTTAGTTTGGGGAATTTCTGGGGGATCAGCGTCAGCTTGCCCCAGACGGACTTTCCAAATCTATTTTCAGTATTGTACATGTCCTGATACGCCAGCTTCACGTAACCCAGGTTGAAGAGGTTCGCTTTCAGATAGCCAAACCAGCCCAGGCCGCCCCTTGCTTCGTCAAGCAGTTCCGCCTTGGTGCGCAGGCTGTAGCGGCGATGCCCGTCCTCGCCGGCGGCGGGATCGATCACCACCTCGCAGCGCTGTTCGTCGTACAGGTTGTTGAAATAGGCGGGCAGAAAGTTATCACTGAAATTGCGCAGTTCAAACTTGGCGTCCAGGATGGTCCAGTGCAGGGCAAACCCCGGAAAGATCAGCCCCCGCCCTTCGTTGTTCATGGCGGCCAGTTCGCCGTAGTGGGAGATGTAAAAGTCTCTGCCGGCGATCACCGGCAGCTCATAATCCGCGCTGGAGATCCAGATGGCGTCGGCCTCGGCGTAGCGCAACGCCTCATCCGGACTGAGCTGGAGGTCGAAGGGATAATTCGGATAAATCTGGTCGATGTCCGGAAACACCTGCTGCACATAGGGATTCAGGTCCGGATGGTCGATCACGCCGTTGCCGTTGAGGTCCAGGTCGACGTTATCCGCCAAACCGTCGTCGTCGCTGTCCAGCCACTTGCCCGCGTCGCCGGGAAACTTGTCGTAGACGTCCGGAAAGCCGTCATGGTCCGTATCCGGATATTTACCCCGCGGATTGCGATCGGCCCCAAGGTTGACGCCCACCCGCAGCCGGTTGAGCAGCCTGATTCCCAGGGCCTGCAGCGGCTTCAGGGAAGCGCGTCCCGCCAGGATCTGGTTTTGTCCGATGTCGTGGGTGTATGCTTCGAAGCTGAACCCGTAGCTGTTGGTGTTCACACCGATGTAGGCGCCGGTGGCCTTGACCTCCGGATAGCGGAGCATGTTGGAATAATCGTCGAAGATCAGCCCGTGGCCGAGGGTGTAGTCCGGAATGCTGCCGATCCGAAAGTAGAGGGAGTCTGTGCGGTCCGCGAACCGCAGATACAGCACCCGGCGCAGGATATCGTCCGGGTCTTCCCAGCCCTCGCGCCGGATCTGGCCCTGGCTGTCCACCAGGAGGTCGATGTCCATGCCGATTCCCAGCTTCCACAGCGCCAGTTCGGGCAGAAAACGGAACTGGGTGTAGCTGCTGCCGTCGATCGTGACCGTGCCGAGCAACCCGCCGAAGCCAAACTCCGGATGCGCCAATATCTCATACTCCGGGTCTTCCCAGGTTTCGTCACCCGGGAACATGTACCCGTCGTTCAGGCTCTGCGCGCCCAGAATCATGGGCAATAGCAAGAGCAGGATCACGTAGGACCGGTTCATTGGCGTTCCGTCTTGAGCATAATTGTGAACGCGAATCCGCCCGCTGCAATCTGTCAAGCGAAAAGTTCCGTTTCGTAACGGATTGGGCTGCTTTTGGGCGATCCTGTCAAGTTGGCGTTGAAGCTTGGCCGTTGTTGCCCCAAGTCTCATCCTACCGCTACCAGCCATGATTCCAGCCTAATTGAGCATTCTGATCTCGTTCTTTTGGCCCGTACCTGAACCGACGCATTGCTGAGCGTAGGCTTACCCAACCTTATTGGGGATGTATTGGGCGAGCCTGGCCACGGCACACAAATCTGAAAAAGGGGCCAAGACGCGTCGGGGCCGGAGCGGCAGACGTCCTCGTCTGCCTTTTGTGGATGACAGCTCGCGACGCGAACAACTCCTTTATGAAGCAAGACAAATACCTCCGGGCTGTAAAACAATGAGCGGAATCCCCCCAGCGCGGATGCCTCGACCTGCCCCTACACCGCCACCCAGCCCCAATTCCTGCGCAGCCATTACCTCATTAACTCATTAACTCATTAACTCATTAACTCACTAACCCGTTAACCCGTTAACCCAAAAAAAGCGCCCCAGCCGAAACCGGGGCGCAATGTCACTCAGCTGCCTGAGCTTATTTCATCATGATCATCTTTTTGGTTTCGGTGTATTTGCCAGAATGCATCTTAAACAGGTAGACGCCGCTGGAGAGACGGTGGTTTTGGTCGTCCAGGCCGTCGAAGACCACTTTGTGGTCGCCGGGGGCCTTGGCTGCGTCGACCAGGGTGCGCACCAGCTGGCCCTTGAGGTTGAAGACCTGGATCAGCACGGGGCTGGCATCCTTGACGCTGTAGCTGATCGTGGTGACGGGGTTGAAGGGGTTCGGCCAGTTGCCTTTGAGTTCCGTGATCGCGGGGCTGACGGGGTCGGTGTTGGAGACCGGCTGGTTGTCGCCGTTGGCGGAAACAGGGACGGTGAGGACGTTCTGGTCCGGATCGTCGGTGGTGATGACGATGTCGCCGCTGTAGTCCATGACCTCAGTGGGGGCAAAAGAGACGTTGATGACCTGGGAACCTTGGGCCGGAACGGTGAAGAACACCGTGCCAGCGGATTCGCAATCCGGCAGGCAGGCCATGAAACCGGCAGGGACTTCCACGCTGCCCATCAGCATGGCGTCGCCGGTGTTGTTGACCGTGAGGGGCAGGACTGAGCTGGCCCCGATATAGACGGTTCCAAACTCCAGGGTGGGCGCGTCCACGGCGATATTGGGGGTGCCGGCGGTTCCGCCCAGGGAGGGGAAGATGATGTCGTCCACCCAGGCGCAGTCGCTGCCGGCGGAGGTCATCGAATCCTTGAAGTATTCCCATTTATAGGTGTGGGTGCCGGGCAGGATCTCGTAGGAGATCTGTTCCCAGTTGTCGTTGGTTCCGGTCCACTGGTTGCGCATCATGCCGTCGATGTAGAACTTGAGGTAGTCGTAGTTCTGCTCGCAGGAAACCTTTTTCCAGAAGGAGACAAAGCCGGTGGCGTCGCTGGTCATGGTCACGGTCATCGAGGTGGCCTGGCTGTTGCCGATGACGGCGCTGCGGGCGGCGTTGGAGCCGTTGTAGCTAACGGCGGGGTCGATGGTCCAGCTGCCGCCGGTGAAAAACCAGGGGAAGCCGGAGAAATCGAGGGCGAAGTTTTCCTGCACGATGCCGATGCCGACAGTGTAGTTTTGGACCGCGGAATAGTTTCCGGAAAACAGCATGGCGGTGAGGTTGACGTTGGTGCCCATCGGGATCTGGGAGGAGAAGGTGACGGAGTAGATCATTCCGGCCACTTCGTCCACGCCCAGGGAGGCAAAATCGGTGAGGATGGGCTCTTCGATGTTCATCACGCCGTCGATGATCAGGGTGCCGATCGTCGCTCCGGCGGGGGCGTGGCCGACGTTGGTGATGGGGAAGGTGAGGGTGACGCTTTCGCCGGCGTCGATGCGGCCGTTGTCGTTGCCGCTGCCGTCCTGGATGTGGATGCTGCCCCAGGAGAAGGAGGGAGCGTTGAGGACGATCGAACGTTCGGCGCTGAAGGTGGTCTGGTCGGTGAGGGTGGCCGCGATCTCAAAGAGGGCTTCGTGCTGGTCCGGAACGTTGTCCGCGATCTGGATCTGGAAGCCGATGACCGTGCCGCCGGTGGCGTTGGCATTGATGGTGGGGATCACTTCCGTGCCCTGGACCACCGTTACATAAGGATCGGCGCTGGTGATCGCCACGCTGACCGCGGTGGCGGCGTCGCTGCCGACGTTCTCCAGGGTCACGTTGAGGGTCACGGTTTCGCCGTATTCCGGAAGGTTGTTGTTGGTATCGGAGGCAACCAGGTCTTCGATCAGCAGATAGGGGCCGGTGGCAGGCAGGACCTGGATCACGCCGATATGGGTGACCTTGTTGTAGGCGGTCACGGTGAGGGTGAGGTCCATCGGTTCGGTGGGGATCACGCTGAGGGGCAGGATCAGCAGGCCGGAGGGATCGACCACGCCGGTGCCATAGAGGGTGCCGTTGGCATAGAGGCTCACGCGGGCGCCGGGTACGGTCTCGATCTGGAAGTCGGCCATGCCCATCAGCATCACGGGGTTGTAGGTAGCAGTGAGGGGCTGCGGGTCTTTGGTGCGGAAAAGCAGGCTGGCGTCTCCGAAGATGTGCCAGGTCTTATACATGTCGGCTCCGCCGGTGCCATAGACTTCGATCATCTTGCTGGAACCGTTGTAAAGCAGGCCGCCGACGGTGAATTTGGCCATGGCGCAGGCGAGGTCCACCGTTTCGTCCTGGGCGCGCATGGGCGGATTCCAGCTCTGGTTGATGGTGCTGGCATAGATGCCGATGGCGCCGGCCGGAGCTCCGGTAACTTCGTTGACGGAGCGCATCCAGGCTTCGGCAAAGCAGGTGTAGCTCACAAAGTTGCCGTTGACGCAGGCCACGGAGTTGATGAGCGGAAGCTTGTAATCGTTGGTGAGCGCGTTCACATTGGTGTTGGAATAGCCGGTGGTGCCCCAGGAGGTGTTGGATCCGTGGCCCGTATAGTTGATGAAGCCGCGGCCCAGGTTGAGATTGGTGGATATCTGCGCGGCGGTAGCGCCCATGTTTTGATACATCTGATCCACCGTCAGGTAACCGAAGGCGAGGAGGTCGGTGCGGATGTTTTCCTGGTGGGCCTGGTCGCTTTCGCCCATGTCGCCCTGGCTGCCGCCGCCTTCGTTGGAGGCGATGCCCATGCCTTTCTGGATCCAGTCGTTGCCCGCGGCGAGGTCCCGTTCATAGTGGATGCTGCGGGTGATCTGGGTTTCCAGTTCGGCGGTGGTGGTGGCGGAAAAGCGGCCCACATAGATTTCCGGATAGCTGTCGGTACCGGCCAGCAGCGCGAATGAGGGGTCGGATCCGCCGCCGCCCGAAGAGAGGGTCGGAACCTGGGCGGCGTCGCCCACGATCTGCACGAACATCAGGCCGTTGGCGAGGTTGTATTGGTTTTGAATGTAGGTTTTGATCTGAGTGGCGGCCGGTCCGGCGACGGAGACATCGACCACGTCGACCTGGTAGCCGTTCTGGCGTTTCCATTCGACCCAGGGTTGCAGGGTAGCGTCGAACATGGAATGCTTGATCACCAGGATCCTGCCGGTCTCCCCCAAAGAAGGATACTTGGCGTCGCCGAAATTGAGGAACATGTTTTTGTAGATGCCTTCAAACTCCGGAGCGTAGCCGCTGCCTACGCGGGACAGCGAGTTGGTGAGGTCGGTGCCGGCGGCGTTGACTCCCACGCGCAGTCTGGTGTAGACGCGCAGGGTGCCGGTGGCGGGAAAGTATTCGAAGGGCTGAAACCGGACCGTGATCCCGCGATAGTCGCGCAGGATGAAGGGTTCGGTCAGATACGCCGTCGCGGCGGGATAGCTGCCGCTGCCGCTATAGAAATCGGCAAAGCTGTAGGGGACGGAGTCCGGATCGATCTCGCGGGTGAGGTTGCCCTTGGATGGCGCTACCGGCATCTGCAGCTCCACAAAGTCGCTGTCCAGGATGCTGAGCTCCATCTTCGCGGAGTTCGGGATGATCAGGCTGCCGGCCATTACGGGCAGTTGGGGATAGCCTGCTTCCAGGGTCAGCCCCTCTTTCTTGAGGCTGATCTGCTGCCAGGTGGCGCCGTTTATCTGCACCGGCTGGGCGTCGAACTGGCCGAGGGTGAGTTCCAGCTGAAGGGCGTTGCCGCCGTCGGAAAGCAGGCGGATCTCGTTCTGATTGGGGCCGACCGTGACCTGTTCGGCGTTCAGCGCCAAGCTCAGGGCAAAGATCAGGGCGATCAGGGTGTAAAGTCGTCTCATGGACTCCTCCATCTCTATTTACTTAAAATATGTCTGCATCGTTGTCTGGGCAGCGTTTGAGGCTGCCCCGGTGGAATTTAATGGTAATGAAGTGAATTCTATTACAGGCGGGCTATTTCTGTCAATAAAAAAAATCAAACTCCGGGTAACTTTTTTCAAATTTGGGGCGGCACCGGCGAACCGGCGCCGCCCGCGCTATTTGAGAGCTATTTCAAGAGCATCATTTTGTTGGTTTTGCTGTAGCCGGGGGTCTCCATCCGATACAGATAGATTCCGCTGGCGACTCCGTGGCCGGAGTTGTCCCTGCCGTTCCAGACGATCTTGTGATATCCGGCGGGCAGGTCGCCGCTGACCAGGGTCTTCACCAGCTGTCCCTTCAGATTGAACACGCTGAGGCGGACGCTGCCGGGTTCCCTGGTTGAGAAGCGGATGGCCGTCTCCGGATTGAAGGGATTGGGAAAGTTGCCTTCCAGGCTGGTGACCAGCGGGACGACGGGGTCGGAGTTGGCGACGGAGGTCTGCACCTGGACGGGGATGTTCACCACGGGGAGGTTGGCGTCGTTTGAGGTGATGGTGATCTCGTCCGTGACGTTTTGCGGGGGATTGGGCACCGTGTAGGTGAGCGTGTAGATGCGGTTTTCACCAGCGGGTACGGTGTAGGCATAGTCACCGGGCAGGTTGGAGCCGCCCTCGCTGAGGCCGAAGCCCGCGGGAACGCTGATCATGCCGGCGAGGTCGGTGCTGCCGAGGTTGCGGACGATGAAGTCCGCCGCCAGGATGTCGTTGGCCTGCACGTTCATGAACACGATGTCTTCAGTGGGCACATAGATCAGGGGCAGTTCGCCGCTGCCGGCCATGGGGAAGACGATGTCGTCGATCCAGGCGCAGTCGCTGCCGGTGGAGTAGGAACTATCCTTGGAATAGACCCATTTGAAGGTGCGGTTGCCGGCGGTGACGGGATAGCTGAGCTGCGCCCAGGCTTGCGTTCCGCTCCAGGAGCCCGCTTCCGTGCCGTCGATGAAGAAACGCAGGAAGTCGTAGTTGGCTTCGGAGGAGACTTTCCTCCAGAAGGTGATGTTGCCATCCGCGCCTACGTTCATGGTCACGGCCAGTTCGGTCGAGCCGCTGTGGCTGATCGTGCCGCTCTTGGCCACGAAGTTTCCGCTGTGGGCGTTGCTGGAGCCGCTTTGCACGGTCCAGGGCACGGAGCTGACGTTGCTCCAGGGGAAGGCGCTGAAGTTTCCGCTTTCAAAGCCGTCGCCGAGCATGCCGATGGGCAGCAGCACGGTCTGGTTGATGTTTTGCACGCCGGCGGTGATCGCCAGGCCCACGGGGATGACCATGCCGTCCGAGAGGTCGGCGCCCAAAGTCACGATGAAAGTGATGGGGATGTTGATCCCGACGTTGATCGCGGGGAGCATGAAGTTGGTGTTGTCGATTGTGACGCTGGGATTGTTTTCCACGATCGTGAGGGTGCCGCTCTCCGTGGGCATGTGGCCGGTGTTGGTGATGTTGACCGTCACGGTCACCACTTCGCCGGGCTCCAGGAATCCGTTGCCGCTGGCGTCGAAGATGGAGGTGGAGCCGATCCCGACGTTGGGGGCGTTCACGGTCAGGTTGCGGTTGGTGGTCCACTGATCGGTGCCGCTGGCGACGGTGATCTCGAAAGCGACGACTTCCTGATCCGGAATCGAGGGATGGATCAGGATGCTGAAGATGTCGTTGACGGTGATGTTGCCGCTGGCGGGCACGGTGCCGATGTTGGCGGTGTTGGAAAGCAGGGTCACGTGGGGGTTGGCGGTGGCGATGGTGGCAACGCAGCCGCTGGCGGTCTGGGTGCCCGCATTGTTGAATGTGAGGTCCAGGCTGATCGTTTCGCCGGCTTCGGCGATGCCGTTGGAGTTGGGATCATTCACCGTGAGCGGGCTGACCGTCACATAGGCGCCGGCGTTGGGGATCACCTGCACGTTGGCCACGACGGGTTTGCGCAGGCTGCGGGTGACCACGATCTGGGCGGTGCCGGGCTCCGTGAAGGGTGTGTAGTTCAGGGTCAGGCTGCCGGTGGCGTCGGCCAGTCCGGAGCCGTGGAGCACGTTGTTCATGGAGATCGCCACGTAGCTGTAGGGATCCGCGGTGATTTCCTGCGAGCCGAGGCCGAGGAACATCGTGGTCGGGGCCTGGAAGCTGTTGGTGGCGGGGATTCCCAGGTAAGGGATCAGGCTGGGGTCGCCCATGATGGAGTAGATCTCCCAGTAATAGTTGATGCGGGAGCTGTTGGCCTGGACCACGGCGAGGTTGCCCATCATGGTCACGGCGCCGGTGGAATTGCCCCAGTCCGCGAAAGCTTCGTTATGTTCGTGGAACATGGTGTCGTAGGAACCGATGCGGTTCGGCACATAGGGGGAGCCGCCGCTCACCACGGGCGGTTTGTAGCCCACGGCCCACCAGTAGTCTTCGTCCCAGTAGGTGCTGTTGGTGCCGCCGATGTAGGCCACGGCGCCCTTGTTGGTGGCGCGCAAAAACGCTTCGCCGAAGCAGACGCCGGTGTTGAATGCGTTGGTCAGACAGCAGTTGCCGATCACCACGGGGTATTTGTTGGTATTGGTCATCGCGTTGATGTTGGAGATGGACATGGAGGGGTCGGCCCAGGTGGTCTCGTTGCCGTGGGCGGTGTAGTTAACATAGCCCACTCCGGCGTTGATGTTGCCCAAAATGGCTGATTCCGAGGAACCGGAGGCGGGGTACATGTAGTTGTGCGAGTTGATGCCGTGGGCGGTGTTGAAATAGTTGTTGATCCCATAGTTGACCTGGCCGTTGGCGTGGGAATTGCCAAAGTTGCTGTCCACGCCGGCGATCAGCACGGTCTCGCCCAGATAGGCGTCGCTGGGCATGGTGTACTGCTCGTGCATGAGGGTCTTGTTCACCTGGTTGGTCACTTCCGCAGCGGTGATGGCGGAAAAGCGGCCAAAATACATTTCCGGCAGGAAGTCCGTGCCCTGGAGGCGAACATAGGTGAGGTCGGTGATGTGGCTGCCGGTGGTTCCGCTGTTGGAAGGCACCTGCGCCACGTCGCCCACGATCAGCAAATAGGTGGGGGCGGGGTTGGCGGTGGTGGCGGTGTTCCAGATGTTTTGGATATAGGCCTTGATCGCGCTGGCGGTGCTTCCCGTCTGAGCCGTGGTGGCCACGGTCACGTTGAAGCCTTCGCGGCTCTTCCACTCCACAAAGGGCTGCAGAGCCGCAACATAGCTTTCCGGGGTGATGATCAGATAGCCCATGGGATAGCGGTTGAGGGAGGTGCGTTCAGATTGGGGATTGAGCACCAGGGCGCTCAGGTCGCTGGCGAAAGCGGGGGAGTAGTAGCGGTCGCGCAGGTCCTGCGTGGCGGCGGGGTCACCGCCGATAAAATCCACCCGCACTTCGGCGCTGTGGATCACTTCGATCTGGCCGCTGCCGGGATTGTAGCGCACGGGCACAAAGTCCAGTGCGAAGAGGCGTTCGCCGCGCATATAGCCCAGGTCGGTCACGCTCAGGGAGGAGTAGTCCGTCCAGGCGGGGCCGTTGTAAAATTCGCGGTCGACAACAAAGGCGACTGAGTTCGGGTCCACGCTCTTGGCCACCGATTCCTGCATCGGCAACAGGGGATAGTTCACTCCCGCTTCGCTCAGCGAAACGCTCTTGGTCTGGCTGAAAGTGAAACTGGGCAAAACTTCCGCGCCCACCGGCACCGAGATCAGGTGGCGGATCAACGGCAGCCGGGGCTGGCCGGGTTTGTTCGTAAAGGCGTAGTCTGCGGCCCACAGGTCCGTGAAAATGCCCTCGCTGGTCTCTATTTCTTTGTAGTCCAGCTTTTCAAGGTTGTAGCGGACGCTGAGGCCGTCCTGGCCGCTGCGGATCATTTCCACCGCGGTGGGCGCGCCGCTGAAGCTAATCGTGCCCTGGCTGGCGGCGAGCAAGCCGGCCAACGCGAGCAGCATGAGCAGTATGAAGCTCTTCTTCATGGTTTCTCCTATGTATGTCTAGATTCTATATCAGTCATATTCCATATTAAGATACGTATGCGATGCAAAAACAGTTCCGAAACTCCGGAAAAATCCGCTGGGGAACAACGCGTCTCAATCCCGCCCTGCTCCATCCGGACACGACGCAAGGCGTGCGGATGCCAGGGCTCCGCTTCGCAAAACTTTTGGCACCAAGATAATATACTCCAGACGGTACTTTTTGCCAGCCCCGAAAAACGGTTTCCGGCTGTCCCTGGCCGGAGGATTGGAATCTGCCACCACGGAGCTCGCCAAACCCTTTCACATTTTCACCTTTCCACCCTTTCACCCTTTTTGCAATCACTTTTGAATGTCCTTATCCACCGTGAGAGTTGGCGAGCGTGGGACGGGCTCTTCGGGTGGATTACACGATTCATTGTGGATTGCAATAAGGAACAATAGTCTCCAAGTCTAGGGGTTACGGACAATTTCCAGAGTTAACTGGCTGTAAAGTTGACTGGTTAACAGGTTAACGGGTTAATGGGCTTTGAGATGCAGAGAGGCTGCTTCTGGGAAACTGGTCACTACACGCGGAAAGAATTCTTTAAACCTACCTGCCCAGTCAACTACAGGCGGGCTTCTGATCCTGATAATTTTCATTCAAGCACTCCGGGACCCCACCAGACCGGCAGATAGGGCACGCAACTTAGCTGTTGCTTAGCCACTTACATACGTTTACACCGTCACAGCTTCTCGTTCGCTCAGGGATTCGCTTGGATCTTTCCTCCGAAGGCCAAACCAGCGAAGCCTCGTAGCCCCCGGCGCAGTACACCCGCCGGGAGGGCCGGACTTGCCTGTGTTGCCGCCCCTTTTTCCATTTGACAGAAATCCCCGGTCTTGGATTGTGGGCCAATCTGTTAGATGGAGTAGAGAAATATGGATGAACGGACATGGGAATACGTGAGCGTGTTCATAATGTCCCTGCTGCTGGTATATGGGTTGACCCCGTTTATCATCAGGCTGGCGCGGGCCCTCAATTTTGTGGACAAACCCGAGGCCCGGAAGATGCACCTGAAGAGCGTACCCCTGCTCGGGGGCCTGAGCGTGTTCATCGGATTTTTGCTGCTTTGCCTCTATGACGTAACCATTTCCGCCTCCCGCAGTTTCGATCACCCCATGCTGGGCTACCTGCTGGGCTCAGTGCTGATCCTGGCGATCGGTTTGATCGACGACCGCCGGGGCATGCATCCCCTGGTGAAGATGTTCGGGCAGATCCTGGTGAGTTTGATCTTCATCCTCAGCAACTTCCAGTGGCAGGAGCTGGGCCAGATGTTCGGTTCAGTCTATGTCTCGTTACCGCTGATGGTGCTGTGGATGGTCGGACTGATGAACGCGCTCAATTTTTTGGACAACATGGACGGCATCATCAGCGGAATGGCGGGCATCCTGGGCTTGGGCTTCTTTGTGTTCAGCCTCACCAACACCACCAATTCCAACGGCGACGCGATGTCCTTCATCGGCCTGATATCGCTCAGTTTCGCCGGCGCCACCTTCGGCTTTTTGCCCTACAACTTCAATCCCGCGAAGATCTTTTTGGGCGATGCCGGGTCGATGTTCATCGGTTATTTCCTCTCCTCCATGGGTATCCTGATGGCGAGGTTTGCCGTGGTCACGCGCGAGGACAACATGTTTTACCTGCTGCCGGTGCTGCTGCTGAGCTACGCCATCTTCGACATCTCGCTGGTCAGCTACACCCGCAAGCGGGACGGGCGCCACGTGATGCAGGGAGGCAAGGACCACTCCACCCACCGCATCAACACCGCCCTCGGCTCCGTGAAGGTGACCGCCTTCATCATCTACACCATCAACGTCCTGATCGCCCTCACCACGATCATCATCTTCATCACCGGCAAACGGTTTTTGCTGCTGGTGACGACCATCCTTTTCGCGACCTTTTTTCTGGTCTTCGGGCGCAAGCTGGACCAGATCCCCATCGTGGTCCCCATCAACCAGAAAAAGCTCCCCCGGGGCAAGGCATGAGGTACACGCTTTTGGGAGTGGGCCGCGCGCTGCTGACCCACGGCCTCTCGCCGGAGCTGGAACGGGTCCTGGCGGAAACCCCCTATCCTTTGTTTGAACCGGCTTTGGAGAGCTTTGACTACACGATTTAAATGATTACACACAAACTGCGTTACCTGCTATCCCTGTCCCTGCCGCTGCTGGCTCTAACGGCCTGCGAGATCAACCGGCTGAACAGCGCCACCGACCATTTCAATAAAAAGCGCTATGCCGCCGCGATCCAGGAAGTGGACCAATACATCGCCATCGCCAAAAACGGCGCCCTGGTCGCCCGCAGCGAAGACCTGCGTTCCGACAGCTATTACGAATTGGGATTGATCGCCAAAGAGCGGGAAAGCTGGGACCTCGCAATCCGCTTTTTGAAGCTGGCCAATTCCGAAGAGGCGGACCTGGTCTTGGGCGACATCTACAAGTTGTTGGCGGGAAAAGCGTTGACGGCGGGAAATCCGGGGCAATCGCTGGATTATGTGAACGATGTCATCCGCGAGATGCCGGAGTCGCCGCTGGTGCCGGAAATGCTGGCCCGGCGCATCAATTTCGCCCTGGAAGTGTTTGTGGATCATGAATCCGCCTGGGCGGACTACATGTGGCTGTTTGACAGCTATCCCAACAACAGCTACGAGTTGGCGGCCCGCAAACAGATCATGCGCATCATCCCGGGGCGGGTGGAATACGCCCGCCGGCTCTACAACACCGGCTATTACAGCGAGGGGCTGAAGATCCTGTTTGAGCTGGGCAAGTATCCCGTGGTCGAAACCACGGCCAACAACAAGATGATCAGCGAAGCCTACATGGGCCAGGCCGAGAGTTTTTTGAACAATCAGGACTACATCGAGGCCGACCGCTTTTTCCGCATCGCGGTCCAATATGACCCCGGAATCCAAAACGTGGTCAAAGAAAAGCTGGACCAGGTGGCCTCCCTCTTCATCAAGCGGGGCGATTCCTATCTGGCGCAGCGGGATTTTGACAACGCCCTGGCCTACTACCAGCGAACCTTCGACATCGTGCCGGATCACCCCCAGGCGCTGCGCGCGATCGAAAACCTGAACTCCGTCAGGGCAAGCATCGCCCGCGCCGCGGAGCTGGGTTCCCAGGCGGAAAAAGCCGAACTGGCGGGCCGCTACGGCGAAGCGCTGAACCTCTACCGCCAGGCCAACAACCTGGACGGCAAGCAGGAATACCGCAACAAAGCGGGTCAGATGCAAAACATGCTGGACGCCCAGGCGAATCCCGAAGCCTTTGCCGCCAGGGTTATCCGCGAATACCGGGGCGGCATCCTCAACGCCCGCATCCAGAAGCTGAAAAACGATCTGCTGCTGAAGTACAAGAAAGAAGAGATCAGAGACAGCGGCTGGAAGTTTTTGATCTCCACCGGCCAATACAAATATGAGGTGCGTTATGACCTGATCACGCCGGTGGAAACCTATTTCTATGTCTGGCAGGTGAACCTGAAGGACCGGGTCATCACGCCGCTGAACACGGTCTCCGAGACCCTGATGAGGTGAACATGCGCTGGAATCTGCTGCTGACCCTACTGCTCCTGTTGCTCGCCGGTGGCCTCCACGCCCAGCTGGAATTTGACCTCAAGGCGTTTTCGGACACCACCAAGTATGGCTGGAACGACTACACCGAGCGCGACCTCTACCGCCAGGACCTGGCTGAACGCCAGAAACTGATGCAACTCTACGACCTGGAGTCCAACAACATCCGCACCTCGATCTTCAAATCCATGCTCCTGCCCGGCTGGGGACAGCTCTCCAGCAAAGCCAACACCAAGGGATCGATCATTTTGGGCACCGAACTGATGGCCCTGGGAGCATCGCTGTATTTTTGGGACCGCAGCAACTACTACCACCAAAAGTACGAAGACGCCACGCAGGTGGAACAGATCGAAGCCTATTACAACGAGGCCCTCAAGCCGCGGCAATACTCCGTGATCGCGCTGGGCTTCGCCGGCGTTGTCTGGGCCTACAACCTCTTCGACGTGATCCAGACCACGGATGAGTACAACGCCCGGGTCTGGCAGGACATCATCGACAAATACGGCACCGGCCCCGTCAGCCTGGCGCCGAACGGCATCCAAATCAGGTTTTAGGGGCTGATCATGAAACATTTCATCTGGCTATCTCTCCTTGGGGCTTTGCTGCTCTCCGCCTGTGGGCTGAGGCGCTCAAATCCCCTGGATCCCATCGGAAATCCGAATCTGGATGTGCCGGAAGTGGTCTCCAACGTGCAATGCTCGCCCTCCCCGCCCGGAGCGGCGAACAAATATGTGACCGTAACCTGGGAACCCAATTCCAACCGGACCACGGACGGCTACTACGTCTACCGCGGTCTGGCCTACAACAGCGCCTACGCCGTGGTGGACACAGTGGAAACGAACATCGGCACCTGCACCCATGGCTCCGATCCCTGGCACAACGTTTATCCCGGCCAATACTGGTACAAGGTATCCGCGTTCAAGGATTGCTACCGCAGCACCGGCGAATTTCTGGGGCGTCTGGAAGGCAGGCTGAGCCAGCCCCGCTGGGTCGAGGTCAGGTGACCCCTCCAACCCGGCATGCTTCCTGATTTTAGCCAGGAGCTCAATTCCCAGCAGCTTCTGGTCGTAACCGAAACCGAAGGCCCGCTGCTCGTATTGGCGGGGGCCGGCAGCGGCAAGACCCGCTCCATCATCTACCGCTGCGCCTATCTGCTGCGCCACAAACAGGTCCCGCCCTGGAACATACTGGTGGTGACCTTTACGAACAAGGCCGCGCGGGAACTGAAAGACCGCCTGGAAAACCTGCTTCGCTTTCCGGTGAGCAGCCTCTGGGTGGGCACCTTCCACCACGTCTGCTCGCGCATTCTGCGCTTTGAACACGCCCATCTTCCCTTCAACTCAAACTTTTCCATCTACGACGGCGACGCCCAGAAGTCGGTGCTCAAAAAGATCTACAAGGAGCACGGCTTCGACAAGCAAAAGTTCCCGCCGCAACGCGTTTTGAGCCGGATCGGCCGCTACAAGAACCGCCTGCTGTTGCCCGAAGACCTGGCCAAAGACGACAGTCCGGAGAGCTTTTCCGGCGAGTTCGACAGCAAGGTCCTGCGCCTCTACACCCTCTACCAGCAAAGCCTGCTGCTAAACCAGGCGATGGATTTTGACGATATCCTGCTCTACACCGCCAGGCTGCTGGCCACCAACGAAGCCGTCCGCAACAAGTACCGCGACATGTTCAAATACGTGATGATCGACGAGTATCAGGACACCAACCAGGCGCAGTTTGAGATCATCCGCCAGATCGCCGGCGAGCATCAGCGCGTCTGCGTGGTGGGCGACGACGACCAGGCGATCTACAGTTTCCGCGGCGCCACAATCCGCAACATCCTGGAATTCGAACGCGACTACCAGGGCGTCAAGGCCATCCGCCTGGAGCAAAACTACCGCAGCTCGATGAACATCCTCCGCCTGGCCAATTCCATCATCAAAAACAACCGCCGCCGCCACAGCAAGGACCTCTGGAGCGAACTCGGCGAGGGCGCCAAGCCCCAGCTCTTCAGCTACAAAGACGAAAACGACGAAGCCGCCCGGACCGCCCAACTGGTCCAAAAACTCAGCGCCGAAGGCCTGCCCTTCAGCCAGATGGCGGTGCTCTACCGCACCAACGCCCAGTCCCGCGTCTTCGAATACGCCTTTTTGCAACACCAGATCCCCCACACCATCGTCGGCAGCCTGCATTTCTACCAACGCAAAGAGATCCGGGACCTACTGGCCTACCTCTATTCCATCACCAACACCGCGGACGGCGAAAACCTGGTCCGCATCATCAACGAACCTCCCCGCGGCATCGGCCAGACCTCGCTCAACCGCCTCATCGGCTTCGCCGCGCGGACCCGCGTGACGCTGTATCAGGCCCTGCAAAACGTGCAGGCGGTGGATGAGCTGAACAACGCCGCCAAGGCCCGCATCGGGGAATTCGCCGCCAAACTGGATAGCTGGCGCCGGCTGGCCCAGGCCGCGCCTGTATTGGACGTGGTGAAAGAGATATTGGAAAGCCTCGACCTCGTAAACCAATACAAACGCAGCAACGACCCTGCCGACGTTTCCCGGGCCGAAAACCTGATCGAATTCGTAGGCTCCGTGAGCGAATTTTCGGAGCGCTGGGCCCAGGAAAATGAGGCCGTGCCAAAGCTGGCGGACTTTTTACCCTTCGTTGCCCTGCAGACCGACATGGACACTGTGGCCGAAGGCAGTGACAGCGTCCGCCTGATGACCCTCCACAACGCCAAGGGCCTGGAGTTCGGCTGCGTCTTCATCGCCGGCCTGGAAGAGGAGCTGCTGCCCCACCGGATGAGCATGGACAGCCGCGAGAGCATCGAAGAGGAACGCCGCCTCTTCTACGTCGGCGTGACCCGCGCCAAGAGCAGGCTGATCCTGAGCTACGCCAAGTGCCGCCGCCTCTACGACACCTTTTACTACACCAATCCCAGCCTCTTTTTGCAGGAACTAGACGAATCCCTCTTTGCCGGAGCCACGGACGCCGCCGACCTCGCCAAAAGCTCGTCCCCGCGGCCCAAAAAGAAACACTCGGTCACGGAGAGCGACAAACTCTTCCGCATCGGCCAGCGGGTCTACCACTCCGAATACGGCAGCGGAATCGTGCTGAGCGTGGACGGCGTGGGGGCCGACGCCCGGCTCACGATCTCCTTCGACAGCGGCAAACTCACCAAGATCATCGGCACCTTTGTCAGCACGGAACCCCTTTAGATGACCCTGCTTCAAAAGATACTGCCACGCGTCGCCGTTTCGCCCTTTCTGGATTCCCTCACTTCACTTCTGGGCAGCGGTGGGCATGTCCAGATCCACCATCTGAATCAGAGCGCCAGAGCGCTGGTGGCGGCCAAACTCTGGTCCGACACCGCCAAAAACCTGCTGATAATCTCCCAGGACGACATCATCGCGGAAGACATCTGGGACGACCTCTGCGCCCTGATCGGCCCCCAAAACGCCCACTATCTGCCGGATTACGAGATCCTGCCCTACGAGGAACGCTCGCCCCACTACTCCATCCGCGCCACGAGGATGATCTGCGTCAACCACATCCTCAGCGGCCAGCCGGCGGTCTACAGCCTCTCCATCCGCGCCCTGATGCGCTATCTGCCCAGCCTGAAGCACATCGCCGCCCACATCAAGACCCTCCGCCCGGGGATGGAGTATCCGCCCCAACAGCTTTTGCTGGACCTCGTGAACATGGGTTTCGAGGCGGAATACCAGGTGGGAAAAGTCTTTCAGGTGGCTCGCCGGGGCGGCATCATGGACATCTTCAGCCCGCCCGATCTCAAGCCCATCCGCATCGAGTTTTACGGCGATGAGATCATCACCATGCGCTACTTTTCCACCAACACCCAGCGCTCCGAACCCGGCGAAGTGCCCTCCTACACCCTGATCCCCGCCCGCGAATTTTGCCTGGACGACATCAAACCAACCTCGCCCCTGGCCGCCACGCTCAAAACCAAGGGCTTCTATGAGGGCATCGAAAACGACTACGCTTTGCTGCTGGACGACCTCAGCACCTTCGACGGTTTTTTCGACCCCGCCAGCCGCATCATCCTCTTCAATAATTATCTCTACATCCACGAAGAATTCGCCCAGCTCAGCGAACAGGTCCACGAGCAATACCGGCGCGAGCTGAAGGGCAAGACCAAAGCCAAGCTCAGCCCGCCGGAGCGTGTCCTCGCGGATGAGCGCCACCTGCTGTCGCTGGCCCGGCCCGGCAGCAGCATCTTCCTCTCCCAGAGCGAGTTTGAGCTGCCCCTCGCGACGGATGACGTCCGCGCCCCCTTCGAATCCCAGCCTTCCTTCAACGGCGATCTTTCGCTGCTGGCCGCCGCCCTAAAAACCCTGGACGCCCAGGGCACCGAACCGCTCTTGCTGTACGACAATCCCAGCCAGGCGAAACGCATGCACGAACTGCTGGCGGATTTCGGCTGCGCGCCGGACAGCCACATCGGCGTGCTGCACGAGGGTTTCCGCGTTTTGGATTGCGGCCTGGCGCTGTGGACCGACCACGAGATCTTCAACCGCTACAAGCGCAAACGCTACGCCCCCCGCTACGCCCCAGGCGAGGAGATCGTGGATTATGAAAGCCTCAAGCCGGGCGACTACGTGGTCCACGTGGATCACGGCATCGGCGTCTTTGAGGGGCTGAAGATCATCAAACTGGACGGCCAGGACACCGAATGCCTCGTCCTCCGCTACGCCGGGGACGACCGCGTCTACGTGCCCACCTATCAGCTCCAGCTCGTGTCCAAATACGTGGCGGAGGAAAGCTCCACTCCCACACTGAACAAGCTCGGCTCCGCCCGCTGGCAGCATACCAAACGCAAAGCCGCGGAACAGATCGAGCTGATCGCGGCGGACATCGTGAAGCTCTACGCCGAGCGCAACGCCCGCGTCGGGATCGCCCACAAGCCTGACAGCGACTGGCAGCGGGACATGGAGGATTCCTTCATCTATGAGGACACCCACGACCAGGTGCGCTCCACCGCCGAGATCAAAGCGGACATGGAAAGCCCCGCGCCGATGGAGCGCCTGCTTTGCGGCGACGTCGGATTCGGCAAGACGGAGGTCGCCATCCGCGCCGCTTTCAAGGCCGTCTGCTCCGGCTACCAGGTGGCGGTATTGGTGCCTACCACCCTCTTGGCGGAACAGCATTGGCGCGTTTTTCGCGAACGCCTGGCGCAGTACCCCGTCCGCGTCGCCATGCTCAGCCGCTTTCGCAGCGACAAACTGCTCAAGGATGACGTCGCCGGCATCGTGGCCGGCAGCGTCGACATCGCCATCGGCACTCACCGCCTGCTTTCCAAGGACATCCGCTTTCCCCGCCTGGGCCTGTTGGTGATCGACGAGGAACACCGCTTCGGAGTGCGCCACAAGGAGCGCCTCCGCCAGCTGCAATCCAACGTGGACACCCTCTATATGAGCGCCACGCCGATCCCCCGCACGCTGAACATGGCGCTGGCCAAGCTCAAGGAAATTTCCCTGATGCAGACGTCGCCCAAGGAACGTCTGCCCATCCGCACCATCATCACCCCCCGCGACAGCGAAGTGATCCGCGATGCCATCCGCCGGGAACTCGACCGCGGCGGCCAGGTTTTCTTCATCCACAATCGCGTCCAGACCATCGAGACCGTCGCCGCCGAGCTGCGCCAGCTGATGCCCGAGGTCAGATTCGCCGTCGGCCACGCCCAGATGCCGGAACGCCACCTCGAGGACGTGATGGAAGCCTTCATCAACCGGGATTTCCAGGTGCTGATTTCCACCACCATCGTGGAAAACGGGATCGACATCCCCAACGCCAACACCATCCTGATCGACCGGGCCGACACCTTTGGTCTGGCCCAGCTCTATCAGATGCGCGGACGCGTGGGCCGCAGCAACCGCCGCGCCTACAGCTACCTGCTGATCCCCAAAGGCACCACCACCGTAGCCCGCCAGCGCCTGGAAGCCCTCACCCAATACGATTACCTCGGCGCCGGGTTCCAGGTGGCCCTGCGCGACCTCGAACTGCGCGGCGCGGGGGCGATTTTGGGCACCAAACAGAGCGGCATCATCCAATCCATCGGGTTTAACTACTACAACCGCCTTCTGGGCGGCGCCATCTCCGCCGCGGAAAGCGGCCAGCCCTTTGCCCTGGAAGAGGAAACTCCCAAGACCCGCCGCCGCCTCACCACCGAGATCGACCTCTATTTCCCCCCGGAATACATCGACGACGATGAACAGCGCCTGGCGATCTACCACCGCCTCAGCGAGTTTGAAGAGCTGGGCCAGATCGCCGAATTCGAGGCCGAACTCCGCGACCGCTTTGGCGCCCTGCCGGAGAAAGCGGCCTGGCTGCTGATGTATTTCAAGCTCAACGTCCTCTCCAAACAGGCCGACCTCGCCAACTGCCACGTGCGCCACAACACCCTCACCCTGGAATTCAAGCCGGACAAACTGCCAGCCAAGCAAAAAGTCCTCGCCTTCACCGCCAAAGTAAAGCGCGACATCAGCTTCGAAGCCGCCAAGGGCCTCAAACTCAGCATCGCCTTCCCCAAAGAGATGGAATACCGCGATCAGTTTGCCGAAGCCCTCACCCTGCTGGAGGAATTCACCCAAAGCTGAACCCCGGCCGGGCTTCCACCTTTCCAATGGAGCGGCAGGCGTCCTCTTCTGCCATTTCCACTTTGTCAATCCATCGTACTCTCGCCATGGACACTCCCAAGCTTGTTGGGGTTGTATTGGGCGAGTCCGCTTGGGGCGTGGCCAGAGATCATCAGGGCGGCCTGACAGTTGTAGATTCATTTCAGAGGGCAAATCTCGCAACCTGAGAACAGCTTAGCGCTATCAATCTGTGTCAGTTCAGAAAGAATTGAAAAAATGGATTTGCGCGGTGAGGCGGGCCGCTTTATAATGTGAGTATAGCATACCAATTTAATAGGAGATTAAAGATGAAACAGATCATAAAGATTACTTTGCTGACCCTTGTGGCGCTGACAGTTTTGAGCGCTTGCGGAAAGAATAATGAACTCACCGGTCCCGAGCCTGTAAATCGGGCTGGAAACCTATCTGAAGAAACCGGTTATCAGATCGCCGACGTCAAAGGCACCGGCCCCCAGGGCGACATCCACTCACCCCTCTGGATCGACCGCCAGGCGGAAGCGGGTTTTCTGAAAATAGCCAACGACCAAAACTACCTCTACGTGACCTACTATTTAAATGAAGGCTGGAGCCTGAAAAAGGCCAGCCTCAACGTATCCGCCAGCGAGGCCGAAATCCCCCGCGACAAGGATGGCAGGCCCCTGGCGGAGCAATTTAACAACAGCGTCTCCCTGCCCCGCGGGATGAGCGTCTACACCCGCCAGATCAGGCTGAGCGACCATGGCCTGAGCCTCGGCGATGATGTGGTGATCGCTTCACTGGCGGTGGTGGTGGAAGATTCCGGCAAAAACCAGGCGGGAGAATTCGCCGGCCGGCCGATTGAAGACAAATCCAGCCCGGAAGCCATCTGGTGGAGCGTAAGGCCCTACCGCCTCAACCTGGACCTGAGCGGAATCGACAGCCTCGGCAGGGTGTTCCAACCAAAGTACAGCTCTGAAAACGGCAAACTGTAACTGCCCTGAAAAAACCAACCTCACAAAGTAGAATCGGCCCGGCGGGGTGAATGCTCCGCCGGGCTTTTGTTTAACACAGTGAAAACGAGGGGAAATAGTGGTGAATGAGGGTGTTGAGAAAACAGAGTTGGATTTCACCACAGAGAAACAGAGAGAACAGAGAAGAGGGAGCAGAGGGGACTATCTCATACCCGGAGTTTCGCATATTTTCTGCTAAGTCATTGTAAAACAAGGAGAGTA
>CAZOVZ010000026.1:0-35642 GCA_964583755.1 uncultured Candidatus Cloacimonadota bacterium
TCACTATAAGAGTGAAGGTCACCGGTCAGGCGGCCGATTGGAATGACACAATCCGAGGCTCGCGGACTAAAGCGCCAGGGCACGCAAGCCAGGGCAGACGGGGACGTCTGCCACTCCAGGGTACGCGGACTAAAGCGCCAGGGTACGCATGCCAGGGCAGACGGGGACGTCTGCCACTCCAAGACCCGTGGACTAAAGCGCCAGGGCCCGCAAGCCAGGGCAGACGGGGACGTCTGCCACTCCAAGACCCCACCACCCAGCCTCAGCGTGTCATTTCGGGTCGGAGCCGGGAATGACAAATTAAGGGGTGGGATGCGTGCCTTTCAGCCCGGGGAGAGAGGAACCCTGCTTAGTTGCTTAGTTGAGGGTTAACTCACTGTGCCGCAATGGGTCGCAACTAAGCGGGGGGTTGCTTAGTTCCGCTTAGTTGAGCTATTTTGCAAAGGTTTCTTGAGTGGGGTGCAGTGTGGTAATAACGCGCTTGGTTGGCAGGGTGAAGGAGACGCCTCCATCCCTAAATGCCTCCGTGTCTCTGTTTCTCTGTGTCTCTGTGTTAAAAAAAACTACAAAGCAGCCTGCGGGACGAAGTCCTTTTTGAAGATGCGGTACTTTTTGTAGATGACTCCGCCGGCGCGTTCCATTTCGGCGCGGATCTTGGTGTTGAGTTCCATCTCGTGGTGGCTGTCCAGGATCTTGAAGCCGGCCTTGAGGGCGGTGTCCATCATGTTGTAGCCCAGCAGGACGTCGATGCCTTTGCTGCGTTCGGATTTTTTGACGGCGCCGAGGTAGGTGTCCAGTTTGGTGGAGCGTTTTTGGGCGCGGAGGAGGTGGATGAAGCCGAAGGGGAAGATCCTTCCCTTGGCTTTGATCACGCCCTCGGCGATGTTGGGGATGCCGATGATGAAGCCGACCACCTCGTCCGCCTGGTTGACCACTGCCTTGATGAAGCGGGGGTCGAGCAGGGGCATGTAGCGTTTGGCGAGCTGTTCCACGTCTTTTTCGTCCAGGGGGGAATAGCCGTAGATGTCGTCGAAACTCTCGTTCATCAGTTTGAAGATGGGTTTGATGTACTGGCCCAGTTCGCTTTTGCGGCGGAAGTTGAGGACGCGGAATTCCGGGTTGCGGGAGACGCGTTCGTAGATTTTGCGGTAGAGGGGTGTCATCGCGGCGGCGATGTCAACTTTGTAGACAAAGTAGTCAATTTCCTTGTCATAGCCGAGCCGGGCCAGGTGTTCGATCGTGTAGGGGTGGTTTTGATAGGTGGTCAGATTGGTCACTTCGTCGAACCCGAAGATGATGAAGCCCTCGGGGTCCTCTTCCGTGAAGCCCATGGGGCCGATCAGGCGGTCCATCCCCCGGTCTTTGGCCCAGAGCTCGATGCGGTCCAGCAAGGCTTTGGCGACCTCGAAGCTGGCGGTGGTATCCATGTAGCCGAAACGGGCGGTTTTGGTTTTGGTATAATCGTTGTAGCGTTCGTTGATGATGCCGGCGGCGCGGCCGGCCAGTTTGCCGTCTTCATAGGCGAGCAGGTAGAGGTGTTGGGAATAGTCGTGGGCGGGGTTTTTGCCGGGGGTGAGCACCCAAAGGTCGTCGGAATAGAAGGGGGGAACCCAGCCGGGATGGTCCCGATGCAGCTCTCGGGGCAGATAGACGAATTTTTTCAGGTCGCGTTGGGAAATGACTTCCTTGATGATTATCGGCATTATAAATCCTTAAAGCTGATAGTTTGCGGCAGGGATGGCCGGAGCCTCTCCGCCCGCCGCGGGGAATTCGCTTTAGAAAATATAAGCGGGAGGAACGGAAAAACAACAAATGTCGCCGCAGAGTGCCAGGGGAAGGGATTCAAGAAAATCCTTGCCAAATTATCCGCCTGGAAAATTCTGGCTTACTCAAGATAATTCTTTTTAAGGATACGATATATGGCAACCATGGCAGATATCAGGAATGGCATGATCATCGAGTGGCGGGACAGCCTCTACGAGGTGGTCGAATTCCTTCACGTCAAACCGGGCAAAGGGCCCGCCTTCACGCGGAGCAAGCTGAAAAACGTCCGCACCGGAAGAGTGCTCGAAAACACCTTCCGGGACAGCGACAATTTCAACGAGGTCCGGGTGGAGCGCCGCAAGATGGAATATCTCTATCGCGACGGCGAATTTTTCATCATGATGGACACCGAGACCTATGAGCAGATGCACATGGACCGGACGGCGATGGGCGACAGCGAACAGCTGATGCTGGAAAACATGGAAGTGACGGTGGTTTCCGCCCCCAACGGAGAGATTTTGGGAGTGGATTTGCCGCTGACCGTGGTCCAAACCATCGCCGAATGCGAACCGAACGTCAAAGGCAACACCGCCTCCGGCAGCGGCAAGGTGGCCCACACCGAAACCGGCCTGAGGCTGACGGTCCCCTTCTTTGTGGAAGTGGGCGATAAAGTCAAGATCGACACCCGCACGGGTGAATACCTTGAACGGGCTAATTAACTAAAGAGATACAGGCCCCCCAGCGGGGCCGAAAGAGGAAAACATGGGAAAAGTGAAAAGCTTTACCGCCAAACTGGCTCACGAAACCTCCACCGAAGGGAAAGTGATGTGCCCCGTTTGCAACACCGAGGTCAAAAAGATCAAGGCGATCCTGAACGGCAAGAAAGGCACCGCGGGCTGGACTCCCCGCTATGAATTCTTCAAAGTCTGCAAATGCAACGAAGCAGATTTCATGGCAGGCAAGACCATCTGACCCCACCCTTTGGGAGATTTCCCCACCCTTGAAAACCCGCCGGCTCCGCGAAGCATTTCTGGAAGGCGGGTTTTTTTGATTGACACGGACGGCGACGTTACATAACTGGCATCCATGGCTACAGACATGACGCGGACAGCGGCCGGATTTCTTTTTTTAGCAAACTACAGATGACTGGGGAGAGCTTTATGCCTTCAGGATTGACCAAGTCCCTGACTCTGATTCTGCTGTGGTCTCTGGCGGGCTGCCTGGCCGCGCTGGTGCCGCCGCATCCGAGGTATGAGAGCATACCGCGTGGATTCGAACCCACCCGGATCGAAGCGCCGGGTTTCGCCGCCGGCACGGGCTCCCGGGCGAAGACCATACCCAACGACATCCTGGTGCTGAGGGTGCAGTTCAGCGACGTCCAATTTGCGACCGAACCCGCCTATCCGGACAGCCTGGTGCACGACTTTGCCTATTTCAACCGCTGGATGGTGCATCTGGGCGACCTGTTTTCGGACGCCTCCCACGGCAGTTACGCCCTGGATTACCACATCCACCCGGACGTCTTGACCCTGCCTCAGACAATGGCCTACTACGGCGGGGATTCCGCCGATGGCGACACCACGGATGTCCGGGCCGGGGAGTTTGCCCAGGCGATCGTCCAACAGATCGATGCCGCGGTCAATTTCAGCCAATATGGGGGCATCATCATCTTCCACGCCGGGCCGGGCCAGGAATCCGACATTTCCCGGCTGAACAAGGGCAGCCTCTGGTCCACCTTCCTCACCCGGCGCAGCCTGCAGTTTTATCTGGACCCCGAAAACGACGAATATCCCGGCCTGCCCACCAACGACGGGATCAACCTGACCAACCTGGTGGTGGTGCCGGAATCCGAATATCACAGCTACTTTCCCGGTCCTCAGGACGATCCCTACGGCTATTACCTGTTCAGCCTCTACGGCGTTCTGGCCCATCAATATGGCCACATTCTGGGCTTGCCCACGCTCTATGACAACGTTTCCAGCAACGGCGCCTCGCAGGGCATCGGCAATTGGGGCCTGATGGGGCAGGGGCTTTGGAACGGGAGCGGCTACACCCCCGCGCAGCTCAGCGCCTGGTGCCGGATGTATCTGGGCTGGGAAACCCCCATCGAGATCAGCGGCGACGCGGCGAACCTGAGCGTGGACCAGTTTTTGAACCATTCGGAACAGGCCACGCGGCTCTACAAGCTGGAGATATCGGACACGGAGTATTTTCTGGTGGAAAACCGCCAGCAAAACCCCGACGGCAGCCTCGACCCCATCTCCAACACGCCCAGCTACAGCTTTGTGCTCTTGCCACCCGGGGAACAGGACTACTATCTGGACAACCCCAGCACGAACGAGGACGAATCCCTGCGGCCCTACTTTAACTTCATGGAAAACCGCTACAAGGGCTGCGAGTGGGACTTCATGCTTCCCGGCCTCGGCGGCCCCGCGCCGGATGGGCAGCAAACGCTGGCGGACGGTTCCGGCCTGCTGATCTGGCACATCGACGAGGCGGTGATCGCCCAAAACTTTTCCCCTGATTTCGAAGCCAACTGGGTAAATTCCGACGCATCCCACAAGGGCGTGGACCTGGAAGAGGCGGACGGAACCCAGCATCTGGACAGCTCCGCCCCCGGCACCTACAAATACGGCAGCCCCTTCGACTCGTTCCGCTATGATAACAACGAATACTTTGGCCTGGGAGAGCACAACGGCGTGCTGAGCCTGCCCACCAGCGAAAGCTACTACGGCGGCATTCCGCTGGAGGTCCACGACATCGGCCCCAGCGGCATCCAGATGACCTTCAGCGCCCGCTTTGGCTGGTCGCTGGCCGCCAACTACGAGGGCGAAAATCCCTTCAACGCCTGCCTGATCGACTTTGACGCCGACGGAGCCAAGGATATCTTTTATCCCATGCCGGACGGACAGGTTTACCTCTGGAAAAACGAGTTTCTGGCCCCCGGATTTCCCCAACAGCACCAACCCCTGACGAAAAACTACGTCTGGGACGGCGAGGACCTCTATCTGCCGATGCAGACGGAATCCCTGCTGCGCCTCTACCGCCTGGGAAACACCGGCAACCAGTATGTGCTGACGGAAAACGGCAAAAGCTGGGCCACTCAGCCGCTGGACGCCGGCGAACAGCTCTATCTGGGGCTGAGCGACGCCCAAACCGGGGCTGGAACCATCTACACATTGGACAAAGCGTCCCTGGAACTGGCTCCCCTGCACTATTTCAATTATCCCCTGGCCGGAAACCTGGGGCTGTTCCAAGGCCAACTCTTTGCCCTGACCCGGGAACCGGACTTCTATCAGGCTTTCCAGTACTTCACGGTAACCGGCCTCAGCATCGAAACGGCCACCCCGGTTCCGGCGGATTCAACCCTGGTGGGTGTGTTCAAAGCCACTTTGCTGCCGGATGGCGACAGCGGCGAATACATCGTCCAATGCCTGAATTCCGTCTACGCGTTCAATGCTGACATGGAACCGCTGGAAGGCTTTCCCTACGTCCACGACCTGCGCAGCACGGCGCCGCTGACGATAGCGGATTGGGACGGCAACGGCAGCCTGGACCTGATTTTGACCTCAGACCGGGGTGTGGCGATAGTGGATTACACCGGCCACCGGATGAGCCCGGCGGCGCTCGCGCTGGTGGCTTCGGACAGTCTGGCGTTCAGCGCCGGGGCAATGGCCTTGGATCTGGACAACGACGGCAAAAAGGAACTGATCGGCAGCTTTGCGAACAACCAGCTTCAGGCCTGGGGACAAAACTACCGCAAAGTGCGCGGCTTTCCCCAGTCCTTTAGCAACCGCAGCCGCAACTTGCCCCTGATCGGGCCCGGTTCCGACGGGATTGTCTACGCCTGGGTGGCGGCGGACAACGGGCGCGTCTCCCGCAAAGACTTACCGGAAATGGACATGGCGGACCTGGACGGCTGGTACACCGAGTTTGGCAACCTGCAAAGGCACGCCAGCCGCGACAAAGCAGGGCTTCCGAACCTCTACCAGAGCAACGATTTCTTTGTGGACGGCGAAGTCTACATCTATCCCAACCCCCAAAAATCAATCTACGATCAGGGGATCAACCTCAATCTGATGACCAACAGCGACGCCTCCCTCACGGTGCGGATCTACGACATCGGCGGGTCGCTCGTCTGGCAGGAAAAACTGGCAGCCAAAGCCTATCTGCGGCAGCGGGCGCGCCTGGGCGTGTCCGATCGCAAGCTGGCATCGGGCGTATACATAGCGGTGATCTCGGCGGATCAGGATTCCCGCCGGATCAAATTCGCGGTGGAAAAGTAAAGGAGCGCGAGAGATGAAACGAATTTTACTGATACTGACGGCCAGCTTGCTGGGCCTGACCCTGCTCGGCGCGGGGGTGCACGACAACGCCGGAGAATATGGCTACCAGTTTCTGGACATAGCCTCCAACCCCGTGGCCCTGGCGCTGGCGGGAAGGGGGATCCACAGCGAATACGCCCTGGCTTCGTATCTGGCCCAACCGGCCAGCTCCGTCCTGGCAGCCCACCGCAGCCTCGGCATCGGCCACACCGCCTGGCTGGACGACACCACTTTCAATTCAGTGTATTATTCCTATTCCAACCGCCGGTCCCACTTTGGGCTGGCCTTCCGCAATCTGGATTACGGCCGCCTGGAAAACCGCGACGATAACGGGGATTTGATCGGCTACTACAGCCCTCTGGACCTGGACCTGACGGGCAACTACGCCCTGCGGATCAACCCCGCCCTCTACGCCGGGGTCAATGCCGGCCTGGCCTATGAAAAGCTGAGTTCGGATTCCAGCCTTGGCCTTCATGGCGATCTCGGCCTCACCTGGCTTCCGCCCTTGCGCGATGCCGGAATCTCTGTGGCAGTGAGGAATCTGGGCTTCTCCACCACGATGAACGAAGAAGCGACCAAGCTTCCCCTCCGCCTGGACCTCGACCTCAGCAAGACCTTCCGCTTCGACCAGCACGCCGCCAGGGTCGAGCTCAGCGGGCTCAAGGCTGTCGACGAAGCCTGGAAGGGCGCCGTCAGCGCCGAACTGGACCTCTTTGGGATGGTGCAGGTCCGCGGCGGCTACAAGTTCAATTTTGACGCCGAAGACCTCAGCGCCGGCCTCGGCTTCCGCTGGAAAGGGATCGGCCTGGATTACGGCTGGGCCTCGTTTTCCGAGAGTCTGGACGATGTCCATTCCCTGGGGCTTTCCTACAATTTCTAACAAGGTAACCACATGCGAAAATGCCTTCTCCTCCTGGCCCTGCTGCTCCTGATATCGGCATCCCTGCTGGCGCAGGGCAACCGGACCCCGCGGCAACTGATCTTTAAATGCGCCAGCCCGATCGACGTGAAATCCGATCGCACCGGCCTGGCCGCCTTCGACAGCTATCTGAACCAGTTGGGGGCCCACAGCGTCCAACCGGTGAAGGGCATGCACAAACCGCTCTACTATCTGGCCAGCCTGACGGTTGAGCCGGATTGGGACGCGCTGCGGGAGGGAAAGCTGAAGTTCGCGGGGATCGAGTATGTGCAGCCGAACTACCTCAACTCCATGCACATCGTGCCCAACGACCCCTATTACTACCAGCAGTTTCACCAGGTGACCTCCAATCCCCAGGCCTGGAATTATACCACCGGCAGCCAACAAGTGATAGTCGGCGTGGTCGATTCCGGCTGCCTGGTCGAACATCCTGACCTGGCCGCGAACATTTATGTGAACGAAGATGAGATCCCGGACAACGGGATCGACGACGATGGCAACGGCTATATCGACGACATCTACGGCTGGGATTTCACGGACGCGCCGGAGCTTTCGGACACCGCCATCGGCGATTATCTGGATCAGGACAACGACGTCGACGACGAGAACTTCCACGGCACCCACGTGGCCGGGATCATCGGCGCCGTGGGCAACAACGGCATCGGGGTCGCCGGAGTGGCCTGGAACATCAAATTGATGCCGATCCGGGCCGGTTTCCGCACCACCGCCGGCCAGGGCACCCTGCAGGACGATGACGCCGCCGCTGCCCTGATCTATGCCGCGGACAACGGCTGCAACGTGGTCAACATGAGCTGGGGCGATCCCTTTTATTCCCCGATCATCGGCGACGCCTGCGAATACGCCTACAGCAAGGGGGTGACCCTGGTCGCCTCCGCCGGCAACGATCCGGGCCCCTTCCTCAGCTATCCCGCCAAGCTGTCTTCCGTGATCTCGGTGGGCGCCGTGAACAAAAGCCGCAACATCGCCGGTTTTTCCAGCTATGGCATCGACATGGACCTGGTGGCGCCCGGCGAACTGGTTTGGAGCACCTACAAGCTTGAGGAGGACCAGCTTTATTACGAGCAGAGCGGAACCTCGATGTCCGCGCCAATTGTGGTTGGAGCGGTCGCGCTGCTGCTTTCCCTGCATCCGGGATTGGATCCGGACGAAGTGCGGGCCCGCCTGCTGACCGCGACGGACGACCTCGGCGCGGCGGGGGTGGACATGTATTACGGCCACGGCCTGCTCAACACCAAAAAGCTGCTGGAAAACACCAACCCGCCCCTGATCTACATCGACCAACCCGAGGACCAGAGCGGGGTCACGGAATCGGTCGACATCACCGGCACCGTGATGGGCGAGGACATGTTTCAATATTCCGTGATGTACTCCACCAAACCCAACCCCACAAGCCTCGACTGGAAAGATATCAACACCCACAGCAACCAGCCGGAGTTCCACAGGCAACCGGTGCAGGACGGTGTGATCGCCACCTTTTACATCCCGGAACTCTTTCCGGAAGGCGAATACCGCCTCCGCATCGAGTACACCAACCAAACCGGCGGAAAGTATTATTATTACCGCACCGTCATCCACGACAGCAGCGCCCCGGAGATCCGCAATGGCACCCTGCAGGGTTTCAGCCGCTACGACAAGCAAAACATCCGCCACTACATCTCAGCCATTTTCAGCGAACCGGTGCGGACCGAGCTGAAGATCACCGCCTCCGACGCCAATACCTACCTTTGCTACGGCACCCAGCTGGACAGCCTCCATGTCTGGGCCATCCCGGCCTACATCCCCGAAGGCGAGATCGCGATCCAATACAAAGCCACCAACGTCTGCGGGCTGAGCCTGGTTTCCAATCCCATCCCGGCTTTCATGGACATCGAATACGTTTCGGTGCCCACCGTCGGCCTCACCTGGGAAGGCATCGGCCAGGCCAGAGTCGCGCTGAACGCCACCTACGACTACAACAACGACTCCTATCCGGAGTATCTGGCCATGGACCTGCCCACCACCGGCTACGGCAACGTTTTTGCCTACCAGCCCCAAGCGGGGGGGCATGTGGTCACGCATCCCTTCAACGACACCTTCTGGCTGCTGGGGATCGGCAACACCAACTCCACCGGGCAGGAAATCCTGCAGTTGAAATCCGACACAGCCGTGCTGTTGGAAAGCCAGGCGGGCAACCAGTATCCCAACCTCGCGGTCTGGGAACAGCCCTCCATCACGGGCGGCACGATCGTTGATTACTCCGGCGACGGCGTCCAGGACCTGCTGCTGGTCAAAAACCTCCCCCTGGAAAGGGTGGTTCAGGCCTACAAACGCACCGGCGGACAGGATATCTTCGCGGAGAAAAACACCCTGCACAACACCAGCGATACCTCGCTGCGCAACACCTTCGTCCCCACCATCACGGTCCGGAACTTTGACAACGACAGCTACAAAGACATCCTGGTCGCGGACACCGACGGCGACGTGATGGTTTTTGAGATCATGAACGATAACCTGGAAACCCTGAGCTGGGAAACACGCCTGCCCGTGGGCAACACTTACAGCATCACCAGCGGCGATTTCGACGGCAACGGACGCCAGGATTTCATGATCGGCGGCTACTACCGCGACGTCCTGGATTCCAACCAGAACTTCTGGTACTTTGAGGGTTTCCGCAACAACCAGAACAATTCCTATGTCAGCATGGGTTCGATCATGTTCAACGAGGTGATCTCGCAGAACGCCATCCAGTCCATGGACCTGGATGCCGACGGCAAGGACGAGGTGATCCTGGCCATCGCGCCGAACCTGTTCATTTTGGACTACGTGGACGGCGAATTCAAGCCCGTATTCAACGGCAAAAGCTTCCGCACCTATGGCATCCTGACCTACAAAGACGCCAACAACCGGCCCTATTTCCTCACCAACTACGAAGTCGAGCCGGATTCCGTGATCGCCGTGGAATGGACCACCGAAGACCCCTTCACCGGGCCTCCGACCCCCGCGAACTTCCTCGCGCTGCCCCAAAACCACCAATCCGTCAGGCTTTCCTGGGTTCCCAACGGCGCGGACCATTACCGCGTCTACCGCCGCGTCGACGCCGGCACGCCGGAACTGATCGACAACCTGACCGGGAACAGCTGGCTGGATACGGGCCTGGTCACCGGCCAGACCTACGAATACCGGGTCACGGCAATGATGAACTCCCTGGATCCGCCGGAAAGCGCGCCCTCCCTCTGGGTGCCGGCCACGCCGGATTCTTTGCCCAACGTCAGGCTGGTCGCGATGGTCAGCCCCAACGAGCTGCAGGTCTTTTTCGACCGGCCGATGTCCTCCACCATCCTCAATCCCAGCCTCTTCAAGGTCAGCCACGGCATGGTCAACCCCACCTCGATCAACAGCATCGACGGCGGCAAGGGGGTGCACATGCACTTCAACAAAGCCTTTCCGGAGATCGCTGAGGATTTCTACCTCGCGATGTACAACCTCTACACGGACAAAGGCCTGAGGTTGGACTCCCTCACCTGCGAATTCCCCTATCTGCAGGACACCGAAGAGCCCAGGGTGGAGGAAGTGACCGTCACCGGCGACCGCAGGACCGTGGTGATCCGGATGAACGAAACCATCGCCTCTGGCAACCCCAACCCCGAACATCTGTTGAATTTCGAACTCACCTGCCCTTCCAATGACGCGGATAACTCCATCGAATCCGTAACCCACGCCGGCGCTGAGCTGCGGGTCAGCTTTGCCACCCAACTCAAATTCAGCGGCTCGGCCTACTACATCCGGATCCGCAACATCAAGGACCTCGCCGGAAATACTGTCTCCAAGCAGTACAACGTTGCCCGCTTCAGCCTGAGCAACATCAAAAACCTCAAGGACGTCACCGCGTATCCCAATCCCGTCCTGGCGGCCCAGCAGCCCTGGTGCCGTTTCATCAACTTCCCCTCCGGCAAGGGCGGCCGGATCAAGATCTTCAACAGCGCCGGCAACCTGGTCTTCAACAACGCCATCGGGCCTTTCAACAGCGAGGTCAACGACATCTCCTGGACCTGGAACCTGGCCAACAACGAGGGCGAGAAAGTCTCGTCCGGCGTCTATTATTGGGTGATCGAAATGGGCGGCGACGTCGCCAGGGGCAAGGTGGCGATCATCCGCTGACCCCAACCGGAATTCCCCAACCCACTTGCGGCCGGGATGAGCATTGCCTCGTCCCGGCTTTGCTTTTCCGCAAGGGAATGCCAACCCTGAGGCACTGAGGTTCGGAGGATAACGCTGGAACTTGTTTCAGATCGATGGCAACGCCTACCTCAGCATCGGCAGCCTGTGCTTGTTTCGCCCCTATTGCCTGACCCCAGGCCGGTCCATTACTGACCTTGGACTTGCCGAACTTTATTGGGGATGTATTGGGCGAGTATGGCCACGGCATGCGTAGCGACAATAGGGGCCAAACCAGCCTGAAGCGCCTGGGGCGTTGCGGGCTTCTCTATGTCTATGTGAAAAAACAACGGCAGGTCCGAAAACCTGCCGCAGTCTATCGTTGTGCGCCAGAGGCGCGGGTCTGTTAGTGTTTGTGTTCCTTGCAGAACTCGATCAGCACGCCCAGGCTGGATTTTGGATGCAGGAAGGCGATGTCGGCATGGTGGGCCCCGGGGCGGGGTTCCTTGTCGATCAGCCGGATTCCGTTTTCAGCGGCCTTTTCCAGTTCCTCGGGCAGGTCGTCCACCGCGAAGGCGATGTGTTGGATGCCCTCGCCTTTCTTTTCAAGAAAGCCGGCGATGGGGCTGTCGTCCGCGGTCGGGGCGAGCAGTTCGATGCGGGTGTCGCCGCAGGGGAAAAAGGCCACCTTCACCTTTTGGGAAGGCACTTCCTCGGTTCCCTCGAGCTTGAGCCCGAGCTTCTCATAGAAGGCGATGCCCGCTTCCAGGTCGCGGACCGCGATGCCGATGTGAGAGATGTGCTTGATCATCCTTGGGCTCCTATTTGCCGTACTTCCCGGCCAGTTCAAAGCCCAGTTTCATCGCCTTGAGGTTGAGGTCGACAAAGGCCGGCTTCACTGTCTCGGAGATGGATTGCTGGAGCGAGCTTTCCTTCACGATGCCGGTCACTTTGACCAGAAACGAGAGGGAGAGGATGTTCGTGGAGATCGGGCTGCCCAGTTTTTCCTGGGCGATATCGGTGAACGGCAACTCATAGGTGTTTTCGGCTGCCAGGGCGAGGTTTTTCACATAGGTGGTGTCGATGATCAGGATCCCGGTGTCGCGCAGGTCGAAGAGATATTTGTCGCAGGATTCCTGCGTGAGCGCCAGCAGGCAGTTGAAGTGAGTGGCCTCGGGGAAATAGATCTCCTGGTCGCTGATGATGACATCCGCGCGGGACGAGCCCCCGCGGGATTCCGGACCGTAGCTTTGGGTCTGGGTCACGCGGCGTCCTTCGATCACGGCGGCCCGGGCGAGGATGATCCCGGCCAGGATCAAACCCTGTCCGCCGCTGCCGGAAAGGCGTATTTCGTAGTTCGTTTTCATGCTATGCCTCCGGTCTGGACCCGTTTCACCAGATCGGCGTACTGAGCGCAGAATTCCGGGCGGATCTCCTTGCGCAGGACGCCGCGGACGATCTTGCCCTCCACCTTTTCGGGCGGAAGCTTGTCGATCGCGGAGAGCGGCACGGAGTTGTCGCGCATGTTTTTCATCATATCCGGGGCCCCGCCTTTTTTGTTCAGGCGGCCAAAGATCACCGGGCAGGCGCTGACCACTTCGATCAGCGAGAAGCCTGGATGCTCGATCGCTTCTTTCACCATGGTCTGGGTTTCCTGCGTGTGGAAGGCCGTGGTGCGGGCCACATAGGTGGCGCCCGCGCCGAGGGCGAGATCGCAGATGTTGAAATCCGGCTCAATGTTGCCGTAGGGCGCGGTGGTGGCGATGGCGTCGTGGGGCGTGGTCGGCGAGCACTGTCCGCCGGTCATGCCGTAGATGTTGTTGTTGATCAGGATCACGGTGAGGTCGATGTTCCTGCGGGCTGCGTGGATCATGTGATTGCCGCCGATCGCGGTGCAGTCGCCGTCGCCGGTGATCACGATCACCTTGAGGTGGGGCTTGTGCAGCTTGACGCCGGTGGCATAGGCGATCGAACGCCCGTGCAGGGTGTGGAGGGTGTTGAAATCCACATAGACCGGCATGCGCGAGGAGCAGCCTATGCCGGATACCATGACCACGTTGTCGCGGTCGATCTCCATGCCGGCCATGGCGCGGATGATGGAGCCCAGCACGATGCCGTTGGAACAGCCGGCGCACCAGACATGGGGGAATTTCTTGTCGTGGCGCAGCCACTCATGGATGATTCGTTGCGGGATGTTGGCCATGATTACATTCCCTCCTTCATTTTGCGCAGGATGTCTTGGGGCGAGATCAGCTTGCCGTTGACGCGCTGGATCTTGATCAGCTTGCTGTCGCTGCTGTCCTTCACCAGGCGCTGGATTTCTCGGACCAGCTGGCCCTGATTGAGCTCGGGGACCACCACGATGTCCACGTCGCGCAGCATCTTGCGAACTGCGTCGTCCGGGAACGGCCAGATGGTGAGCGGGCGCAGCAGGCCGACGGGGATGCCTTCGTGGCGGGCCATGGCCACCGCGGCCTTGGCGGCCCGAGCGACTATCCCGGCGGCGAAGATGGCGATCTTGGCGTCTTCCATCTGGTAGCTTTCGATCTGAACCAAATCGCGGATGTTGTAGGTGATCTTTTTGCGCAGGCGTTCCATCATGTCGGCCGCCTCAGTGGCTTTGTTGGTGGGAAATCCCAACTGGTCGTGGGTGAGCCCGGTCACGTGGAATCTATAGCCTTCCCCATAACTGGCCAGCGGGGAGAGGTACTTTTGGTTTTCGTCGTAATGCTTGTACCAGTGCGGCGGAACGGTAGGTTTGATGCGGGAGATCACCCTCACGTTGGCCATGTCCGGCAGGCGGACGGCTTCGCGCATGTGGCCCAACACCTCGTCCAGCAAAAGGATCACGCAACTGCGGTACTTTTCGGAGAGGTTGATGGCGCGGATGGTCAGCTCGTAGCATTCCTTCACCGTGGCGGGATAGAGCACGATCGCCGGGCTATCGCCATGGCTGCCCCAGCGGGACTGTTGAATCTCGCCCTGGGCGCAGCTGGTGGGCATGCCCGTGGAGGGTCCCACGCGCTGGACGTTGACCACCACGCAGGGGGTCTCGGTGATCTTGGCAAAGCCGATGCCTTCCTGCATCAGCGAAAAGCCGGGGCCAGAGGTGGCGGTGAGGGACTTCGCCCCCGCCAGGGAAGCTCCGGTGATCGCGCAAATGCTGGCGATCTCGTCCTCCATCTGGACAAACACGCCGCCCCGTTTGGGCAGTTCGGCGGCCAGGATCTCGGCGATCTCGGTGGACGGAGTGATGGGGTAGCCGGCAAAGAAGTTGCAGCCGGCGTCCAACGCTCCGTAGGCGACCGCTTCGTTGCCCTGCATCAGGACGTTTTTGCGCTCGCGGACGGCTTGGAGCTCTTCCAGCTTGCTTTCCGGTTTCACCACCTTGGCCGTTTTGGGCTTCGGAGCGGGGTCTGTGGTCTTGATCTTTTTCTGCATGTTATCTCCTCAGCGGTCCTTGGCGCCGGTGATGGCGAAATCGGGGCAGAGACGGTCGCAGGTCTCGCAGTGGATGCATTTTTCCGGCGCGGCGACGTAGGGCGAACCGTCTGGCTTGCGCCCCAGGCATCCCGTCGGGCAAAACGCCACGCAGATGCCACATTTTTTGCACCAGTTGTAATAAATCAGTACAGGGGAATCGTCGTCTCCGGGAGCCTTGACTTCGGTGAGTTCCACCTCCATCTTTTCCTGAGCGTCTTCCTCCCTGATAATCATGCCCATGCGGTCTTTTTCGACTTTTTTAGGCATTATACCTCCAGGTTCTGTATTTTGTTTGTTTGTTAAGATTTTCAGACGTGCTTGGCGATCGCTTGCTTGAAGAAATCACCCATCCGCTTGCAGCCTTCGCAGTTCTGCTCTTCGGATTCGTAGGAGAAATTGAGGCGCATGGTGTTGTGGCCCTTGCCGTCGCAGAAGAACGAGGTTCCCGCCACGTAGGCGACGTTGGCTTCCTTGATGCAGTCCAGCAGCAGCTTGCCGGTGTCCATCCATTCGGGCCCGTAGGCCATCAGGAAGAGGCCGCCCTGGGGTTTGATCCAGGTAAATTCTTCCGGCATGAATTCCGCCAGGGAATCCAGCATCACCTTCTGTTTGGCCTGGTACATGGTGCGGATCTGCTTGATCTTGGGGTCCAGCAGCCCCTTTTCGATGTAGCGGGCGGCGATGCGTTGGGTGAAGGGCGGGGTGCAGAGGTCGGTGGCTTGCTTGCCCACCACGATTTTGTCCAACACGTCGGGATGGCCGGCGACCCAGCCGATGCGGAAGCCGGGGCAGAAGATCTTGGAAAACGTGCCCAGCAGGATCACCTGGCCGGTGCCTTCCAATTCGTAGATGGTGGGCTGGTTTTCGCCTTCGTAGCGCAGTTCGCGGTAGGGGCTGTCTTCCAAAATCAGGATGTCGTATTTGTGGGCGATCTCGATGATCTCTTTGCGGCGTTTGGTGCTCATGGTCATGCCGGCGGGGTTTTGGAAATCCGGGATCACATAGATGAATTTGGGCTTTTTGCCCCGGGCGATCGCTTTCTGGATTTCGGCTTCCATGATGTCCGGCTGTTCGCCTTCGTCATCCATCGGGATGCCGATCATGTCCGCGCCGTAGGAGTTGAAAGCGCTCAATCCGCCCAGATAGGAAGGCAGGCCCACGATCACGGTGTCCCCGCGGTCGATGAACATTTTGGCGATCAGGTCCAGCGCCTGTTGCGAGGCGGTGGTGATGATCATGTTGTCGATGCTCATGTCGATTCCGGCTTTCTTGTAGCGTTCCACCATCAGGGTGCGCAGCAGGACGTCGCCTTCCGTGGTGCCATATTGCAGGGCGAAGGCGGCTTCCTTGTCCATCACGTCGTTGATGATGCTTTTCAGCTCTTCGATCGGGAAGGTCGCCGGAGCCGGGAACCCTCCGGAAAACGAGATCAGGCCGGGCTGGCCGAGGTATTTCAGCAGCTCGCGGATGGCGGAGCGCCGCATTCCCTTGATGTTGGTCGAGAGAATTTCTTGCAAATCGGTGATCATTGAGATCCTCCATCTATCTTATTTTGTTCAAAAACCAATACTTTCTTGTTGTTTTTGCGCCAGTCGCGGTAGGCGGCCTTGATCTCCAACTCCCAGACTATCCGTTTGTCGTTGTCCTCAAAGGTGACCACGTCGATGTAAAAGGTCCGTTTGGTCTTGCCCATGAAGCTTTTCTTGGGAAACTCGACTACGATCTCGCCGTCGATGTTCAATATGGTGATCTCGTTCAGAAAGACGCCTTCGGCGATCTCCATGATCGCCCGCGCTTCCACGCTTCCCGTCTGAACGTCGCGAAAATGTATGTTCATTTATGCTCCTGAAGTATAAGTAAGTCCAAGTAAAAGAGACCTCGTCGAATTGGTCAAGGACTTTTTCCGCCTGTATGGCGTTAGCTGCCGGAAGCTCAAAACAGTCCTGCCAGGATGTCCTCCGGGCTCACGGGGCCAAAATACTCCTCCAGCGGCAGGCTTGACAGGACCTTGCGGATCAGTTCCTCCCGGTGGGGAAGGCCGGTCAGGGCAAGCTCGAACTCCTTGCTGTCGCGATCGCCAAAGTAGTCGCCAAACACCCTCAATCCGGTGATCAGGCCCCGGTGGACTTCGGCGTGGAACTCCAGCGTTCCGGCGGCGCAGCGCACCGCTTTCACCTGGCTGTAGGAGGGCGAGGAGCCGAAATTCCACTCCCAGCTTTCGTATTTGGCGCGGGTCAGTTTCCGGATCGCGGCTTCTTCTGTTTCGGTGAAAACATAGTCCCTGGTTTCGGGGTAGAGCAGCCGTACCTGGCGCTGGATCAGGGCGATGAATTCATCCAGGTCCAACGGCTGCTTCAGATGGTCCGTTATGTTCGTAACCCTGGCCGCGACAGACTTTACGGCCTTATCCGCGAATTTCAGCGGATTGGCTCTCAGGGCCTGGGAGAGGTCGGCGATTTTGGCGGAAAACAGGATGGTGCCGTGCTGTTGAACCTTTTCGGGGTAGTTGGCCCGGGCGTTGCCGGAAAACTTCAGCCCGCCGATCGTGAGGTCGTTGCGACCCTCCAGGCGGGCGTCCACGCCCAGTTCCCGCAGAGCGGAAAGCACTGGCGCGGTGTATTTGGCGAAGCTGCGGTCCTCTTGCGGTCCGCGTTTCACGATGAAGCTGTAGTTCAGGTTGCCGAGGTCGTGAAACACCGTTCCGCCGCCGGTGAGACGGCGCACCACGGGGATTCCGTGCTCTTTCACGTAGTCGGGATTGATCTCAGCCAGCGTGTTCTGGTGCCTGCCAACGATGATCGACGGCGCGTTGCGGTAGAGCAGAAACACGTCTTCCGCGAGGTTTTGGAGGATGTACTCCTCGGTCGCGATGTTGTACGGCGCGTAGTGGCTGCGGCTGACGATCAGTAGCAAGGCGGTCTCAGCAGATCTGGTCTATCCCGGCCAGTTCGGCTTTCACAAAGTCCACCAGCTCGCGGATGCGGCTTTCGGAAAAGTCAAATTCGATCCCCGCGGCGCGGTAGACCTCGCTCACCGGTTTGGTGTAGCCGAGGTTGAGGAAATCCTGATACCGGGCCAGGGCCTGCTGCTTGTCGCGGCGGTAATTCATGTAGATGGAGAGCGCGCCGAGCTGGGCCATGCCGTATTCGATGTAGTAAAAAGGCACTTCAAAGATATGGAGCTGCTGCATCCAGCGCAGGTGCTGAAAATCTTCCAGTCCGCTCCAGTCCAGGCTGGGCGAAAAGCGCCGGCTGAGCTCCAGATAGGCCTGTTTGCGCTCGGCGGGGCTGTGTTGCGGATGCAGGTAGACCCAGTGCTGGAAGGCGTCCACGGTCATGCACCAGGGCAGGAAGCTGAGGGTCCCCTCAAGTTGGTCGCGTTTGGCCTTTTTCAGGTCTTCCGGATTGCTGTAAAACTCGTCCCAATAGTCCATGCTGAGCAGTTCCATGCTCATCGAAGCCAGTTCCGCCACTTCGCTGGGCGTTTCGCAATACTGGGCCAGGGCGATGTCCTTCATCGCGGCGGCGTGCATGGCGTGGCCGGATTCGTGGAGCAGGGTCACCACGTCGTTGTGCAGCTTCACGTGGTTCATAAAGATGAACGAAGAGCCGAGGTTGTTGATGCTGGTGTTGTAGCCTCCGGGCGCTTTGCCCTTGCGGTTTTCCAGGTCGAGCAGGCCGGTGTTGTCCATCAGCTTCAGCTGGCGGGCGTAGTCCGGTTTGACCTTTTCCAGTATTTTGGTGGATTTGGCGATGAATTCCCCGGTGGTCTCAAAGGGCTGGAGCTTGCGTCCGTCCAAGTCCACAGCCGTATCCCAGGGCCGCAGGCTGTCCAGGCCGAGGGTCTTCACCCGGTGGGCGTCCAGTTCCCGCGCAAAGGGAACCACGACCTTCTCCACCGCGTCGTGGAATTTGTAGAGGTCTTCCGGGGTGTAGGAAAAGCGGCCAAGGCTAAGGTGCATGTAGTCGCGAAAGTTGTCGAACCCGGCGTTTTTGGCGATCTGGCCGCGCAGGGCGCGCAGCTCGTCGTAGAGGGAATCCAGTTCCGCTTCTTGCCCGGCGTAGCAGCCCATGCGTAGGCGCCAGGCAGCTTCGCGTTTGGCGCGGTCCGGATCCTTCAGATAGACGGAAAGCTGGGCGGGGGTCTGTTCCTGGCCATCGAACAGGGCGCTCATCTTGCTCACGATCGCGCCGTATTTGTTGGCCAGTTCTGATTCCTGGACCATCAGCGGCACGTTTTCCTCGCGGAAGAGCTCGATGTCCTTGGCGATCATCTTGTTCAGATGGGCGTATTCGCCGGCGGGCAGCTTGTCCCGGTGGGGGCTGGTGTAAAACTTTTGCTTGATCTGGAAGCTGAGGGGTTCCATCGGCGCCACGACCTTGGCGTAGTAATCGTTGTAGGCGTTGGCAAAACTCTCGTCGTCGGCGTGGACGCTCATCCGGATGTAGCGCCAGGAAAGCTCGTCGGAAACGGCGCGGAGGATGTCCGAATACTTTTTCAGCAGTTCGATCAGGCAGCCTTCGCAGGCGATCGGCTCGTTGCTGAGGTCGGTCATAAAGCGTTCCACTTGCTCGGCCGAAGTGACGTCGAAGCCCGCGGGCAGATACTTGAAGGGGATGGGATTCAGTTTTTCTTCCATGCTGGGTCATCCTTGATTTTTTGATATTCTGATGCTGACCACTTTTCACAGGGGCGTTATCTGTCAATCTGCAAATTTGAACCTGATTCAACCTTATCTGAGTTGCAGTAGGAACACAAGTTGGGGATGGTTCAAATGCCTTAGGATAAAGCGTTTAGGCGTTATTCCAGCTTACGCGGCCCTTATTTCACGGATGTCCGCCCCGGTCGATCTCGGCGTAGACACTCCCAACATTGTTCGGGAAGTCTTGGGCGAGACTTGCCGGAGTATATGAACCAGAAATAGGGGACAGGGCCGTGGCCTGGTAACGGATTCTGGTCTGGGGCAAAGGATTTCGCATTGTTTGGATCTGGCCTCACGAAGTAGAGAGTAAAGGAAATCGCTTGACATCTTTACGGCAAGATGAAATTATTGAACGAATCAGAGCGATCTTTTCGGGAGGAGAGATGACCCAGGAACAGCTTGACCTTTTAAAACCGACCCAGATGGTGCATCTGGCTACTTGCGAGGGGGATCAGCCCCGCCTGCGGCCGATGACCCTGATCGTCAAAGACGGTGTTTTTTACTTTGCGACGGGCTCCCAAGACACCAAAAGCGGACAGCTCGCCGCCAACCCCAAGGCCGAATTTTGCCTGGTGCTGCGAGACGCGACCAACGCCGGCTATCTGCGCGGCAGCGGGTTTCTGCGCCGGGTGGAGGATGCCGGCCGCAGGAAAGAGGTTGCGGACCATGCCACCTTTATCTACGATTACTGGGAAGACGCCGCGGATCCGGATTTCGCCCTCTTTGAGCTGGAATTGAAGCAACTGCGGCACATGAGACCCGGCGACATGTTTGAAAGCGTGACTGAGTACTGACCCGTCGGTTAACCTTCCTGAGGTCCGGATGAAACGTTTGCTGATCTGCCTGCCGGCCCTGGCGTTGGCTGTAACGCTGGCGGGGCTGACCTGCCACGACATCCAGTATACCACCGATCCCGGCGGCGATTCCCCCTGGCTGGGCCAGACCGTCACGGTGACCGGGATTGTGGTGGAGCCCAGCCTCTACAACGGCGACGGAGTCTCCCAATGGGGCTGCGTGATCGCCGATTCCACCGGCGGACCCTGGAGCGGGCTGTATTTCAACCACAATCAGATGTTGCCCTCGGTGGGGACGGTGCTGCAGGCAACCGGGATCGTGGCGGAAAATGATGGCCGGACCGAGCTTGCCCAGGTCGGCGAGTTGCAGATCATCGCCTATGGCCATCCCCTGCCGCCTCCGGCGGAGATCGAATGCGCGAATCTGAGCGGCGCCGCCGCCGAACAGTGGGAAAGTGTGTTTGTCAAACTGATCAGCCCGGCAGTGAGCGCTTTGCCTGACGGCGAAAACGTCTTCGCGATCAGCGACCCCAGCGGAGCCTGCTATGTCGATGATCAGTGTTTTCAGTCCGGGTTTGTCTGGCCGGTCTTTGCGAACGGTGAAAACCTCGGCTGGATCCAGGGCGTGGCCTTCTGGCTGGATGGCCGCATGGCCGTCAATCCACGCCAGATCGAGGATTTGGAGCAGTACAATTGCAGCCTCGTAGTGTCTGGGGCCATCACGGAGTTTTACCAGGACCAGAACGATGCCTTCGAAATCGCCATCACCTTGCGAAACTACAGCGATGAGACGATCGATGACTATGAACTGCTCCTCTATGTGGATGATCAGCTGCTTTCCTCGGTGGCCGGTGGGACCCTGGCGCCGCAGGCAACCCTGAACGGTTCTCTTACAGCGCTGGTCGATTCCTGCGGCTACAAGCTGCTGCGGGTCGCGCTCAGGCAGCCAACCGACGCCGGATTGCGCCAGGCCTACAACTGGACCTGGTGCATAGTGCGCCCCGATCCGGCCAACGGAGTCGTCTTTGGAGCAGGGGATGAGCTGTCGCGCCTGCCCTGGGATTTCTATTGGCGCTTTTCGCTCTACGAGGCAATGTATTATCCGGATGAAGCCGGCGGCCCCGGCGAGATCTATGGCATCAGCTTTTTCAATGATTTCGTGACCAGTAATATTAACACGCCAGTAAAGGTCTGGATCGGCGAAACCGGCCTCAACAACCTTTCGGAGGATTGGATCCCGGCAACGGAGCTGGACCTGGTCTGGGACGCCATGATCTATTTCCCCCGGTTGCAAAATGAGGTCTACGTGCCGTTTAACCAGCCCTACCACTACACCGGCCAAAACCTGGTGATCATGGCCTACCAGTCCAACAACTGGTACACCTCGGGCAACGATAAGTTTCTGGCCCAGACCCTGGGCGAGGCGAGGGCCCGCAAACGCGTTTCGGACGCCTATGACCCCGATCCCTACAACCCGCCCGCCGGCATCGATCCCACCGGCCAGGTGCCCAGGATCGCATTCTACAAGAGCCCCTTCACCGCTACGAACGACCCTGTTGCACAACCTGCCGCCTTTACGGGATATCCCAACCCCTTCAAGGCCAACATCACCTTTGATCTTGGAGAAAAAGATACTCCGGCCAGGATCGACATCTACAACCTGAAGGGACAGCGCGTAAGGACCATTACAGGGCGCGGGCAACTCAATTGGGACGGCTGCGGCGAAACCGGCCGGCGCCTTCCCAGCGGGATCTACCTGGCCCGCCTTGGCAGCCTGGGCGCAATTTCCATCCGAAGGGTCTGCCTGATCGATTGATCCCGCCTGCGCCGGAGGGCTGCCAACCCTGATGAATGCGCCCGCCGGGGGCGTCCGCGGCCTGGCGCGGCTGCCATTTCCGCTTGCATTGAAGCCTGTTTGCTTTAGTATTTAAGTAACAAAACAGCAACACAGGAAGCAGTTCAGCAAGGAGCAGAAATGGAATCCTTCAGTTTTTACAACCCAACGCGGGTGCATTTTGGCGAAGGCATGATCAAGCGTCTGGGCCAGGAAATGGTTTTGACGGGTGTGAAAAAATGCCTGTTGATCGCCGGCGGCGGCTCGATCCGCCAAAATAGCGTCCACAGCCAGGTCTGCGACAGCCTCAAAACCAACCAGATCGACTGGGTCGAGGTTTGGGGCGTACAGGCCAATCCCACCCTGCACAAAGTGCGCGAGATGATAGAACTGGCCAAAGCCGAAGCGGTGGATGCCATCCTAGCCGTGGGCGGAGGCAGCGTGATCGACAGCGCCAAGTCCGTGGCCGCTGGCTTCTATCTGGATGACGTTTGGAACGCTTTCACCGGCAGGGAATCGATCCGCCAGGCGCTGCCCCTGTTTACCGTCCTGACAATTTCCGCCACCGGCAGCGAGATGAACGGCAACGCCGTGATCACCAACACCGATGAGCGTAAAAAATGGGGCATCGGCTCGCCCCTGATCTACCCCAAAGCCACGATCATCGACCCCTCGGCGCAGTGCAGCCTGCCGTTCAAGCAGACCGTGAACGGAGCGTTGGACGCCACCGCGCACATTTTGGAGTATTACTTCATGGACGACAGGGCGATCTCCACCCTGGCGATAGATACAGCCTTGCTCAAGACGATCATGGAGATGACCGACCGCCTGAAGCAGAACTCCTGCGACCTCGTGGCGCGGGGAAACCTGGCCTGGAGCGCGACGCTGGCCCTCAACGGGATGAGCGGAGCCGGCCTCAAAGGGGGCGACTGGGCCTGCCACACCATCGAGCATTCCTTTTCCGCGCTGTATCCCACCATCGCCCACGGAGAGGGGCTGGGGGTGATCTTCCCCGCCTGGATCGAGTATGTGAGCGAGCGGCAGCCGGAACGCTTTTTGCCCTGGGCCAGAAATGTCTGGGGCGTGGAGACCGTATCCCAGGCGCTGAAACGCTTCCGGGACAAGATCCAGGCCTGGGGTTCCGCCGCCAGCCTGCGAGACCTTGGCATCCGCGACAGCGATCTGCACACCCTGCGGGACATCATCCTGCAATCCCGTTCCATCGGCTCCATCCACAAGTTTGGGCCGGACGACATCGAAGCTCTGCTGATGCTGGCCTATTAGCGGTTCGGCGCAGTTTAACTACAAAATCCTGCTTGACAGATGGCCGTCTTGCAGGATTTTGCCTAAATAAACACATTCAAGGACAGCAGCCGATGAAAGAAAGGAAAAACTTGAAGTCAATCCACGCCAGACAGGAAACCAAAGAGCCGGGATACACCATCACTCCAATCCCTGAAGGGAAGAAGTTCCGTAAACACAAACCCGCTGTGCAGGATTGGGTGGAAGCCATCCTCTTCGCCTTTGTGGTGGCGATGATCATCCGCAACTATACCTTCCAAAACTTCATGATCCCCTCGCCCTCGATGGAAAAGACGCTGCTCACCGGAGATTACCTGGTCGCCAACAAGCTCAAATACTATTTCACCGACCCCCAGCGCGAGGACATCGTGACCTTCCGATTTCCCAAGCTGGAAGAGGGCACGCCGGAACATCCGGATTCCAAAGGCAACTTCATCAAGCTCTTTCATCCGCTCTACATCAACAAAAAAGCCACATTTCAAAAGTTCCCGCTCACTTTCCTGCACCTCAGCTACTACGCCCGCAAGAACGTGGTGAAGAGGGTTATCGGCTTGCCCGGCGACACGATCGAGCTGCGCGACAAAATCGTCTACATCAACGGCAAACGCTTTGAGCGAGGCTACGAGTGCTACGACATCCCGCAGCCGACCCCGCCCCAATCCCCGATGCAGATCATTTCCCAGACCCTGCCCTACGGCTTTGATGACGGTTACATCACCCGCAGCGACTGGTATGAGCCCTATCGCGTCAAAGGCCTCGACGAGAAAGGATTTCCGAACGAGAAGAAGATCTTCAACCGCGATTGGTTTGGCCCGATCAAGGTGCCCGAAGGCAAGTATTTCGTCATGGGCGACAATCGGGATTTGAGCGATGACAGCCGCTACTGGGGATTTCTGGACCGTTCCGACATCACCGGCACCCCCTGGCTGATCTTCTTTTCCAAGGGTATCGAATACAACAAGCTGTTCGACACCCCCCACACCAGATGGGACCGCATCTTCCGCCTCGCGCGCTAGCCGTCTACCTCCACATCCCCTTTTGCCTGTCGCGCTGCGGCTACTGCAGCTTTTTCAGCCTGCCCTACGGCAGGGCTGAGCTGGAGGGATACCTGGGTTTCCTGCAGCGGGAAATCGACCTCTGGCTGCGGCGGGATCCCTCTCTGGCGCTGGCGGACACGCTCTACTTCGGCGGCGGGACACCCTCGCTGCTTTCCCCGGGGCAGATAAACTCCCTCTGCGAAAGGTTTTCTCTCAGTCCCGGAGCCGAGGTCACCCTGGAAATCAATCCCCTGCAGATCACGGCCGCTTATCTGGCAGGCCTGCGACGCACGCCCGTAAACCGCCTCTCGATCGGACTGCAAAGCCTGGACGACCCCGACCTGGAGTTTTTGGACCGCCGCCACCGCGCGGAGCAAATACCGGCAAAGATCAAGCTCTGCCGCGAGTTTGGCTACCGCAATCTCTCGCTGGACCTGATCTACGGACTGCCCGGCTCCAGCGTGGAATCGCTGTTGCGCAACGTTGAAAGGTATCTGAGACTGGCGCCGGAGCACATTTCCTGCTATCTGCTCACTTTGGATGACGACAGCCCGCTCTGCCAACTTGCGGGGGGTATCGACCAAGTCGGCCTGCCGGGCGACGATGAAGCCGCGGACCAATACTACGCCCTTCGCGGGGCGTTGCTGGACGCCGGTTTCGAGCAGTACGAGATCTCCAATTTCTGCCTGCCGGGCAAGGCTTCCCGCCACAACCTGGCCTACTGGCGCAGTGAGCCCTGGCTGGGCTTGGGGCCTTCCGCCGCGGGCTGGCTGCCCCCGCTGCGCTATGCCAATCCCGCGGATATGAGCGTGTATCGAGATCAGATCAACCGCGAAGAGGTGATGCCGGAGGCGGAAAACTGCGCCGGGCAGAGGGCCAGGGACGACTATCTGATGATGGGGCTGCGCCTGACCTCCGGCGTGAGCTTTTCCGAGTACGCAAACAAGTTTGGAACCGACCTCCGGCAGGACAAGCGAGCTGGGATCGACAAGCTGCTAAAGTTGGGGCTGGTCGAAACCGATAAGCACTGCCTGAGATTGAGCCCCAAAGGGCTGTTTATCTCGAACAGCGTGATTGGGGAGTTACTGTGAGCCTGGAGGAGCTTCGCCTGATCCTGGCTGGCAAGCTTGCCGGCAGCGAGTTTGAGGGCAAAGCCTGGTTTGCCGGGGGCTGCGTGCGCGACGCCCTATTGGGCAGGATTCCGGCCAAACTGGACGCCGATATCGCCGTGGAACTGCCCGCCGGGGGTGTGCGCCTGGCCAGGTACCTGCAAAAGCTGCTGCCGACCCCGGAACCCGTGGTGCGACATGCTTTTGGTACGGCTTCCGCTGTTTATGAAGGCGTCCAACTGGATTTTGTGATGACCCGCAGCGAGATTTACGCCCCGGGCAGCCGGCATCCGCGGGTCCGCTTCGCGCCATTGGCCAAAGACTGCCATCGCCGGGATTTCACCGTAAACGCGTTGTATCAGAACATCCAGACAGGATTGGTGACCGATCCCTGCGGCCGGGGGCTGGCGGATTTGGAAGCAAAGGTGATCAGTTGCGTGAGGGAGGCGGGGGCGTCCCTGGAAGAGGATCCCTTGCGAATCCTGCGGGCCCTGCGCTTCGCGGCGATATTGGGTTTTGATCTGGCTCCGGAAACCCTGGCTGCCATAAAGGATAAGGCACCTTTGGTCGTCAGTCTCAGCCGCCAACGCTGCCGCGACGAGCAGGCCAGGCTGGAAGCCAATGCCGATGCCGGAGGCAGGCAAACCTGGATGTCGTTGCTGGAATCCTCCGGCGTCAGGCCGTATCTGGAAAAGAGAACGCCGCTGATTAGTTTATCATAGCAAAACAGAGGGACAGAGAGGCAGAGACATTGATTCGCCCAAATCAGACGATTCCTTTTCTCTGTTCCTCTGTCCCTCTGTTTTAAAAAAAATCTAAAGCGTCTATGTCAATCCATGCCGATGATGTCGCGCAGCTGGCGGATCTTCGCGTCGGCGAGGGTTCGGGCCTTGGCAGAGCCTTCCGCCAAGACCTGGGTAATGTAGTCCGGACGGGCGATGAGGTCGGTGTAACGCTCGCGCAGCGGGCTCAGGGCGGCATTCATCACTTCAAACAGCTCCTGCTTGGCGTGGCCCCAGCCCATGCCTCCGGCCAGATAGCGCTGGCGCAGGGCTTCGACCTGATCGGGCGACGCAAAATTGCGGTAGAGGGAAAAGACGGTGCAGGTTTCCGGGTCCTTGGGTTCATCGACGGTCTGCGAGTTGGTGGTGATGCGCATGACCAACTTGCGGAGCTCTTTCTCCGGGGCGAACATCGGGATCGTGTTGCCATAGCTTTTGGACATCTTGCGCCCATCCAGGCCCACCAGGGTCTTGCTGTGCTCGGTGGCTTTTGGCTCGGGCAGCCGGAAACACTCGCGGCCATAGACGAAATTGAAGCTCTGGGCGATGTCCACCGCCATTTCCACGTGCTGAAACTGGTCGTTGCCGACCGGCACATAGTCCGTGTCGAAGAGCAGGATGTCCGCCGCCATCAGCACCGGATAGGTGTAGAGGCCCATGTTGACGCCGTCGTCAGGGTCCTTGCCAGCTTCCGCGTTGGCCTGGAGCATCGCTTTGTAGGCGTGGGCCCGGTTCATCAGGCCTTTGGGGGTGAAGGCCAGCAGGATGGTGAGCAGTTCAAAGGTCTGTGGCACCAGCGACTGCTTGTAAAACAGTACTTTGTCCGGATCGAGGCCGGAGGCCAGCCAGGCGGCGGCGATCTCCAGGGTCATGTGCCTGATCTCGGCGGGGTCCTTGCAGGAATTGAGGGCGTGGTAATCCGCGATGAAATAGCGGGCTTCGCAGGTCTCGGAGAGGCGCAGGGCGGGTTTGATCGCTCCCAGATAGTTTCCTATGTGTGGTATGCCGGTAGGTTTGATGCCGGTCAAAGCTATTTTCATGGCTTGTTTTTCCTTTTCATGACACGTCCAAAGAGGTCCGTCCCGATCACATCGTCGATGATGACTTCGCGGATTTCGCCGGGTTGGCAATCTCCCGGTTCCAGATAGGTGACCCCGTCGATGTCCGGCGCCTGAAACCAGGCCCTGCCGACATAGCCCTCGCCGTCCTTGACCTCCGCCTCATCCTCGATCAGGACCTCGACGGTTTGGCCGACGTATTGCTGCAGCAGGGATTCCGTGATGTCGGACTGAATCTCGATAAGGCGGTCGCGGCGGCTTCTGGCGGTGCGGTTGGGCACGGCGCCGGGAAGGTTTTCCGCCAGTGTGTCCGGCTCCGGGGAAAAGATAAAGACGCCCAGATGCAGAAAACCGACCTCACGGATGAAACTTTGCAGGGCGAGGGCATCCTGGCGGGTTTCGCCGGGAAATCCGGAGATCAGGGTGGTGCGGAGCGCAGCTTGCGGCAACTCACGGCGGATCTGGCCAAACAGCCCCTGAAGCAGGTCCCGCCCTTTCCGGCGGCGCATGGCTTTCAGGATCCGGTCTTCGCTGTGCTGGATGGGGATCTCGAAGCTGGGCAGCAGTTTGGGCAGGCGTTGGAATAGCGGCAGCCAGGCGGTTTCAAAGTTGTCCGGATGCAGATACATGACCCGGATCCACTGGAAAACGGGGATGGCGTGCAGCTTTTCGAGCAATTCCGGCAAGGCTTTGCGGCCATAGAGGTCGAGTCCGTAGCTGGCGGTGTCCTGGGCGATCACGATCAACTCCAGCGGGGTTTCTTCGGAGTCCGCGGCCAGGGCCTGGGCTTCGCGCACCAGGTCTTCCAGGGGCACGCTGTGCAGGTCGCCGCGGATGGAGGGAATGGTGCAATAGGAGCAGCGGTTGTTGCAGCCGTCGCTGATGCGCAGGTAGCGGTGAAAGCCGAAGGTGAGGGGAGCACGTTCGCGCAGGCTGGCGGTAGGCAGCTTCAGGCGGTTTTCCAGGGCGGAAAATTCCTTGAGCGGCAGCCAGGCGTCGACCTCCGGGTAGGCGTCCTGAAAGTCCTTGCGGCCGCGGTTCATCACGCAGCCTGTGACCAGCAGCTCGCCGATCCCGCCATCCGCTTTCAGTTCCGCCAGCGTGGCCAAAACCTGGTCCAGTTCGGCAAGGGCTTCGGCCAGAAAGGAACAGGTGTTTAGCAGCACGATGTCCGCGCCGGCGGGTTCCGGGGCGGGCTCGAAGCCCGCCCGTTCAAAGATGGCGGCGAAAACCTCGCTGTCCACCAGGTTTTTGGGACAGCCCAGGCTTTCGATGAAGTAAGAGCTCATTGCAAAGGGTGAATGAACAGTCCGGAACGCAGTTTGGGCTCAAACCAGGTGGATTTGGGTGGCATGATCTCGCCGGCGTCGGCGATGCCGATCAGTTCATCCATCGAGGTCGGGAACATCGCGAAAGCGACCACTTCGCGGCCGCTGTTCACCCGCCGGACCAGTTCATCGAGGCCGCGGATGCCGCCCACAAAGTCGATCCGCTTGTCGCGCCGGGGGTCGCCGATCCCCAGGATCGGGTGCAGCAGGTTGTTTTGCAGGATGGAGACGTCCAGGGAATCCACCACGTTGGAGACGTTCCAACTGCCCAATCGCGGAGTAAGTTTATACCAGGTGTGTTCAAAATACATGCCGAATTCGTGCTTTTTGCCGGGATGGAAAACACCGGTCTGGTGAATCGGTTCCACCTCAAACTTTTCCCCCACCAGGTGGAGAAACTGTTCCGGGGTGTGGTTGTTGAGGTCTTTAACGACTCGGTTGTAGTCGAATATTTTTAGCTGGTTGTCGGGGAAGATCACCGCCATGAAAAAGTTGAATTCCTCTTCGCCGGTGTAATCGGGATGCTGTTCCCGGCGCAGGAGGCCGACCTTGGCGGCGGAGGCCGTGCGATGGTGGCCGTCGGCCACATAGAGGTTGGGCAGTTGGGCAAAGGCGGCCTGGATGGCGGCGATGTCCTGGGGCTGGTCCATCAGCCAGAGGGCGTGGCCGATCCCGTCGTCCGAAACGAAGTCATAGACAGGCGGCTGGGCCTGCATCACCTTGGTCACCGTGGCGTCGATCGCGTCCTGATGGCGATAGGTGAAAAACACCGGCGAGGCGTGGGCGTCGCAAGCGTCCACGTGCTTGATGCGATCGGCTTCCTTGTCCGCGCGGGTAAGCTCGTGCTTTTTGATCACGCCGTCCATGTATTCGTCCACCGAGGTCAGTCCGACCAGTCCGACCTGGTCGCGTCCGTCCATGGTCTGGCGATAGATGTAGAACATCGGCTGGCCGTCCCGCTTCATCAGGCCTTGCCGCTCGTAGTTGTCCAGGTTTTCTTTGGCCTTGGCGTAGACTTGCGGGTCGTAGAGATCGGTCCCCAGGGGGAGGTCGACCTCGGGTTTTTCCACGTGGATGTAGCTGAGGGGATGCTTTTTCACTTCGATCCGGGCTTCGTCCGAATCCATCACGTCATAGGGCAGGGAGGCGATGTCCGCCGCTTTGTCCGGCACCGGACGCAGGGCTTTGAAGGGCTTGAATACTGCCATTGGGAGGCTCCTGTATCTTTTATTTTGATTTATTCAAAGTATTGGGCCAGCACCCTGATCAGGGCAAGATGGTCTTCGACGCCGGCGGTTTCGCGCGCCGAATGCATCGCCCACATCGGATTGCCGACATCGACCGCGGGGATGCCGAGGCTGGCCGAAACCACCGGCCCGACGGTGCTGCCGCAGGGCATGTCGCTGCGCACGAGAAACTTCTGGCAGCCGGCTTTGGCTTTTTCACAGAGGTTCAGGAATCTCTCGCTGCTCTCCGCGGTGGAGGTGTAGCGGCCGTTGGCGTTGATCTTGATCACGGGACCCTGATTCATGGCCGGGGCATAGCTGGGCTCGTATTTTTCCGGATAGGCGGGATGGAAGGCGTGGGCCATGTCGGTGGAAATCAAAAAGGAGGACCGTAGCGCCAGATAGTGCTGTTCGCGCGGCAGGGCCAAGGCGAGGGAGATCCGATCCAATGCCTCTGCCAGCAGCGAGGACGCCGCACCCTGGAGGGTCTGCGAGCCGATCTCCTCATGGTCATAAAACACCGCCACACAGGCGTTTTTCGGTTTGCCGACGGAAGTGATTCCGCAAAGGATGGCGTGAGTCATGGCCAGATTGTCCAGCCTGCCGCTAACGACCAGGCTGCTGTCCAGCCCGGCCAGCGTTGCGGGCTGGGGATCGTAGAGGTATAGCTCAAGCTCCGCGATCTGTTCCGGCTTGGCTTTCAACTCCGCCGCGATCGCCGCCAACAGAGGGTTTCCCTCCTGTTTGCCGGTGTTCAGGATGGCCTGGAGGTGGGTTTGCTTGTTGTAGACAAAGCCGTTGTTGACCTCACGGTTCAGATGGATGGCCGCGTTGGGGATGATCGCCACGGGGTCTTTCAGGTTCACGGAGTGAGCGGTGACCTTACCGTTTTTGCGCAGCAGCGCTTTCCCGGCGATGCTCAATTCCCGGTCGGTCCAGGTGGCAATGATCGGCCCGCCATAGACTTCGACGCCGACGCGGGTGACCATGCCGTCGCTTTTCAGGCTTTCCGGCTTCAGTTTCAACAGAGGGCTGTCGATGTGGGAAGCGGCCAGTTGGAACCCTGTCCGGGCCAGGTCTGTGGAGCCCATCACAAAGGCGATCACGGCGGTATCCGCGCGTTGGATGTAGTACTTTCCGCCCTTTTTCAGGTTCCAGGCGGAACGTTCGTCCAATTGGGCAAATCCAGCGGCCTCCAATCGTTTGAGGATCTGGGCCGAGGCCTGCACCGCGGTGGGCGAGGCATCGAGAAAGGACAGCAGGTCTTTGATCTGGCTATGCATCGGTATCTCCGTACGTTTGGCGTTTGGAACTAATATTCTGAAAGCGGATTTTCTGTCAAAGAAAGTTATCGCGGGGTCCTAAAACCGCATTTGGAGCCTGGCCGCGGGCGGATTCCACCCTCCCGCCCGAAGGCGATTCTGCGCTCAGAACTGGCGGCTGAACCTATCTGTAGAGGTAACGCTTGATCTTTTGGGTGGGTGTCTTTTGGAAGGGTTCGTTCACAAGCTGGATCTTGATGATGCGGCTGAAATCGGCGAGGACCTTGTTGACGGCCTGGCGGTTATCCTCCATGATTTTGGGCAGGTCCGCCTCGGGGATGTGGGCCTTGTCCAGTTCTTCCAGGTCCGGATAGATCAGCGCGTGGAGCTGGCGGTCGCGTTCCAACACCAGGGCTTCGCTCACATAGGGCAGGTTGATCAGTTTCTGTTCCACCAGCTCGGGGTAGATGTTTTCTCCGCTGGGACCCAGGATCACGTTTTTGATCCGGCCGCGCAGGTAGATGTAGTTGTCCTGGTCCAGGGTGCCGATGTCCCCGGTGTGGAGCCAGCCGTTGACCAACGTCTCGGCCGTGGCCTCGGGATTGTTGTAATAACCGGAAAACAGGGCGTCGCCACGCAGCAGCACTTCGCCTGGGATTTTGGCGGGGTCCGGCGAATTGATCTTGCAGACCAGCGAGTCCACGATCTTGCCGCTGGATTCGAACCGGTGGATGGCCCAGCCGCAATAGGCGATCAGCGGTCCGCATTCCGTCATGCCGTAGCCGATGGTGAAGGGAAACTTGATCTTTTTCATGAACTGCTCCACCTCGGCGTTCATCGGCGCGCCGCCGGTGATCAGTTCCACGATGTTGCCGCCAAAGGCTATCATCAGTTTGTCGTGAATCTTCTTGTAGATCACTTTGTTGAGCAACGGAACCTTCATCAAAGCGCGCATTTTTGGGGATTCGATCATCGGCTGGATCTGGCGTTTGTAGATCTTTTCGATCAGCAGCGGAACCGTGAGCACCACGTTCGGTTTCAGTTCCTGCAAAGCGCTGAGCAGCAGTTTTGGGGCCGGGATTTTGTCCAGAAAGTTGATATGGTTGCCCCGGGTGACGGGATAGAGCATGTCGAAAGCGCTGGCGTAGGCGTGGGCGAGAGGCAGGAAGGCAAAGACCTTGGCGCCCACTTTGAAGGTGAGCTTTTCACGGGCGAAGATCAGGTTTGCCAGCAGCGAACGGTGGGAAATCATCACGCCCTTGGAAAAGCCGGTGGTGCCGGAGGTATAGATGATCGAGGCGATGTCTTCGTTGTCGCAAACATCGGGAACAACCATGCCGGCCGCGTTCAGCGAGGCCAGTTCCGGTGTTTCGGACAGGGGCGGGACCATGTTTTTGGGCGAACCCGAGCGGCTGAAAACGAGCCGGAAATCCTCCAACAGGAAGATGTATTTTACGTTGCGCAGCTGCTCGTCGTCGACGCTGTCAAACTTGTCTTTGCTGATGAACAGGATCTCGGAATCGGAGTGGTTGACGATGTGTTGGGTGTCTTCCGGCGAAAAATTGGCCAGGATCGGCACTATCGTTCCGCCATAGGTGACCGTTGCCAGCCAGACCGTCGCCCAAGCTCCGCAGTTTTTGCCGGCCAGAGCCACTTTGGCGCCTTTTTGCAGGCCGCAGGCCTTGAATAGACGGTGCATCCAGAGGATCTGCCTGCCCACTTCGGAATAGCTTATCGCCTTGCCGGGGTAGTCCGTGAAAGCCGGCAAGTCCCAATAGGCCTTGATCGAATCCACGATATATGGGATCAGTTTCTCATTGATCATACTATTCTCCTCAAGCTGAACTGGATTCCAATTCTGAATTTCGGGCGTCAGATGTCAAGGATATTCTGAACGAAAGCCAAAGGAATTGCAGCTATAAGGCAGACAAAAAACCGGTCCGGCCTCGGAATACTGATCCCAAGGCCGGACCGGCAAAGACTGGCGGGCAAACTTACGCCGAAGCCGTTACCTCACTATCAGCAGTTTGCTGCTGCCCGTTTGGCTACCCTGCTGCCAGGAGATCATGTAGATCCCGGAGGGAAGCAGCGCGCCATTGTCGTTGCGGGTATCCCAGACATATTCCGCGCTGGGGGACTGCAGCAAAATCCTCCGGGCGACCTGGCCTTTCAGGTTGAATATCTGCAGGTAGACCGGCTGGCCGCTTTTCCCGGCGAACCGGAGGCTGGCCTGGCCGCTGCTGGGATTGGGAAACACAGTCAGTTTCGGTGCGGCCGGCATCAAGTCGTCCTCCACGGCCGTATGGCCCATCAGGATGAAATTGGCCGGGGTCAGCGAAGTAACCGCCACATCGTTAAAGAGGAAGTTTTGCGCCGAGACCTGGGTCACCGCGGTGCTGGATTGCGAGCCCACGGCCTGGAAACTGAAGCGCAGCAACACCCCGTCGCCGGACCAGTTGCCCGCGGAGTTGTCGCAACTCACGTGCAGGCTGCCTGTCGAGGTCTGTGTTGCCACCGGCTCGCTGCCTTCGCTGAGGGTTTCCGCGGCCGCCAAACCGGAATAGGCCAGCTTGGCGGGGTCCCAGACGAGGTCAAACTCGTAGTGGTTCACATTCCAGGAGGGGATCAGATAGGTGGTGGTCATCGAAGTGATGCCGGTATCGCCGTAATCCAGATGCATCACGTTGGAGAGCCGGATCTGGCTCTCGGCCAGGGTCGCCACCGGCGCCGTGGGGCTGATGACCAGGTAGGGAACGTTGTTCACCGGCGTGCCGTTGTATTGGAAACTTCCGATGTCAAAGAGGAAATCGCCGAGGTCCAGCGGCAGGAAACTCAGCTGGATCAGGTCGCCACCGCCCCGCAGGGCATTGGGGCCATCCCAGGATACTTGCAGGACGCCGGGCTCACCGGCGGTGCAGGTGACAGTTCCGGCGCTGGCAATCGTCCCCGCCAGCGAGGCGCCGCTGAATTCCATGTTGGTGTGGTCGTAGAGCACCTGAAACTGGAAGTGGTCTACGTCCCAACTGCCCAACACCGGATTGGTGCTGAGGGTCAGGGTCAAAGGATTGCCCACCACCGCGGCCGAACTCCGCATCTTGATGCGGGTCCCGGTGATGCTGTAATTCAACGGCAGGCAATTGATCAGCGCGGCCTGGCCGTAGCTGAAACCGCCCACATCGGAGATGGAGAAATAGCCGTTGCTGCTGCCGCTCCAGCCAAAGTTGAAGTGAAAGTAGTCGTTGGCGTCGTATCCGTCCAACACAAAAGCGTGGCCGGTTTCCATGTCGTGGCCGCTGTAGTAGAGCGGGACGCCGTTGTCCACCTGGGCTTTCAGCAGGTTGATCCAGGCGGCCTGGGCGTAGTTGTCTTTCTCGGCCAGGACGGCGTTCTGGTAGCGGAAGTTGTTGTTCATCGCGTTGGGCACGTCAAAACTGCTGGCGCCGGAGCCATCTGGGCTGTAGTCCATTTCCACCGCCACGCCGCAGTGGTAGAGCAGGGTCGCCACCGGAAGGTTGGAAGCGCCGACGGATTCGGGCATCAAGTCCCACTGGTAGGTGGTGGCGCCGAAGTTGGCGCTCTGATAGCCGTAACCGTAGGCGTAGTAAGAGTTGCTGCCCAGTCCTGTGGGCGGATGGTTCCAGTATTTCATCACCATTCCCATTGCGGTGGCCACGCAGCCAGCGTAGACATGCCCGCCGGGGCCGGCGGCATCCGCCGGGCAGAGCTCGTTGTAGGGCCAGTCCTGATTCCACATCACGCTCAGCAGGGGCGAAACGGACCTGGTGTCGTTGTTTTCCAGGGTTTGGGCGCGCGAGCTCAGGTCTTGCCACAGCTCCTGATTTTGGGGGTTTTCCAGCCCCTTGTCCCTGATCCAGGCGGCCTGGCCGGCATAGATATCCAACCAATAGTAGAAAGCGGGAGGATAGCTGGCGTAATTCTGCACATCGGCGGAATAGGCCAGCACTGGTAGGGAGTTGTCGTTCGCGGAAACGACGGCGAACTGCCCTTGAGGGTATTTCACCAGGTAAATGTCAGGGCTTGTTTGGGCGTCAAGGGTCCGCGTCCGCGTCACGGCTTCCAGGTTGCCGGATCGATAGCCGTAAACTGCGGCAGCGGCTTGCGAAACCGCGTTGCCGGCGGGTGGGGCGGCCATCCAGGCCGAGGCGGCGGCCACAGCTTCCTCCGGTTGGATCAACCGGGCCGCCAGGGGCAGGGCCAACCAGGCCAGCAGCCCGATCAGGGGCAGCAGCCTCATTTTCAAAATTCTCGTGTCCATCATTCCTCCTTCGTCCATGCGGATACTCGCGTCTCAGGGAATTGATAAACAATACATACAATTTACCTTAGTAAATCATAGCCGGAAAACCAGCTTCCGCAACCTTTATTTTCCTTGTAAAAAGCGTTCCAAAACAATCTGCAATCACGGAAATCCCAACCTGGTCCCAAAATTTATTCCTGCCAACCCCCAAAATCCCGCCTGGATTTGTTCATGGACAGCGTAATTCTGCCAGTATTTCTCACCGAAGCGCTCAAAGTCCCCCCCCCCCCCCCCCCCCCCCCCC
>CAZOVZ010000027.1:0-34675 GCA_964583755.1 uncultured Candidatus Cloacimonadota bacterium
GAGTTACGAATTTCATAATGGCTTTTTAGCGTTTTTTGTGCGAAACTTCGGGTAGGTCAGGGGGGATGGAGGCAGAAATAAGAGACAACTGCCACCTGGCTGGGTTCAGGCAGGATTTATAGCGGGATTAAGTTCAGGCTGATTGAAAAAAAGCGGATGGGGCTGCCGTGGCTCAGCTAAACAATCGCCACATAGCAGGGCAGGTCTTTCACTTCCAGGCGGTATACGGCTTCGGCGCCGAGTTCCGGCCAGAGGAATGTTTCACATGAAACAACCGATTTGGAGAGGAGAGCAGAACAGCCACCCACACAGACCAGGTAGAGGGCCCCGTGTTCGCGGATGGCGGATTCTGTTTCAGGTGAGCGTTGGCCCTTGCCGAGCATGACCTTCAATCCGTTCTTCAGGAGGGCTATGGTGTAGGGGTCAAGGCGGATCGAGGTGGTGGGTCCGATGGCGCCGCTAACCTTGCCCGGGGGAGTTGGGCTGGGTCCGCAATAGAAGATGGCGGTGGTCGATAGATCAAAAGGGATGGGGTTTCCGGAGGAGAGAAGATCGATCAACCTGAGGTGAGCCTGGTCACGGGCAGTATGGATCACGCCGCTGAGGAGGATTTTATCCCCCTGGTGGAGTTCTTTGATCTGGCTACTGGTTAATGGGAGGGTGAGCTTGTGGGTGTTCATGGCAGATTTGGTTTCACGTGAAACATCAGAGTTCTATGGTTACGCAGCGGTGGGAATGGCATTCCACATTGACCGCCACCGGCAGAGAGGCTATATGGCAGGGAGCGGAGAGGATCCGTACTTCCAAAGCGGTGGTTGAGCCGGCGAAGCCCTGGACGCCCCGGCCGCGTGCGTTGATCTTGTTCAAGATTCGGGAAGCAAGCTCCGCGTAGTCGGGCTCCATCGCCAGGTCAGGCAGCAGCAAGGACTTCTTGGCCAGCAGCGCGCAACCTTCGAAATTGCCGCCGATTCCCACGCCGACGATCACCGGCGGGCAGGGTTTTCCACCGGCATCCACAACCTTATCCACAATAAACTGCTCAATCTCTTCCACACCGGCGGTTGGGTTGAACATCCTCAGAGCACTGCAGTTTTCCGCTCCGCCGCCTTTGAGGGCGATGTGCAGGACGAGTCTATCGCCGGAGGTCATTTCGACGTGAAGGGTAACGGGAGTTCTGTCCGGATCTGGCAGGCGGCTGAACAGCGGGTCGCTGGCCAGGGACCGTCTCAGATGAAATCTTTGCCAGGCGGCCTCAGCGGCTTGGTCCAGAATTTCCTTTAGACAAGGACCCTCGATCTGCGCGTTTTGCCCCACTTCCGCCCAGACCACCACGGTGCCGGTGTCCTGGCAGACAGGTAGATGTTCCGCCGCGCCGATCTCCGCGTTGGCGAGGATGGCGGCCAACATGTCGCGGGCGGTTGCATCGGTTTCGCGTTCGAAAGCGGATTTGAGCAAACTTAGCACTTTGGGGTCAGGACTGCAATAAATCTTCCCGATGGCCTCGATGAAGGCCTGGCTGATCTCAGGGGCGGAAATCACTCGGAGCGGCATATCGCGTGTAGTGGCCAAATCATGGCCTTTTTGAGGCCTTTGCCCCAAACCCGAAGGTCCACTCTAACCTCATCCCTTTTTCCTCATCAAGAGGTACTTTAAGAGCAGGTCATCCAGCGGTGTGGCGGTGCTTACGGGGTTATATTCGATCTGGAATTGGTGGCAGTAGTTTTTCAGGCGGTCGATGTGGTCATTGTAATTGGCCAGATATTCTCTGCGGATTTGCCAGGGGTTGACGGTGATCTTTTCGCCGGTCTCGCTGTCGACAAATTCCGTTTCTTGTTTGAAGTCAAATTTGTCTTCCATCAGGTCGGTGATGTGGAAGACCAGCACCTCGTGAAGGCGGGCGCGGAAGTGTTTGAGGCCTTCGATGATCTGGCCGGGGTCGTCCAACAGGTCCGAAATGATCACGATCAGGCTGCGTTTGCGGATCGATTCCGCGGCTTTGTGGAGGTTTTCCAGGAGGCGGGTGGAGTCCTTTGGTTTCAGTTCCGCCAGCACGCGGAACAGCTGGGCCAGATAGCCGCGGTAGGCCTTGGGGGGCAGCATGGAGGTGATCTCTGTGTTAAAAGTGATCAGGCCGACGGCATCCTTTTGGCCGATCATCAGCCAGGCCAGGGCGGCGGCGAGCTGCGAGGCGTAGTCGATCTTGCTGGTTTGGCCGGACTGGTAGAACATCGAGCCGCTGTGGTCCAGGATGATGTGGCAGCGGAGGTTGGTCTCTTCCTCAAAGCGTTTGACGTAGTAGCGGTCGGTCTTGGCGACGATCTTCCAGTCGATGTTTTTGAGGGGTTCGCCGCTGTTGTATTCCCGGTGGTCGGAAAACTCCACGCTGAAGCCGTGGTAGGGCGATTTGTGCAGCCCCACCAGGAAACCTTCCACGATGGCTTTGGCAGTCAGCTGAAACCGGCGCAGCTTGGCGGCGGTCTCTTCGGTGAGCAGATTCAAGCAGTTACTCTTTGGATTTGCCTTTGTAAAGCAAAGCGAAGGGGATCAGCACCACATAGACCAGGGCGAGGAGGAGGGGCGAGACATTGATCTCGTTGAAGGACATGATGATGTAACCCGCTATCAGCAGTATCGCTGCGAGCAGCAGGAGGAGGAAGTTGATCCTGCCGAGTTGGAGGCGGTCGTTGTGTTTTGCCATGGTAACTCCTTATGGGGATGGGATGGTTTGGTCGTAGGCATGAAAGGTTTCCAACAGCCGTTGGTAGACGAGGTCGGAGAGTTCGCCGCGGCCACGCTGGGGGTCAAAAGCCACTGGCTCGAGGACAGTTAGCTCTACCAACATGCTGTGGCCCAATATTTTGAGATGATGGGGCAGGAACGACATATCGCCATACCAGGCGACCAGGTCGCGATTGGCGGGTCCGACCGGCTGGCCATCGATGCTCAGATAGCGGATGCAGACAGGCACCACGGGGCATTGGGCCCGCACCGCGACTTCAAACAGGGATTTGCGGAAGGCTTTGATCGAGCTGCCATCCGTACTGGTGCCTTCCGGAAACAGCACGACTTTGAAGCCCTGCCTGATGGTTTCGGTGAATCGGGCGATCTCGCCGGGCAGGGTGACCTTCTTTTTCCGGTTGGTATAGAGGCAGCCGCCGAGGCGGGTCAGGTCTCCCAAAAAGGGGTTTTTGCCCATCTCCTCGGAAGTGATGAAGACCAATCTTTCCAGCGCCGCCAACAGCACTACATCCAGATAGGTGGAGTGATTGGCGATCAGCAGATAGGCGCTGTCCCGCATGGCTTCCAGGCGTTCGCGTCCGTTAACTTTGAGGGTGACGCGAAAAGCCTTCAAAAATCTGGCGGTGACGCGCTGGTTGTTGGCCAGACGCAACTGGCGCAGGCGTACCGGGTCCTTGGTTTTCAGCCGGAGCAGGCTGGCGCTGACGCTGTAGTCGATCAGCATCCATGCGTGCCAGACCAGGTACCGGATTTTATTTAGCAGCATGGGTTCAGTTCCCTATTCAGCGGAACCGCCGCGCCTGTTGCCATAGTTTTTCACGTCGAGCAGGGTGAGGAAGTCCACGCACTTGAAGCTGCGGTCCATGGCGGGGATGCCGCAGACCTTGGCGCCGGCTTTCAGGTAGGAACTCAGCAGATTGGGGATGCGGCCGCGGAAATCCCGTTGCTGCAGCTCGATGTGGCTAAAGGGCTGCTTGCGCACCTGGCGTTTGAGGCCGGGAACCCGGAATTTGACGCGGGGCCGGACCTTGTGGTCGTCGGTGTGGTAGCCCTGCTGTTTCAGAAAGTAATAGATGGAGCGGATCTCTTCGCGGTCCATGGTTTTGACGCTGGAGCAGCCGAACAGGAAATCCGTTCCGCTGGCCTGGATGTAGGCGTTTACCCCCTCCCAGAGCAGGGCGATGGTGATGCCATTGCGAAATTCCGGATGCACGCAGGCGCGGCCGAGCTCGAGTTTGTTGCCCGGCAGGTGTTTGATCTGCTTCATGTGAAACTCGGTGGCGGTGTACCACTTTTTGGTGTGCAGCGAGGATTGCAGGCGGTAGGTGCCGATCAGGCGGCCGGTGGCTTTTTCGAGGATGAGCAGATGGTCGCAGCTGCGGTCAAAGCGGTCGATGTCCAGGCCGTTGCGTTTTTTGCGCTGGAGCAATTCCTCCAAAAACACCTGATGGCGCAGACGGAGCGCTGCCTTGAATTCCAGATCGTTATCGGCCGTCTTGATCACATATCTGGCCTTTTCGATCAGCAGCGGAATGTGGGCGCGGAACTCAGCGCGGCGTTTGCGCTTTTTGGTCTTGGCCGGTTTTGCCGGCGCAGCCTTGAGTTTGAGCATTTATCGGATATCCCGGAAATGAGTTTTCATAGTTTTTTATTAAGTTTTGGGTTCTTGGGATTTGTCAAGCGCTTTGTTGATGGGGCGGATGAGGTGGGTTCAGACAAGGTTTTTGTCTAAAAAGATCTTCAAAGCAGAGGGACAGAGGGACGGAGAAGTAAAGGCGGGGGTCCTTGTCGGCGGAAATCAGGCGGATCCGCGTGGCACCGGACTTAAAAAACACTTACGGGAAGCCAATAAGCCGGATTCTGTCACTCCGCTCGCGCGGAGCCGATGTCCATTCCTCTGGACCCGCCTTCACAGGCGGGTTCGTGCTGCCTACCCGAAAGCCGTAGCCGCGCGGGCCGCGCGATGGCTTTCCTATTTGGCATTGCACCGGATAAGGCATTCCTGGCAAGCCTTGTCGCCAAAGCTTCGGTGGTCTCTTACACCGCCCTTTCACCCTTGCCTGGCCCCAAAAACGCTGCGGTCTCTCAACGGCATCGTAAAAAGGAGTGGCGCCAGGCGGTTTGTTTCTGTGGAGCTGGCTCTGCATCTCTGCAGCTTCCCGTTAGGAAGTATCCCGCCCTGTGGTGTCCGGACTTTCCTCCGCCCCTTTCGAGACGGCGGACATCTAGTCTTCCCGTAAGTGAAACCAAGATAATCGATGCCTGATCTGGAGTCAAGGATTTTATTGATAAACATTTGACCGGCCTGCGGGAGGCCGGTGCGCCAGCGGTACTGGCCCGGGATCAGATCGCCCGGAGGATCCGCTTCACCTGGTCGGAGGGGATGGCGAAGCCGATGCCGATGTTGCTGCCGGTCTCGGAATAGATGGCAGTGTTGATGCCGATCACCTGGCCGCGGATGTTGACCAGGGGTCCGCCGCTGTTGCCGGGATTAATGGCCGCGTCGGTCTGGATCATGCCGCGGAGGCTGATCCCCCGGCGGTCGGGCTGGAAGCTGCGGTTGAGCGCGGAGACCACGCCGACGGAGACGCTCGGTTTGGCGTCGTTGGAGAGCCCGAAGGGGTTGCCCAGGGCGATCGCCCATTCGCCGATGATGACGTCCTGGGAACTGCCCAGTTCGGCGTAAGGCAGGCCGCTGCCGTTGATCTTGAGCTTGGCGATGTCGTTTTGCTGGTCCAGGCCGATCAGTTGGGCGTCGAATTCGCGTTTGTCCGGCAGCACGACCACGATTTCCTGCGCGCCGGAGACCACGTGGGCGTTCGTGACGATATAGCCGTTGGGGTCATAGATCACGCCGGAGCCGAGGCTGGAGACCTTGCGTTCCATCGGCATCCCACCAAACAGGTCAAAAAAACCAAAGGAGCGCAGCCCGCCATAGACCGTCTGGATCTGGGTCACGTTGACGCTGACCACGGCGTCTTCGACCGCGTTGACGGCTTCCGTGATCTGGGTTTCGCGCTGGTTGTCCGAAGCCTGGACCAATGAAGGGCTTTGGGGTTTTCCGGCCGCGGCGTTGCGGTTGATCAGCATCATGGTGATGCCGGCGTTGAGCAACAAGACGGCGAGGGCGATGTAGAGGATCGATGACGCCTTCATGGGTTGCCTCTATTTAAAGCGTTTGATGGCAAACTCGATGCTGGCCAGGCTGACCCTGGTCTCGAAGCAGGGGCCGTTGGGACGCTCGTTGAGCACGGCGTAGGTGGGAAACATCCAGGCGTCGCGGACGCCATCGACCAGGTCGCGGTGGCAGGCCACGGCCACGATCACGTCGGGACGGCGGTCTGTGATCAGTTTACGGGCCAGGGATCCGCCGGTCGCCACGGCGGCAAAGACCTGCTGATCCGTGATCATCCGCTTGATCTGGGCGATGTCGCAACCGCCGCATTCCTCGCAGTTCACGATGTCGCTGGTGATGCGGATGGGGCAGTCCGCCTTTTGCAGGCAGTGCGGCAGCAACACCAGGATGTTGGAGTTGCGGACATCCCTTTGGTCGGTGAGCACGGTTTCGTTGTTGAAATTCAGAAAGGACTCGATCAGGGACGCTTTTCCGGAAAAGGTGATGTAGGCAAGAGCCTTGGCGAGGTGATAGTAAAGGTTGTGCAGCAGCCATTTGCTGAGCTTTTGCAGCCAGCGGGCGCGGATCCTGATGTGGGTGGAGACGAGGGTGAGCACCCAGCCGCCGATCAGAAAGAGGATCAACGCCAGCAGCAGGATGAAAATCACCGATTCCGTGAGTGACAGCCCCGGTTTTTGGTAGGCGTTGAAAAAGAATCCGGCATAGATGAGGCTGATGATGGTGAGCGAAATGCTCACAAAGGCGGGGAACTTTATCACCGACAGATATTGTTCTTGTTCTTTCATTGGTACTCCCGGTTGGGGGTTGGTTGCGGGGCCGCTTCAAAGCGTTCGCCGGGCGAGAGCCTGGCCCCCAGATGATAGGCCCAGGCGTCCAGGGCCTTCTTTCCGGCTGCCTGCACCTGATGGATCAGGAGCTGGGAATCCCGGCAATTGACCATGAAGCCTGTGTTTTTGATGATTTCTCCGATGCTGCCGGGGCAGTCCAGGGCTGGCGTTCCGGCTTCCGCGGCGGAGAGAATCTTGAGGGGTGACCCGCGAAAAACGCTGAACGCGCCGGGTTCCAGGGCAAAGGCGCGGACCCGGTTGAGGACATCTACGGACGGCTGAGACCAGTCCAGACGCAGGGAATCCCTGTCGATCTTGGCGGTATGAGTGGCGCGCGAATCGTCCTGGGCGACGGGGCTTACGTCACCCGCGGCCAGGCGGGGAAGCAGTTCGATCAGCAGATTGGCTGCCAAAGCGGCCAGCTTTGGCTCCAGGCTGGAGTGGTTGTCTTCGGGCAGCACCGGCAGTTCCTGCTGGCAGAGGATGTCGCCGGCATCGAGCCTGGCGTTCATCCGGAAAATGGTTACCCCGGTTACCCGGGCACCGTCCAAAAGAGCGCTCTGGACAGGCGTGGCGCCCCGATACAGCGGCAGCAGCGAGGGATGCAGATTGACCGCGCCCAGGCGGGCGGACTCCCGCACAGCCTTGCGCAGCATGCCTCCATAGGAGGCCGTCACGATCAGGTCTGGCTGCAAATCCCGCAGCAGGGCGAGGGTTTCGGGCCCGTTGATGGATTCCGGCTGCCATAGCTTCAGCCCTCTTTCCGCGGCGTATTGCGACACCGGACAGCGGCTGAGGCGTTGATTGCGGCCGGCGGGTTTGTCCGGCTGGCTGATCACGAGCAACGGCGGGATCCGCTCCAGCAGCGCGGCCAGAGCCGGCAGGGCAAATTCGGAACTTCCCGCAAAGATCAGGCGCATCGGTTAATCTTCGGAAACCGCGTCGTTACGGATGTTGATCCCGTCGACAGCGGCCTTTTCCATCTCTTTCAGTTTGCGCTTCAACTTGAGCTTGGTGATGGCGTTGACGCGGTCGACGAACAGCACCCCTTCCAGGTGGTCAAACTCGTGCTGCACCACCGTCGCGGCGTATCCGGAAAGTTCGACGGTGACCCGTTGGCCCTCGAGGTCGGTGTATTCGACCGTGATCTGGGAAGGGCGCGTCACATAGCCGTAGAGGCCGGGAAGGCTGATGCAGCCTTCTTCCGTCTCGCTTTCCCCACTACTGGCGGTGATGGATGGGTTGACCATCACGACGGGGTTTTTCTTGTTGCCGTCGCGGGCCCAGTAGGGATCGATGGCGATCACCCGGCGACTGACCCCGACCTGAGGCGCGGCCAGGCCGACGCCGTCGCGCAGGTACATCGTGTGGGCCAGGTCCGCGGCGAAGCTTTTCAATTCGTCATCGATCCCGGCCACCTCTTCCGCCTTGAGGCGCAGGATTCTGTCGCCATAGATGTGGATGGGCAGGAGGGCGGGCTGTCGTTTCATTTAGGACGTTACGGCGTTCTCTTCGGACTTCACGATCGTGGCGATGGCGCTGCGCTGAAATTCCACCCGGATCTTGTTGGTGTCGTCGATTTCCACGACCACGGTGTGCTTGTCCGGTTTGATAGTCACGACGCGGCCGTAGATGCCGGAGGTCATGATCACCTTATCGTTGACCTGGACGCTGTCCAGCATCTTCTGGATCTCTTTCTGGCGCTTTTGCTGGGGACGGATCATCAGGAAATAGATGATCGCGAACAGCACGATCATGTAGATCCAGCCGAGGTTGTTTCCCAGGCCACCTGGTTGCGTGGCAGGTTGCGCCGCTGGCGCGGCTTGCAGTAATATCTGTAGCATTGTCACTCCTTATCAGCCAAAGAACTTTGGCGCTATTAGCATTAGAAAACGGATCAGAATGTTGGCAAAGAGGCCGGCGATCAGATCGTCGACCGTGACTCCCCAGCCGCCTTTGAGGCGTTGGGAGGCGTTGATCGGAAAGGGCTTGGCGATGTCGAACACGCGAAACAGGACAAAGGCGTAGAGCGCGATCAGCAGGGTTTTGGGCAGCAGCGCGGCAGCCAGAAAAAAACCGCAGACTTCGTCGATGACGATAGCCGGAGCGTCCTTTCCCAGCGTTTGTTCCGCCTTGCCGCTCAGCCAGACGGATACTCCGGCCAGCACTGCCAATCCCATAATATAGCCCAAACGGCCAGTCCCGGCAAACAGGCTTTGCGGCAGCAGCAGGTAAAGCGCGGCGGCAAACAGCGTGCAAAAGGTTCCCGGGGCAAAGGGGACAAAACCCACGCCGAAGACGGTGGCCAGCAGGGTGACCGGTGTGAGTTTGCGGGCTGGCATCAGTTTATGATCTGAACGTAGGATTCCGAAATCAGTTCTTTCATCCATTGGTTGTAGACGGTCATCTGTTTGGCGGTGCTGATGTATTCGCGCACCTTGTCTTTCACTTCCTCGAAGGTAAAGACCCTGGAGGGCACTTCGCGCAGGCGGGCAAAGAGATAGAGCATGCCTTCGTTTTCCAGCACGGGGGTCATCTGCCCCACCGGCGTGGCTTCGATCTGGGCGCTGAACAGCTCAGGAAACTCGCCCAGGCCAAATTCGCCGATGCTGCCGCCGGTCTTTTCCACCTCGGGATCGGAGGAATACTGTCTGGCGAGGTCGGCAAAGCTGGCTTCGCCGGCCTGGAACTTGCCGCGCACCGTTTCCATCAGCTGCCATGCGGCCAGGCTGTCCCCCGCGGTCGGGGAGAGTATCTTCAAAATGTGGCTGGCCTTCACTTCCTCGTTGCGCTTGTCGGTCAGCTTGATCAGGTGAAAGCCGTACTGGGTCTTCACCACGTCGGAGATTTCGCCGGTATTGAGTTTGAAGGCGGCGTCCTCAAAGGGCTTGACCATCATGCCTTTGCTGAAGTAGCCAAGGTCTCCGCCCTGCTCCCGGCTGGGGCAATCGCTCAGTTCCCTGGCCAGCGTGGCAAAGTCCTCGCCGCGGTTGAGACGGGCCTGGATGGCGCGGATCTGGGCCAGGGCGCTGGCCTCGGTTTCATCGCTGGGTTTGGTTTCGCGCATGATCAGACCCGTTTCCCAGGTCACGGGTTTCACGGCCAGGCTGTCTTTGCTGGCTGCATAAAACGAACGCATTTCTTCTTCGCTGACCGTTACCTTGGACGACACATAGCGCGAAATCAACTGGTCGGACATGGTGTTTTGGGTGATCAGGTCCACGTAGTAATCCAGCAAATCCGTCTCGGTCATGTTTTCCTTGCGCAGGTCGGCGGTAAATTCCGCTTCGTTGGCGTACTTGCCTTTGATCTCATCCAGATAGCGGTTGGCGTAGTTTTTGATCTTTTCCTTGTCCACTTTGATGTTCAGGTCCTGGGCTTTCTGATAGATCAGTTTTTCTTCGATCAGTTGCTGCAGGACCGCGGCCGGGGTCACGGCTTCTCCGGCCAGGCCGGCTTGCTGGATCTGGACAACCTTTTTTTGGATATCGCTCATCAGGATGATGTCGGTGCCAACTTTGGCGATGATGCGGTCCACGGTTTGGGCGTGGGCCAAGGCCAGGCAGGCGCCCAGCGCTAAGATCAGGATCAGTTTTTTCATTTTCTTGCCTTAATAGTAATAGACCTTCGGTGTCTTGGCTTTGAGCTCGCGCACGAGGTCGTCGTAGATCTCGATCTGCCTGTCGCGCAATAGCAGATTGCGGATCTCGGCGCGATACTCTTCAAAATTTGCTTCCTGCGTGCCTTCGCGTTCTTCGGTGTAGCGCAGGATGTAGCTTCCCTCCGCGGTGTTCAGGATGCCGGGTACACCCGGTTCCAGACCGTGCGCGGCGCGCCAAAACAGGGAATCGGCGCTGTCCGCGGTCACAAAGCCCATCCGACCCAGCTTGCTTTTCAACGGTTCGCGGGAATACTCGCCGACGGCGGTGTTGAAATCCAGGCCCGCGTTGATCTGTTTGAGCAGCGCTTCCGCCAGGTTGCCCTCGCCCACAAAGATGCGCTGCACGTAGTACTCCATCATTTTGCTCTGAAAATCCGCGCGATGGATGCGATAGTAGTTGAACATTGCGTCGTCGCTGACCTGGATGCCGGAAAGCCGCCTGGCGATCAGCGCGTTGGCCTTGATCTTTTTGGCGGCGTAATCTATCCGTTGCTGGATCGCGGGCTGTGCTCCCAATTCCAGCGCGTCGGCTTCCTGCGCCAGGATGGTGAGGTTGACCCAGTCGTCGATCTCTTTCTTTTTTTGCTCTTCGCTCAGGCTGTTCCATTGTTCTTCGGTGAAGGTGGAGCGGAAATCCTCCAGGGTCAGCACTTCATCGTTGACCTGAGCCAGCGGGGTGGATTGCTGTTGCTGTTTTTTACCACAGGCGGCCAGGGCCAGCAGCGCCAGTAGCAGGATCGGCAGATATCTTCGCATCTTACAGGAACGGCGGGGTGTAGGTGATCTTCAGTTGAGGCGCTTTTCCGGCCGGCGCGTCCGCATGGTGCCAAAATTCCAGGCTGCCGAAATTCAGCATTTCCTGGTTTGACTTTATCACTATCCCCCAGGGCTGATCGCCCTCGGATTCCAGGTCGCCGGAGCTGTAGGCCTGGATTATCGGTGTGATGTTGATGTAGACCTTGCCGTCGGTGATCAGCGCCTGCGACGTGAGCCCGGAAGAGGCTTCGCCGTCGGCTATCACCACCGGGATGCTGTCCGGCGCGGAGTTCAGCCGGTCAGCCCGCAGGCTGTATTGGGCCAGAGCCCCGTAGTAGGGATTGTCTTTCACGTGCAGGACCAGCTCCGCCTTGTTGACAGTAGCGCGCTTGCGCTGCGCTTCGGACAGCGGTACTCCGTGCTGATCCACGAACAGGTTGTAGTTCAATCCAAAATTCACATAGATGCGCGACGGACTCAGATTGCCGATCAGCCAGCGGTTTGGCTGCAGCGGGGCGGGATCGGCTACGATCCTGTAGCTGTCGCGCACAGCGCTGGCCTCATAGGTGGAGTTGGTGGTGTCGCCTTCCGCGGTGTAGGTAAACTTCAGGGTCGGGCCCCTGCCGGTCTCGGCGGAACGCATTTCCACAAACGAATTGGCTCCGGACTTGATCACCAGGTTGAAACCGGTGGTGTCGGCTACCGACCTCCAGCTTTCGATTTCTTCATAGGGGATGGGGATCTTCACCGCGGTTCCGGCGGTGGAAATGGTGTCCGGAATGGTGAATGCGGCCGTCGTGATCTGGGTCAGATTGGCGTCAGAGACCAGTTCGGTGCTGTCCGCCGCCCAGGCCTGGTTGAGTTTGTAGACCTGCAGGTCCACGGGATTCCGGCGCAGCGGAGAGCGTTTGACCAGGGTCAGCACCAGAAAGGTGGAATCCTGGTGGCCAGAGGCTATTTCGAACTCCCCCGGCTTGGGCAAACCGATAAAGCGCAGCACGGATACCGCTTCCACGCCGTTGTAGTTGCCGCAGAGCAGGTTGCTTTCCGCGCCGCTGATCTTTTTCTCGCCGGCATAGCTGTAGCCTCCGAAAAACGAAGTGCTGTCCGCGAAAGACAGAGGCTGAACATCCGACCAGTTGGTTCCGGTCGGGTTGTTCTTGTTGGTGCATCCCGTCAGGATCAAAACCGTCAGAAATACAGGCAGGACGAGCAGTTTAAACATCTTGGTCATTACCATAATCTATATACCTATAAAAGAGAATTTCTATTCTTAAGTCGTATTAGTAGGCATCGTGGATAAGGGGATTTCCGGTCAACCTTTTTTTTAAGGCCTTGCGAAAAAAGGGTTAAGCGCCGCTGCCCGGATGTGGATAAGTTGTGAATGAAACACCCGGCGCCGGGAGGGTTATCCACTTTCGCGCCGGAAAAGTCTTTCAAACCGCAGTTATGCACGGTCATCCACGCAAACTTATCCCCGGCTGTGGATGGTTGAATTTTTGCGGGGTGAGCCGGCGGTTTGGCGCCGCGGGCTGCAGAGGTTACCCAATCGTGTGTCAACAGCGCTCAGACGGCCTTGATGTTCTTGATCAGTTGTTCGATGTGGGAGCGGAAGGTCATGTCGTCCCGAAACTTGTTTTCGATCATCTTCTTGGCGTGGAGTACGGTGGTGTGGTCCTTGCGCTTGTAGTAGACGGCGATCTCTTTCAGGGAGAGTTGGGGCAGGAGCAGATTGGCCAGATACATCGCTATCTGGCGCGGAAAAGAGATGTTTTGCCGCCGGGTCTTGTCCACGATCTGGGGGATGGTGATCCCATGGGCCAGGCAGACCTGCTGGGTGATGTTGTCCAGGGTGATCTCCTTGCGGAATTCGGAGATCATGTCGCTGAGGATGGCGCGCACGGTCTCGGTGTCCAGTTCCTCGGGGTTGATCTTGTTGTAGGATGCATAGGCCAGAATGCGGATCAGCGAGCCTTCCAGGGCTCTCACGCTGGAAAAGATGGATTCCGCGATGAACGAGATCACCTCGTCGCTGAGCTGGATGTTTTCCGGCTCCGCCTTCTTGCGCAGGATGGCTACGCGGGTCTCGAAGTCGGGATTTTTGAGGTCGCAGAGCAGGCCGCTCTCAAAGCGCGTCACCAGACGCTTTTCCAGATCCGGGATGTCCTTGGGCGGACGGTCCGAGGTCAGGACTATCTGTTTTTTGTTGTCGAACAGGGCGTTGAAGGTGTGAAAGAACTCTTCCTGCGTCCCCTCCTTGCGGGAAAGGAAATGGATGTCGTCCACCAGCAGCAGGTCCACCTTGCGATATTTGGCGCGGAAATCGGGCATTTTGTTGGAGCGGATGCTGTCGATCATCTCGTTGGTGAATTCTTCGCTGGTGGTGTAAAAGATGGAGCAGTTGCGGCCTTCTTTGGCCACGAAATTGCCCACGGCCTGCATCAGGTGGGTCTTGCCCATCCCGCTTTCGCCGTAGATGAACAGCGGGTTGTAGGTGTAGCCGGGCGATTCGCCCACCGCTTTGGCCGCGGAATAGGCAAAATTGTTGTTGCGGCCGACCACGAACTGCTCGAAGGTGAAACGGTCGTTCAGCTTGGTGTTCAGCATCACGCGGTTGCCGGTGTATTCCGGCTGCTCGGCCTTGTCCGCGCTCACCTTGTGGGGCAGGGAGACAAACTTCACCTCATAACGCTGGTTATAGAGCGCGAACGAGATTTCCCCCAGGGCTTCCTTGTAATTTTGATTCAGGTAATTGGCGGCAAACTGAGTCGGCACCCTCACTATCAGCGTGTTATCCGTCATGTCCACCAGCTTCGTCTCGGAAAACCAGGTGCGGAAACTCTGCTGGTTGATGTTCTCCTCCAACTTATCCAAAACATTCTGCCAAAGATCTTGATCCATCTCTCTATCCTATTCCAAAAATGTATTATCCACAAACCACCGAGGAATTCCGGCGAAAGTGCCAGATTTAACCCATGGTGTTGCGCGGCATATAATTAGCTGATCCATTCAATCACCGGGACTCCATCCAAAACAAAAGTTATCCACACAAAATCCACATTATCCACATACTCTGTTCAAACGCTTTGATAACTTGACGCTGGCACTGAATCCAGGGGGCTGCTTAAGTCTCTTGGCAAGCTTTTTCCGGCTTGCTCTTTTGTCAAGCTGCTAAATCGTTTAACATATTCAGCGTAAATGGTTGACTTATCGTTAAACGGCTTGATTTTTGTCTGCTTGGAGCGGACTTCGCCAGCGACGTTTTTTGCACTCTGGCAAAGTAATCCGCTGAAAGTGAGGCAATTGCCGTTTTTTCCAACTTTCTTCCGGGGAAAATGGCCCCCGGTTTGGAAAATTTCTGAGCCAGATTCTGCGTTGTTGAAACTATGTCCGGCACTGCCGGATTTTACGTTGGATTTCCCGTTTCACTTACGACCATTGCGCTACCATTACGGGACCATTACGGGCTTCACCCGCAATGGTCCCGTAATGGTAGCGCAATGGTCATAGGAGCCATGAGTGGGACCTGATGGTTGCAGACCCCCAAAAAGCGGTCCGAAGACCGCTTTCAGCAACGCTTTAAGCTCCGGAGGGGGCTACTTGCAGAGGATCATCTTCCGGGTCTGGGTGATCCCGGCGCCGCTCAGCCGGTAAAAGTAAATGCCGGAGGAGACCGCCCTGCCGCTGTCGTCGAGGCCGTTCCAGACCAGTTGCCGCTGGCCGGGTTCGAGCCTGCCGTCGATCAGGGTGGCGACGCGGCGGCCTTTGATGTCATAGACGGCCAGAAGGTAATCAGCGGGGTGTCCGTTGATCTGCAAACTAATGGTGGTGCTGGGATTGAAAGGGTTGGGATAGTTTTGTCCCAAGCGGCTGGGCAGGGGGGCGTTCACGCTGGGGTCCTCCACTGTGGTGGCCAGGCCATACTGCGCCACGAAGATGTCTTCACCGCCCAGGCTGGTGAGGCTATTGCCCGCCCCAAAGCTTGCCGTGGAATTGAACAAGCCGGTCAGGCAGACGGTGTTGGCAGAGCCCGAGCAAATCGCCAGGCCCAGGTCGAAGCCGGTCCCGCCAGCGCTGGCGGCGGCCTGCCAGACTCCTTCCGGGCTCAATTTGCCTACGAACAGATCCCAGTCGCCGCCGTTGGTGATGTTGATTTCCGGGCCGAAGGAGGCAGGCGAATCGTGACTTCCGGCCACATAGATGCTCCCCAGGGGGTCCAGGCACATGGCGCCGGTGGAAATGTAACCGCTGACCTGGCGGGCCCAAAGCCACGTACCGTTGGCATTGAGCTTTGCCACGTACATCTCATAGGCTGCGTTTTGGCTGGCGGTCAGCACTATTTCCGGTCCAAAAGTGGCGGAATACCGGAACAATCCGGAGATGTAGATGTTTCCCGCCGCATCGGCGACAGTATCGACTCCCCAGTCGGTGCCGTTGCCGCCTCCCTGTCTGACCCAAAGCCAGTTCCCGGCGGGGTTGAGTTTGCCGATGAAGATGTCATGGGCGTCGCTGCTGGTGCTGGTCAGGCTGGTCAGCGACCCGAAATTGGCGGTGCCCAGGAAACTGCCCACCACCAGGATATTGCCGGCGGAGTCAAGCGCCAGGCGAAAAGCCTCATCGCTGTCGATTCCCCCCACCTGGCTTACCCAGAGCCAGTTTCCGGCGGCATCGAGCTTGGCCACGAAGGCGTCGGAACCCCCCAGGCTGACCAGATTGTCGAGCCCGGGAAAGCTTGCGGTAGAGTAGAAAACACCGCTCAAATACACATTTCCTTCGCTGTCCAGGGCCAGTCCCCGGCAATCGGCGTAATCACCGCCGTGGGCGGCGCTGAGGGCTGATTGCCAGATTCCCCCACTGTCCAGCCTGGCCACGAAGATGTCGTAGTAACCGGTGTTGGTAAGATGATGGGGGCCAAAATCCGCGTCGCCCATAAAGGACCCGACGACATATATGGAACCGGTGGATGAGACTGTGACCGCGTTGGGGTAGACCTTGGTGCTGTCGGCCCCGCCGGCTTGTCTGACCCACAGCCAGGCGCCGTCGGAATTGATTTTTCCCAGAAAGAGGTCGTGCTGGCCGCCGGCTGTGAGGGAAAATGAGCCAAATTGGGCCGTGCCGGAGAAATGGCCGGCCACGTAGTAGTTGCCGTTGCCGTCGGCGGCGATGGCCTCGCCTTTGTCCTGTCCAGGGCCGCCCGCTCCGCTGGCCCATTGCCAGCTTTCTGTCTGAGCGTACAGACCCGCTAGGCTTAGCCACAGGCAGAGTATCGTTAGCTTGAAAATTCGCATCGTTCCTCCAGTTGCATCGCTAAAATGCATTGTGGCTTCATGCTGACGTACGGCTGGAATAGGTCAAGCTTTTTTTAAAAGGTCAGGCCTGAGTTTGGGGTTTTTGCCGGCGCTGGACTGGCTGGATTGGGCCGGCAGGGCAAAATTGCTTGACAAGATTGGCTGTGCGCCCGTTATGAGGTCAATCATCGAAAATCGAGGTTAGCCATGAAATACCTGAGACTTCTGATCGCAGTGCCGCTTTTACTGGCCACGTTTTCCTGCAGCGAGCGGATAGTTGAGCCGCAAGCGGTAAAGACGCCCACCTTTGCGCCGGAATCCGGATCCTATCCGCCCGGACAGGTGATCTCGATCAGCTGCGCCACGCTTGACGCCATCAAGTATTTCACCCTGGATGGCTCCGAACCGACCAACTCTTCGACCCGCTATACAGGCTTCCTAACCCTGGGATCCGGAGCTTTGAACGCGGACTCCGTGTTCATTAAAACGATCGCCTACAAGGACGGAATGAACCCCAGCACGGTCGCCTCCGCCTGGTATGTGATAGATTATTTAAACGACGTGGCCGCTCCCACCATCTTTCCCCTGGTCACCGACATCACCACCTCCAGCCTGATCTCCATCATTTGCAGCACCGACCTGGTGCAGATCCGCTACACCCTGGACGGCAGCGTTCCCACCCAATCTTCCACTCAATACACCGCGCCTTTCACGTTGCCGGAAGCGGGAGAGATCACCCTCAAAGCGAGGGGATTCCGGGCAGGCTGGAATCCCAGCGAAGTAAGCACCACGGTCTTTTATGTGAACGAAATCGTGATTCCGGCGGATTTCCGCAGCGTAACGGGCGGTTCGTTCAACAATGGCTCCTCGACCGTGACTGTGGGCAGTTTCCACATGGCCAGCCACGAGGTCACTCAGGCCGAATACCAGAGCGTGATGGGCTCCAACCCCTCCCTGTTTGCCGATCCCGCCAAACCGGTGGACAACCTCACCTGGTTTGACGCTGTCAAATATTGCAACCTGCGCAGCATGGCGGAAGGGCTGCATCCCGCCTACAGCTATCTGACCCACGGGACTAACCCCGCGAACTGGCCCGCCGACTGGAATTCCGCTGCCGCCAACCATGTGAACATCACCTGCAACTGGCATTCCTACGGCTACCGCCTGCCCACGGAAATGGAATACATGTTCGCCGCCAAAGGCGGCACGGAGACGATGGGCTATCTCTACAGCGGGTCCAACGACCTGGCTGCGGTGGCCTGGTTTGCGGACAATTCCGGCGCCAGCACCCACGCCACGGGCACCAAGGCCGCCAACGAACTGGACCTGTTCGACCTGAGCGGCAATGCCGACGAATGGGTCTGGGACATCTTTGGTTCCCTGCCCACGACCGGCCAATACAATCCCCACGGCCCCGACAGCGGCAATGCCCGCACCCGGCGCGGAGGATCTTGGAACAGCGCCGCTTCCGATTGTTCCCTGTTGAGCGGCAGATCCGGCCAGGGCCCGCTTGCCACCAACAGCAAGACCGGATTCCGGGTGGTCCGCCGGGGCGGCTAAGCCACGCTGGCCAAAGGCGTTATAGCGGTTTCTTGACCACCAGGTCGGAGAAGCTGAGGCCCGCGTCGACCAGCTTTTGTTGCTCGGCCAGCCAGGCCTCCAGGCCGATCTCGCGGATACGGTCATTGCCCTCGCCCATTTTTTCGTAATGGCCGGTGAAAAACTCCCGCAGGTCCGGACAGGGATAGTCAGCGCATTCAGCGCAGAGCTTCAATCCCCTGTCCTGGGCGCAAAGCCGCAATTTGCACTCCGGATTGCCGCAGCCGCCCTTGCACAAGGGGCAGCTTTCCCTCATTCCGGCCAACTCTGCCAGAATCTTCCAAAAGCCTTCAAACTCCGGGTAGAGCATTGCTCCAAACTGTTCCCAGCCATCGTTTTGCATGATCTCCCGCAGCCGGGTTGCCGCGGCCGGCAGGATCGTGGTGAGGTTGCAGAGCCGGCAGTTCAGCCCGCAATAGGCGATGTCGGTCAGGGTCAATTTGTAGTCCATGGTCTGATCTCCTTTCGCTACCCAGTTTGACGCGGGCAGCCTTTCTGTCAACAAAATTGTAGCTGACCCAGATCAGCCGTTATTTGGCACAAAGGCATCCAGGTGGCACACAAATATTCATTAAAATGTCACTTAAACCATATTATGTAATTCACTTAGTGATCCATAGTGAACAAAATTACAAACATTTCCCTTGACAAATCTATCAAGGGTTGGAATTATGGAAAAGAGAGTGTGGACGCGGGAATATCAAATTCCGCGGCAAGCATTTAAGACGAACATTGTATATGAGGATAGCCATCCCCGTTGAGGGGGAAAGACCAGCTATGCCGAGTTGCAGATTTTGAGAGACCATTAGAGTATTTTTGAAAGGAGAAACTATGATTGTAGAAGAACGTTATGTTGATGTCTTTACTGTCTGTCGGGGTTTGCGTTGATGCGTGACTCCGCTGTAAACACTTTTACTATTTTGAAACTGATCCGCTGGGCAATTGATCTTATTTATCCGCAGGAGTTTGTGCAGAACATTGATATGACTAAGAGCACCAAGATATCTGTCAGGCAACCAAAGGAGGATTTCATGACAAAATCATTATTGTTCACATTAGTAATGCTGGCTATGGCGGCAATGTCATTCGCGGCTGCCCCCCAACCTGGAGATTACCCAACAGGGTACAACTATCCCAATGAGAATTTTGATATCAACACCTATCATTGGTGGACGGAGCACCATGACGGGATACTTGCTGAAACTGGTCAACCCAACCTTGGCGGATATTTGGATGCCGGCTCGCGAATGGGATCGTGGCATCCAGATGCCACATCCGCACTTTGGACTAATATTGTTGGAGTGGCCAACATCCCCGACTCCTACACTGTGAAAGAGGCTGATTTTGGAACGTATACCGGTGCTTTCTATAATTCCCCTCCCTCTTCATGGTATGTGGGTGACATTAACGGCGGATTCATGATTTCTGACGGTGTAGTGATTAACCTGCCAGGATATATGCACTTTTCAATACTGAAACTCCCCACTGCTGGCGGTGGTTCCGGGTATTAATATATTGACTATGCCCCAACCCCTGATGGACCCTGGACTGAGGAGGGTGGGCAACACCAGATTTCACATTCAATCGGAACATGGGCTGAATATTCCACTCCTGTTCCTGCGTTTTACTACGACGGAGTTCCTACCGACCCGTACGTTAGAATCCGATTCAGGTCCAACACAACTGGGAATGTCGCGGCTAATGGACTTCTAACCCCCGGTCAGGTAAAAGCAAATTACTGGGTGGATGATTTCAGGTTTACTGAATACCCGGGCGATGATCCCCTGCCGGTGGAACTTTCCTCGTTCACGGCCATGCTTTCGGTGGATAACTTCGTCAATCTGATCTGGGTTACCCAGTCCGAGACCAATGTCCAGGGCTATTACATCCTCCGGGGTGACGCCGAAACCCTTGCCACTGCGAGCGTGATCAGTCCCCTGATCTCCGCCACCAACACCTCCCAGCAGCAAACTTACCTCTTCAAAGACACCGACATCCCGGGCAACGGAACCTATTTCTACTGGCTGCAGGATTCCGAAATGGACGGCACCAGCAATTACTTTGGCCCCGTGCAGGTGGATTATTTCGTCAACGGCGGCGGCAATCCTGAAATTCCGCTCTTTACCAGCCTCGGCAACATCTACCCCAACCCCTTCAATCCCGTGGCCTACATCCCCTACAGCGTGGCCGATCAAGCCGAAGTGGGCATCAAGGTCTTCAATGTCCGCGGCCAGGTCGTGCGGGATTTCCAACTGGGCAACAAACTTCCCGGCAACCATACCCTGATCTGGGATGGCAAAGACGCCAACGGACGGGAATGCCCGACCGGTGTATACTATCTGCGCCTGACCGCCGGAAAAGTGGTCCAGATCCAAAAGGCCGTATTGGTCAAGTAAGCTTCTCATAAGACAAACCCCTCCCCAAGGACGGCCTCCCCGGCCGTCCTTGGTTTTTCCGCTTCCAAATCCGGTTATCTGGCTGAAGGGCATTGGCTTGACTGTGTTTTGGAACAACTTAGCAATCTATCCAGGTGTCTGCCAACTTTTCTCTTGACATTCCCCAAGCTTTGGCTATAATACTATCTCAGAGGTGCTTAATATGAATACACAAAGATTCACCATCAAGAGCCAGGAGACCTTGCAGGCGATGCAAAACCTGGCCCAGGAACGGGGGCAGCAAGAGATCCGTGACCTGCATCTGCTGGCGGCGATGCTGCAACAGAGCGATTCGCTGGTGATCCCCGCCCTGCAAAAGCTGGAGGTCAATCCCGAGGTTTTGAGCCGCCAGCTGGAAACCGAGCTGAACAAACTGCCCCGTGTGAGCGGCGGGCAGATATACCTGTCTCAGGAGTTACTGGACGTGCTGCATCAGGCGGAAAGCGAAGCGGACAGGCTGCAGGACGACTACATCAGCCTGGAACACCTATTGCTGGCCATATTGCACAAAGGCAAAGAGGCCGCCCGGCTGCTGCAGGCCGGCGGCGCGGATGCCGACAAGCTGCTCCTGGCCCTGAAAGAGCTGCGCGGCAACCAGCGGGTGACCGATCAGAACCCGGAAGCGAAGTTTCAGGCTCTGGAAAAGTACGCGCGCAACCTGACCCGCCTGGCGCGGCAGGAAAAGCTGGACCCGGTGATCGGCCGAGACGAGGAGATCCGCCGCAGCGTGCAGATCCTTTCCCGCCGGCGCAAAAACAATCCCATCCTGATCGGCGAACCGGGCGTGGGCAAGACCGCCATCGTGGAGGGCCTGGCCCGCCGCGTGGTGGCGCGTGACGTCCCGGAAAACCTGAAGGACAGGGACATCCTGGAGCTGGACATGGCCGCGCTGCTGGCCGGAGCCAAGTTCCGCGGCGAGTTTGAAGAGCGCCTCAAGGCCGTGCTCTCGGAAGTGGAAAAGTCCGATGGCCGGATCATCCTCTTCATCGACGAGATCCACACCGTGGTCGGCGCGGGCGCCGCGGAAGGCGCGGTGGACGCCTCCAACATGCTCAAACCAGCCCTGGCGCGGGGCTCGCTGCACTGCATCGGAGCCACCACGATCGACGAATACCGCAAGCACATCGAAAAAGACCCCGCCCTGGAGCGCCGCTTCCAGCCCGTATTGGTGCAGGAACCCAGCGTGGAGGACACCATCTCCATCCTGCGCGGGATCAGGGAAAAGTATGAGGTGCACCACGGCGTCCAGATCACCGACACCGCTCTCGTGGCGGCGGCCGTGATGAGCGACCGCTATATCTCCGACCGTTTTTTGCCGGACAAGGCCATCGACCTGATCGACGAAGCCTGCGCCAAGCTGCGCATGGAGATCGACTCCCTGCCCACGGAACTGGACGAGGCGGAACGCAAGCTGCGTCAGCTGGAGATCGAACGGCTGTCCCTGGCCAAGGAAACGGACACCCTTTCCGCCCAGCGCTTGGACCGGATCAACGCCGAAACGGCGGAACTGAAAGAGCAGCGGGACACCCTGCGGCTGCGCTGGGAAAACGAAAAGAAGGCCTTTGAACGCACCCGCGAACTGCGGGAAAAGATCGACAGCCTCAAGGGCGAGGCGGACAGGGCGGAACGCAACGGCGACCTGGAAACCACCTCCAAGCTGCGCTACGGCACCATCAAAACGCTCGAAACCGAACTGGCGAGGCTGACCCAAACCCAGGAGCAGCCTGCCTCCGGCGCCTGCGATCCGCTGCTGAAGGAAAAGGTCGACGAGGATTTGATCGCGGAAGTGGTCTCCAAATGGACCAACATCCCCGTCTCCAAGCTGGTGCAGAGCGAGATGAGCAAGCTCCTGACCCTGGAAGACACCCTGGCCCGGCGCGTGATCGGCCAAAGGGAGGGGATCACCGCCCTGGCCAACGCCATCCGCCGTTCCCGCAGCGGCCTTGGAGACACCAACCGGCCCATCGGCTCCTTCATCTTTTTGGGCCCGACAGGCGTGGGCAAGACCGAGCTGGCCAAGACCCTCGCCGCCTATCTGTTCGACAGCGAAAAAGCCATGCTGCGCCTGGACATGAGCGAGTTCATGGAAAAGCATTCCGTCTCCCGCCTGATCGGCGCGCCCCCCGGCTACGTTGGCTACGACGAGGGCGGCTACCTCACCGAAGGCGTGCGGCGGCGCCCCTACAGCGTGATCCTCTTCGACGAGATCGAAAAGGCGCATCCGGACGTGTTCAACGTCCTGCTGCAGATCCTCGACGACGGCCGTTTGACCGACGGCAAGGGCCGCACGGTGGATTTTCGCCACACGGTGATCATCCTGACCTCCAACATCGGCTCGCAGGAGATCTACGACGCGGCCGACCTGGAAGCCCTGCGCCCCGTTTTGATGGGCATCCTGAAGCAGCATTTCCGCCCGGAATTCCTCAACCGGCTGGATGACATCATCGTCTTCCACCGTCTGAGCAAGGACAACATCCGCGCCATCGTGCAAATCCAACTGGCGCAACTGGCCGCCCGCGTCCGCGAAAAGGGCATCCAACTGAGCTGGACCGACTCCCTCACCGACCATATCGCCGAGGCCGGCTACGACCCCCAATACGGCGCCCGCCCCCTCAAGCGCCTGATCCAGAAAGAACTGGAGGACGCGATGGCGAAGGCCCTGTTGGGTGGCCAGGCCGGACCCAAAATGACGCTGGACTATCGTGGCGGCGAAGTCCTGATTGCCTGATACATCACCATATAAAGCCAAGGCAGGGCCGATTGCGAGCCCTGCCTTTTACTTTGCGAAGGAGGTAAAATCAGAAATTCGGGGATGTTTTGGTTTGCTTATTGCTTGCCATAGATGCCTGATAAGACAAACATTCTTCCGTGAGGAGAGGATATGAAAATCGTCGTACTGACAGCGCTTTTGGCCATGCTATCGGGAGGATTGATGGCAGACAGGGAGAAAGATTTGCAACCCGCGGGCAGTTGGGCCTCGTTTCCCGGCTGCGTGAAATCGTGTTCGGACTTCCTCGGTTGCGGCTATTCCGCCGACTGGATCTACGGAGTTTCCGGCTACGCCTTTATCATCAACATGTTTCCAGGCACCTGTCCCAGCGGTCCGACCGCCTTCGAAAACCAGTTTCTGCGCGATAATCTGGAGTCCCTGGGCCTCAGGTTTGAAGCGGTGAATTCCTGGAAGGGCAGCCCGGATTTCGCGGAGGCCCAACAGCAGGCCTTCCAACTGGCCAAAACGACCCTGGCGAGGGGCAATCCTGCCTTCGGCTGGGCGCTGGGAATCCTGGAATACTACCCCATCAAGGGCACCGATGCGGAAAACTATTTCTACGCAGATTTCGATGGTAGTACCCAGAAATGCCGCTGGGACTCGCTTGGCACCGGTTCTGACATCATGCTGGAAGTCTATGGCCTGAGCGCCGTCAAACCGGAGGCGGACGTTCTGGACCAGGCCCGCCAGGCCCTGAAGTTTGTGGCGGAATACCACGCCGATCCACAAAAATACGCGCTCGCGGGCTACACCCAAGGCCCCGCCGCCTACGATGTCTGGACCGAATCCCTCCACCAGGGAGACTTCGACCCCTTTGGCCTGGCCTACAATGCCAGGGTCTGGTGCGAAGCGAGGGAGCGGGCCAGGGGATTTTTGCTCGAGCTCAAACAGCAACTGGGCAATGAGCGTGACCTTTCCAGCCTGGACAAGGCCGCCGAAAGCTTCGGGGCGGTCGCTGCCGCGCTGGAGGGTATCTGCGGGCTCTACCGGTTTCCGCCCCAGGGGGAGGACTTCACGCCCGAACACGCCGATAAAGCCGCCACCCTGCTCAAACAAGCCAAACTGGCCGAACTGGAGGGAGTGGAACAGCTGCGGCAGTTCGCCTCCAAGCTTTAGGTCGGGATCCGCTACCTGCAGAATTGGCAGCATCGCCCCGGAAGCTTTTACCCGGAGCAGCTTTTTTTTGTTGACAGAATAAGCTCAGGAAAATTCCATCAATAGATGGTTGGATGACGTAGCGGTTGACATCCGTTGGTTATCGCCCGGCCCAAAATCCAGGGCCGGGCAAAGCTGGTTCCTGCGGCGAAAGCTTATTGGGACTGCGCTTGCTCCCTTTTGCGGGAGCGTTTGCGGTTGTTAAGCTCGCCCAATGCATTCCCAATAAAGTTGGGCCTGTCCAGGGCGAGTAATCCAGCAGCACAACGACTGGCGATAAGACCCGGATCACCGTAGCGACGGTCATCCCCCCAAAAGGCGGTTACATGAACAAGGCAGTGTATTTGCTGCTCCTGCTCGCGCTCATCGCGGGCTGCGACTGGAACATCTTCGGCACCGACGACGATCCCGCGGATGAATGGATCGAGCTGGAAAACTGCGATTTTCCCGTCTACGCGTCTCACTTTGGGGATTACGAACGGACCGACGCGCAGGGAAACTCCCTGGGCACGGTTACCTACGGCGAGGGCGGGGATGACCGGGACTGGACCGTTCTGAGTTATGACCCGGATGATAAAACCTCAGGCAGCTGGAAACGCCTGCTTCCGCCTCCGGCCCCTCAGGGTGGCAAAGAACCTTACTACGTCTGCGTCCGTGCCTTTGAACTGGATTCCAACCAAGAAGTGCCGGCGGCCATTTTCCTGGACGGCCTGGACACCGGCCAAACCGCGCCGTACACCTTCAGCCACGCGGGAGCCTACGATCAGACCCTGGAAAGCCGTTACTCAGTGCATTATGGCAACATGGATTTTTTCCCTGACCCCGTGGTGACCTTCGATCCGGACAGCGATACCTACACCTACAGCTTCCCTGGCAGCTGGCCGTATGTGCCGCCCTACAACGGTTTTCTCGCTACTCTGACTGCTCAAAACCAGGTGCGGATAAACTGGTGGACCGAATCCGAAACGGAGCTGCTGGGCTTTCACCTCCGCCGCTCCTCCACCGACGACATCAGTTCGGCGGAGCTGATCACGCCGCAGCCGGTTCCCGCCACCAACACCAGCCAACTGCACAACTACAGCTACACGGACAGCGACGTGGAGCTGGGGATCACCTACTATTACTGGCTGGAACATGTGTACAGCGAAGATCAGTACAGCCAGTTTTTCGGTCCGGTGTCCGTGACCCTGCCGCCGGCGACCAATCAGATTTCCGCCGCCTATCCCAATCCCTGCCAGGACAACTTCAGGCTGAACCTGGGCGTCAAGGCCGGATCCAACGCCACGGTGATCATCCTCGATTCCCAGCTGGCGCTGCGCCACACCTACCAGTTGGAACAGGGTTTTCACCAGCTCTATGCCGATGTCAGCCACTACGAGCCGGGGCTCTACCGCGTCTATGTCTGGTTTGAGGATGGCTACTACGCCTATGGCGAGGTGCTGGTCCAGGATTGAACGGCCGCCAACCCCAACAGAGCGATCAAACTGATCTGCCTGAAGAGCCTGGGCATCTATGGTTCCCTGTCCGCGGCGAAAGCGCGGTATTTGTGGCAGCCGGTCCGTTTGAGCCTGGCGACGCAGTCTCCGAAGTCGTCTGTGACGGCGTTTCCCACCGGATTCTGGCAGAAGGGGCAGGCATGGACATCCCCGCGGGAATCGATGTACAGATACCTTTCGCCTGCTCCGAGACAGCCGTAATCGCGTTGGTAAAAACCGGGGTAATCGATGATCGGATAAGCTCCGCGCGCCTTGCCGGAGGTGGCTGTGAGGAAAAACTGGCGCAGCAGGGCGATCCGGGCAGGGTCCAGCTCCACTTCCCGGCCGGCAAAATGCCCCACCCGCCGCGGTTCCAGGATCCGGAGGTATTTGACTCCGAGGGATAGCGCCAGTTCCAGATAGCGCGCGAGGTTGGCCCGGCTCACGAAATCCCGCGTGGCGCAGAGCGAAAGACCCGGCAGCAGGCGGGCCTGGCGGAGGTTGGCGATCGCTGCCAGCGCCTCCCGATAGGCGTTTTCGTGATGCCGGAAGCGGTTGTGCGCGGCCTCGTCCCAATGGTCCAGGCTCACCAGCGCGCCGGTGAGCCCTGCCGCTTTCAGCCGTTTCGCCCGTTCGGCGGTGAGTCCGAAACCGGAGGTCAGAATCCACAGATCGGTGTCCTGCCGGGCATATTCGACCAAGTCGAGCAAGTCTTCAAAGCGGCTGAGGGGCTCGCCTCCGCTGAACTGCAGGTTGCTGACGCCCTGGCTTTTGAGTTTGTCCACTATCGCTTTCAGCTCGTCCAGGCCAAGCTTTTCCCGGGAAGAGAGTTGGTCCCATTCATAGCAGTGGTCGCAGTGCAGCGGACAACGGCTGGTGATGGCTACGATCGCCGTCTGCAGGCCTGGCGGCCCCTCCCGGAACGGCCGGAGTTTGTTCATCTCGTTATCGATGAAACGGTCGAAGGCGGAGGAAGGCCAGCCGGGAACGCTGCTGTCCCAAAAATAGCGTCCGGCGCAAAACAGCCACTGGGGTTGGTTTTGGTTGCCGCGGACCTGTTTGCGCAGCTTGATCAGCCGTTTGAGGATCTGCGCGGCCGCCAGCGGATCCCGGTAAACCGATAGCGCCCGCCTCAGCACATGATTCCTGAACCTGAGGCGCTGGATCCGGGCCTGGAACCCCGTCACCAGAAAGGCGTCGCCGCTTGCCCCCCTGGCCCTGGCGTCAGTTGCTGAGCCTGGAGACCAGCTCATTGAATTTTTCCCGCGAGAACAGGCCAAACCTACCCGGTTCCAGAAAGGTTTTCAGATAGGCGATATCAGGCTTTCCCCGGGGATCGGCCAAAATCTGGTAATGCCCCCGGCTGTGCAGGAAGACCGTGCCGTCCCAGCCTTCACGGGTGATGGGAGCGGAGAACTCCAACTGGGCCTGGTTGCCGACCTGAGGCATATCGTAGTACTGTTTGTAGTTTTGGCCAGCAGTTGGGAAACTTCGCGGCCGGTTTCGTCCGTTGCGGAGGTTAATGGCAAAACGGTCCGGAATAGCTCCTCCTGAGGCGAAAAATCCAGCGCGGCAGAGTCGATCTCCCAAAACAGGGCGCCGCAATCCAGCCTGATCTCAAGATCCGGGGAAGCGAACCCGCTCAGGTCCAGCGGCATCACGATGTCCCGATACGCGACCGGTCCCACCACGTTGAACTGGCCGACCTCGCGCCACTCGCCGTCCTGTTTCAGCGAGACCGCGAGGGTTATCCCCTGTTCGCGGACCCAATTGGGCTGGGGATTGTCGCTGGACTTTTTTTGCCGGGCGTACCAGGCTTGGTATCTTTCCCCGAAGAGCTTGAACATCTCTCCCAAAGCGTGATCCAGCCACATGGAGTTTTTGGCGCGCAGGACCAGTTTCGCGGTCTGGGCGCCTGCCGGCCTGGCAAAATTGAGCCAGACGGTGTCTTTGCCCTGGGAGTCCGCGGCGGCATAGTCGCCCAGGAATTTAAGTTCGTCACTTGCCGCCAGTAGCGGCAGGATATCGCTTTGGCCGGTGGATCTGGCTTGCTGGGGCGGGCGGGGCGACCTGATCGTGTGGTAGTTTCCCGCGTTGTCCGCCAGCACCCGCGTTCCCAGGGGATGCTCGATCAGTTCCAGTTCAGCCAGATTGGTGTGTTGAATCTCTTTGACCTCGTTGGTCAGCTTGACCCGGTAGCGGTCCCCCACGGCCTGGATCCCCGGCAGGGCCAGAAAGTCGTCCCTTTCCAGGCTGGGAAAGATCGCCCCGCTGTAGATCTCGCCGACAAGTTTTTCCCCCTCGGGGCCGTCGATGTAAACGTAGGGACAGGATTCCCCTTTGGTTAGCCACGCGATCACGATTGCCCCGATAACCACCGTTTCAGCGATCGAAGCCAACAGCAGGGTGCTGGCGATCAAAGTTTTTCCCAGATCAAGGTCGTACAATTCCAGCTTTTCGATGGCCCCGACAGGGATTGCCAGCGAGTCCGCCAGCGAGTCCGGGCGTGGGAAGGATTGCTTCAGATAGAGGTTGGCCAAAATTTTCTTTTCGGATTTGGGATAATCCTTGATCCGCTCCAGCGAGCCCGTCAAAAGGCTGTCCCGCGCGGTGACGCCGCTCAGATAGAGGTTGGTTTCCTCGTCTTCCTGCCAATAGAGGTGCAGTTTCCGTTCCTCCAGTTCTGGCAGGGGGTCATGCTCTTCCTCGTAGGGCTTGTAAAACACACAGGATTGCAGCAGCAACGCCAGCATGAAGCAGGAAATCAGGCGCAGAGCCAGTTTGCCAAAGTTCATCGGACCTCCCCAGGTTGGCTGTCGTGGGCTTTTCAAGCTGCCCGGACAGGATACCCATTTTCATCGCTAAACTTACGACAATACTCAAAACCGTCAAGCAATATTTTGCCTCATCGGATATGTCTGGCAGTGCCTTTGCTTTCCCAAAAGCGGAAAAGCCTCCCCGGGAGGGAAGGCTTTTCCTGTATGGTTATGGTACTGGAGATGTTTAGTACATTCCGCCCATGCCGGGATTGGGCATCGGGGCGGGAGCTTCGGGTTCCTTGATGTCGGTCACGATGCATTCCGTGGTCAGCAGCAGGGCCGCGATGGAGGCGGCGTTCTGGACGGCGGAGCGGACGACCTTGGCGGGATCGATGATGCCGGCTTCGAAGAGGTCTTCAAACTTGCCGGTGGCAGCGTTGTAACCCATGTGGGCGTCTTTGTAGCCTTTCAGCTTTTCGACCACGACCGCGCCTTCCTCGCCGGCGTTGGCGGCGATCTGGTAGGCGGGTTTTTCCAGGGCTTTCATCATGATCTCAAAGGCCATCTTTTCTTCGTGGCTGAGGTTCTTCACGTCTTTGAGGGCTCTGGCGGCCTGGATCAGGGTGACCCCGCCGCCGGGGACTATGCCCTCTTCGACGGCCGCGCGGGTGGCGTGGAGAGCGTCGTCGACGCGGGCTTTCTTTTCTTTCATTTCAGTTTCGGTGGCGGCGCCGATGCGGATCACGGCGACTCCGCTGGAAAGCTTGGCCAGGCGTTCCTGCAGCTTTTCCTTGTCGTAGTCGGAGGTGGTTTCCTCGATCTGGGCCTTGATCTGCTTGACGCGGCCGTTGATGGCGTCTTCGGTGCCGGCGCCTTCGCGGATGGTCGTGTTTTCTTTTTCGACCAGGACTTTCTTGGCGCGGCCGAGGTCGGTCATGGTGGCGCTGTCCAGGCGGCGGCCCATTTCCTCGCTGATGAGGGTGGCGCCGGTGAGGATGGCGATGTCTTCCAGCATGGCCTTGCGGCGGTCGCCAAAGCCGGGGGCCTTGACGGCGACGACGTTCAGCACGCCGCGGAGTTTGTTGACCACGAGGGTGGCCAGGGCTTCGCCTTCAACGTCTTCGGCGATGATCAGCAGGGGGCGTCCCTGTTGCGAAATCTCCTGCAGGATGGGAAGCAGGTCCTTGAGGACGCTGATCTTCTTGTCGTAAAGCAGGATAAAGGGTTCTTCCAGCTCGGAAATCATCTTGTCCGCGTTGGTCACGAAGTAGGGCGACAGATAACCGCGGTCGAACTGCATGCCTTCCACCTTCTCCAGGCCGGTGTCGATGGATTTGGCTTCTTCGATGTTGATGATGCCTTCCTTGCCGACCGATTCCATGGCTTCGGCGATCAATTTGCCGATCTCGGGATCGTTGTTGGCGGAAATCGCCGCGATCTGGGCGATCTCGGCGTTGCTCTTGATGGCCTTGGAGGCGTCCTTGATCTTGTCCACGATCACCTTGGTGGCCTTTTCCAGGCCGCGCTTCAGGTACATCGGGTTCACGCCCGCGGTCACGTGCTTGAGGCCTTCTTCGATGATGGCCTGGGCCAGCAGGGTCGCGGTGGTGGTGCCGTCGCCGGCCACGTCGTGGGTCTTTTCCGCCACTTCCTTGCAGAGCTGTGCGCCCATGTTTTCAAATTCGCCTTCCAGTTCGATCTCCTTGGCGATGGTCACACCGTCGTTGGTGATGGTGGGGGAACCAAATTTCTTGTCCAGTACAACGTTTCTGCCGCGGGGCCCAAGGGTCACCTTCACGGCGTCGGCAAGCTGGTCAACGCCCTTCTTCAAAGCGGTCCGGGCATCGTGCGAGTACAGCATTTGTTTTGCCATTTTGTTTAACCTCCATATAGATTAACAATTTAGTTGATTTAGCAGTCTTGAGGACTGAGTGCTAAAAATAAGGTAAGCTGATTTCTGTCAAGCACAAATTATTTTTTCCCCCGTTTTTGACATTGACAGATGTGGCCGCTCCGCCAGACTGCTCTTTTTGGATGTAAAGGATACCATGGATAAACACATTGACGAATACCTGGCCCAACTGCTGCCGGAACTGGCCCGGCGGGGGATAACAGTCGCCGGAGACCGCGAGATCGCCTACGGCATCCAGCTGCGCCTGCAGCGGGCGGACGACGGGGCCACCCTCAATCTCTACCATTCCGCCAAACGGGGCCTGACGGCGGTGGTCGGCGGCAGCGCCCAAAGCCTTCTGCGCCAGGAGCTTGACACAATTTGCAGCCCGCCCTCGGAAGAGCGGGAAAGGCTGCACGGCTGGTCCCGCTGGATCGGATCCGACGAATGCGGCAAGGGGGATTACTTCGGCGCGCTGGTGGTGGCCGCCTTTGCCATGGAAGACTCCCTGGAAGGGCAACTGCGGGAACTGGGTGTGGCGGACAGCAAGCGGATCCGCGATCCCCAGATCAAAGAGATCGCCAAACAGCTTTACAGCCGCTACAACGCCCGGATCGCCTGCGTGGTGATCAAACCCGTCAAATACAACGAAATCATCGCCGACATGCAGAGCCGGGGCCACAATCTGAACGACCTGCTGGCCTGGCAGCACGGCGCCGCGATCCTGGAATTGCTGCCCCGGCACCCCCTCACGGAGGGGATCCTGGTGGATCAGTTCAGCCGCCAGCACAAGGTCAAAGCCCTCCTCGCCAAACGGGAGGTCAAGACCCCGGTGGTCGAGCGCACCGGCGGCGAGGCCGATCTGGCGGTGGCGGCGGCCTCGGTGATCGCCCGTTACCAGTTCCTCCAGAGCCGCGAGGCCATGGACCGCTTCTACCGGATCAAGTTTCCCCTGGGGGCCAGCAACGCCGTGCTGAAACCGGCGCGGGAGTTTGTGGACCGCTACGGCCTCAAACGCCTGGCGGAGGTGGCCAAGCTGCATTTTGTGACCAGCCGCAAGGTGCAGCAGCGGGATCTGTTTCCGGAGAGTTAATGGGTTAACCGGTTAGTGGTTAATGAGTTAAGGCGCCCCCCAGTTCGGGATGGGGGTTTTGGCGCGCAACTTATTGTCCCCCATTACCATTGCGGGACCATTACGGGACCATTACGGGTTTCACCCGCAATGGTCCCGTAATGATAGCGTAATGGTCATAGGAGCCAAAGGGGTAAAACTGACATAAAATCTCACAGAAAATCACAGATAATTGCTAAAGAAAATTGCGGATCGTCTCACCGAAAATCGCAGACAGCGGAAATGGGGGCATTTTTCAGGTAAGTGAATCAGTCGGCCAACCCAAGCTGAATTTCGTCGGAGCTCTTTCCTGATAATCTTGCTGTAACACAACAATTACCCTCTCCCCGGAAAATTAGATTGACAGTTACACGCAACATTGTTTCCCTGCAAAAAGAATGAAACTACTCAAATAAACCAAAACCAAACCAGGGAGGAACCCATGAAAACAGCAGTGCTACTCTGCATCCTGTTTATTTCTGGCTCTGGGCTGCTGGCGCTTTCGTCAGTCACCAATACCGCCATCTTCAGCCTGGACACGGTGGATCCGGACATCGCCATCCAAAGCCCCAATGGCGGCGAGGAATGGTATCTCGGCGACACCAACAACATCCTGTGGGAAATCACGGAAACCAATCTTGCTCCCAACAGCGTCAATATCTGGTACAACCGCGGCGGGGCCGACAATGTCCCGATCGCGTTGGGGATCGGCGACAGCGGTTCCCTGGCCTGGCCCCTGCCGGATACCCTGGGCAGCAACTACAGGATACGGATAGCCGCCACAGACAGCTTTGGCAATTCCAGCCTGAAAAGCTCGGCGGGCACTTTCACCATCACCTACGTCCCCCCCGCGACGCCGCAGGGCATTGCCGTGGACATCTCCAACGCCGTGGATGCCATCATCACCTGGCAGCCCGTCACCCAAACCATCTACGGCAGCCCCATCATCCCCGACGGCTACATTGTGCTCTACAACGAAACCCCTTTTGAAGATAGCGACCACCTCTATTACTACCTTTGGGACGTGACCAACGGCACCACTTTCACCCATGGCGGGGTGGCCCGGCGCCGCGCTCAAATGTATTACCGCGTTGTTGCGTATAAGGATATCGACGGGCGCCTGGCAGAGATTTTGGCGGCGGCGAAAGCCGATCCGCTCGCAAAACTGAGCCTGGCCCAGCTAAAACAAGCCATGCGGAACCCAAGCTTCGGAGGCGCTAAATGAGAACCCTGCTACTTACGATCCTGCTAAGCCTGGTCCTGGGCGGCCTCCTGGCCCAGCCCATCGCCCTGCAAAGCTTCGAAAACTCCAGCTCTGACACCTGGTCCTACACTGCCAGCCCCGCCGGCTTCGTTCCCTATTTTTGGGGCCGCACCAATCAGCCCCAGGGCGGCGCCAACGCGCAAAACGGCACCTGGTATTGGGCATCCTGGCTGATGGAAAACAGTGAAGCCAGCCTGACCTTCGGCAATGTAGCCATCACTCCGGACACCCAGCACAGCATCAGTTTCTATTACTATAGCAAAAACCTGAATCCCGCCACCGACCAGCTCAAAATCTGCCTGGAATACGACAGCGGCAGCGACTGGAACAATTGGATTCCCCTCTTGCTGCATACCCAGGCCTGGTCGCTCTTTTCCATCAACATCCCTCAAACTGCCAACACCGTAAGGGTAAAAATCCTGACTCAATACGTCAATCCCAACATGGATAAATACGCGCATTGGGACAACTTCAGCATCAAGGCCGAAGAGGCCGAATTCACCGCTCCGGTGGTCTTCAATACCTCTGTAGTCCAGCGCAGTGACGGCAGCAAGCTGGTGGATATCCATTACGATCTCTTTGATGCCAATGGCGATAACTGCGAGATCGGAATCAAGCTCTCTGAGGATGGCGGCACTACTTTCAACGTTATTCCAAGTCCAGCTCTCGTAACAGGTGATCTTGGAGAAAGTATCGCTCCGGGCTTTGGCAAACACATTGTCTGGGACGCTGGCTCGGAAAGCAGAGACTTTGACGGGGCTCAGTTTGTGGCCAGATTGGCTGCCGAGGATGGACAATTCCCCATGCCTGAGAACTTTGTCTTTGTGGAAGGCGGCACGGTTGCCGGAATCACGGTATCCAGCTTTTACATAGACAAATATGAGCTGACCACCGCCGAGTGGAACGCTGTGATGGGCAGCGGCGGCGGAGATAACTATCCCCAAGCCTACGTTTCCTGGTTCGGGGCCATCGAATACTGCAACCGGCGCAGTATGCAGGAAGGCCTCACTCCCTGCTACAGTTACCTCACTTATGGCACCAATCCTGCCGACTGGCCTGCAGGCTGGAATGGGAGCGATGGCAACCATGTAAATGTAAGTTGCGATTTCAGCGCCATTGGTTATCGGTTGCCAACCGAAGCAGAGTGGGAATATGTTGCCCGGGGAGGGCTAAATACCCATGGCTACACCTATAGCGGCAGCAACGACCTCAACGCGGTTGGCTGGTATATTGCCAACAGTGAATACACAGCCCATCCCGTGGGGCAGCTTGCCGCCAATGAATTGGGAACCTTTGACATGAGCGGGAACCTTTGGGAGTGGTGCTGGGACGTGTATAGCGGTTCCTACCGTGTGAGTCGCGGCGGTAGCTGGGGCGACACTGCCTACTACTGCACCGTTTCGATTCGTTACTACAGCGGTGCGACCTACACGAACTACTATTTAGGCTTCCGCTGTCTCAGGGTTTCCCCTTGATTTTTGTTTTTTGTCCTTTTTGCCTTTTGCAATTTTCAGGGCGAAGGGACAAAGCTAAGAATGACCGTGAGCAGGGGGTGCAGGGGGATTGATCCCCCTGCCCGCCGGAGAGATGAGTATAAGACCGTTGCGCGTGGCAACCTTCGTGAGAACGTCTGCTCTGATTGTCATTCCATTCATCCCAGGGGGGTGGTGGGTTTTGGGATGGATGGTGAAGGTCTTGGAGTGGCAGACGTCCCCGTCTGCCGATGTGCGTTGAGCTTGGCCGTCCTGACGCGCAACTTAGCTCGCGTGCTGTTTGAAGTCCAAATCCCCAAATGAGGTGGGGGAAGGA
>CAZOVZ010000028.1:0-34627 GCA_964583755.1 uncultured Candidatus Cloacimonadota bacterium
CTTGGCCGTCCTGACGCGAAACATAGCTCGCGTGCTGGTTGAAGTCCAAATCCCCAAATGAGATGGGGGAAGGAGTGAAGCTGGGGGAGGGGATTTGAACTCCAACCTGGGCTGGCTGCGTGGAGGGGCAGAGGTCTAATCTGCCAAGGCGCTTTAGTTCGCGGGCCTCGGAGTGTGTCATTCCAAGCGGCCGCCTGACCGGTGACCTTTGCACTTATAGTGATCCGCGGCCGCTGTGGAATCCAGGCTTGTGGGGGTAATGCCCCTTGGATTGATGCGTTGTTTTTCAATGAGTGATGGTTTTCTGCTATCGGGCTGAGATTTCCGTAACGCGAGGGTTGATTAATGATGGAAGGCCTGGATTCCACGCCAGCCGCAGGTTGCTGTAAGTGTGTAGGTCACCGGTCAGGCGGCTGGCTGGAATGACACGCTGGGGCTGGGTGGTGATTGTCTTGGAGCGGCAGACGTCCTCGTCTGCCAATGTGCGTTGAGCTTGGCCGTCCTGACGCGAAACATAGCTCGCGTGCTGGTTGAAGTCCAAATCCCCAAATGAGATGGGGGAAGGAGTGAAGCTGGGGGAGGGGATTTGAACTCCAACCTGGGCTGGCTGCGTGGTGGGTTGAGGGGGCTTTGATCAGGTTGCCAGACGCTCAACTCTTCGCAAGTCTAAGCAAGTCTAAGCACGGGGTTTGCGAAGACTTGAGTGACTGTGGGACAATAAGTTAACCTCAAGTCTAAGCAAAAATCGGCAGTGCTCGGCCATCGAGGCAAGGGATGCTCTCTTCCTGCGGGAGGGAGAGAAAGGATAAGATATATAGTATAAAAATATATTAATATCATATAAATATATATTATATCTATATATTATTAATAGACTTACGTCATTTACACAGCATCTCTACTATCCTATCTGTCCAGATGGCACAGGGACCCATAAATCTGCGAAGACTTGGGGCTATCTCCTTGTGGCACAAGGAGACAAGTCTAAGCAAACCCCTTGCTTAGACTTGCTTAGACTTGCGAAGACTTGAGCTCATAAACGGCAGTGGGTTAGCAAGTCAGTTATCCAGCATACGCTTCCCAGGGGGCGCAGTAACTGCCGTGGTGGGCTTCTGATCCTTAGCGCAGCCATCTATTCGCTCCAGGAATCCATGAGTTCTTTAGAGAGGACGTACATTTAATATGTGGTGAAGTGGTGAAGTGGTGGGGTGGTGGATGGTCTGCGGCGGAACAGCACAGAGTCTTGGAAAGAGCCCTACCTGATCTGATCCTCTAATTCCGGATATCTTTCAAACTTGGTGGGTGACAAGTAGCCAAACTGTCTCTCATAGGTGATCCGGAGGACATTTCACAGCTTTAAAGTGTTGTCATAAAAAGACCTGGATTCCGGTCTGCCTCGGAATGACAGACGCTCATTCTAGTTACCCTCAGTTTGAGCCTTAAATCCTCCAGGGGTGGCCATGAGAGGGGCTGGCTCTATAACCCGCGTTCCCTATTTCAAGTGATCCACTCCCGGACCAGGGCTGGAAGGATTTCCCCCGCCTTGCCGGAGTGGAATTCATCTATGTAGGATTGGTTTTCGGTCTTGTCCAGATTGACGGCCACAGTCTTTGCCCCGTGGAAGCGAGCGGCCATCACGAAGCCAGCGGCGGGATAGACCACCCCGCTGGTGCCCACCATCAGAAACAGGTCGCAGTTTTCCACCAGGTTGGCGATCTCTTCCAAAAAGTAGGGTATCTCGCCAAACCAGACCACGTCCGGACGCAGGCTGGCGCCGCAGTCGGGGCAGACGGGCAGATCAGTTTCCAGATCGATCTCCGCCAGGGGATACCCGCTTCGGCATTGGGTGCAGAAACAGCGGAGCAGCGAACCGTGCATCTCCAGGGGATGGGCGCTGCCGGCCGCGCTGTGGAGCCCGTCCACGTTTTGGGTGATCAGGCTGAAATTCGCTCCCAGCCAGCTTTCCAATTCCACCAGCGCCAGATGGGCGGGATTTGGCTTTGCCGCCAGTGCTGCCTGGTAGCGGGCTTTGTAGAACTGCCAGACCCTGGCCGGATCGGCGCGAAAGCCCTTGGGGGTGGCGATGTCTTCGACACGGTGGTCTTCCCACAGCCCGTCGGCATCGCGAAAGGTGCGAATGCCGGATTCGGCACTGATGCCCGCCCCGGTCAAAACCACGAGGCGGGTGTCCTTGCTAAGTTTCATAGGTGTTATTTGATCAGCATCATCTTGCGGGTCTGGACGTGGCCGGCGCTGCTCAGGCGATAGAGGTAAACTCCGCTGCCGGCGGCCCTGCCGCTGTCGTCCAAGCCGTTCCAGATGACCCTGTGTTCGCCTTTGGCCAGTTCGCCGGCAAGCAGGGTCCGCACTTTCTGGCCTTTGACGTTGAAGATCTCCAGCCTGGCGCTGCCGGGCTGGGGCAGGCTGAAGCGGAGCGTGGTTTCGGGATTGAAGGGGTTGGGATAGTTTTCGTGGAGGTCAAAACGCACCGTCTGGGCAACGTTTTCGCCGTTGGCGACGGGGTTTTCCGTTTCGACCCGCAGGTCGTCGATGTACCAGCCTTCGCCGTTGACAGCGCCGTCGGAGCCAAACAGGAAGCGGAATTTTGCCTGGCCGGAATAGCTGGAGAGGTCAAACACTGCCTCGGTCCAATCGAAAGAGCCGGAATAGACCAGCGTGTTGGCGGGGAAAGGCGAGGCGTTGTTTTGATAGATCCGGTAGGGATAGTTGCCGATGGGGGAGATCTGGGTCCAGGCGCCGCCGTCGAGGGAGATCTGCACCATCCCGCCGTCCCAGGCGTATTGGGGGTTGGAGTGGGTTTCGGCGTCGATCCAATGGTGGAAATAGAGCAGGCTGTTCAGGCCCAGGGTCACTTCCGGGCTTTCCAGCGCGCCATAGGCGCTGTTCGCATAAGAGCCATTGCCGTTGCCGCCAAATTTGACCGACCAGAACCCGGAGGGGGTGTGGTTGCGGGCGTTGTCGCGGTGCCACTGGTTCACGAATCCGGCGCTGGGAGCGCTGCTGCTCCAGCCCGCCATGTCGTTTTCAAAGGTGTAATTTTGCAGGCCGACGTAGAGCGTGAAGCTGCCTTCCAGCAGGTTGCCGTTTTCCGCGCCGAGCATGTAGCCGACGTTGACTGTGCTGTTGGCGCCGGCGTTGGGGGAGATCGCCAGGCTGAAGACGGCGTCGTAGTTCATCAGGCTGCCGTTGCCGATCGGGGTCAGCGCCACCTCATAGTCCGAAAGGGTCGCGTTGGGGTCGTCGCAGAAGAGGATCAGGATCGGGCTGTAGGCGTTGCCGGAGCCGGTGTTGCTCACGATCAGGTTCAGCGCGGGGTTGTCGCCCGGCATCACCAGCGGGGTGTCGTTCACAAACTCGTAGGCGTCGATCTGCAGCTCGGGGGCGTTGAGCTGAAGCGTGAAGGGGGTGTTGGCGGTATAGGTGTCAAATTGGGAGGTGAAGGCCAGGTTGGCCAGATAGAGGTCTTCGTAGCTGCCCTGGATGCGGATGCTGAAGAAGCCGGTGATGGTGGTGGAATCCGCGGCGGCGAGGGCGTTGAAGCCGTAGCTGCTGTTCAAAACGGAGATGTTTGGGCTGTTGCTGGAAAGCGTCAGCATGCCGGGTTCCAACTGGTTCATCAGGCCCACGTTTTTGATCGTTACCGTGAGGGGCACCACTTCGCCGGTGTGATAGAGGCCGTCGGCATCCACAAAGTCCACCTGGGTGGCCACGATGTAGGGCATTTCACTGGCGATCACTTCGATCTGGCTATGATAGCCCAGGAAGTTGGGGCAATTGACGTAGAGGTCGTAGCTGCCGGGGGGGAGGCTGTTGATGAGGTTGATGTTGACCAGCCCGTTGGGGTTGGCGCTGCCTTCAAAGACCATTCCGCCGGAGTTGCGGATGCGCAGATTGGCGTTGGGCGCGTTCGTTTGGACCTGGTAATTGTTCAGGCCGACCGTCCAGTAAGTTGGCAGTTGGACGGTGATGGGGGCGGGGGTGGAGGTCCAGCCGGAAAGGGCGGGATCGCCAAACAGGTTGGTTTCAAAATCCACCCAATACATCACGGCGTTGTTGGTGATGTAGGGGATGTTGTCGATCTTGCTGTCCGCCAGGGAATAACCCAATTCCTGGATGCCCTCGCCAAACAGCGCGTCCACGTATTGGCGATGGATGTATTGCGAGGCGCCGTCCGTGGAGCCCTGCATGCCCCAGCCATAGCGGGAGTGGCCGATCATCGCCACCGCGGCGGTGGAGATGCTGGTAAATTTTTCCGCGATGCAGTCGCTGGTGTATTGGCCCACGTTGGTGTCGCGATTGTCAAAAGAACCGGCGTAGCAACCCTGGGAAAAGATGATGGAATAGTTGGCGTCGATCCCGTTGTTGGTGATCGTGGAGCTGGTCACGTTGTTGTTGCTCATCCGCATGCAATAGGTGGTGTTGGAGTGGCCGAGGTGGTTGATGTAGTTGGGGCCCTGGCTCATCAGCGGGCGGAGGTCGGAGCCGTCCCAGGCTTCGGCGTAGCCAAAGGTGCGGTCGTAGAGGGTGCCGATCGTCCAATCGGTAGGCACGCCGACGGTGGTGTAGCCGTGGGCGCTGCTGCCGCCGATCATTTCATCCATGTAATCCCCGCCCCAGGTGGGTCCGTCCCACAGCCATTCACCCACAAAGAGGGCGGTTTCGGCTTCAGCGGCGACCGGTTCGTTGGAGTATTTGGCGGTTTTATTGATGAAGTTGGCGATCTCGGCGTCCGAGTTGTAGCAAAACCGGCCGATGGAGAGTTCCGGAGTGAGGTCGGTTTCGTAGATCTCGCCCCAGTAGGCGTCGCCGTCAGCGTTCCAGTTTCCGTCCAGACAGCTGTAATACATATCGGCGGGGATGTCGGCGTCGGATTCGCTGCCGGTGCCCATGTTCACATAAAAACCGCGGTGGGGGATCAGGTCGGTATCGCCAGCCAGCAGCACGTGGCGGAGGGAATTCGCGGCGAAGGCGGCGATGATGAAGTTGCGCAGTTTGGCCTGGGTGTCCGCGCCGGCGGTCTCGGCGATGATCTCCTGGATCGGTTTCAGTTCCACGGTGGTGCCGCGGTTGATGTGCAGGTCGGCAAAGGGCTGCCACTGGGCCAGCTTGGCGGCATCGTAGACGATCAGGTATTCAAAGCCGGTGGTGCGGGTTTCGTAGCGCGGAAGCTGGTCCTGGTTGTCTATCGAGCGGCTCAGATACTGGCTGATGAAGCTGTCTTGCTTCAACAGGCTCAAAGCCGCGCTGGCGCGTTCGGAACCGGAGGTGTGGGCTGTGACGCTCACGCTGCGGTAAAAGGTCAGGGTTCCGGCGGCGGGGCTGTATTCAAAGGGACAGAAAGCTGTGAAGTTGATCGGGTGTCCGGCCAGATAGTGGGTGTTCGCGCCGTTGTGGGGCGAGGCGGGGTAGACGGCGTCGGATCCGTAAATCGCGGGGTCTGGCGGGGCCAGAGGGGGAAGCTCGGCCTGGGAAAAGGGAAACTGGGCCTGGCCCGGGGCGACCGGTTTGTCCAAATGGTAAACCGCCGGCGAGCCCAGCTTGACGCTCACGGATGTGGCTTCTTCGCCCAACGGCAACAGGAGTTTGGAGCCCAGCCAGGGGAGTTCGGGGCTGCCGGGATTGGCCAGGCTTTGGCCGCCTGGCAGGGTGACGGCTGTATAGGCTCCCGCGGTCTTTAGCACAGGCGTTGCCAGATCGTAAACGATCGTCACGTCCGCCGCCAGGGCGGCCAGCGCGATCAGAAGCATCAGGGTCAGAGTGGTTCGTTTCATAACTTTGCCAACTTTCCGTTTTGATTTATTGACCCATATAAAGCAAGTTCCATTCCAAGTCTTTATTGCAATGCAAAGAAATTCACGTCTGGGCAAAATTTTACCCAATTTCTTTCCTGACTTCAGCAGCGCTCTGAACCAAGCAGGGTAGCGATCGTTCCGAAGCCGCAGCGGTTGGTTGCCAATCTGGGTACGGACTGAATTTGGAACAACAGCCGTTTCAGGCCGCTGCTGCCGGATTGCCGGGCTTGTGGCTTGTTAAAATCAGGACCTTCCGTTTAATAGCTTGACATATATCCAAACTCGGGAAAATTTGAAATATCTTTTCCGAAACACAAGGCAGGCAGGTATGAAACGTAACTTTCTGGCCAGATGCGCCGTTCTGATCCCGGCGTTGTTTCTTTTTATTTCTTGCGACACTGCGACCAGCCCGAACCGGGTCTCAACCCCGCTGATTTCACCTCCGGGCGGTCTGTTCACCCACAGCACCGTGGTCCGCATCACCTGTCCCACTCCGGACGCGGAGATCCGCTACACCCTCGATGGCTCCGAACCCGGCGACACTTCCCCCCTCTATACGGACACCCTGCGGGTGGAATTGGGCACGGTCCTCAAGGCTGTGGCCCTGAAAGCCGATCACCCGGACAGCGAGGTGGCTACGGCGGTGTTTGACCAGTTTACTCCGCAGATCGTGGGTTCCTGCGCCACCAACGGCGCCGCCTGGAGCATAGCCCTGTCCGGGGATTACGCCTATGTGGCCGAGGGCCCGGCCGGCCTGAGCATTGTGGATCTCCGCAATCCCTCCGCCCCCGTCCTCAATGGCCATTGCGACATCCCCATCGGCGCGCTGGGAGTGGCGGTTTCGGGGTCTCACGCCTTTGTGGCGGCCTTCACCACGGGCCTCCAAATCATCGATATCGTCAATCCCGCCAGCCCCACGATCCTCGGGTATTGCTTTTTGCCTGGCGAGGCCTGGGACGTAGCCGTTTCCGGCGGTTTCGCCTACGTGGCGGATGACACCGGCGCCCTGCGGGTGGTGAATGTCAGCGACCCCTCCAGTCCGCGTCCCACAGGCTTTTGCGAGCTTCCCGAGGGATCCGCCGGCCTGGACGTCGGAGGTTCTTACGTTTACCTGGCGACGGGCGGGTCCGGCCTCCAAGCCGTCGATGTCAGCAATCCCTCCAGCCCCTTCATCGCAGGCTCCTGCGCTCTGCCTTCGGATGCCCAGGGTGTGGCGGTCCGCGGCAATTTTGCCTATGTCGCCTGTGAAGGCCTGCTGGCGGTGGTCGATATCAGCGATCCCGCCCACCCCTGGCTGCGGGGAACCTGTGCCGCCGCCAACATTACCGGCCACCTGGCTGCCACGGACGATTTTGTCTATCTCGGCAATGGCTCCACCGGCCTGACCTATGTGGAGGTCACAGATCCCGCCCATCCCCAGGTCGTAGCGGTCTGCGATACCCCCGGAAGCGCCCTGGGAGTCGCGGTTTCCAGCGGCCACGCCATCGTGGCGGACGGAGAAAGCGGCGTGCAGGTGATCTTGAGGCCTACAGACTGATCATACCCACCTGTTGAGTGGATTCTGTACGCGGATAAAGCGGAAAAGGGATTATCCCAGATATAGTTGCGATCCGAAACCGTGCGCAGCACTAACCATTAACCCGTTCACAAAAAAACAGACGGGTGGGCAGACCCGTCTGTTCATGAGTACGCTTTGTTTGTTTACTTTTTGACTGTCTTTTTGGGAGCGGCTTTCTTGGGAGCCGCTTTAGGGGCAACTTTTTTGGGGGCAGCAGTCTTTTTGGCGACCGGTTTCACCACTTTCTTGGGAGCGGCTTTGGGGGCGGCCTTCTTGGCGACTGGTTTGGTCACTTTCTTGGGAGCGGCTTTCGGGGCGGCTTTCTTGGCTACCGGCTTGGTCACTTTCTTCGGGGCGGCTTTGGGAGCGGCCTTTTTGGGAGCGACTGCCTTGGGAGCGGCTTTGGGGGCGGCTTTCTTGGCTACCGGCTTGGTCACTTTCTTCGGGGCGGCTTTGGGAGCGGCCTTTTTGGGAGCGACTGCCTTGGGAGCTGCTTTCGGAGCAGCTTTCTTGGCGACCGGTTTGGTCACTTTCTTTGGCGCTGCCTTGGGAGCAGCTTTCTTGGCGACCGGTTTGGTCACTTTCTTGGGCTCGGCCTTCTTGGGAGCGGCCTTGGGCTTGGACGTCTTAGGTTTGCTTAGTACCATTTTACTATCCTTATTTCGAGTTTGTGTAAGCCAACGTATAATCAATGACTACTGCTAATGCATATATTATAGACAGTTAAAACACGTCAAGCTTTTTTTTGGGTTCCGCGAAGTGGGATTGTAACTGACTGCCATGCAATATGATACCGATCGCCGAAAATCGGGGTAAACTGGTGTCACGCGTTTTTACTCTGGACAAAACTGCGAAACTCTTACCCCGAAAGCGGTTATCCGACGCAAAATCCTTACCTGTTTTTTAGTTGATTATCTGCGCCGGTCTGGTTTGCCCGGAGACTTAGTCTGAGGTGCCTTGACTATTGCCAATCCATCCCTATTCCACGCACCTGCGCCCTGGCTGGACTACTCGCGTGGTTCCCGAACTTTGCTCAGGAAGTCTTGGGCGAGTCTTGCCAGGGCATTTGAGCCTGCAATAAGGGCGGAAGGGGAGTTTTTGAGTCGCGCAGGGCTGCCTGGTCTGGACTGGAAAGCACAGGCGGGATTCTGGCCCGAGTCCAAAGCATGTGAAAGTTTTTGCGCCGGCTTGGACTTTCCGCTTTCCAATAGCCAACTGAGGCCTATTCCCGAGAAATTCATTGACAAACAAGACCGCGGAAATTTCCTGACCTGATAAGAATAATACAGTACTCAAAGGGGATATCATGAGATTAGCGATCGAAAAGAAAGAACTAATCCAGCACATCCAGCATCTGGCTGCCATAGTTTCGTCGAAGACCACATCGCCGATATTGACCAACTACCTGATCGAAGTCGACGCCAAAAAGGGCGAAGTGAAGATCACCGCCTCGGACCTCGAACTGACCGTTGACGTCCGTTTCAACGCGGCCATCAGCGAAGGCGGCACGATCGCCGTTTCGGCCAGGCACTTCAACGATATCGTGAACAACATGCCGGACGACGCCGTGATCGACCTCTGGAAGAACGAAGACCTGCTCATGATCCAAAGCTACAAGATCGACTTCAACATCCTCTGCGCGGACCACACCCTGTTTCCGATCCTGCCGGAGCCGAACCTGGAAAACGCCACTTTGGTGAATCCGGACATCTTCAAAACGATGATCAGCAAGACCGCCTTCGCGGTTTCCACGGACGTCAACCGCGCCGTGCTGACTGGCGTTTGCTGGAAGATCATGGAAAAGACCAACCTGATGGCGGCCACCGACGGCCGCAAGGTGGCCGAGATCGTGGTGCCAAACAATGCCCAGCCCAAGGAAAGCGCCGAAGCCACGACCGAGGAAAACAGCATCTTCGCGGATGAATCCTCCGAGCAGATCATGGAAAAAGTGATCCCCGTGAAGACTTTGAACTTCTTCCAAAAGATCTACGATCCCTCCGTGCGCGAGCTGAAAATCCTGATGGAACGCAACAAGATCGTGTTTTCCTACGGCAAATTTACCATTGTGGCCAACATCATCGAACATAAATACCCCGAGTATCAAAAAGCCTTCATGAACGACCTGCCAAACCAGATCGTCGTAGCGGTGAAAACCCTGCAAAACGCCATCCGCAGGGTGTCTTTGGTGGCCCCGGACGACAACAACCGCATCCGCTTCGAGATCGATTCCGACCGCTTTGAGATCAATACCAGCGACCGGGATACCGGCGACGCCAAAGAAAACATCGAAACCTACGAATACAAAGGCAAAGCGACCTCCATCGCCTTCAACTACCGCTACATGCTGGCGATCCTGGACGCGATCGAAACCGATAAGGTCTGCATCCGGCTGGGCGGCGCCAAAGAACCGATGATGGCCTACTATGAACCGCTGCCGGAAAATCAGAAGATTACCTTCCTGCTGATGCCCCTGCGGTCATAAATATTGATCCTCAAACGTCTCGAGCTCTCCAACTTTCGCAGTTACGAGAGCGCCAACTTCGCTTTTGAAGGTTTGGGTAACCTGATCATCGAGCCCAACGGAGCTGGCAAGACCAACCTTTTGGAAGCCGTGGCCTACTGCAGCCTGGGCAAATCCATCCGTTTTCACCGGGACGAAGAGCTGCGCCGTGAAGGGGCGGATTGGTTTCGCGTGATGGGCGATTTCGTGCAGGACAACGGCCTGGAGCTCAGCGTTCAGCTCTCCTGGCAAGCGGGCAGAAAACTGCTCAAGATCAACGGAATGCCCCTGCGCCAGCTTAGCCGGGTCTATGAATGCGTGAAAGTGATCTACTGCGCGCCGGAAGACATGAACCTGGTGGGCGGCAATCCCCGCTTCCGCCGGCAATACTTTGACCTCGCCATCTCTCAGCTTTACCCGGAATACATCACCCACCTGCGGGACTACCTCCATATCGTGGAACAGCGCAACAACCTGCTCAAACGGGACTTTGACGCCCAGGAAAAGCAGAGTTGGGACCAGCGGTTCATCCTCGCCCTGGCGGAAGTGGCGGAGTATCGCCAACGCTATCTGGCCTTGCTTAACAAAGCCTTTAAGGAACAGTATCTGGAGATCTCGGAACAGGTGCGGGAGATCAAACTGAGTTACGTTTCGCAGATCACGCCAGCCCAGGGCAAAGACCCCCAAAAGCTGGCCGGGATCCTGGCCGGACTGGAACAAAAGGAACGGCGCTACCAGCGCAGCCTGATCGGCCCGCATCTGGACGACTATGAATTCATCCTGGCGGGGCATCAACTGAAGACCTTCGGCTCGCAGGGCCAAAAGCGGATCACGGTGATCCTGCTGAAACTGGTGCAGGCCGCGCTGATCGAACAGGTCACAGCCATCAAGCCGATCCTGCTGTTCGACGACGTTTTCGCCGAATTGGACGTCCGGCATGCTCACCGGATCAGGGAATACGTGGATTACCACTATCAGATCTTTGTAGCCAGCCCCCACGAGGAAAGCGCCAGGGAATGGGACGGGCTCAAACGCCTCAGCCTGGGGCGGAGGAACGCGTGAAGCTGCCCAAAAGCACCATCGGCTGGATGTTTTACGACTTTGCCAATTCCGCCTTTACGACGGTGATCGTGAGCGTGGTCTACAACTTTTACTTCAAGCAGAGCGTGGCGGTGGGTCCGCAGGGTTACGGCGAACGGATGTGGGGCCTGGCAGTGGGGCTCAGCATGACCCTGGTGGCGCTCACGGCTCCGATCCTGGGCGCTGTGGCGGATTTTTCCCGTTCCAAAAAGAAGCTGCTGTTCTTTTTTGCCTGGGTCACCATCATCTTCACCTCGCTGCTCTACTTTGTGAAGCAGGGCGACATCCTGAGCGGAATGCTCTTTTTCATCATCGCCAACTACGGTTTCAACAGCGCCAACGTGTTTTACGACGCCTTTCTGCCGGAACTGAGCACCCCCGCGGACATCGGCCAGGTTTCCGGCTACGGCTGGGCCCTGGGCTATCTGGGGGGGCTGCTTTCGCTGCTGGCTTCGCTGGCGCTGGTCAAGATCAACGTCCGCTATGTTTTTCCGATGATCGGGCTGCACATCTTCGTCTGGTCGCTGGTGACGCTCTTTCTGCTCAAGGAAGTCCACCGTCCCTCGCGCCGCACCAATTATCTGAAGGTGGCCTGGCAGCGGGTGAGCTTTTCCCTGCGCCACATCGCCAGGCTGCCCCACCTGCTGAGATACCTGCTCAGCTACTTCATCTACAACGACGGCATCTACACCGTGATCGTGTTCGCCACGCCCTTTGGGATGGAGCGCTTTGGGATGAACGTGCAGCAGATGATCGTCTATTTCATCCTCGCGCAGTTCACCTCGATCCTGGGGGCCGCGCTGTTTGGCTGGCTGACCGACCGTTTCAACGTCAAATCGTCGCTTAGCTGGTCGTTGCTGATCTGGATCGCGGTGATCATCTGGGCCTATTTCTGCCGCAGCGCCACGGAATACTACTTCGTTGGCCTGCTGGCCGGCCTCGCGATCGGCAGCAGCCAGGCCAACAGCCGCACCATGCTCTCCGTGCTGACACCGGTATCCCGGCAGGCGGAGTTCTTTGGATTTTTTACCTTGACAGGCCGGCTGTCCTCGATTTTCGGTCCGATCTTATACGGCTGGATCGCTCTGCGCACCGGAAATCTGCGCCTGGCGATCCTCTCGCTGCTGGCTTTTTTCCTGCTGGGTTGGGCGGCTTTGCAATTTGTATCCCTGAGCCGCGGAATTGCCCAGAAACAAGTATTGGATACCAAGGAGTAACTACATGAAACGCACTCTCATCTTTGCCCTGGCCATCGTTTTGCTGATCGGCGCCTTTGGCTGCGCCAGGAAACAGAAGGTCCTCTATGTGTTCAACTGGTCGGATTATATTGATCCGGGTCTGGTCAAACAATTTGAAGAAACCTACGGCGTGGACGTGAAGGAAAGCTATTTCGAATCCAACGAGAACATGCTCACCAAGATCGAAAGTTCCCGCCAGTCCTATGACATCGTGGTGCCCAGCGGCGATCATGTGACGATCCTGGCGCAGAAAGGCATGCTGTTGGAACTGGATAAAAGCAAGCTGAACAACTATCAAAACCTGGATCCGCAGTTGCTGCAAAAAGCGCAGACATTCGATCCCCAAAACCGCTACGCGGTGCCCTATTTCTGGTGCCTGACCGGTCTCATGTACAATAAGACGCTGGTGCCAGAGTCCGTAGCTATGGCGCAAAGCTGGTCCGCCCTGGCGCATCCGCATTTTAGCGGCAAACAGAAGGTGACGATGCTGGACGACGCCCGCGAAGTGATCGGCGCCGCGCTGATCTACAGCGGCCACGACCTCAACGACGCTTCCCCGGAAGCCCTGGCCGATGCCGAAAAAGTGCTGCTGGAATGGGATCGCAACATCACTCAGTTCGATTCCGAATCTTATAAAAACGAAGTGCCGGACGGCACCTCGTGGCTGGCGCAGGCCTACAACGGCGACGCGCTGCAGCAGATCGCCCAAAACCAGGACCTCGCCTTTTACCTGCCGGTGGAGGGGACTTGCATGTCGATGGATAGCATGGTGATCCTCAAATCCTCCCAAAACCAGGATCTGGCCTATCAGTTCATCGATTTTCTGCTGGCGGCGGAGAATGCCAAAACAAACGCAGAATACACCCAGTATCCCACTCCCAACCGCGCCGCCTATCAACACCTGAGCCAGGAAGTGACCTCCAACGAACTGATCTATCCCAAGCCGGAATACCTGGCCAAATGCAAGATGATCCAGTTTTTGGGCGAACGCATCAAAGGCGTGGACGCTCTCTTTGAAAAGATCAAACTGAACTGACGGATTGACGATGATCGACAACCTGAACCAACTCAAGCGCACCCATTACTGCGGCGGCGTGACCCCGGCCGAGGCGGGCCGGACCGTGACCGTGATGGGCTGGGTGAACAAACGCCGCGACCTCGGCGGGCTGATCTTCATCGACCTGAGGGACGTGAAAGGCTTGCTGCAGATCGTAATCCGCCCAGAATCCCCCAACGTGTTTGCCAAAGCCGAAAAACTCCGCCAGGAATACGTGGTGGCAGTCACCGGCACCGTCGCCGCCCGCGACGCGCAAAACGTGAATCCGAACCTGCCCACCGGCGCTATTGAAGTCATCGCGCAGGACATCTGGCTGCTGAACGACTGCGAGCCCCTGCCCATCCAACTCAATGAGGCGGCCATGGCGGAGGAGGATCTGCGCCTCACTTACCGTTATCTGGATCTGCGCCGGCCCGCGCTGCAAAAGGTGATCCTGATGCGTGACCGGATCGTGAAGACCATCCGGGATTTCCTCAGCGCGGAAGGCTTTCACGAAATCGAGACTCCGATCCTGATGAAAAGCACGCCCGAAGGCGCCCGCGACTATCTGGTCCCCAGCCGCATCCAGCCAGGCAAGTTCTACGCCCTGCCGCAATCCCCCCAGATGTTCAAACAACTGCTGATGATCGGCGGATTCGACCGCTATTACCAGATCGCCAAATGCTTTCGCGACGAAGATCTGAGGGCCGATCGCCAACCGGAATTCACGCAACTGGACATCGAACTCAGCTTCGCCACCCAGGAGCAGATCTTTGACCTGCTGGAACGCCTGATGGCGACTCTGTTCCAGGGCGTTTTGAACATAGAACTGCCCACGCCCTTTATCCGCTTGACCTATGCCGAAGCGATGGACCGCTTTGGCAGCGACAAGCCGGACCTGCGCTTTGGACTGGAACTCTGCGACCTCAGCAATGCCCTCAAAGGATCGCAGTTTCAGGTCTTCAAAGCCGCCCTGGAAGCGGGTGGAGTAGTCAAAGCCCTGGTGATCCCCCAGGGCGCGGAATACAGCCGCAAACAGCAGGACGAACTGGTCGAACTGGCCAAACACCAGGGCGGCAAGGGCGTCGCGTTTGCCAAGGTGGCAGCAGGCGCTTTGGATGGCGGCATCAGCAAGTTCCTCAATCCGGAGGAGATGACAGCGATCATCCAGGCAACAAAGGCCAATCAGGGTGATCTAATCGCATACGCGGCAGATAATTATGATATGGTATCAAAAGTATTGGCTGCACTCAGGAATGCCATCGCCATAAAACACAATCTGATCTCGGAAGACAGCTTCGCTTTCTGCTGGATCACGGATTTCCCCCTGTTCCTGTTCAATGCCGAGGAAAACCGCTGGGAGCCGGCGCATCACATGTTCACCCTGCCCCGCGAGGAGCACATCCCCTGGCTGGACCAGCCGGACAAATACGGCCAGATCGTGGGTCAACTCTACGACCTGGTTTGCAACGGGATGGAACTTTCCTCTGGCAGCATCCGTTGCCACCGCTACGACTTGCAGAAAAAGATCTTCGACATCCTCGGGTTCAGCGAGGAAGAGCTTATTGCCCGCTTTGGCTTCTTTCTGGAAGCCCTCAAGTATGGCACGCCGCCCCACGGCGGGATCGCGCCCGGCATCGACCGCATGGTGATGATCATGAGCGGCGCGGAATCCATTCGCGACGTCATCGCCTTCCCCAAAACCCTCAAGGCGACGGACCTGATGAGTCAGGCGCCCTCGGAAGTTTCAGCCCTTCAGTGGAAAGAACTGCACCTAAAACCTGGCGAATAGCCGTCCTGACCAGCAGACACGGCCGGGGCTCCAACCTCTGGGCGATGCACTCGTATTTCAAAGAGCAGGCCCTGCCGGTGGAGATCGCCTTTGTGACCGTTTCGCGCCAATCCGCGCCGGTCTACCGGGTTTGCGGCGAGCTGGGAGTGCCGGCGGTGGTCGCCCCGGTGGGGGACATGCAGCTGTTCGAAGCCAGGGTGGCCGAACTTTGCGAGTCTGAAAGGATTGATTTGATCGCTTTGGCCGGCTTCATGAAGAAGCTGTCCGCCGGTTTTCTGGCCCGGATCGCCCCCAGGCCAGTGCTGAACATACATCCCGCCTTGCTTCCCGCCTATGGGGGAGAGGGGATGTATGGCGCGCGGGTGCATGAAGCCGTTTTCGCCGCGGGAGAGAAGTATTCCGGGGCCAGCATCCATCTGGTCGATCCGGATTACGACCACGGCGAAGTGATCGCCCGGCGGCAGGTCGATATCTCCGGCTGCGCCAGCCCGGAAGAAGTCGCCGCCCTGGTTTTGGAGGCGGAACACAGCCTCTACGGGCCTACCGTCTACGCCTGTCTCCGGTCCCTGCGCCCATGATCCGCATCGCCATCAGCACCCTGGGCTGCAAGACCAACGCCTACGAATCCGCCGCCATAATCGACGGTTTCGGACCCGGCCAGTATGAGATCGTACCGTTTGAGAGCGACGCCGACATCTACATCATCAACACCTGTACCGTCACCAACCGCACGGATTACAAGAGCCGCAACCTGATCCGCAAGGCCCTGGCCCGCAAGGCCGGCAACCCACTGGTGAAAGTGATCGTGACCGGCTGTTTCGCCCAGCGCAGCGCGGATGAGATCGCCGCGATGGGGGAGATCGACCTGATCGCCGACAACCAGAACAAGCCGGACATCGCCAGCCTGTTGGGATCAACCGATTACCGGTTTGAAGACATCATGTCCGCGCGGGAATTCAACTACCGCCCGGTGTCGCGGATGATCGAACACACCCGCGCCTTCCAAAAGATCCAGGACGGCTGCGACTTTTACTGCTCCTACTGCGCGGTGCCGCATGCCCGGGGTCACAACCGCTCCGCCAGGCTCGCGGACGTGATCGACCAGGCCCGCAGGTTCGTGGCCGGCGGCTACAAAGAGATTGTCCTGGGAGGCGTGAACCTGGGCTTGTACCGGGATGGGGACAACGGCCTGGCCGAGGTGGTGGAAGCCCTGCAAAAGCTACATGGCCTTGAACTGATCCGCCTCTCATCGCTGGAACCGCAGTTGGTCACGCCAGAGTTGATCGATCGGATCAAAGCCTGCTCCAAGCTCTGCCCCCATTTCCACTTTGCCCTGCAATCCGGCTGCGACAGCGTTTTGGAGCGGATGGGCAGGCATTACCGCACCGGCGAGGTTGAACAGCTGTTGAGCCAGGTCTATCGGGCCTGGCCGGACGCGGCAGTAGGCTTTGACGTGATAACCGGCTTCCCGGGCGAAAGCGAGGCTGAATTCGCTGCCACCAGGACTTTTCTGGCCGGCCTGCAGTTTGCCTATTTGCATGTGTTTTCCTATTCCAAGCGCAAAGGCACGCCCGCGGCGGGGATGCCAGGTCAGGTTCCAAACAATGTAAAAACAGAACGCACAAACCGGCTGATGGGGCTGAGCAACAACAAAAGGTTCGACTACCTGGAGGCTTTGCTAAATTCCGGTGTTATCCTGCGAGGCGTATGTGAAGAGCATTGGGAGGATTGCACCATCATGCTTTCCGACCACAGTGCGCGCTGTTATCTACCCGGCCACTTGCCTCTGGGCAAGGTTGCCAGGCTTCGTCCCTCAGCTCTTTGGTTTGATGGTTTGGCCTGACATGAGGCGGAAAGCGGCTTCTCTCCAACAATATTGGCTTGACAAAAATCAGGTCCGAAAAAATCTGGCAAAACGTGTGGCGAGATAGCTCAGCAGGTAGAGCAGCGGCCTGAAAAGCCGTGTGTCCCCAGTTCGATTCTGGGTCTCGCCACCACGCAGTTTCAGCGCTCAAGTCCGGGCGCTGTTTTTGTTTGGAGTAAAACTTATGGCCCAATACACCTTGCGCAATCTGCGTTTTCCGGTCCGGCGCGAGTATGACCTCAGCGCCGAGATCGCCCGCAAACTGAAGCTGCCGCTGGATTCCTTCACGTTGGTCGAGATAGTCCGCCAGGCCGTCGATACCCGCAAAAAAGACCGACCCGTCTACGATTTCACCGTTCTGGTAGATTTTCCCGGCCCGATGCCAAAGGATCCCGATCTGGCGGAACACACCGCCCCCGCCCCACAAGCTGAACCGGGCATATTCCTCAACGACAGGCATCCATACATCGTCGGCATGGGACCCGCCGGGCTGTTCTGCGCCCTGGCGCTGGTGGAGCAGGGTCTGCAGCCTGTGCTATTCGACCGGGGCGACGCGCTGGAACAGAGATCCGCGCTGGTGGGCGGCTTTTGGAACGGTGGCAGCCTGGATCCGGAATCCAATGTCCAGTTTGGCGAAGGCGGAGCCGGAGCCTGGTCCGACGGTAAACTGACCAGCCGGGGCAGCGGACCTGAAATCCGGGCGGTGTATGAAATGCTGATCAGATTCGGCGCCAGGCCGGAGATCCGCTATCAGGCCCTGCCGCATCTGGGCACAGACGTGATCCGCCAGGTTTTTCGCCAACTGCGGGAATATTTGACCGAACAGGGTTGCGGATTTCATTACCGTAGCAGGCTGGAAGACCTTGAGCTCAGCGCCGGTAAGGTTTCCCGGCTACGCATCAACGGAGACTGGCACAGTCCCCAAACCGTGGTTATCGGACTCGGAAATGCCGCCCGCGACACCTTCAGAACTCTGTCCCAAAGAGGCGTTGCGCTGGAACCCAAACCCTTCGCGGTAGGCTTCCGCATCGAACAATCGCAGGCCCGGATCGACGAACTGGTCTACGGTAGCGGCAAATGGAAGGATATCCTGGGCGCGGCCAGTTACCGGCTGACGGCGCCGGGCGGCTACACTTTCTGCATGTGTCCCGGGGGGTTTGTGATCGCCGCTTCGTCCGAGGCGGAGGGTGTGGTTACCAACGGGATGAGCCTTGCCGCCCGCGGGGAAGCGATGTGCAACAGCGCGGTGGTGACCTCCGTGGGTGCGGCAGACTTCGGTGACGGACTCTGGGACGGCCTGGAGTTTCAAAGGGCGATCGAGAAAAGCGCCTATCAGCCTGGCTACCTGGCTCCGGCCCAACCGGCGGAGCTCTTTTTGAATGGCCTCCAGTGCACGGATAAGCTGGTTGGCAGTTATCGTCCGGGGATTTACTCCCGGGATTTGGGAGAGCTGTTTCCGCCCGCGTTAACAGCCAGGCTGAAATCCGCTCTGATCAGTTTCGATAAGGTCCTGCGGGGGTTCAATTCCGACGCCCTGCTGATCGCTCCGGAAACCCGGACCTCCTCTCCGGTCCGCATCTTGAGGGATAAAATTGGATTGAACAGCCCCAGCGCGGCGAACCTGTATCCCATCGGCGAAGGCAGCGGCTACGCGGGAGGCATCATCAGCAGCGCCGTGGACGGCTACCGGCTGGGAAAACGGATGCGGGTCAAGGGCTCTTGACCAAGAGGCCCTGAGCATCCCACAGATATGTTCCCTGGCCGCATCCAGCCAGGAACAAAGCTAAACTGGTACTGATGGCTGTTTGGTTTTGCGGTTGGCTTCGGAGACCAGCTGCTGACCAACAGCCGAAAACGGCTGTTGCTCCAGGGCTGACTTCCCGTTTCAGGTCTATCTGCATTGACAGACCTGAGGTAGCTGAAACAGGATTATGAGTCGGTTTCCCCATCTATCCGTGGTTATGGTTCAAATCCTTGCCACCCAAAGCAGATAGCCCCAATTGAGGAAGAACAGCGCCACCAGAACCCACCCAATAGCTCGTTTCTGCCCTCGCGTGGCGGACAGGGTCAGTTCCCTTTTGAAGATCAGGATGGCCCCCTGCTGGAAGAGCGCAAAGAGGGTGAACAGCAGCATGAAGGGATTGCAAAGCAGGGCCGCGAGCGGCTTCCCCGCCAGCAGCGAGCCAAAGGACCGGAAGAGCCCGCAACTGGGACAGGCAATCCCCGTCAGGCGGCGGAACAGGCAAAAGCCAAACTGCCCCTCCAGAAACAGATAAAGCGCCAACCAACCCAGCAGCAAGGCCCAGAGCGATAGAACCGGCGCCACGCCTCCGGGAAAACGGCTGTCCAGCTTGCGTAGGCGGACGCGCATCGGATGCGGAGCGCTAAAGCGTCATCAAGGCGAAAAAGCCGGGTTTAGAGAAACTCGCCCAGGCTCGCCAGCGAACCAGCGGAAAACATCAGCATCGCGATGGGGATCAGGATCCCGACCACATGCAGGATCACAGTGATGATGCCCATCACCTTGCCGGCTTTGGTCAGGCCCTGGCCGGAGGGATCCATCCTGCCTTCATCCATCTTCCTGAGGTCATCGGCCGCCCAGATCCAGGCCAGGATGCCAAAGATCCCGCAGGTGGTGAGTCCCAGAATGCCAAAGATGAGGATCAAAGTGCCCCGGTGTGGCTGCAAAAAGGGGTCTGGCCGCGGATTGCCGGAGGGGACCTGGTTGTAAGTTTCGTAGTCCATCATTTTCCCTGCTTAAATTGTGACAGGGGAACGCTTTGGTTCCCCTGTCCGGATAGTGTTTAGGTTGGTTTGATCACATCGGCAGCATCGTGCTGATCAGGAAACAGGCGGCGAATGAAATGATCGCATAGAGTTCCGGATACACGGCCAGGATGAGGGTCTTGGAAAAGACGTCGTTGCCGTTGCCGATGCTTTCGATGCCGGTGGCGCAGACGCGGGCTTGCAGGTTGGCCGAGATCAGGTTCACGACCCCGGACATCAGTCCCGCGAAAAAGATCGCGACCGCTGTCATCATCGATATCTGCGGGTTGATGTGCGCTTTGAGGATGAAGAAGGCGCCAAAACCGTAAAGGCCCTGAGTGCCGGGCAAAGCCGACAGGATCAGGCAGTTGGCGAAGATATCGTCCCTCTTCTTCATAGCGCCGACGGTCGCTGTGCCGTCGATGACTGTGCCCCAGGCGGAACCGATCCCGGACAGGGCGACCATCAAGAAACATCCGAACCAGGCCAGCACGAAGGCGGGATTACCCCCGCCAAGGGTCTGAATTGCGTTGGTTCCGGCTTGTAAGAGAATGTAAGGCATGTAACCTCCAGTTATATTTATTTCTTGTTTCCAAAAGGTTTGTATTCAAGGCCGGGTCCGGCGAAACCGGCGTTTTTAAAGAACTCCACGAAGGTGAGCCGCAGGGGATGGACAAACGCGCTGAGCGAACTGAGGGCGATGTTGAGCAGATGGCCGAAAATCATGATGAAGAGGAAGATCACCGGGCCGACGATCTTGATCTCGAGCATTTGCAGGGCGATGGAATTGAACACGAAGCCCAGGATGGCGCCGGAAACGCCCAACGCGAAGAGGCGGATGTAGGACAGCACGTCTCCGAAGAAGCCGGTGACCACGTTGTAGAGCAGCCATAAACCGCCCAGGATGTTGATCAGAGGGTTCTTGCGGGGATTGTTGAACAGCATCAGCAAGGCCAGGCCGATCCACATCAGGTATTTGGCATAGACCTTGAGGCTGGTGATATCCACCTTCAACATGCCCGCTCCATAAATTGAGAGCGAAGCCAGGAACAGCAGGATGCCGACAGGGGCGATGGCGTATTTGAAGCCGGACTGGCGGGCTTGCTTGATCGCGTTGATGAAGGTCCCGAAGAGAATCTGGATCACTCCCAACAGCAGGGCCACATTGAAGATCTGCTCGTTGTTTTTGATGATGGCGAATCTGCCCAGGGCGGAGCTCTTGATGTCGAATCCCAGCGCGGAACCGACGACCACGCCCATCAGCACGGAGGCCGCCCCCAAAAACATCGCCAGGGTCGCGATGCTCTTGATGGCCGGGTCCTTGGCTTTCCAGCGCAGGAACGCGGCGATGCCGACAAAGACCAGGCCGTAGACGATGTCCGCGTTGCAAAACCCGAAAAAGAGCATGAAGAACGGCGCCAGAAAGGGCGTGAGGTCAAACTCGTTGTAGTAGGGCAGCATGTACATCTTGGAGATCGGTTCGAACAGCCGGGAGAACCAGTTGTTGGTCAGGCTGACGGGGGGATTTTCCTCCGCCGTGGCGTCGGAGGCGAAATGGATGACTCCCTTATCCTGGAGAAACTGCACCAAATTCGATTCCAGCCGCTGGGGAATCCAGCCTCCCAGGACCCGGAGGTGGTCTTCCGCCTCGCTGGTCCCTTGCAGGGTCGCGGCTTCGAATTCGCAGGTCTGGCTCAGGCTGCCGATTTCCGCCTCAAACAGCTCGATCGCGGCGGGCGCGGTGGTCTGGAAAAACTCGTCGATGGCTTCGATCCGCTCTTGCGTTTCAGCCAGTTGGTTTTCCAATTCTTGCAGGGTGTGGTGGTGAAAGCTAAACGTGTCCGCTTCGATCGCCGGTTTTTCGCCGGTGTAAAACACCACGAAATAGATGACTCCGCCCACTTCGTTGATCACTTCAACGCTGTGATCCAGCAGCCATTCCGGCTTGAAGTGGTTTTTCAGGCAGGTATGGAAATCAACCTTTATGCCCTGGGCTTCGATCCTGGTTTCCAAACCGTAATCGAAATGGCCCCAGGGTTCCAGCTCGCGGACCTGCTTTTTCAGGCCTTCGGCTTTGCGGACCAGCTGTTCCCGCTCTTCGCGAGCCTCGCCGATCTTGTTGTAAAGCATCTTGGGGGAGAGCGGAGTGGAAACCTTGGGAGCCTCCGACTTCAGTTTCTTCAAAAACTTGACGCTTTCCGCGAAGTCCGCGATCAGTTCGAGGTTCTTGACCAAAGTATCGGTTTTGGCGTCCGTATTCTTGATCAGATGGACCACGCCGAGTTTTTGCAGCTCGGCCAGGAAGTCCTCGTAGTCCAAATGATAGAGGACAAACGTGTATTTGCGCATCTTCTCGATCATGCGCTGTCCTCCTCTTCGTCGAGGCGGTTTTTCAGGATCTTCTGGCCCGCTTTGGACAGGTTTTCCTCGTCCTCCATGAACCGCTTGATCTTCATGATGGCGTCTTCGAAGGCCGGGATCTGCACCTTCTCGTAGAGGTTCACCTTTTGCGTGGTTTTTTTGCGGACCTGCTCCAGGATCTTCATCTTGCGGAGATAGATGTCCCGCTCGATCTGCAGTTGCGAAATCCCTTTCACCAGTTCGATGCCGTCCAGATACCAACTGGGCGCGCTGAACAGGTCGTACTCGGCGATCGCGAAATCGATCCTGCCCAGCACAGGCGTGGGCACGCCGGCGATCTTGCGGGTCTGCAGCTCGACGTTTTGAACGCTCACCAGGCTGGGATCGAATTCAGACCAGAGCTTCATGAACTGGTCCAGCTCCGCGACCCGTTCCCTGACCAGGCTGTCGGTCTCCAGCGCTTTGTCTTTGGCGCGTTTGACCTCCATGCGCAGGGCGGATTCCTTGTTTTTCAGCGTGGGAAGGGCTTTCTGCCGTTCCTTGAGCTGCTTCTCGATCTGCAGTTGGGAGATCTTGTTAAATTGGAACTTGAGGTTCATCCCTGTTTCCAGTAAAGCTGCATGAACTCGTCTTTGATGGCGACTTCTTCGCGCGTGAAGTATTTGCGGAAGAGGACCCAGGTGGTATCGAGCATTTCGTCCGTGCCGATGTTGACGTCGATGGCGAGGATCTGATCGGCGTAATCGCGGGCGAACTTGATCGTGCGGGCGTCGTAGTCGGAGAGGTCAAAGCCGTTCTCCATCTTGGTTTTGGCGTTCATCGCGTCGGAATTGAGGCGCACCGAGGTGGACATCACCTGCGGATGGTCGGCCCGGGTCTTTTTGCCCATCACCTTGGTTTTGAGGCGCGAAAGCGAGCGGGCGGGGTCGATCACGACCTTGCCGATGTCGGTGTCGCGGCGCAGGAAGAGTTGGCCTTCGGTGATGTAGCCCGTGTTGTCCGGGATGGCGTGGGTGATGTCGCCGCCGGAGATGGTAGTCACGGCGATGATTGTGATCGATCCGCCATCCGGGAACTGCACCGCTTTTTCGTAAATCTTGGCCAGGTCGCTGTAGAGGGAACCGGGCATGGAGTCCTTGGAGGGGATCTGGTCCATGCGGTTGGACACTATGCTCAGGGCGTCGCAATACAGAGTGAGGTCAGTGAGCAGCACCAGCACGGCTTCATTTTTCTGGATGGCGAAATATTCCGCCGCGGCCAGAGCCATGTCCGGCACCAGCAGGCGCTCCACCGGAGGATCGTCGGTGGTGTTCACAAAGGAGATGATCTTGTCGATCACGCCTGCGTTTTCAAAGCTGTTTTTATAGTAGAGGTAATCGTCGTTGGATAGACCCATTCCGCCCAGGATGATCTTGTCCGCCTTGGTGCGCAGGGCAACGGTGGCCATCACCTGGTTATAGGGCTGGTCCGGATCCGCGAAGAAGGGGATCTTTTGTCCGGTGACCAGGGTGTTGTTGAGGTCGATGCCGGCGATGCCCGTCGCGATCAGTTCGGAGGGATCCTTGCGTCGAACGGGATTGACCGAAGGTCCGCCGATCTCAACTTCCTCGCCCTCGATGGGCGGATTGCCGTCGATCGGATCGCCGTAGGCGTTGAAAAACCTGCCGGCCAGTTGGTCGCTCACTTTCAGCGTGGGCGGTCGGCCGAAGAATACCACTTCCGCGTCCGTACCGATATTCTCCGTGCCGGAAAAAATCTGCAGGGTCACGGAGTCGCCGAGGATCTTGACCACCTGCGCCAGCCTGCCGCTGACGGTCGCAAGCTCTTCATTGCCCACGCCGGTGGCGGTTACGGTGCAGGTCGCCTTGGTGATCTGGGTCAGTTTGGTGTAAACTTTTTGAAAGGCTTGGCCGGCCATTATTTCACCCTCCGTTCATCCATGATTGTTTGCAGTTGGGATTCGTATTCATTGAACTTATCGTTTTGGAAGGGTTGGTAGTTCATCTGGCGCAAAACGTTGATCAGCCGCGTATAGTAGGGCTGCAGTTCTTCGTAGGATTCGAAGGCCAGATCCGTTCGGCAAACGTTGAGGGCCAGGCGCAGCATGTAGGCCTGGCGTTTCATCGGGGTGGATTTGTCCACGGCGTCGAAGCCATCCTGCACCAATATCACGCGGTCCAGCAGTTCGCTGCGCCAAAAGCGGGAATGGTAGTCCAAAGGAACGCCGTCGTCGCCCAGGATGTTGATCTGGTCCTTGGCTTCCTTGCCGCGCAGCAGGATGTTCTTCGTATCCGTGACGTCCTTCACCCAGCCCGGCGCGATGTTGGTGTCCAGATAATCGATCACCTCGTCGTATTCCAGGTATTTGGAATAGGAATCGATGGGGTCAACCGCCGGGTAGCGCTTGCTGTCGGCGCGGTCCTGGGACAGCGAATAGAAGCACCTGGCGGCCTTCTTGGTGGATTCCGTGACCGGTTCCTTGAGGTTTCCGCCGGCGGGGGAGACCGCTCCGATGAAGGTGATCGAGCCTGGGGTGCCGTTGTTCAGATACACGTAACCGGCGCGGGAGTAGAAGTTGGAGATGATTGCCGGCAGGTCCATCGGAAAGGCGTCCGGTCCGGGCAGCTCTTCCATGCGGTTGCTCATTTCGCGCAAGGCCTGGGCCCAGCGGGAGGTGGAGTCTGCCAGGAGCAGTATTTTCAGCCCCATGGAGCGATAGTATTCGGCGATCGACATGGCCGTGTAGACGGAGGCTTCGCGCGCCGCGACGGGCATGTTGGAGGTGTTGCAGATGATGATGGTGCGCTCGATCAGCTTGCGTCCGGTGCGGGGATCGTCCAGTTCCGGAAATTCCACGAACAGCTCCACCACCTCGTTGGCACGTTCGCCGCAGGCTGCCACGATGATCAGGTCCGCTTCCGCGTTTTGCGAGATGCTGTGCTGCAGCACTGTTTTTCCCGTTCCGAAGGGCCCGGGGGTGAATCCGGTGCCGCCTTCGGCGATGGGGTTGAGGGTATCGATGGTGCGCACGCCGGTCTCCATCATCTTGAAGGGGCGCGGCTTTTCGCGGTAGGCGCGGATGGGAAGCTTGACCGGCCAGTACTGGACCATGGTCAGGTCTTTTTTGCCGCCGTCGGCCAAAGTGACGGTGGCGATGGTGTGGTCCACCGTATAATCGCCTTCCGGAGCCACTTTCTCGACGGTATACTTTTCTTCCATCTGGAAGGGGACCATGATCTTGTGGGGTATCCAGTTTTCCTTGACTTCACCCAGCCAGTCGCCGCCGGTAACGATGTCGCCGGCTTTGGCGAGCGGGATGAAATGCCACAGTTTGTCCGAATCCAGCGGATCGGTGTAGTCGCCCCGGGAGAGGAACAGGCCTTCCATCTTGTTGAGGTCGTCCTGCAGGCCGTCATAGGATTTGGAGAGCATGCCCGGCCCCAGTTTCACTTCCAGCATCCGCTCGGTGAATTCCACCGGGCAGCCTGGTTTGAGGCCGCGTGTGCTTTCAAAGACCTGGGTGAAGGCGATGTTGCCCTTCACCTTGATCACTTCCGCCATCAGTTTGATCCCGTGCAGATCGATGTAACAGATCTCGTTTTGCGAAACGGGACCGTCCACCTCAACCTGAACGAGGTTGCTGATAATGCCTTTCACTGTACCTTTGGTCATTTGGCGTACCTTCTATTTTTTGCTAATCGATTTCACGTTGAATTGCGCGGGGAAGCTGAGGCTGTTTTCCAGGCTGTTCAGGGTATCCTGAAACACCTCCGCCCCGGCTTCCGGATCCATCTTGATCCAGCGGTTGAGGATGCGCAGCTGGCAATAGTAGCCGAGGATGCGGTCGATGTTGAAGACGTGGAAAAAGTTTTGATTGTCGATCCACTTCCAGCGCAGGATGTCGTAGCCGCGTTCGCGGTAGAGGAGGTTGTTTTGTTCCCAGACGCGATAGGCGGCGTTGTAGATCTCGCTTTCCTTGCCCAGGCCGAAATCCGCGGCATGGCTGGTGGCCAGTTGCTCCACCGTCCAGCCTGTTCCGACCAGGTATTTCGCGAAAGGAAGTCCGTGCTTGCGGGCGTTGATCGCCATCAGGATGTTTTGCAGGTCGCGGTTGAAGGAAAACCAGTCGCGGATGAACTCGTTGCCGTGTTTGCCGGCCCAGGCATGGATGGCTTCCAGCAGCGTGTGCTGGGCTTCCAGGCGGGGCGGCAGTTCTTCGGCGGAAAGCGTTTGCCGGCAAAACTCGTGGATGCCGTCCGGCAGGTATTGATAATCTTTGGGCAGTTTGAGCCGTGGGTTGAGCAGCTTTTCCCTGGCGTTGGAGACATAGCGCTGCCAAAACCAGAGCGAGCAGTCCTTGTCCGGGTTCGATTCCAACTCCGGATCCGGCTCGTAGCTGGCTTTCAGAAGGTCATCGGCGTCCGTCGGCAGGCTGGCCAGCAGCAACAGCTCAAAATCTCCAGGGGAGAGGTGCTCGCGGGCGTCAAGCAGAAACTGTTTGTCGGTCAGGACGTTTTTCTGGTCGTCGATGCTCAGGCTGGGCAGCCCGCTGACAAAGTAATAGTACTGCTTCGCCATGCGCCGTTATTGTTTGAAGAGGATCCTGGCGCTGCGGGGACGGAGGTAGGATTTGAACAGGTTGCCAAAATCCTCGTCCGTAAAGCTCATCTTGTAGCCGCCGTCTTTGGGGCTGATCGAAAATCCGTTTTTCATCTGCGGCGAGAATTCCACGTTCATGGCCTGGCCCAGGGCGCCTTTGAGGGAGGCGAGAAAATGCTCGTCCAGTTTGCCCTTCAGGCTGTCCGCGATGGTGATGGTGCCGCTGGATTCCTTCCAGGCGGAAACGGTTTCCAAGATCAACTTTTTCAGAAACTCCGGATCCCCGGCGCTCTGGCTGAGCGGTTGGTCGAAAACCTTGTCCAGAAAAGCGTCGGTCAACTTTTGTTTCACCGCGTTCAGGATGTGGTCGGAGGCAAATTTGAGGTCGGAATCGGCGTTTTGGGCCAGATCGGCGGCTTTCTTTTGGGCTTCGCTCACAAGGCTGTCCGCGTCTTTTTTTGCCTTGTCGACTATCCCGGCGGCTTCGGCCTGGGCCTTTTCCAATATGGCTTCCGCTTCCGCGTTGGCCTTGGCCACGCCTTCCTCATACACGCGTTTCAAGAGGTCTTGCAACTGGTCGCTCATATCATACTCCAAAATCGGATTGTCATTTTTTCCAAACAATTTCGCCGCGGAATTTGTGTCAATAGCAATATTGGCCTTCAGAACCTTGTCGGCTGGCTTGCCTGCGGGGGCGGCGGCCTTGCTCCGGCAGGCATTTCCTGCCTCCAAAAACCATTCGCCCTCTGTATTATAAGGGTGTGAAATCGTCCTCCCGTTTCCACTGCCGATCTGCATGGGTTTTCGGCTTTCCCACCCTTATTGCTGGCTCATGCACTGTGGCAAGGCTCGCCCCTGAGTTCCCGAACCGGGCTCAAGAAGTCTTGGGCGAGTGAATCTGCGGCAAAGGTTCCGGCCATAAGGGCGCGTCGAAGCCCAGGCGGGAATTCGTTTTACAAAATCCTTGACGCGGATGCGCCTTCGAAATGGAGAGTATAGATTAGATTATAATCGCAACAGAGGTATATATGAATTACGACGTGATGATCATCGGCGGAGGCCCCGCGGGGCTGAGCGCGGCCATCTACAGCGCCCGCGGCGGCTTGAAGACGACGGTATTGGAAAAGGCGCTGATCGGCGGCCAGATCAACGTTACTGACGAGGTCGAAAACTATCCGGGCTTTGAAGACGCTCTTTCCGGCTTCGATCTGACCGATCGCATGCGCAAGCAGGCGGAGCGGTTCAAAGCCCACTTTTTGGATGAAGAAGCCACGGCGTTTGGCCTGGAAGGCCTCTGCAAGATCGTGGAAACCACCGGCGGAAAATACCGCGCCAAGAGCCTGATAATCTGCACCGGAGCGCATCCGCGCCTGCTCAACGTGCCCGGCGAGGAAAAGCTCACCGGCCGCGGCGTATCCTACTGCGCCACCTGCGATGGCGCACTCTACCGGGACAAAGTAGTGGCCGTGGTCGGCGGCGGCGATTCCGCCATTGAGGAAGGCATCTTCCTCACCCGGTTCGCGAAAAAAGTGATCGTGATCCACCGCCGCGACCAGCTTCGCGCCCAGAAGATCATCCAGGAACGCGCGTTCAACAACCCCAAGATGGAATTCATCTGGGATACCGTGGTGCAGGAAATTCACGGCGACACCCGCGTCGAACGGATCGAAGTCGTCAACCGCAAGACGGAAAAGATCTCCTTTATCCCCGCGGACGGAATATTCATCTATGTGGGCATACTGCCGAACAACGAACTGTTTGAATCAAGGCTGCAGCTGGATAGCGGCGGTTTCGTGCTCACAAACGAAAACATGCATACGAACATCCCCGGCGTCTTTGCCGCGGGCGACATCCGCCACACCGTGCTGCGCCAGGTGGTGACCGCCACCAGCGACGGCGCCGTAGCGGCCTGGAGCGCGGAAAAATGGATCATGGAAAACTACGACAGCATCGAGGGGATCGGAGACGAGGCCAGTGCTGACAAGTAAGGACATTCGCCAGGGCTTCATCGCGTTCTTTGAGGGGCGCGGACACAAATTCGTGCCCTCTTCGCGAGTGGTGCCCACCGACGACCCCACCCTGCTCTTCGCCAACGCCGGGATGAATCAGTTCAAGCCGGTATTCCTTGGACTCAGGGAGGCGGAGGTTCCCCGCGCTGTCAACAGCCAGAAGTGCATCCGCGCCGGAGGCAAACACAACGACCTCGAAGAAGTGGGCAAAGACGGCACGCATCACACCTTTTTCGAGATGCTGGGCAACTGGTCCTTTGGCGACTACTACAAAAAGGAAGCCATCACCTGGGCCTGGGAATTGCTGACCGGCCTCTGGGGCCTGCCCAAAGAACGGCTCTACGCCACAGTCCACAATAGCGACAGCGAAGCCTTCGACCTCTGGAAAGCCCAGACGGACATCGATCCCGCCCATATCAGCTATCACGACGACAAAGACAACTTTTGGGAGATGGGGGACACCGGACCCTGCGGTCCCTGCAGCGAGATCCATTTCGACCGGGGAGAGGCGTTTTGCGACAAAGCCCATGAGAGCGGCCACAGCTGCGCCGTCAACGGCGATTGCGCCCGCTACATCGAGCTTTGGAACCTGGTCTTCATCCAGTACAAACGTGAGGAAGACCGCTCTCTGACCCCGCTGAAACACAAGTATGTGGACACCGGCGCCGGACTGGAGCGCGTTACGCAGGTCTTGCAGGACAAGCGCAGCAACTACGAGACCGACCTCTTTTATCCGATCATCGAAAAACTGGCCGAACTCAGCGGCGTGCCCTACGACCCCGCCTCCGGCGTTAGCCACCGCGTGATCGCGGACCATATCCGCTGCCTCTGTTTCGCCCTCGCCGACGGCGGTTTTCCCGCCAACGAAGGCCGGGGCTATGTGTTGCGACGCATCCTGCGCCGGGCTGCCAGGCACGGGCGTTTGCTGGGATTCGCGGAACCCTTCATGTTTCATTTGGTGGACACCGTTATCGCCGTGATGGGGCACCATTATCCCGAACTGGCCGGCAAAGAAGCTTATATAAAGATGGTGATCCGCTCCGAGGAGGAACGCTTCAACCGCAGCCTGGACAAAGGACTGGAGCAGTTTGACGAGATCGTCGCCAGGCTGGAGGGCGACACCATTTCCGGCAAAGACGCCTTCATGCTCTACGACACTTTCGGCTTCCCGCTGGATCTGACTTTGGTCCTGGCGGAAGAGAAGGGCATCCGGGTCGACACCTCCGGTTTCGAGGCGGAAATGGAGGTCCAGAAAGCCAACGCCCGCAAGAACTCCAAGTTCGCCTATGCCGCCGAAAACGCCGAATGGACAGAGTTTTCGGCCCCTACTCCGACCAGGTTTCTGGGTTACGAACACAGCAGCGCCGATGCGAACCTTCAGCGCTATCTGATCGGCGAGGACGGCCTGCTGCGCCTGCAACTGGACCAGACCCCGTTTTACGCGGAATCCGGCGGACAGGTCGGCGACACCGGCCGCATCTACAACGACGATTTTGAACTTGAAGTGACCGGCACAATCAAGCAGGAAGACGCTTTCATCCATGTCGGGCGTTTGCTGCGGGGCCTGCTGAAACCCGGAGCCGTGACGGCGGAAATCGACCTCGAACGGCGTCTGGATACCGCCCGCAACCACACGGCCACCCATCTGCTCCACAAAGCGCTGCGCGAGGTGGTGGGCGAACACGTGCAGCAAAAAGGTTCCCTGGTGACGCCGGACAACCTGCGGTTTGACTTCACCCACGTGAAAGCATTGTCCCGCCGGGAGATCGAGGCCATCGAAGCGAAGGTCAACAGCGCCCTGAGGGACAACCGTCCCGTGACCGTCGAGCTGAAATCCGTCGACCAGGCCCGTAAAGACGGCGCCATCGCCCTCTTCGGCGAGAAGTACGGCGAAATCGTGCGCGTTGTGAGCGTCAAAGATTTTTCCCAGGAGCTTTGCGGCGGAACGCATGTCCGCGCCACCGGCGAGATCGGCCTGTTCAAGATCATCTCCGAAAGTTCCTCCGCCGCCGGCATCCGGCGCATCGAAGCCCTCACCGGGCGCGGCGCGGGAGAATTCGTTTCCGGTTTGCAGGATACCTTGGCTCGCCTGGCGGACAAGCTGCGCGTGCCGGAAAAGATGCTGGAAACCAAGCTGGACAGCGTTTTGGCCCAACAGCGGGAACTGGAACTCCAGCTCAAAAAGCTGGAAGCCAAACAGAGCAGCAATGCCGCCGGCGACCTGCTGCGGGGGATGCGCGACCTCGGCGGATACAAGCTGCTGAGCGCGGAAGTGAGCGCCGATGCCGCCAAACTGCGCGAACTGGGCGATTATCTGAAGGACAAAGCCCCGGACGCTGTGTCCGTGCTGTTCGCCCGGGCCGAAGGCAGGCTATCCATCCTTTGCGTGGTCGGAACCCAGCTTCTGCCCCAATTTCACGCCGGCAGGATAGTCGGCGCGGTGGCCGCCCTGTTGGGCGGGAAAGGCGGCGGCAGGCCGGACTCCGCCATGGCCGGCGGGCGCGACGTTGAGAAGCTGCCCGAGGTTCTGAACCAGTTGCCGGAGATTATCGCCAGCACCAGGCAATGAGGATTCTGATCATCCGCCTCAGCTCGCTGGGCGATGTCATCCTGGCCCAACCTGTGGTGAGCGCGTTGCAAAACCGCTTTCCCGGAGCCGGGATCACCTTTTGCGCGAAGCCCGCGTATGCCGGGTTGATACGCATGATGGGGCAGGGGATCGGAATCCTGGAGTACGGAAAAACCCTTTCCTGGCATCTGGCTTTGCGCAAGCGACGCTTTGACCTGGTGCTGGACTTGCACGGAAAGCTGGCTTCCTGGTTGATCCGGATGTTTTCGCCCGCGACGCGGAAATCTGTCTACGACAAGCAGCGCGGACTGCGCCAGCGGATCGTGGCAGGCAAATCCAGGGAGGCGATCGCTTCCACCACAGGCCTTTATTTCAGCGCTTTGGACAAGCTGGGCCTGGGCGGCGGCAACATCGCCAAACCGGTCCTGACGCCGCCTCCGCGCCTCAGGATCGGGGGCTTGCCGGAAGGAACAGCACCGTTGACAGCGATCTTTCCCGGTGCCGCCCATGCCACCAAAGCCTGGCCCGTCGGTCAATACAGGGAGTTTCTTGATCTCTGCGGGGAAAGCCGCAGATTCATCCTGTTGGGAAGCGCTGCTGATAGCCGGACGGCGCAACGGATCGCGCAAGGGCGTCGGGACATTGCCAATCTCTGCGGTAAGTTTGATTTTGAGCAGTTGGCCGGAGTGCTGGCCCAATGCGACCTCGTGATCAGCGGCGACAGCGGCCCGATGCACCTGGCGGCGGCGCTGAACCGGCCTCAGATCGCCATCTTCGGAGGCACCCATCCCCGGCTGGGCTTTGCCCCGCAAAACGACCGGGCGGCGGTGCTCTGCGCGGATCTGGATTGCCAGCCCTGTTCCCTGCATGGACTGGAACGCTGTCCCCAAGGCCATTTCAACTGCATGAAGCTGATCACACCCCAACAGGTTTTCGAAACCGCCGAAAAGCTTCTGCAATCAGCATCCCACCTCTAAACCTCCCCCTGTCCGGAAGATTATTTTGAGCACCAGCCATAAACGGCTGTTGCTTTGGAGGTGGCGTGGTGTCGGATAATCGGAGAAAGGGATGACCCTGTCTCAGAAACAAGCCTCAGATTCATCTGCCATTACCGCTTTCCGGACCTATCGCCCGTTAGGATGGCTACATTATTGGAAACCTACTCACAATCCCTATCCGATCAGGATGAATGTCCCCAAACCTATCTCTGTTCCTCCGTCCCTCTGTTTTGATAAGAAAAACCCGGTCGATTTACCTAACCCCAGCGCCTTAGCAACGCTCAATCCCCCGTTTCACCCCTCCGCTTCCAAACTCCTCCGTTTGGCTCTGCCTAAAACTTCACGCTCAGGTTCACCACCGGACCGCCGTCTTTGAGGTCCATCCAGACTTGCGAGCTGTTTTCCTTGCCGATTAGGCGCAGGATGTCCAGTCCGCTGACCAGGTGGTTGACGATCAGAACGCCGGTCGCCATGGCGCCGTAATCCGCGTAATCCTGGATCTTGCCGCGAATGGAGGCAAACTCCAGGCGGTTGCTGCGGTCTTCCCAGTGCCAGGCAAAGTCGTCGGCATAGGCGTTGGCATCGATGTACTGCTGCTGCGCGGCGGGATCGGCGGGATATCTGCGCACCGCTTCTTCGCGGACCATGGCGTTGTAGCCGCCGGCTTCGTAGCCGCTGCTGGAGTATTTGGCCATGTGGCGGTAAAAGATGTCGGTATACTTGCCAGGCTGGAGATCGGCGAATTTGAGCGCGAAATCGTAGGCTTCGCGGGCCTTGAGGTCCTGTTCCGTGTCCAGAAACAGCAGGGTGGAGATCACGCCCACCTCGGCGGCCAGCATGCCATAACCATAGTTGTGCCCGCCGCGGATCTGGCTGAGCCCCGGCACTGCCAGGGATTGAACGATGCGCCAGCCCTTGCTTTCGGCGGCCAGCGAGGCGGCCAGGGCCAGGAGGATGAGCAGGATTATCTTTGTTTTCATGATCGGTACCTCTAAAACTCCCACTGGTAATTCAGCATCAGGCCGGCTTCCTCGTCGGGAGTGAAATACAGGGTCGGCGTACCCTGGGGCGAGCGGGTGATGAACACCACATCCAGCAGGCTGACCAGGCGGTTCAAAAACAGCGCGCCCAAGGCGCCGTTCTGATAGAGCTTCAGCTTCATGTACTGGCTGCGGGTGTCGCGGAACTCGCGCTGATGCCGTTCGCTCTGCCAGTGCCAGCCCTCGGCTTCGGAATAGGTGTTGGCGAGGATGTACTGGTCATAACCATCGGGATCGTAACTATAAACCAGATAGTAGTTTCTGGCCATCATTTCCTGATAGCGGTTGAAGTCGTCACTGCTAAGGTATTCGCGGACATGCTGATAGTAGTTTTCATCTGCTGTGATTGGAGCGCCGGCGAAGGTCTGGGCGTACTGGCGGTAGGAATCCAGCAGATCGTCACGTTCGGTGCTGATCGCCAGATAGGAAGCGGCTGCGATGAGGTCTATCCCCAGCATGGTGCCGCCCCGGTTGGCGCGGCCGAGGGCGATCTGGCCGGTGCCGGGGACCGCGGCGGACATTCCGATGTAGGCGACGCGGGGCAGGGCCGCCAGGGGCAGGGCGGCCAAAAGTAAAAGGAGCCAAAGGGGGCGTTTCATATCAGAACGCGTAGGAAAGACCCAGAGTCGGGGTCAGTTGGCTGCCGCGGAAATCCGTGTAGTAATACATCCGCAAGGGGTTCTGGGTGAGGGCTTCGCGGTTTACCCGGTTGGTGAGCAGGACGGCGTCCACGGCCGAAACGAGGTGGTTTGCGACCAAGCCCAGGGTGAAGAGGCTGGCGGTCGCGTATTGGTCTTTGGATTCATTGCGCAGTTTGATGTATTGCTGGCGCATCGGCGACGCGTCGCGGTAGCCGGGGGAAACCGGCTCCAAGCCCTCGATGTCGTAATCGTTGTCGATGAATTCGGCCACATTGTAGTTTTGCAGCCAGCGAAACTCGGTGCCGTCGCCTTCGGTGGCCCAAAGTTCGGCATAGGCAGGCTGATCCAGGATGCAGAGGGAATCGGGATCGGTGACGTTGCTGCCGAGGGTGGGATTGGCGGCGAAACTGAAGAACCAGTCCGCCCAACCAAAGGTGTATTTGTTGTATTTGCCGATGTCCTCGTAGAAATGCTGGGAGTTTTCACTGTCCAGGCGGAAAAGGGTGCCGTCGTAGATGTCGAAGGCGTTCATGTCGCTCAGGATCTGTTCCACGGTGTGCTGGAAATCCCGGTTGTAGCGGGGCCCGGTATAGGTGTGGGTGTAGACGCTGTCATCAATCGTGTAGGAGAAGGTCTGGGTGATCGTCTCGCCATTGGCGAACTTTTCGAAGGCTTTTTCCTTTTTGGCGCCCTGCGAGCTGTAGTAGACAATGCCGCCGATCATGGCCGCTTCCAGCACGGGGAAGATGTAGGCGGTGAGGGC
>CAZOVZ010000029.1:0-34521 GCA_964583755.1 uncultured Candidatus Cloacimonadota bacterium
CCATGACAACCATGACAACCATGACAACCATGACAACCATGACAACCATGACAACCCCGCCCCCGTCATCCCGGGCTTGACCCGGGACCCAGTTTTTTCTGCCACAGATACTCCTCAATTAGAACTAAACTCAGCCGAATCAACCCCCTCGGAGCCTGCCGGTTCGATTCCGGCGGGGTCAAATCCCGGTGTCCCGATAGACAAGCGGTCAAGTCACCAGGCTTTCAACCTGGAAGTCGCGGGTTCAAATCCCGCTCGGGACACCAATCCTCCCCAATCGCCGTCCCGCAGCCTCACCGTGGTCAAGCCCGCGCCTCCTGCGCCCGCTTCCCAGCCCCGGTTACACGGCCAGCCAGCGGAGCGCACAGCCGCCCTCAAAGCCCTGCTCTGTGATGACGTCCTCGCCCTGGAAACCTCTTCCCGCCTCTCCCGCCGCGAAGCCATCGAGGCGGTGCTGAAGCTCTATCACGAGGGCCTCGCCCATCAATCCCTCTTCTCCAAAAAAGGCGCTCTCAGCCCCCGCACCGTCTATGCCTGGCTGCAGGGCTACCAAGGCGCCGATCACCTCAAGCTTTCCGAGCGCTACAATCCCAAACGCGGCCATCTGGTCCCCGCCGATGACCTCTCCTTCCTCACCGGCTACATGATGAACTCTTCCGACCGCCATTTGTCCAGCGGACTCCGCCTCCTCCACTATTGGAACCGCAAGCAGGGCAAAGAGATGCTGGTGTCCGACCGCACCCTCGAGCGCGCCTTCAATGCCTGGAAATCCTGCAACCACGCCATCTATTCCCTCAGCCGCTACGGCGAGAAATACATGCGCGAAAAGCTGCTCCCCATGCAAGAAATGGACTGGAGCCTGGTGCTCCCTGGCGAACTCTGGCTCTCCGACGGGCACACCCTCAATTTCCCCGTCCTCAATCCCTTCACCGGCAAGGTCGAGCGCCCCACCCTCATCACCTGGTTTGATGCCGCCACCCGCTTCCCTTGCGGCTTCGACATCGATTTCACCGAAAACCGCCGCGTTATCCTCTCCGCCTTCCTCAATGCCCTTTCCTTCACCGGATATTGCCCCAAATACGTGAAACTGGACAACGGCAAAGCCTTCCGCAGCAAGGATGTCTCCCGCAAACTCAGCAAGATCGAGCTCGATAACCTGGAAGAAGAAGAGCGCGTCCTGGAAACCATGATCAGTGGCGCCCTCTATCGCTGCGGCGTGGCAAACGTCTCCTTCGGCATCCCTTACAACAGCACCAGCAAAGCCATCCTCGAGCGCTGGCACGGCACCCTGGACCGCGGCATCGAATCCCTCACCCCCCAATACTCAGGCAATTCCGTGGCCAATAAACCCGCCCGCCTCAGCCGCAATGAAAAGTTCCTCCAAAGCCTGGAAGCCGGCGGCGCCCTCACCCTCATCGAGGCCAAACTGCTCATCAATGAATGGATCCTCGAGGTTTATGGACAGGAGCCCCACTCCGGCCTCAGCGGCAAAAAACCCTTTGAGGCGTTCACTGCCGCCCTGCCCGCCATCCCCGCCGAACAAAAGAAAAGCCCAGAGGAGTTCTTCTGGCTCATGCTGGCCACCGAGGTCAAAAAACTGGGCAGCAACGGCGTGGTGATCCGCGGCATCACCTACTGGGCGGAAGAGCTGATAAACTATGTGGGGCAATATGTTACGGTGCGTTACCAGCAGATGGACGACCGCCACGTCTACGTCTTCAGCAACGCTGCCACCCTCATCTGCAAAGCCGAGGCCCAAACCAAATCCGATCCCCTCGCCACCCTCCGGCCCGGTGGCGAGCTGCAGGCCATGGAGATCAGCGCCAAAATCCGCCTCAAACGCAGCCTCGAAAAGCGCCTCCGCAAAGCCACTGCCGAACATCACAAGCTCACTTTCCAGTCCGATAACCTCCTCCAGGAGATGATCAATGGCAGCTCCCAACTCCGCCTGGCTGCGGGGGGAACCACCGCGCCAGCCCTGCCCTCACCCGCAGCACAGCCAAACCAGGACGAGGCCGAACCCAGTCCCGAGGCCGCGGCGGCCGAACTCTATCGCCGCCTGGGGCTCGATTAAGATGACCCTCCCTCATTTTTTATATTCGTGTAAATTCGTGTAATTCGTGGACTTAACAAAAAAGGAGATCACATGAGAGACCACATCCTATCCGAAACCGCCAATATCCGCGCCGCGAGCCAGGCTCTGGCCTACCTGCTCTCCCGGCCCATCGCCCACCAACCCGGCCTGGGCATGATCTACGGCGCTCCCGGCCTGGGCAAAACCCAATTCTCCCAGCGCACCTGCATCCGCGGAGATTATGTCTATTACAGCGCCAAAAAAGCCGATACCGCCAAATCCTTCGTTGCCTCCCTGGCCTATCTGCTCATGCTACGCTATCACCCTCGTGACTACCCCCGCCTCACTGGCTCCGCCAGCACCCTCTTCAATAAAGCCCTGGATATCATCAATGCCAATACCTCCCAAAACCACCTCCCTGTCATCTTCATCGACGAGGTGGACAACATTATCCACGCCCCCCACGAAGAGATCGTCGGCATGCTCCGTGATATCGTCGATAACACCGCCGCCGTCGTCATGCTCATCGGCATGCAGGACCTCCGCAACAAGATGGTCAAATTAAACACCCACTACTACAACCGAGTCGTCTATTTCTGCGAGTTCTCGCCCCTCGATCTCGCCGACGTCCGCCTCATGGTCCGCGACCTTTGCGAAGTCACTCTCGACGCCACCCTCGTAAAGCAAATCCTGGCCAACAGCGCCGGAGACGCCCGCAAGGTTATCAAATACATCCGCCATTATGAGGAACTCGCCTCTGCCAACCACCTCACCAACCTCGATAGCGAATCCGCCCAAAAACTGCTGCGGACTCTCAAGAAGGCCACATGACGCCCACACTTGACGCTGTCCAAAACTACGCGGTCGTCACTCGCAAGCCCTTCACCGCCGCCGATTTCATTGAGACCACAGGAATCCCCTTCCTGGACGCGGTTATTATCCTCGCCAAAGCCAATAAAACCGGCATAATATCCCTGATCTATGTTGCCCCCGACCCCCGAGATTGTGTCTATCTATCTTGCTTGCCCAGACTCGAAAAACGTTACTACGATTTTCGCCCCCGTCGCGCAAAACTACAGCAAATCTTGGACCTCATGCTGCCGGACAACTACTACGACCGCAGAACCTTGGCGGGCCTCACCGGCATGCCCAATCGCACTGTGAGCCGCTATCTGCAAATGTTGGCCCACCTCGGCTGCCTCGCAGTCGCTACCCTGCCCCGACGCGGCAAACCCAAGCATCTCTACCTCAAAACTCGCAAAGAACTCCCGGCCTCCATCCCCTCCTTCTTCGAAACCTGCACGCCGAACTACACGCGGAACTCACAGCCATGAACAACGCTCTGGGAAAACGCCTCAAAGCCCTCCGCTCCACCATCATGGCCACCGCCATCAAGTCCCGCGGTTGGGATTACGACACCCTCCACGATCTCATGCTCTCCTGGAACTACGGGCCCTCCCTCAAAAAACTCTCCCTGGGTGAACTCGCCGACCTCCTCGCCATCATCCGCGGTGAAGAGCAACCGAACCAATTCCGCTACGGCATTGGCACCCTGGATGACCAGGGACGCTATGTGTGGAGCCTCATGAAAGAAGCCGGCTGGGACTTCTTTCGCCTCCGCTGTTGGATGCTCAAGCACTGCTCTGCCAGCCATTGGAACGCCCTGAATCAAACTGAAAAACGCGCCGTCATCGCCATGCTCAAAAACTACCTCAAACCTGTAGCCGGAGGATGCCAATCCTCCGCTGGAGAGGCCTCACCGGACATCTTGGTGCCCGCTGGTGTGGTAGGGCAGGACCCACCCCAATGAAACATCGCGCCGCGATCATCCAACGCCTCTGCCAGCAAGGCAAAACCGCCAAGCCCTGGCAGCGGAAAAATACCGCGCCAATTTCTCCCCTGAAGCATATTCCCGTCCCTTGCCCGGCCTGCCATGCCACCGGCACCTACACTGAAGACACCCGCATCTACGAATTTATCACCCGCAACCCCACTTCCGGGGTCTGCCTCCTCTGCAATGGCAAGAAATACATCCACCCACCCAAATAAGGAGTAACCATGAAACACCTGATCAAACTCGTCAACAAAGCGTTTTGGGCCTGCTCTAAACTGCAGGACAAACACCCCTCCAAATCGACCCTGCACGCGCTGGACAGGCTCTGCGAGGCGCTGCGCTTACTCAAAGGAGAAGTCCAACCATGAAAAAATCCGACACCCCTGCCACCTCCCTCAAATCCTGGGAAGAGGTCAATCTTGCCCTCAAAGCCCTCGCCAATCTCACCATCCAAAAACGCGAGCTCGAAAACAGCATCACCGAAGAGGTAAACTCCGTCATGGCCCGTCACCAGGCCATCTCCGCGCCTGTCCTGGACCAAATCGACCATCTTCAGCAGGACATCGAGGCCTATGTTCTCCTCCACAAGGATGAGTTCGTCAAAGACCGCACCAAGGAATTCAGCTACGGCACCATCAGCTGCCGCGTCTCCCGCGCCGTCAAGGTCGTCAGCAAGCAAATCTGCCTCAAGGCACTCAAATCCCTGGGTATGGATTCCTACATCATCGTCAAGGAAGAGCCCAACAAAGAAATGCTCAAAACCCTCTCTGACATCGAATTGGCCAAGGTCGCCTGTGAATTCAAGGTCACCGACAACATCTCCATCGAGCCCTACCTTGAAGAACTCAAACCCGCAGGAGCATCAGCATGATCGCCATCACCGTTATCGTCGTCCTCTCCCTCCTGCTCGGTACGCTGATTGTCCTGGGCTGCCGGCGCGAAACCACTCTCAAATCATCCATCCATTCCTTCGGCCAGCATGCCAAGGCGCTCAGCGATACCGTAATTGACCAATCTCACCGTATCGCTGCCCTCAACAAACGCATCGCAGAACTCGAATACAACAACAAAATCCTGGCCAATGACCTCTCCTCCGCTCAACTGCACGTCAATTATTTCCTCAGCGGATTCACGCCTCCTCAGCCGCCTCTGGCCTCAGATCAGGGACTGTAAGCATGATCCCCGCAATGTTGTTCCTCGCCCTTCTGATCCTGCTCGGCCTGGCTCTCAGGCATCTGCATCTGTCCGCCTGCTCCCGCCATACAGCTCTCCTCACCGTCATCCGCCAAACCTTCCGGGATCACCAAATCCTCCTCGGACAACATATTGATAATGCATGCGAAGACCAGGCAAATACGGTTTCAGGCATTGTGACGCTGAAGGCCGAGCGCGTAATCTATGTGCTCAATGAAGCGCTGCTCCGCGTAGTCGATGAGCTCACGCACAACCGCGTTACTCAAGAGGATCTGGGGGAGCTTGTGGCAGCCCTGAATCAGCTGGAAGCTCACCAAAAAATCTCCGATCAACTTGATAAGGTCCTCGAAGGCCAGATAAACAACCGGCTCGAGGCCGAATCAAATCTCATGCTCCGCCAGCGCATCCAGGAACAAAACGAATCCCTCTCAGATCTGGGCTTCAAACTGGATGCCCGCTCTGCCCTCCTCAAAGACCTGCAAGCGCAACTCCGCTCCCAGGAATCACTGCAATCCCAATTCCAAGACCTGGCTCTGGAACTGGAAAAAAGCCGCGCTGCCGCCAATCTCGCAGCCGAGTCTCTCTATTGGTTCAAAGCCTTCGTCAAAGGCGCGCTGCTGGCCCTCTATATGCCCCCGCCTCACGTCGAATCTCTGCTGGAGCATGTCGATCACCAGGTCACCAACCAACTCACCCCCCTCGCTGCCCTGGACGATGCCTGCACCAATTAACCTCATCACCCGGGGAGAGGACTCACCTCTCCCCGCTTTCTTTTATTGCCACCCCGTCACCACGTCACCACCCCTAAAGGAGACACCATGACCTGCCCCCGCTGCCAGCAGCAAACCCGCGTCCTCCGCACCTTGAAACTGGACAACCCTCTCAAAGTGATCCGAACCCGGCTCTGTCCCTCTTGCAACTACTGCTTTAGCACCCAGGAATGCCTCGACCTCGAATCCACCCCACAAGAGACTCTGCTAAACCCTCCCAACCGGGGCCGCTCATGAGCATCCTCCGCTACAACCTCCTCGCCCGTGTCGCCAAATCGACCGCAGTAAATGATCTCAACCAACTCCTTCTGGACTACCTGGAAGGGAACAAACTGAGCGAAGATGACCTAAAAAAACGCCTGGCCGAGATCTTTAATCGCCCGGATACACTCCGCCGGGATGACCCTGAATACACCCAAATCCTCCGCCTCGCCACCACTGCCTATAAACCCGCCAAAAAACTTGAGATACACCAGCAACTCGCCCTCTCTGAAACCCTCTACCAAAAATCCCTTAACCTCTTCCACCTCAAGGAATACTCTGACCGCGGCACCCAAAAAGTCCAGGTCCGTGCCATCCTCGACGACCGCACCACCCCCCAATGCCGCCAGATGCACGGACGTATCTTCGACCTTGCTGATCTTTCCAAAGCCGTTCCCAACCAGGTCCCCCTCGTTCACGATCAGGCTTATTGGACAAATGCCAATTTCTTTGCCGGAATCCCCACCAAGGACGTCATCCCCTCCCTGCCCCCGTATCACTATAACTGCCGCACCCGCGTGGTCCCCTATCTCTACCCCGCCGAATATGACCGCTTCGACACCATGGAGCCCGATCACCCTGTCTTTACCACCATCCTCAGCGACCGCCTGGCAAATTATGACCTCACTCCCGACCACCTGCCCGCCATCATTGCACGCGCCAAGTCTTGCACCTGGAATCCAAAACACCTGGAGAAACACTATGCCGACCACGCCGGTCAATTCTCTCCAAAATATCTCTCCGCAAAAAACTACTCATCCGCTGCCTTCGCTCTTGTAAATGATAACGCCTCGACTTTTTGCTTGCGCAGCGAGGGAAAAGACATTATCTTGTATGCACTTCAGCCCGCGCCCGGCTCCAAGTCCATGTCTTGGCTCTGTTCAATGTATAACCTGAACTGGCTGGCTGCCATTAGCTACTACATAAAACGCCCCAATCAGGTGCGTCAATTACGGGATCAATTAGTCGCTAAATCAATGCTCTTTGAACCAATTAAAAAGGAGGTGGAGATGAATTACTCTGCTGATCGACTGGCCCAACTGCTGCTGGAATTGGAAGAACTCCATACCGTGGATCAATATACCCAAATCATTAGCCTGATCCAGGATGATGACGAAGACTACATCCTGGTTTATAGTCAGGACCTTAGCAGCATCAGGCGGGAGGATCTGCCTATCCTGATCGAGGCCGGTTCTCTCTCTGTTCAGCAGCTCGCCACCCTTGCCGCCACAGATAAATATGTCCTTTCACACAAGGTCCCTGCGCCCCTGAAATCCCTCCAGGATTGGCTGATAACCAACGCTCTCACCTAACCGGAGTCTGCCACTCCTCCGCCCCCCGCTTCCTCAAACAATAAGGCCGCCCCAGGGCGGCCTTATCTTTTACATCCAAAAATTAGTGTTAATTAGTGAAATTCGTGGACAGCCTAAATCAACTCACATCCCTCGCAGCGCCTTCTCCACCGCTTCCACAAAAAACGGCTTCGCCGGGATTCCGTGCTGTTCGATCCCCTTCGCCACTGCCCAGGCGATCTGCCGCGCTGCATTGAAAGCCTGCATGTCCTGCTTGTTCGGGGAGATCCCCCGCTTCGTGTAGTGGATCCGCGTCCGGCTCACCATGCCGCTCCCAATCTGCGGAAACAGCCTCACACCTCCGTCCCCCATCTTCTTCCGCGCCCACTCCATCAGCGGCGAGATCGGCGGCATCTTCCCCGGCTTTCTGCCCTCATGCACATACTGCGCATAGGGCGCTGTGCTTCCTTCGGCATAACAGATCAGCCGGTAGCCTTCCTTTTCATCTCCGTCTAACCGCACATGGATCGCGTTGCGCAGCTTCCCCGTCGCAATCGCATGATAATCCTCCACCGCCTCCACTGCGTAGCGCTCAATCCGGTCCGCCAACTTCCCCAGTGCCGTTTTGATCGGATTCCCCAATATCTTCTCAACTTTCACCCTTCCCACCTTTCCTTCTCAATTCGTGTAAATTCGTGCAATTCGCGGACACTTAGACCCCTTTCAGCGCTTTCAGCACCAGCTCCGCGCTGTTCTCACTATAATCGAAACTGGCAAATTCCACATCTGTGCTCTTGCCCGCGCGTTCACGGAAATAGGCATCCAACTGCCCCCCAAAAATGTTCTGTAATGGCCGGATCCGCGTCCGATAAAAGATCTCCATCTCTCCCTGGCTCTCACTCGCACCGCCCAATTTCCCCGCCACCTGGATTCCCAGCAGCCGCGGCGGAACTCCATGGCAGGCGATAATTTCGGCTATGCAACTGTCCTTCAGGTCCATGAACTGCATGTCCTTCACACCCTCAGCCTGTAACTTCTCAAACCGCACCTTCATCCCTTCCGGCACCGGCAGATACAGGGTCTTGTGTGCGTTTTCCCAGCCTTGGAACTTATTCCGCAAAAACCGCTGGATGTTCTGCTCCACAGCCGGGCTCAGCACTCCACCTTCCGTCACAATCGCAAAATCCGGGATCGCGTTGTTGGAAAAGAAATTCCTGTTGTACCCGGTGATGGTGCTCATCAATTCCAGGCTGCCCAAAATGCTCAAATACCCCGGCACTCCGTAAAAACTGCTTTGCATGCTCTCCGTCTTAAAATGCCAGAGCTCGTCCAAAGCATAGTTCACCCGCTCCTTGCCCACGATCTGCACCCACCCTTTCTCGGTGCGATACATGGTCCAAGCCGGTATATGGTAGATCTCACCCTTCGGCGTCTCCCAAAAGGCGTTGCCAAACACCAGCAAGTCGCGGATGGTCTTCTCTAATACCACAAATAGGCTGCTGTCTATGCAACGCTCCTGCAAGTCTTTCCCCAGGGCGGCATCTTTCAATCCCTCGCCCAGGATGTTGATCGCCTTCACGTCGAGGCAACTCGCGTGATACGGGTTCCCGTAGTATGCCTCGATCAGCCTCTCATAACTCACCGGCGGGCTGATCACACCTTTTACCACTTCCTCCGCCCGCTTGCTGCCCTTGCTGATCCATACCTTGCTCATCATGTCCCCCCGCCAATCGCCACGTCAAAACAAATGATTACCACCATGTAGTTCGTGCCAATCGAAAGACTGCTCAGATCCAGATGATCCAGCACCCCACCAATCCCCGGATAAACCTTCAGCGTCGGGCTCAATAACGTGTTATAACTCGCGCCAACTTGGTAAAGGCTCAGACTCAGTGCCGGTGAGCATCTTCTGTCAGTTCCCCAGCCCATCGCCGTTCGGATTGTCGCCTCGCTGATTGTGTAGATATCGGCGCTGGCCGTGAAATTCAGATTGTAATACTCCGGCATTCGACTCACCATGGTGTAGTTCGCTTTGTTGTTGATCTGCGTCTGCACGTTGCTGCTTACTCCGCTCATGTAGTTGAGCACCGCAGCGCTTACTGTCACTCCGTGCAGCTTGTCCAAATCTTCGCTGGTCACCGCTGTCGCCGCCGTGCTGTTGATCTTCGGGCTCGTCAGCGTCTTCTGCGTCAGCGTCTGCACTGCATTATTCACGGTTACGTCGCCCACTCCGCTCCCGCCCAACACCTTGCCCCCCAAAATGAAGGTCCTCAGCGCGCTTATCAGCAGCTTCTTGTCCTGGTTGGCGCTCACATCACTCACAGCCAGGCAGTCTGCATTTTCCAAACCAGCCGCGATATCGGTTAAATCAATTATTCTGGCCATTTTCTTTCTCCTTGTCATCCCGGGCTTGACCCGAAATCCAGTCTTTCCTTGTCATTCCCGCGTAGGCGGGAATCCAGTCTTTTAAGCAAATCATCATTCTAAACATCACTACGCCCAAAACTCCAGCTTCACACCCGTCTCTGTCAATATCAAATCTCCCGTGTGCGTTGTCCAAAAAACACTCGCCTGGCTGCTCTCATCATACACCGGAAGGCCATAGTATCGCATCATCCCTTCAAAATTCAAATTCACCTTCTGCCCGCTCGCCACCAGGCCCAACCGCTCTGGAGCAAATTCCACCGGCACGTGGCACAAATACCCCCGGCTGGCCGCACCATTATAGCGCGGATACACCGTCACGGGCTCCTGGCTCAACCGCGCGCTGTTCAACAGATGCATCAACTGCAGGACCACCGCGCTATCTTCCAGCACATTGTTCAGAGTCACCTTGATCTTGGCCCGGCTACCGTCATAAAACCGCGCCACCACCCCGTTGATGGCCTTAATCTCCACAAGCTCGTCCACCCAACTCAATTCCCCATAACTATAGGGCAGGTCGACCACCCCTGCCCCATACTCCACTCGCAGCCCGCCTTCTCCAAATATCGTGCTCATCGGCTTATCTCCATATTCTGCAAATAATTCGTGCTTATTCGTGTGATTCGTGGACTTCTCAACAGCTCACCGCCCTTATTTTGACCCGTTTTTCGCTCGTTTCCGTGATTTCCACTATCATATACTCACGCGGCTGAGAAAACTCCACAGAGGGCCCAATTTGCCCCTCTAAAACGAATCTCTGCCGCAACCCTGGCGCCGCACTCCAGCCCCGCTGCACAAATTCCAAATCCAATTCATGCGTTAACACCCTCGTGCCACCATAGTATTCTATCAGATATCTTATTTCAGCAGCGTCATTTATCAGCTCGCTCAGCTTGCTCTGGTCCCAGGGACGGTAAACCAGCAACTTCTGCCGGATATCCACCAGCCAGTCCAGCGGCAACAGGATATCTCCCAGCGGACTCCGCGGCACTATCTGCAAAATCCCCGTCTCGTCGGCAAAACAGCTCAAATCTCCTATGAACAGCATCGTCTTGAACCATTCCCTGCCTGTCTGTTCCAACCATGGCGCCTGTCCCGGTTCGCCCGGCCCCGATTTCATCCGAAAGATCCGGTTGCCGATATACCCTCCCGGACCCTGCATGATACCGGTGAAATACACGAAATAGGTCAAACTGTAAAAATAACCCAGGATGTCGATGGCATAAGCCTCCGGGATGGTATAATACTCGTTAGCCGTGCACCGGTAAAAACTGTCTGCGCCTATCTCCAATAAACCGCTGGCATTCAGATTAACTCCCCCCACCAGGTTGCCCAGTTTCAGCCCCTGCCCGGACCGGTGCCGTTGGCCGAGGTCCTGCACGCATACTCCATCCTGCACTCTGAAGATCCGCCACCACTCTTGGTATTGGAAAGGTCCGTTTCCTTCCCCCATCTCGCCCCCCTGCCAGCCGCTCGGATTCAGGGGTCCGCCTGTGCCGCTGTAGGTGTAGCCCGCCCGCATCACAAAGTAGCCGTCGCACTCCGCTGATGGCAACATCCCGTATTCCTCGTAGATCTCCATTCGCTGAGCTGCGCTGATAAACCCATGATTCGCCCAAAACTGCCAGTTTGCCATCCCACTCTGTCCTGCAAAACTGTTGTGAGCTGCCACCACCAAACCCAGCACAAACTGCCGGTAAAAACTCGTTTCTCCTGCCAGATTCACAATGTAGTTGTTCACCTCAGTCCCGTCGCTTCCCTCCATTTCGTAGGCGTGGTTGAACTGCAGTTCCCACTCCGCCGCATAGCACTCCGCCCAAATCTGCGTCAACGCCTGCAACACGCTGCTCACCTGCCGGTCTGCTGTCTCGATGCTGTGCAAATAGGGAAACCATACCGGGTTGTCTCCTCGTGTCCCATCATCCTCCGGTGGCTCATTCTCCCCTTCACCCGGTAGTTGGTAGTTGATGATGAAGTGGTCCCAATTCGTCCCATATCCCGCGTCCCAAGGGTAGTAAAAGCGAATCTTGATATCCAGCTCGCTCAGCAGCGCGCTGTAATCATATACTACCACCTCCATCCGCCGCTCCAATGGCTTGTGGCTGCTCTCCGTCGCTTGCAGCAAACCTGCCATGGTTTGCACCTCACCACCACTGACATAATCAATATCCCACACCCGCACCGGCCACTTGAACCACAGCGCATCATTGACCTTCACCACTTCATCTTCCCACCGCTCCAGCAGCCAACTGTCTGCTATGATCACCAGCCGCACCGAAGCCGGCTCGTTCATGAAATAGTCCTCCGCGATCAACTTCCGGCCGCTTCTGTCATAACGCTCGATCCGGTCCTCACCGATCTGGTGCAGCACCTCTGTCCCGTTCATAAATTCCAGCCGCATCAATACATCCCCACATACTCAATCACTCGGTCGTTGCCGCATACATCCACCGCGATCGCCAAAGCCCAGAATTTGTCCGCGTGATGCGTCTTGTCGTCTGTGTCATAGCTGAATATGTTCGTCCGCGTCGGGCTCCGTTTGATGGAGAGTATCTGCTGCACCAGCCCCGCATCGTTCGGAATCCTGATCCGCCGCTCCTCAAATGCCCGCTTCAACACCCGCGCCAGCCGGTCCTTCACCGCCGGTGCGAAGTTGTAACCACGCACCAGCGCCGGAAACTGCATCTGCATGTCCTCATAAAGGTTCATCCCGATCCCGCCCCGATCTATTCCCATCATCCCCGTCTGGGGAAGCATTAGCAGCCTCCCCAACTCTTCCCGCTGCTCACCGAAACTCTTCCGCTTCATCTCACTTATCGCGCGCACCACCACCTGCCCCTCCGCGTTCTTACCCACGCCGATTATCGCCGTCTCATCCCGCGTCCGCCCTATATCCACGCCCCAATACAGCCCGATCTTGTCGCCATTCCCGTCAAAGCCCTGTGCCAGGTCTCCCTTTTGCTTATACTCTCCCTTCCGCCCCGCTATGCTCATAAGTCCCAAATCTATGCAACCCTCGATCAACTCATAGGGGATATAGCTGTCCGTCGTATCCAACGGGATGCACTCATAAGCCTGGGCAAACTCTTCCGGAGAAAATAACTCCCGCAACTCCTCGATCTGAACGGGGAAACCACTCGCCACGGCGTCATGAATGCTTACCTGGTGCTTGCTGAAACTGTTCTCCTTCTCCCATAACTGCCAAAACTTGTCGATTCGGCTCTTCGGCGTGCTGATCAAACTGATCCGCCCCCCTACCGCTGTCACACTCGGCACCAACGCCGTCCATATCTTGCTGTCCTGCAAAGTAAAAGCGTATTCATCAAACCAGATGTCCCCGTTAAATCCCCGTGCCGTCCGCCAATTTGTCGCCAAAAACCGCACTTTCTTCCCATTGAAAAAACTGATCTTGTCCGCCGTGTCCGTCTCCACCTCGATCCCCATCGCCTCCAGATGCTCCCGCACATAATCGCCGATTATTGCAGCATTATCCAAACTGCTGCTGATGACCAGCTGATTCCGCCCATGCAAAAGTGCCCCAATGATGATATCCACCCCAACGGCATAACTGAACCCGATCTGGCGGCTCTTGTTCACTATCCGAAACCGGCTCTTGTCACCTATCCACTTCTTCTGATATGGATATAGCTGCCGCTTGATATACCCCGCAATCTGCTCTATCTGCCTCTCTCTCTCCACGTCCATCAATCCGCCCGGGGCTCACTCTTCCGCTTACGCTCCCGCGGCGGCAAACGCCCCTCGTTCATCAGTCCATTCTCTATTTTCAGCCACCACATCTCCAACTTCTCATCCAATACTTTCGTCACCCGTCCGATCAGTTCTTCCATCATCTGCGTGTTGCAGGCTGTGCACCGCAGTTTGATCTGCTCGATCTCTTTGCCATGCTTGTCCAGGGTCCCAAATGCGCGCTTTAAAAAATACGCAATTACGCTGATCAGTAAACCCAGCGCAAACATGGCCAGTTCCGGCATCGTTCCGCTCATTCCGAACTCCCCAGCAGCCGCCGCACCTTCAGCCCCAAACTCTGCACCAACTGCGTATATTGCGGCGCCGTGGCATATCTGCCGCCCTTGGGACGCTTGACATCCCGGCTCACCATGCTCTCCAACGTGATCCAACCTTCGGGGTCATCTTTCCAGTTATACTCCCGCCGCATCAGTTCGCAATAGGCCGCGATACCCGCCTCCCAGCTCTCAAAAACCCGGTCCGCTCCACTGTCCACGTTGCCCACATTGTAAATGTTCAGCGTCCGCCGGCTGCGCCGCGCCCGCGGATTAACCCCAAAATGGCACTCTATCCAGCCCTGCGCCAAGGCCAGGGCAATATCCACCTTGCACCGCTGGCTGTGCTTCAAAATAGCCTCTGCGATCCCCTCCACGCTCCACCCATCACCGGGCGCCACTGCTTGCCGTCCCCAAATCCGCACCGCCTCCCGAATCACATTACTTACTTGCTCTGCTGTAATTGTTTGCATCTCTGCTCCTTGTTCTACGCTTTTTGCGGCTGCCCGGATTAACTGTTTCAACCAGCCGGGCTTAGGTTCTCAAAACCAGCAATCGCCAAAATCTACAACCTAAATGTTGCACATCTGCCACATCTGCACTCTTCCGCTTTACAGCTTTGCCGCCCCTTGCCGGTAATCACTCCAGTCTTCGGTCGCGCTTGCTCGCGAAAACTATATTTCTGAATAATTACCAAGGAGCTTCACATGCCAAAACTCGAAAACCTCCAGGTCTCCTTTATCAGCCTGGTGGACAAACCCGCCAACAAAAAGGACATCGTCTACAAATGCCGCGATAAATTCAACCAGGAAAAACTCATCAAGGTGGCCAAAACCTCCGATGAGGGCCTGGTCTCCGGCACCGTTTACGAACCCGGCGTCTAAGACACTGATGGTGACTGGACCGACGCCGCCACCATCAAAAAGGCCGCCCATGATTTCATGCTCAACGGACGCAACTTCAACGTCGATGAAAACCACTCCGAAGTCCCCGCCGGACCTGCCGTCGTCGAATCTGCTCTCGATGCCAAGGGTGCTTGGAACGTCGTCATCAAGATGGACCCCGCCTCCGACACCTTCCAAAAGGTTAAAACCGGCGAATATCAAGGCCTCTCCATGATGGCCCTCTGCTCCAAAAAAGAAGAGGAACCCCCCAACGCCGAGTCCCCCGAGATCGCTGCCCTCAAGGCCCAAATCGCCAAACAGGCCAAAGAACTCGAGGAACTCTCCCAAGTCGTCAAAACTCTCCCCAAATCCCGCCAACTTATCGTTGATTCCGCCGGTAACGTCTCCATCTCCAAGAACGAGGCGCCGGATCCCGCTACTCTTTCCGAATTCGATTTCGCAAAACTAACTTAAAGGAGCACACCAATGCCTCTGCCTTCTGGTATCAAACCCCTCGGCCTGCTTTCGCCCAAGTCTGCCGATAAATTTATCGACCTCGTTATGGACAACACCCCCGTCCTCAAATATGTCACCCCGGCCAAGGTCGTCGAACCCGTGGCCACCTATCCCGCCCTCGCCATGGCTGCCTACAAAACCCGCGGCTACTCCGTCAGCAGCGCCGACCGCCAAACAGTCGCCGCCCTCAACAACCTCACCCAAACCGACGTCTCCTACTCCCTCAAGGAATGCGTCCTGGCCATCATCCTCCAGGATTCCTATGTCGAGGATAACGACTCCGACGCCGAGAAAATCGCCACCATGGTCGCCAAAATGTTTGCCAAAGACCTCCAATACATGGTCGTCAACGGCGACACCTCTGTCTCCCTCTCCACTGACCAAACTTACGTAAAAAAAATCCTCGACGGTATCGTCAAGCAGCTCACCACCAACAGCTTGACCTGCGCCTGGCTCTCCGCCTCCGATACCACCATCGCCAAGAAACTGAACAAACTCATCATTGGCGCGCCCGACGATGTCCTGGTCCAGCCCAACACCAAAATCTACATCGCACCCGCCGATTACTCCGCACTCTGGGATGATATCAACACCAACAACCGCACCATTGCCGTCCGCGACGGACGCCTCTGGCTCCGTGGCTTTGAACTGGTGGAACTCAATACCCTGCCCGCCAATCGGCCCATCATCGGCGATCTCTCCAACTTCCTCGTCCCCATCGGCCGCGAAGTTTACCTCGAAGCCCAGCGCTATCCCGAAGCCCGCGGCTTCAAGGTCGTCCTCTCCGTCCGTTTGGACGTCAACCAATACCCCGCCGCCAATCTGCGCATCCTCGCTGCCACCGGCTCCTGAGCATGATCTCCTGGATAAACAACGTCCACGCCCTCCTCACGCTGGAAGATACCCCGGACGAGCGCATTATTGCGCTCGTCCCTGCGGGTATCATGGACGCTGCTCTTATCCTGGGCCCCACTCTTGCCACTGATCTGGAGACCGCTGAGGACCCCACCTGGTCAGCAGCCGTCTCGCATTTCCTCGCTGCCCGCCTCATCATCTCCTCCCGCACCCTCCTCTTCGGCCAGGGCTTTCCAGATTCCAACGCCCTCGGAACCCAATGGGGAGAAGGCTCGGAGCGCCCCTCCGAACTCACAGAACTCCGCGCTATGGCCAATAACTTCAAACAACACGCGCTTAAACTCTGCTCCTCCATCCTCGCTGCTCAAACTACCTCCGACGATACTCCGGCAGGTTGGTATGATATCTAACTGCGGATGTCGCTCATGACGATTTATACCGTTCAAACCCGCCTCATCGCGGCCATTAAAGCCGAGCTGCCTCAGGTCACCGTCATGGATAACATCCTCCCACCCCTCCCCTCTGCCTTCCCCTTTGTTGCAGTGGATCCCGCCTCTGCCATCCCGGAACTCTACGCCGGCGGCACCCAGCCTCTTGGCCGTTTCACCTTCGATATCTACATCGCTGTCTCCCTCGCTGCTCACGGCGGAGACCTCGCAGCCGCACGGGAACAGCTGGCCTCCATGGCTGAACTTGTCCTGACTATCCAAAGGCTCTACGCCTCCTCTGTCATCTTCGGCGAAGACGTCGTCGGCGCTGTCCGCGCCTCTATCGCCCTCATCAAATGCTCATTCCCAATTTAATATACTAAAAGGATTACATCATGGCTGTTAAAAAATTCGATAAAGTCTTCTACCGCGCTGCCGCTACGCCCATCACTACCATTGCCTATAGCGGCAGCACGCCCGCCGGCTGGACCGCCTTGCCTACCGGAGTCCTCGTCTCCGAATCCAAGGCTGATGCCGACAAAGCTGTTACCACGCCCGTCCAGGATGGCACCGAATACATCGGCTCGGACAAGGCATCGGTCGAACTCACTCTCATTGCCTTTGCCGCTGCCGACCTTGCTACCCTCCGCACTGCCTTCATCAACGTCCTGGTCGATATCCTGCTGCTCGACTCCGATAACAAATCGCCGGCTTACGTCATCTGGGCCACCCGCGCCTACCCCAAAATCTCCTCGGAAGAAGAGCCCAAAATCACAATTTCCTGCTCTAAAGAGAAAAGCATATCTGCCACTACCGCGCCTCTGACCCTCATCACAGTTACTTAACCCCGGAGCCTCTATGCGCTTTACTGATATCTATATTCGCCCGGCTGGTCAACCCTTTACCGACATCACTCTATTTGCAGTGGAGGGTAACCTGGGCAATCTCCTCGATACCTGGGAGCGGCTCACCTTCATTAAACGTGCCCCCAACTTCGAAATAGGCCCTGATGTGACCGAAGATTACAACGACGGCACAACTGGTGTCGCATCCGAAAAAATCAGCCTCGAATTCGCCACCTTCCGCACCGATAAGGTCCATTACGATTATCTCCGCACTCTCCACAACACCAAAGTTGATCTCCTCTGGTTTGATACCGCGGATGACTCTTTCATCAGTGTCGCCTTTGGCCTCGCTCTCTCGGTCTATCCCGTGGCTGTCACCAACGAATCCGCCATCATCAAACTTACCGCCGCGCGCACCTTCTCCGTCAACACGCCACAGGACACCATCTTCCTCCTGGGCCAACTCAGCCCCTACGGCGTCATCTCTGGATACGTTTACCGCCCCGGTGGCATCACTCCCGATGCCGGTGTCGTCGTCTCTGTCACCGGCACGCCCGGCACTTTCGCCGATGTTACGGATGCTAACGGCTTCTATCAAATCTATGTGGATGCACATCCCGCTGGCACCACCTACACCTTTACCCTCACCCGTTCCGGCGCCACCTATCCCACCGGACAAACCATATCCGCTAAACAGGAGACTGAGGTCTCTAAAAACTTTACCGCTCTAACATAGGGGCGGACGCTGCTCCGCCCTGGATATTAAAGGAGTCCAAATGACTAAATACCTCGCCTGTCTAATCCTCCTCCTCGCCACACTCCCTCTCCTGGCTGGCATCTCAGGAGACACTACAGACGCTATCCTCGCAGCCTTGGCGCCGCTGATCATCGCCATTGTTACGCCGCTGATCACCCGCCTCTTCCGGAAAATCGGCATCGATATCGCCGACTCCCTCGTCGAGCCGATCCTCATGCGCATCATCGAGATCATCGCCAAAGTCGAAAAATCTACCTCACCCCTCTCTGGTGCCGAAAAGAAAGCCCAGGTTGTCGCCTACGCCAGAGCCACACTCTCCAAAAAAGACCAAAACCTCCTCGTCAAAAAATACGGATCCCTCGAAACCGCCGTCCAGGCTGCCTTCGAAAAATCCTCTATATCTCTGAAATAGCCCATGCCTACAGTCCTCGCCCTAACCGTCCCTGCACCGGGCCTGACCCTCCGGGCCCGGTGCGCTTTTTCAGTCATCACAGTCTCATTGGGACCGCGCACTCTCTTAGCCATACACCCCGGCGGGAACTCCCTGGACGTCCAACTACCTCCTCGTAACATCAAAACTTCCTTCCAGAAGATATCATGATCAAACCCTGCTCCCTCACCACTTTCGTTAATGATTCATTGAACCTTACTGTCAATGTTCAAACCGATAAGGTAAATCTGCTGGACTTGGGTTATACCCAGGCAATTCTTACAATCTCTGGGTTGTCCCCTAACGAGAATTTTGACGGAAGAATAAGCACTATTTCTTTATATTTTTCTGTCGCCGCTAACATTATCAACGTTCTCGGAAACCTTCCCTTCTCCATTACCCTCTACGGTCGTGATTTGCAAACTACACTTGCCCGGGGATTTATCACTGTTCTTGATCCAAGAAGTAATTAAACAGGAGACTTATATGAAACCCATAGTCACTATCCGTTCCGCCCAGGCGGCGTGGTCTATTCTGAAAAAGGCCAACCTCCACCACTTCCTGGATTCCGGCGCTCTCTACGCCTTGCAACGCCTCACCGAACTCAAAATCAACCTCTCTGACATCATCTCCGACCTCCTCGAGGGCGGGGTCCTCGTCGAGTTCCTCTCTGCCATCACGGAATCCAGCGTTTACCTGGATGATTCCGGTAATAAAGTCCCCTGGGATTCCGTCCCTATGCCTGTTATAGGAGGCCTCATCTCCGATTTTTTTTCCGCCTTTACCTCCAGCTTCAAACTGCCCAAGTCTTCCTGAAGGCAAATGACGTCCTTTTTCGCTCAGATGCAGAGCCTCTCCTCACTCCCACCGGAGTCCTGGAGAGCCCCTTCCTGCGCCTCACCTATTCCCTCCAAAAAGCAGGGCTCTACAACCCCGACCTCTCCCTCGAAGAAGCCTACGCCTGCCTGGTCCTCGAAGCCGAATCCGCCGCGCAACTGCGCGCCAAGCATCAACATGATTAGCCGCGCTGATGAACCCGTGATCACCAGCTATCCTTTACTCCTTAACTCTTTGTTGTCCCCCTTCTCTTTCCCCTCTTTTTCTGCGGGGTTCTAACCATTGGAAAAAATCCTCCTTACCATCGATGCCCGCCTCCTTAAAGACCCCGCTATTGATGCACTCTTCAAAAAACTTGGTATCCCTCAAAAAATCAACGTCGAAACCGCCCAGGCTTCCTCGTCATTCAAATCACTTTCCTCGTCGTTTACTACCGCCTTTGCCAAATTCGGCTTAGTCACCAACGGCATCTCCGCCGCTATTACACTCGCCTCCAAACTTGCCGGAACCTTCATTAAACCGGCCTCCGAGATCGAACAACTCAAACTCCGCCTCGTCTCTCTCTATGGCTCTACTCAAGCCGCCGAACAAGCCTTCGCCAAATTCCAGGACGTCGCCACCCGCACCCCCGCCACCCTCCAGCAGATCACCGAAGCCGGGGCCTCTCTCAAAGCCTTTGGCCTCAACGCCGAAACCACTCTCGAATCCGTCTCCGACCTCGCCGCCTACATGGGCCTCGATGTCGTTGAAGCCGCCCAGGCCGTTGGCCGCGCTTTCGCGGGTGGAGCCGGGGCTGCCGATATCCTCCGCGAACGCGGCGTCCTCGAACTCATTAAATCCTTCAAAGGCATCGACGACCTCACCAACCTCACCCTGCCACAGTTCCGGGACGTCCTCCTCCAAACCCTCTCCGATCCAGCCGCCGGCATCGCAGGATCCGCCGACCGTATCTCCAAATCATACGCCGGCGCTATGTCCAACCTCAACGACTCCTTCACCCAACTCAAAGCCAACATCGGCTCATCACTCACCCCTATCCTGGGCGAACTTGCCAACGGCCTGGGAAACGTCATTAAAGGTCTCACCGGCACTGGCTCCAATCTCCAGATCGCTTCCCGCAACGCCTCAGATCAAAAAATCCAGTTCGAGTCCCTCATCATCACCTACACTGATCTCCACAATAAACAAAACCGTTCCGCTACCGATAACGAAATCTACAAAAAGACTGTCAATGATCTCCTAAAACTCTACCCTAACTACTTCTCCCACATTGACCTCGAAAAAGGCAAGTGGGAAAATATCTCCACCGCCATCGATACTGCCCGCATATCCCTCAACAACTATCTCAATGAGAGGATCGTCGCTGCTTCCACCAAAGATCTGCAGGAAATATTCACTAAAACCGGGCTCGCCGTTATCAAAACTACCGAAGCGCTTTCAACCCTTAAAGCAGAGATGAAGGTTAAAGGGAAAAAAGAATCCAGCGCTTATGCTGCTTATTCGTCCGACGTCGTTACCTATGGAGAAGAGATCCGCCGCCGTCAAACAGAAATATCCAAACTTGAGGCTAAGGAAAAAAGCCTCCAAACGCAGATTCTAAACCGCATCAATTTATCCAAAAAACTGTTCCCATCCACCACTCCGCCTATTACGCCTCCCCAAAAAACGCCAACCCCTGCCAGCGGATCTGGTTCCAATGGCGGTGGCAACCGCCCATCTCCGTCCAATGTAGTGGATGAAGCCAAGGCCGCTCACGACGAACTAACCCGCTTCCTCGCCTCCGAACGAGAACTTGTTCAAATCGAATATGAACGCCTCCTCAACCTCGCTAAGGTCGCCTATGCAACTAAGGCAGAGGATCTGGAGTCCAAAACAAAGGCGCTTGATGACTGGAGAACCGCCCGCCTCGACGAAATCACTAAAAAGGAACAAGACCTCGCGGACGAAAAGCAGCGCCGCCTCGAAGATGACCTCGCAGCAGAGAAACAACTCCTCCTTACCAATTACAACGCGGAAATCGACCGCCTCGCTGACCTCAAAACCATCGGCGCTCTCACTTACGACGAACTAACCTCCAAACTCCGCCTCTACGCCGAGCAAATCAAGGCCACCTTTGGTGCTGAATCCGACGAATACAAAAACGCCCTGGCTGCCATGCGCTCCGCTCAACTCCGCATCTCCGAAACCCTCGCCGATCAATGGCGTCAGGATAACGCCGCCTTCCTCGATGCCTGGAACACCACCACCAACTCCCTCGTCGCCGGCTTCGACACCGCCTGGGCCTCCATCCTGGATTCCTCACTCTCCGGATCCCAACGCCTCAATCAAATCTGGACCTCCATCCGCAATAGCTTCCTCGCCTCCATCGGCTCGATGGCTTCCCAATATATCAAAGCCAAACTCACCCAACTCTCCATCGAACTTACCGTCGAAAAATCCAAACAAGCTGCCATCCTCCAAACTCTTGGCATCCAAAAATCATCCCTTATTACCTCCGTCGCCGCCGGCATCAAATCAGCCTTCGCCGGCCTCTTCGAAGCTATCTCCAACGTCTGGAAATGGTGGACCAAACTCATCCCGCCTCCTTATAGTGTTGTCGCCGCTATCGCTACGGGGGGCGCTATGGTCGCCGCCTTCAACTCCATTAAACGCAACCTCGGCTTTGCCTCTGGAGGTTTCATCTCCGGCCCCGGCTCCGCCACTTCCGATTCCATCCCCATTATGGCTTCCAACGGCGAATATGTCGTCAATGCCCGCTCTGTATCCACCCCAGGTGTCCTTCCACTCTTGAATTACCTCAACAACCTCAACTCCCCAGCTCTCGCCACCGCTCCTATCTCCTCTCACTACGCTACCGGCGGGCTCGTCTCAAACTCCCCCTTCCCAGGCTTCAACGACCTCATCTCCGAAGTCCGCCTCCTCCGCGCCGATCTCTACAAAGCCCAGCCCACTATCATCAACCACGCTCCCAATCCCATCGAAATCCATAAAGCCGCCGAAACCGGTAGAAAACTCTACAAAGGCTATTGATCGTAGCGCAGCATGCAATGCTGCGTTTGGCGCGATCCCCTTGCCTCATTTCCGCGCTGCTCTCCGGTCTTTTTCCTGCCACCCCTCCACTTTGCGACAACCAATTCTGCACAAACACCAGGGTTTTGCGACAAGGGATTCTGCACATTATCCCGCTATCCTCCTCATCCTACTCCGCAAATCAGCCCATTTCCCTAACCGCGCAAGTTCAATATATATCAAACACTTGCAAATCTGTGCAAAATCCCTTGTCGCAAACTTAAACCACTTATCTACTGCTTACACAGTGCTTTCCATTCTGTGCAAAATCCCTTGTCGCAATCTGTGCAGAATCCCTTGTCGCAAAACCCCCAAAAAACCCCATTTTCCTGCGACAAGCAGTTCTGCACACCTACTTTCATAAACCCCTAATTATTAAACCTTTATCCCATCTATTCTCCCACCACCCCCTGTGCAAAACCCCTTGTCCCTTCACAGCGGGACGCGAGGTCCCGCCTAAGGGCAGCCTTTGGGCAAACTGCTTCAGTTGTTGGCTGTGACGCGGTAGAACCTCCTGGGCAGCGCGGATGAGATCAGGACGCTGGTGGTGGATACTGCCCCCAGTTGGATAAATCCCGCGGTGGGATTGTCCGAATGGTAGATCTTGTAGCTGGTGGCGCCGGGCACCGCGTTCCAGGAAAGCAGAAAGTTTTCCCCCACCCGCGTAAAGGTCACGTTCACCGGCGCGGCCAGAACGGTATAGAGATAGTTGAACACGTAGGCTCCGGCGTCGCCTGGATAGGCTTCGACCTTCAGCTTGTAGTAGGCCGTGGTTGTGGGCTGAAACAGCAGGCGGAAATTGGGCAGGCCGTTGGAGTCGTCGTCCGAACTGATCAATGTGACGCCGTCATCCTGGTAGAGGAAGGCTCGGGTGTCCGTGTTTCCCGTCGAGGAGAAATCGTAGGTCCTGCCCGCCACCCCCTGAAAACGGAACCAATCCTGGTCAAGGGCGTCGTGCAGGGTGTGGTTTTGGGTCTGGAGGGTGGCGGTCACCGTCAGCGCCGTGTAGTCTGTGGCGGAGTCGTCGTCCTCATAGGCGTCGGGCTGGGTCCCTTTGAAATAGTGGAACACATAGGTCCCGCAGGCTCCGTAGTAGCCCACCACCTTGAGCTTGTAAACGCCGGTGGTGGCAAACACGTATTGCAGGTTGAAGTTGAGGCCGTCGCCGTTGTCGTCATCCTCGGCTATCTGGGTGCTGCCGTTGGATTGATAGAGGAAGATCTTCGTATCTTCCACGCCGGTGGAATAGAAGGTATAGCGTTTGCCGGCCTCCCCGGTAAACTGAAACCAATCCTGATCCGTGGGGGTGTGGAGGGTGTGGGTCTGGCTTAGGTCGGAGGAAAACACGCCTATTTCGGTGTATTGCGTGGCGGAATTGTCGTCCTCATACTCATCCGGCACGGCCGCGTAGCTGTAGTGGAACCGGTAGGCGCAGACAGCCCCGCTGTAGCCGATCACCTTGAGCTTGTAATACCCAGTTGTGGCGCAGACGAAGCCCAGGTTGAAATTCCACCCCTCGCCGGCGTCGTCGTCCCATTGCAATTGGGTGGTCCCATCGTCCTGATACAGATAGATCTGGTTGTCCGTCGCCCACTCCGACCAGAAGTTGTAGAGCCTGCCCGCCGTGCCGGAAAAGCGGAACCAATCCTGGTCCGCAGAGCTGTGCAGGGTGTGGTTTTGGGTCTGGTCGGCGGTTGTGGGGGTGATGGTGGTATAGTCGGTGGCGGAGTCGTCCGCTTCATAACCGTCGGAGACGGCGCTGTAGTAGTAGTGGAGGTTGTAGTCCTCCGTGCAGCCGTTGTAGCCGATCACCTTGAACCGGTAATAGGCCGCGACCCCAGGCGAATACTGGAGCAGGAAGTTGCCTCCGTCCCCGCCGTCGTCGTTCAAGGAAATCAGCGTGGCGCCGTCATCCTGGTAGAGGTAGATCTGGTTGTCCATCGGATAGGTGTTGTATTGGCCATTGGTGGAATACAGGGTATACATCAGACCCGGAATACCGTAAAACCGATACCAGTCCTCGTCCTGCCAGTTGTCCAGATTGTGGCTCTGGTAGCTGTCCGTGGTGGTCACAGTGATCAACGTCGGGTCAGAGGCAAAGTCGTCGTTTTCATAGGCGTCGCCGTAAGTATCGTGCCGCCAGTGGATGGTGTAGGCTCCGACAGCCCCGTAGGGAGCGTCCACCTTGAGCCGGTAGTTCCAGGTCTGCCCCGGGGTGGCGAAGGCCAGGTCGAAATTGTTCCCTTCGCCGCTGTTGTCGTCCGACGCTATCGGGTTGACCAGGCTGGTATCGTAGATCCCAACCCGCACATCCTCGTTGCCGGTGGACCAAAAGTGGTAGGTCCTGCCGGTCAGGGCGATGAAATTGAACCAGTCCTGGTCGGAACCAAGGTGCAGGGTGTGGCTTTGTGACTGGGGATAGGCGTAGTTGGCCTCGAGTGAGGTCGCGTTGTTGACATCGTCCGGCTCATAGCTGTCCGCGCTCGCCCCGTAGAGGAAATTGAGCGCGTAAGCGCCGGCATTGCCGGGGTAGGGTTCCACCTTCAGATAGTAGGTTCCGTTTTGCGTGGGGCTGTATTGGATCAGGAAGTTCACCCCGCTGCTGTCGTCGTTGTAGGCCAGCTGGGTGCTGCCATCCGCGGCGTAGAGATAGGCCCGCACGTCCGTGTTGCCGGTGGAGTAAAAGCTGTAGTTTCTCCCCGTCCAGCCGGTAAAGCTGTACCAGTCGACGTCCGTGGCGTTGTGGATGGTGTGGTTGTAGGTCGTGAGGCTGATGGCGGGAAAGATCGGCCCGGCATTGGCGGCTGAGTCGTCGATCTCCCAGCTGTCCACCGTGGCGCCGGTCTTGAACCAGAACACGTAGGGACCGGTGTTCATGTAATACGCCCACACTTTCAGGCGGTAATACCCTAAAGCCGGAGGTGTGAATTCCAGATAGAAATTGTTAACGTCGCCATCGTCGTCATCCCCGTCTATGTAGGTGGTCCCGTTGTCCTGGTAAAGCTCGAGGTACAGGTCCAGCGAGCTGGTGGAATAGAAATAGTAGGTGCGTCCCGGTATCCCGTAAAAGTAATACCAGTCCACGTCCACTCCCACGTCCTCGATGGTGTGGTTCTGGCTTTGGAGCGTGGAAGTGACAGAGATGTAGCGGGCCGTGGCGGCGGTATCGTCGTCTTCATAAGCGTCCGGATCCCAGCGTTCGGGTTCGCCGCTGCCGGCCGCCTGCAGTTCCTTGGGTTGGTTGGGATTGTAGGGCTGAGGGCGGTATTCTGCCGGCGCTTCGGTGGGAAACTCCAGCTTGGGTTCGATCTTCCCGTCCGTTTTGGGCTCCGCCGCTGAGGGCTTCGTGGCCGGCGCGCCTCGGCTCGAGACGTTTTTCGGCGCTCCGGGCGTGTCTTGGGGGAGTGAGAAAGCCGGGACGGCGATGGGCGCCTTGGGTTCTATCACCGGGTCGGCCACTGCTGGCAAGGATGTTTGGGCCTGTTCCGGAAGGGGGAAGAATTTGGGAGAGGTTGCCTGGGCCACAAGGATGCCGGCCGTGGCCATCAACAACAATACGATATGAACTTGTTTCATGGCACAACTCCTGTTTTGCCTCTGCCAGTGGATTTTCCGCCTGGCATCTAAGGATATGGGATCAACCTGAGGGTTTGGATTGCGCTGTCAAGAAAAATATACATGGTTTATCTGATTTTTTACAAATCCGTCCCACTATGAAGTGACTGCGGAAATTTCATTTTGTGACATTGTTCGGCAAGCATGGGCCAACACGGGGTTCCCGCTGAATCGGGGAGGCTATCTCCAAAGCGCGATATCAGGCGACTCTGCTGCGCCGTCAATATAGAGACTGGCGGCCTGACCCCCAGATCCGGTCAAAGTCATCCCTGAACACCCCAATTGGGTTAATGGTGATTGGTTACGGGGTCGATGGCGACGTACTGGCCTCACCGGTTGGGTTTTCCTCGCCCAATCCGTTCCGGACATCAGTCAACCTCAGTTTCGGGCTCGATAAAACCCTCTGCCAGCAGAAACTCTCTCTGGGGCGGTTACAGCTTGAGGAAGCGCCTCAGTTCCGCGCCCTGCCGCAGCAGATAGACACCCGGTGCCAGGCCGGACAGATCCAGTTCCGTCTCTTTGCCCAGCCAGGCCAGTTCCCGCAGCTTTTGGCCGCGTTGGTTGTAAATGGCCAGGGGCTCGGATCCCGAAGCCGAGACCTTGAGGATGTCGCCAGCAGGGTTGGGCCAGGTTTTCAGGCTGGCCGGCGGCAGCAGTCCGTCTTCCGCGGAGACGCCGGGATTGGGGAAGCTGTAGGTATAGGTTTCGCCGCCGTTGACAAAGCTGAACGTCGCTTCCACCCAGTCGACGGGTGCGTTCACAGGTCCACCGGAGAAGCTGACCGCCTGGCTGAAATCCTGCAGATTCACCGGATGCAGCGGATGCCAGGTGAGCCCACCGTCGCAGCTGAAGCTGGGGTTTTGGGGGTAGTTGTGGTCCGGATCGGTATAGTTTGCCTGCACCGAGAGCTGGCCGTCGGCATAGCTGGGCACAAAGTTCGACACCACCGGCGCGAACAGGTTGCCGGGGTTGATCTGCTTTGGCTGCAGGAGGACCAGGGTGCCCGCGGTGGTGTCCGCGACGACGTTACCGCCGCTGAGGGTGATGCGCGAAGTCATCGCCACCGTTGACGCCAGCGGGTAATCCGGGTCAAACCAGGCGGCGAAATCCGGATCCGCCAGCAGATCGCTGAGGGCGCAGGAAAGCACCAGCGCTCCCGCCGTTTCGTCCACGCTGATCTCGATCGGTGCCAGCAGCAGCAGGTCTTCGGTGCCGTTGCCGGTGATCTTGTAGAGCCCCGGAGAAATGATCCCTGGCGCCGTCACCGTGTTCATAAGCGCCCAGACAAGGGGGTCTTCCCCCGGGGCGGCGTTGGGATCGGAAAGCACGCCCATGTAGGAGTAGAACGTGAAGCCGGAGGAGACCGGATAGGTCATGGTGTTGCATTTGAGGTAGTAATAGAGCCGGGTTTCGGAAAACGCCATCTGGGTGTGCAGCAGGTCCAGATGCGGCAGGCTAAAGGCTTCGTCGGCCTCGTTATCGTCTTCCAACGGCAGGGAGCGGGCATAGGTGGGATTGATCCCCCCGGCGGGGAAAAAGATCGGCACGGCGAGGGGAGACGCCCCCTGGCGCCGGAAACCGGCATAGAGGTGCGACGGCGCTTCCAGAACCCCCTCCTGCCAGCCTGGGTCTGCCCAGGCGGAGGGATTGGCGAACGACAGCGAACTCTGGCTGTCCAGATACCAAAATTTACCCTCCAGCGGGGAATTGATCAAAACGCCCACGTTGCCGGATGGGTCGGCGCCGGAGCCGTAGAAGCCGTCGCAATCCAGCGCGCCGAGCGCGCCCGCGGCCAGCAAAAGTGCGGTCAGGAAGAAAAGCTTTCTCATATCATCCTCTTTAGAATTTGATGCTCAATATTGCCGAGTAGGTTTGATTGCGCAGTTCCGCCGGCTCCACCTCCACGTCGTCCATTTCGAAGGTGGGCAGCAACAGGTAATCCCATCCGAGGGTCATGCGGATCTCCGCGGACAGGTCAAACTTTCCCTGGTAACGCAGGGCGGTGCCGTAGACCATGCTGTAGTCGAAACTGTTCACATAGGCCAGGTCGGATTCCTGCTCCAGGGCGGTGCCGGGGTCGTCTACATCCGCGGTCAGATAGACTCTGCCGCTCAGTTCGTGGTGCGAGCGCACCTTGTAGGCGAAAGCGGTGCCGAAGATCCCGGTGAGCGACAGCTTGCCCCGGTCCAGGGTCTTCACCTTCATCAGCACTGGCAGTTCCAGGTAATCCAGGTTGTAATCCACCTGCATTTTCGCCGGCCTGGCCAGCGGTTCCCAATTGCCAAATTCATCCTCCACCTTGAGGACGGAGATGCCGATGCGGCTGCCTTTCTGGGTATAAAGCAGTTCGTAGCCGATGGCGAAATGGGGCAGGACCTTCATTTCCAGCCAGGGACCGGCGATGAAGCCCGGCCGCGCCCCCGGCTTGACCTTGTAAACGTCCTGATCCGCGTTGGGAGCGTAGTGCAGGGCCAGATTGAAACCCGTCTTCAGGCCGTAATCCAGCCTGGCCGCCTGCCCCGGCAAAAGCGCCGGCAGCAGAAGCAGAAGCAGCGCGAGGTAGCTGCGGTTGCCCGTCAAGATCGCCTGCCAGCCGCTCAGGGAACCAACTTGACGGCGCGCACGCGGAAGAACTGGCGGGCGCCGCTCATTTCGGCGGGCGGCAGGCCCAGCGTGGTGTCGGCGACCTCGCCCAGGCTGCGGGGCGAGCCGAAGCCGGGATCGCTATCGGCTTCCACGACATAGTGGTCGGGGCTGACGGAGTTGCCCAGCAGCGTTTGTTCCACCGCGGACCAGCTCAGCTCTCCGCTGGCCTGCAGAGTCAGGTTTTGCGGGTTCTGCAGACCCAAAACGTAGCTGTAGGGTTGGGTGGCGGATTCGGCCCAACTGAGGTTGTCGAGCGAGGCGGCGGCCCGGCTGGGAACTTCGTCGTATTCATTCAGCAGGCCGAGCAGGTTGGCGCTGCGATAGCGCACCGGCTGGCTGTGGTCCGTGGTTTGGGGCAGTAGCTCAAAGCTCTGGCCGGGCAGCCATTCCGCCCTGATGGAAAGCGGAAAACGGCCATAGGCGTCCGTGAACATAGTCTCGAACCAGACGTCTTCAGCGTTCGCGAAAAAACCGAACTCCGTCAGGCTGGGCAGGATTTCCGGATGGAGCGGATTGCTTAGGCGTTTAAGATGGGCTCTGGCGCCGCTGGAAGTATCCGTATTCTCGGTCACGGGGGTCAGGCCGCTCAGGGTGGTCCGGTTGGTGAGGGACATGACGCCCATCACTGGATCGGCGGGATCAAACCAACTCATGAAGTCCGGATCCGCCAGCAGCGGAGCCAGGTCGCAACTCATTTTCAGCAGGTTGTTGGCGCTGTCGATGGAGGTCGCGATGTCGCCGATGCGGACCAGGTCTTCGGCACTGGTGCCGGTGATCTTGTAGAGGCCCGGTTCGAGGCCGCCAAAGGTCACCTGGATGTAGTTCAACACCCAGATGATCGTGTTGGGGTTGCTCGGATCGGTGTCCGGAGCCGCGATCGCGTACATGTAGGAATAGTATGGCGGAAAACCTAAAGCACCGCTGAGCGGAAAGCCCCCGCCCCGGTTTTGGATCGCGGCATAGAGCTTGGTGTCCGAAAAGCTGCAATAATCCGCCACGAGGTCCAGATGGCTGGTGCCCTGGTCGTTGGCGGGATCGCCGGCAGTGAGGGTATATCTGCCCAGGGCGGGCAGCCCGGTGCCGCTGTAATAGACCGGATTAACGCGGCGCGGCTGGCCGGCGGGGGCGGCCACCAGACCGAGGTCGGCATTGGTTCCCACAGCCGTGTAAGCGGCTTGTAGGGTGTGGCTGGCCGGGTCCAGCTCGCTGAACGGCTGCTGCACGATCGCGCTGCCGTTGTAGTAAAGCAGGGTGTGCTCCGCGGCGGTCGCGGCTTCGGTTTCCAGGCGGATCAATACTTGATCGGCGGCGTCTTTGCCGCTGAAGCGGATGTCGCTCCAGGGGCCTGTGTTCAGCCCTCCCAACAGGGATATGCTGGTCAGGCAGATTATCAACAGGGCAGATCTGTACATGTCGTCACTCCATGGCTGGCGTTTTTTTTCCGCTACCGGAGATGCCCTAACGTGTCAAGACCTATTTTGGCAAGCCCACCACCAACGGCGCTGCGACGGGCTCCAACGCCCACCGGGAGGGAGATCCAGCCAGCGGGGCAGGGGCTGGCCTGACAGGTTAGAGGGAACTCCGGCAAACACGGAAGCCGATGTTGTTGGCAAAGTTTGTCACGTAGCGATAGTCCCGCGCCTGAACCGCGCAGGCCTGAAAGCCGGAGTTGTAGGCCCCGCCGCGGATGTAGGCCTGGCCCCAGCTTTGGAGGGTCCAGCACCATTCGAACAGATTGCCGCTCATGTCAAAGGTTCCGATTTCGTTGGCCGCCTTGCCGCCCCCGGTATGGGCGTAGCCGCCGCTGTTGTAGCCGTACCAGCCGACGGAACCCAGGTTGTTGGAACCGCTGTAAGCGTAACCGTTGGTAAACACTCCCCCCCGGGCGGCGTATTCCCACTCCGCGTCGGTGGGCAGGCGATAACCGTTGGCGGATTGGTTCCAACTGAGCAACAGATGATTGTTTGCGTCCCACTCCCAATCGGCGGGCCAGCCGGCCGGGTCGGTGCCATAACCCTGCAGCGTGTAGCAGGGGGTGAGCTGCTCCTGGAGGCTGAGCCGGTTGCAGTATTCAATGGTTTCCTGCCAGTTGACATAGGCGCGCGGATAGCTGTCCGCGCTGCCGGAGCCCATCACGGCGCTCCATTGTGAATTGCTGACCTCATACTGGCTGATATGGAAGGAAGACACCATCAGGCCTGAAACATAGCTGCCGCTGTCGGGGATGAGGGTGCCGCCCTGGACGAAAACCAATCCCAAGGGGTCGGGGCTGACATGGGTGACGCGGTAAAACCTCCGGTCTCCGTTGACCGGCGCGGTCCAGTTGGGGCCGTCAAAGGCGCCGCTGGCGTCCAGCCCGAAGCCAGTGCCGGTCGCGGAAGAATAGACGTTGTAGGAGACCGCGCCGGGCACCGCGTTCCAGCTAAGTGTGACCTGGTCTCCTGTTACCGCGAGGCTCAAGCCTTCCACCTGCCTCTGCCCCACGCCGGCCGCGGCGATGCCGATCCACCCAAGGATTGCCAAACTGATCGCCAATGCTTTCATTTCATCCTCCTGTCGGATTTTGCCACATCATTTCATCCTCCTGCTCATCGGTTGCTGAGCAGAAGAGGCAGGCACAGTCCCTGCGACAATTGCCAACGTGTCAGATCTCGCGATGTTGTCAACCATTTATTCGCAGATGGCATTCAGCCGCCTGACTGCTAATGACGCCCGGAGAAAGAGCAACCCCGCCAGCCGGTCCCATTGCAGGTACATGCTCCGATCGATATCTGAGCGCGGACACTACGGACTTTATTGGGCATGTCCGGAGCGTTCGTGGCTCCGGCAGAAGAAGCTGAAACAGGGTTCAAACCGCTATAGGCAAAGGATGCGGAGACCCCCTGAAGGCCGCAAGCGGCGCATCCGCAGCAAAGAAATGCTTGACTCCGGGGGGCAGGCCGGATTATCATGTCTGCAAGATGAAGTTTTTAACCGAGCACAACCTGATGATCTTCCTCCTCCAGTTTGCCATCCTGCTGGGTGTCAGCAAACTGGCGGGACTGCTGTTTGAGCGGTTCAAACAGTCCACCATCACCGGCGAGGTCCTGGTCGGCCTGCTGCTGGGCCCCGCCATCTTTGGCAAATGGCTGCCCCAATACCAGGGCTGGCTGTTCCCGCGTGACCCGCTGCAAATCTCGATGCTGGAGACCATCGCCTGGTTTGGCAATTTTTACCTGCTGATGGAAACCGGCCTGGATGTCAATTTCAGCCGTATCTGGAAGCAGAAGGGACAGGCGCTGACGATCTCCCTCACGGACCTGATCGTGCCCATCCTGATCGCGTTCATACCGATCTATCTGATCGGCGACGCGCACCTGGTGGATCCCTCCCGCCGCCTGATCTTCACCCTCTTCATTTCCACGATCATGACCATCAGCGCCCTGCCCGTCGCGATCCGCGTGATGTATGACCTCAACATCCTCAAGAGCGACACCGGCTTTCTGATCATTTCCGCCCTAACCATCAACGACCTGATCGGCTGGGTGGTCTTCACCATCATCCTCGGCGCTTTCAGCCAGACCAAGCTCGACCTGCCGGTGATCCTCCGATTGATCTTCCTCACCCTGGGCTTCACCGTTTTGAGCCTGACCCTGCTGCGCAAATGGGTCGACCGCGCCATGACCTTCATCCACGAACGCTACGGCGGCGACACCGGCCTCAAGACCACCTTCGTGTTCATCACAGGAATGCTGTTTGGAGCCGTCACGCTGGGAATCGGGATCCATTCCCTGTTCGGCTTTTTCATCGCCGGAATCGTGTTGGGTGAGGCCCGGCACTTCTCTCAAAACGACCGCCACGTGATGAACCGGATGGTCCACTCCATCTTTGTGCCGGTGTTCTTTGCCAACATCGGCCTGCATCTGGATTTCATCAAGAGTTTCAACTGGCAGCTGGTGTTGCTCCTGACCGTGGTGGGCATCGCCGCCCGCTACATCGGGGCCTGGATCGGAGCCCGGCTGGCCAGGCAGGGCCGCGCCGACCTCCAGACCATCGCCATCTGCCACACCGCCGGCGGGGAAATGCACATAGTGGTCGCCATTCTGGCCCTCTCCGCCGGACTGATCACGCAGCAGATCTTCGTCGCCATCGTGGTCGCCTCAATCATCTCCACCGTCGTCTTTGGTCCCTGGCTGGCAGCGGCGCTCAAGCGCAAACGTCAGGGCCTGCTGGACGTCGTTTTGGGCAGCGACGCCGTGATCCTGGATGCCGATTTCTCAGCCAAAGAAGAGCTGCTGGAAGCCATCAGCCAAAGGATCGCCGCCAAGGCCAGGCTCAGGCCGGAGGACGTGCTGTCCGGCCTCCAGCTCCGCGAAGAGCAGATGGTCACCTCCGTCGGAAAGGGAATCGCCTTTCCCCACGCCCGCCTGCAGGGGATCCGCCACCCCATGATCTGGGTGGTCAAAAACAAAGCCGGCCTGGAGTGGGACAGCCCGGACAGCCTGCCGGTGCGCTGGGTCTTCATCATCATCACCCCGGAAGAAAACCACGACGCCCAGCTCCACATCCTGCGGATGCTTTCCAAAACCCTGCAGGACAAAGAGCTCTTCCGCAAACTGGAGGAGGCCGGGGAAGCCGATACCGTCTGGGCGGCGATCAAGGTCAACCTGGACAACTGCCAGGAGTGCCTGCTGCCCGTCTGAGGCCCGGCGGATTCCAATCCCCATTGTCATGCCGGCGGAGGCCGGAATCCAGTAACCCCAAAACAGCGGAACGCAATCCCCCGCCACGGGCGCAGCATAAACCAATTAACTCATTAACCCAAAGGCCCCTCACTCCCCATACACCGACGTCACCCGGAAAAACCTTCTCGCGCCGGTCTCCGGAGATGTCCAGTCAGACTCTCCAAAGCTGCCGCCCGTGTCCTCGGCATAGGTTCCTTCCGGCAGAGGGGCGGAATACACCTTGTAGGTGTCGATCGCGTAGAGGTCTTCCCAGGCAAGGTAGACCGTGCCTTCGTTTACGGAGATGGTCAGATGCGCGGGGATACTGTCCGAAAAATGGCAACTGGCCGGGGCCATAATCGTAGGGAGAGGGATAGATATAGATCGTGTCGCCGTCCGCCGCGAGGTTGTAGGCGGAGATCCAGGTCCGGTACTGGCCGGTGGGGCGGATGTTGTTGTCCACGGTGAAACTGGCAGCCGTCAGAGTCATCGCTGCGCAGAAAAGAATCACGCTGATGATCCAGGTTCTCATTTTTGCTCCTTTGACGGGCGATTAAGCCGTCCAGACATGGCAGTTTACTATCGATGCATATTCTGGACGATGTAATAATTGTGGCAAGATATTCCTCTCTGCCCGTCTCATGCAATCCCCACCGGGCTGCCTGATTTGACGCAACCAATACCGGCGGATCTGAATCCGTTGCCACACTTTTTCTCCTTTTCACCTTTTCACTCCTATTACCTTCCCCTTTGAATGTCCTTATCCACCGTGAGAGTTGGCGAGCGTGGGACGGGAACTCTTCGGGTGGATTACACGATTCATTGAGGAGTGCAATAAGGAACAACACCCTCTATAGATAGTGGGTTACGCTTTTGGGAATTGGCCACGGAAAAGCGCGGAAAGAGGGGAGAAAGAATAGATCAGGGATGAACAGGATGAACAGGATTTATAGGATCTTGTTGATCCGTAAAATCAGTTTAATCCGAATAATCCGTATTTTATATCTTTTAAAGACCGTTGCACATAGAAATGGACAAAAAGTATATGTAAATATCTCTTGACAA
>CAZOVZ010000030.1:0-33093 GCA_964583755.1 uncultured Candidatus Cloacimonadota bacterium
AGCCAAGGCCCGATCAGGGCGCTTGAACTCCATGCTCAGCTCTCATCGGCAGACGAGGACGTCTGCCCCTCCAGCCCCCCACCACCCAGCCCCAGCGTGTCATTCCAGCCAGCCGCCTGACCGGTAACCCACATATCTATAGTAACCTGCGGCTGGCGTGGAATCCAGGCCTTCAATCAATAATCAATCATCGCGTAACCATGGCCTCAGCCCGATAGTGGAAGACCATCACTCCTAGAAAAACAACGCACCAATCCAAGAGGCATTACCCCGACAAGGCTGGATTTCACATCGGCCGCGGGTCACTATATGAGTGAGGGTCGCCGGTCAGGCGGCCGATTGGAATGACACACTCCGAGCCTCGCGGACTAAAGCGCCTTGGCAGATTAGACCTCTGCCGCTCCACGCAGCCAGCCCAGGTTGGAGTTCAAATCCCCTCCCCCAGCTTCACTCCTTCCCCTATCTCATTTGGGGATTTGGACTTCAACCAGCACGCGAGCTATTCTTCACATCTGGGAAACCACAGCTCCGTCTGCATGAAGTCCAAGCGCCCCAAAGTTTGCTCCAAAGCCAAGGCCCGATCAGGGCGCTTGAACTCCATGCTCAGCTCTCATCGGCAGACGAGGACGTCTGCCGCTCCAAGACCATCACAACCCAGCCCCAGCGTGTCATTCCCGCCAGCCCGGCTCGTCCATTCCATACATGTTCTTAGGGGTAACCGTTTGCGTGGTTTCCTGCATCATCCGCGTTCTCTTTGGTCCCAAAACCGACCAAAAAGCGAAGGCCCGGCTTTGGGGGCCGGGCCTTCACGTGTCTATCTTGATCTGTTGGGGGCTTATTTGATCAGTACCGCTTTACGCAGGTAGCTGTCCTTGCCTGCCACCATGCGGACATGGTAGAGGCCGGTGCCGCAGCTTCTGCCGGTGACGTCGGTGCCGTCCCATTCGATCTTGTAGCGTCCGGGGGCCTTGCTGCCGAGGTCGAAGGCGCGCACCAGCTGTCCGCGGGCGTTGTAGATGTCGAAGCGGACATTGGCGGTGGTTGCGATGTCGTAGGGCAGGTAGGCGATGGGGTTGAAGGGGTTGGGATAGATCGCCTTCAGCTCTGTCACCAGCGGGATTGCGGGGGCGTTGCCGCCGCTTTGGGAGTAGCTGATGGAGACCGGCCCGAAGAAGTCCGTGCTGCCGTCCATGTCGGAGTTTTGCAGCCAGTAGAAGTATTCTCCGTCCTCATAGAGGTCGGTGTCTTTGTAGATATAGGTCTGCTGTTGGGAGGTGTTGGTGGCCTGGATCAGGCCGCTGATCGTGGCTGCCGTGCTCAGGTCAGCGGTGCTGTTGCGCAGCACGTAGAAGCCCTGGACGTTGGTCTCGGACTGGGTGACCCAGGTCAGGTTCACAAAGTTGTCCACCGAGATAGCCGCCGTGAAGGAGGAGAGCTCGACGGGCAGATAACCTTCCGGGACCAGGGTGAAGGTCAGGGTCACGGTGTAGTTGTTGGCCTGGGTAAAATCGCTGGCGGAGACTGATTGGGGTGTCACCAGCCATTCGTATCCAGCCGGCGGAGCGGACAAGGAATAGGATCCGGCCAGCTGCCCGGGGACACCTGTAAAGGTGTGGTAGGTGACTTCGCCGGTATCGTTGCCGTCATGATAGATCTCGTAGCCGGGCAAGGCATTTCCTTCCAGGTCAACGGCCCGAACGATCAGGGTGTCGATCCGCCTGGCGGTCAGCACGAAGGGGTCGTAGCGGCCGTTGAGCCGTTCGTTGTGAACGCGGCCGGTGCTGTCGGTGGCGCGGATGGCATAGAAGACGGAGTCGCCATTGGCGATATTGGCGCCGGGGATGACGGCGGACCAGTCGTTGCCGCCGGTATTGACCAGGGGAAGCGTCACCCAATCAGTATAAACCCCTTCCGAAGCGTCCCAGAACCGGTAGGTCACGTAGGTGCTGTCCGCCAGGGGATGGAAGGAGGTGATGGTGACGTCGATGGGGATGTCCTGCCCGACCTGAACCTCGCCGTAGAGGGGAACGTGCCAGACATGGATCATCTCCGGGTCCCAAATGGTGTTGACCCGGCAGTGGATGGCGTCAGTGGACAGCCAGGGGTCGGAGCTTTTGCCGGTGAAACCCACCACAGTGTAGGCAGGCATGGCCTGGCGGTAGACCCCAAGGGCGGCAGCGTCCGCCGCGGCATAGGATCCGCCCATCTGAGGCACGTAGATGGTTTTGTTCACGATGATCGAGTTGCAGTAGGGCGCTTCACCGCCCGCCCCGGTTGTGATGGTTGGGGTATCCACCCGGAAGACCCGGTAATTGAAGGGACCGCCGTAGCTGGTGGTGCGGTTCCAGAGATCGGCAGCGGTCTCGATCGCGGCATAATTCGGATTGCTTGGGGCTACCCGCTTGATCAGGACGATGTCCACATCCAGCAGTTTGCACCACAGGTCCATGTGGTCGACCGTGTCGTTGATGTCCACCAGGGGATCCTGGTAGATGTGGTAGTCTGTCACGCCGAGGTAATCTTCAAACAGGCCCTGGATCTGGCCCTGGGTGTAGTTGTAGGCAGGGGTGACGCCGGCTACCGTGGGGGTGCCGTCGTTGTCGTTGAGAACCAGGTTGGTGGACATGGCGGTGCCGTTGCCGTCGGTCATGATATTGCCGCCGGTATGGATCATGGGCAGGTCGTATTTGTAGCGGCTGAAGTAATCGGCCAGGACGTCGCCCACCAGGTCGTCGTCGGGGCGGACGCGGTTGTAGCGGAAATCGACCAGGTTGAGGGTGCGGTTGCCGCGCGCGTCGCCCTCATAGATGGCCCAGGGGCCGTAGTCCCGGACCCAGTAGGTATCTGTGGTGGCGGTGATGAAGCTGTAGTTGTTCACACCGATGTTGGCCAGATAACTGGCACACGCGTTCTGCTGGCCGGAAGGGCAGCCCACGAACAGGGGCAGTTGCTGGGACAGGGCCAGGATCAGGGCGTCGGGGATGCCGAACTTGTTGCTACCACCGTAATTATCCCAGGTGATGCCGACGCCTCGCGCCAGCTCCCATTCCGCCACCATCCTGGGGTTGACGGGCAGGCTCACGCCGGCTGTGCTGACCGTCAGGTCAAACTCAACTTGGCGGGTCGGAGTGACTGGTGAATCCGTCTCCACGGTCAGATACGCGCTCCACAGTCCCTGGTAGAGGCCGGTGGCGTCGACGGTCACGGGAAAGCTGAAGCTGTTGCCCGTGGTGACGGTCTGGGGCAGGCTCACGCTGTAGGTCAGCCAGTCCGCGGTGTCGCTCAAACCGGTGATTTGCAGAGGCTGCAGGCCGGTGTTGGTCACGGTTATCGTGTAGGTCACGCTGTCGCCAGCGTTAAGGGCGGCGGTGATCAGAGTCGGCGTGACGGTGTAGGCGTAGTCTGAGCTGACGTAGGTCAAGGAAATGTTATCCAGGGCGCCCACAGCGTTGGGAGTAAATAATTCCCACCATTCCCGCTGATCATTTCTCCATGTGAAGATCAGTCTTTTTGTTGTTCCGGAATAAGTTGCCGGGTCCAGATTGATCGTCTGCTGCGTCCAGCTTGTGTAGTCATCATACCAGGTCAAACCGATTTGTGTTCCAGTCGGATAACCGCTCGTAGATGGAGTGTAATCCGTTGCTGCCATGTAAATCCTGAACCCGTCAGAGTTGGCTTCCGTCCTCAGGAGCTTGTAGAAAAATGATAAAGTAAGTTCAGTCATTCCCGCAGGGAAAGTGACATCCCGGTAAATGTGCCGGTATGCAGCGTCATCTCCAGCAGTCCAGGTTGTGGGTGAACTGGATGTGAAGGCGCATCTGTTGCCCGCGTATTGTGTGGGAGCAGTGCCAACGTAGTACTGGTTGCCGGTTGCGTTGACAGCCGTCCAGCCGCTGTTGGCGAAAGTTGTGCCGGTTTCAAAGCCGCCGTCTCCGGTTGGATTGATCAGCACTGTCTGGGCCGACAAACCAGTAAACACTCCCAGCGACAGTGCCAGGATCAAAACAGATAAAACGATCTTGTTCATAAGATCCTCCTCAATATGTTTAAGAGTCAATGGAGGGAACGGTCAGACAGACCTGCCAACAGATCATTCTGTTCCATTCCTGGACGGCTTATCATACTTGAGGGCCAACAGCTCGTAACGCAGTTTCCGAAAACAGCCTGATTCAGATCAATAACTTTTCGCCAATGATTAGCCTTACAAGTTAACCATCTGCAGAATATCCACATTTTTGTCAAGACATTTTTATCAGATTGATAACTCTTACCCGAAATTCCGGCGGGGCCAAAGTTTGGGCTTGGCGTGGGGTTTCAAACCCTGATCCAGACTGGATTTTGCCGCCACGCCAGGAGGTCTGCCGCCAACAGCAAAGGCCCGGCACAAGCCGGGCCTCTGCTTATCATGTCGGTCTGGGAGTTATTTCATCAGCACCGCTTTACGCAGGTAGCTGGCCTTACCGGCAGTCATCCGGACAAAGTAGATGCCGGTGCCGCACTGTTGGCCGGTGTTGTCGCGTCCGTCCCATTCCTGTTTGTATCTGCCGGGAACCCTGGATCCCAGATCCAAAGCCCGTACCAGTTGTCCGCGGGAGTTGTAGATATCAAACCGCACGGGAGCGGTGGCGGCTACCTCGAAAGGCAGATAGGCGATGGGGTTGAAGGGGTTTGGATAGATGTTCAGGAGTTGCGTGACCAGCGGGATCTGAGGCGCGTTGTTGCTGCTGGTGCTGAAGTTGACCGACACAGGCCCAAAGAAGTCCATGCTGCCGTCCATGTCGGAGCTTTGCAGCCAGTAGTAGTAGCTATCGTCCTCGTAGAGTTCGGTGTCCTTGTAGATATAGGTCTGTTGCTGCGAAGTATTGGTGGCCTGGATCAGGTCGCTGATCACGGCGGCGCCAGCGAGGTCATCGGCCGTGTTGCGCAGCACATAGAATCCTTGCACGTTGGTTTCGGATTGGGTGACCCAGGTCAGGTTCACAAAGTTGTCCACGGAGATGGAAGCGGTGAAAGAGGATAGCTCCACCGGCAGGGTGGGTTCTTCCTGGGTTCTGAACAGGGTGTTGACCCGGCAGTGGATGGCGTCAGTGGGCAACCAGGGATATCCGGTGCGGGCAATGTAACCGGTGACGGTATAGGCGACCTTGCCGCCGGATTTTGACGAGACCGAGGCAGCCGCTGCCTGCCACTGCGCCAGGGCTGTGGCGTCCTGGGCGGTTCCGGCATAGGGGATGAATATCTCGTCATTGAGGATGAACGAGTTCACATACGCTTCATCGTTGGGGCAGTCGACGTAATAAACATTGAAGGGCGTGCCATAACTGGAGGTCAGGCTGGCCCACTGGTCATGCATGGCCTGGATCTCGTCGTAGTGGGGATGAGTGGCCGGAACCCGCAATAAGACCACGGTGTCCACAGAGATCAGCTTGGCCCAGCAATCGATGTGGTGGATGTAGTCCCCGGTGGGATCGGGAAAGAAGGAAAAGCCCTCGGCCAGGTCGCCGCGGTAGTCTTCCACCAGTTCGACAAAATCCGGGAAAGTGTAGCTGTAGATTTCCGTAAAGCCGTCTCCGCGGGTATAGAGGCCGGAGTTGGGCAACCCGTCGTTCTGTTCGTAGACGTAGATGTCGGCAAACTCGCGGTGGAAGCCGTCGGTAAGGATGTTGCCCCCGGTCAGCGAGAGCGGGATGGTATACATCGCGTAATCCTGGTCGGCGGCGATGGCGGGAATGATCGTTTCGTCGCTGTCTCGGTTATCCCGGTTGTAGTCAAAATCGATCAGCTTGATGCGGCGGTCGTTGGCGGGACCCTCAAAGATCGATATCGGGCCCCAGTCCCTGGCCCAATAGGTGTTCGAATTGGTGATGATGTAGTCGGCCTTGAGGTTGGCGCCCAGAATTCTGCTGAGGCTCGACTGGGCGGCTGACAGATTGCCGGATGATACCACCACGAACAGGGAGTCGTCGTCGCCGAGGTCTTCGATCATGGCGTTGGGAATGCCCCAGGGATAGCGGATGATGGCGCCCCGGGCGGGTTCCCATTGGCCGATCATGCGGGGATTCACAGGCAGGTTGGCGACCGTCATCCGCACCGGCACGGTGATGGCCAGCGGAGAGCCGTTGTAGGTGACGTTTACGGTCAGGTTGGTTGTCGCGGTATAACCGCTGGGGTTGCCGCCGGCGTTGAGGGTCAGTTGCAGGGGCAGCGTGCCTCCCGCCGGGATCGTGCCCGTGGGAGGGGTGTAGCTCAGCCAGGCGGCGGAACCGGTCACGGAGTTGAGGGTCACGTTCTGGCTGCTGGGATTTGAGATCGTGAAAGCGACCGCCTTGCTGGAACCGACCTGGACGAATCTGTGGGCCGAGGGGGGATCGACCGTGACGGCTTCAATCTCCAGACTGAACCGGTTGATCGTAGCGGTCCTGGTCCCGGTGGGCGGGCTGGCCGGATTTGGATTGATGCTGCCGGAGCGGTAGTAGAGGCCGGTGTTCGTCCCGCTGATGAAGGAACCCCAAGAGGCTGCTGTGTATGTTGTTGAGGCGGGGCTTGAATTTTCATCGATGGCGATCACCAGGTTGTTCGCGTTGTTGTACACGAAGGGGGTTGTCAGCACGACGGTCAGCCAGCCGGTTGCCGTTGGATCCACCGTGCCGGAATAGACTTTGGTCATTGCAGCCAGAGGAACCCAGTCGCTGGTGGAGGTAAAACCTGTTTTGGTGGTGTGGCCGATGTAGATGTCCCAGTTGCTGCTGTAATAGGTCAGCGTGGCATCACCAGAGGCGTAATTAAACAGGATCTTTTCGATCACCCCCCGGTCGTTGAATCCAGCGCCGTTGATCTGCGCCTTGGTGTAGATCTGCTGGGAGTAGGTGTAGCCATTGAGGGTGCTGATCGGCAGAGAGGTGGTGGTATCCGTACCTGAACCGATGGTTATCGTGGCCGCCGGCAGGTTTACCAAACTGCCCAGCGCGAGTGCCAGTGCCAAAAAAAACAAAACGATCTGTCTCATAATGAACTCCTTGTTTGATGACTGAAAATCCTGATCAAAACAGGCAGGCCAGACCGCCTGTTTTGGCGATCCTGGCTGACCGGCTAAAAGCACAGGCTCCCCAACGGGGAGAAATCTGTGTTTGTCAATTATGCAAATTTGAAAATTCATTATATTTGTCAAGCTAAAAATGCATTGTCTGCCAGCATTACCCCAGCGCCAAATCTTATATCCCTCGGCTGCAATGATAGATAACCCCGCATGTTGCCCTGTATGATAATTTTTTCATGAGTCTCCACGAATGTATTATAATTTGATTTTCACATCAACCGACTGTTATGCTGCCCGGATGAATATTACAGCAAGCGATAAATTTTTTGACGTAACAGTAAAAAAGACTATGCCGTTAACAATTCATTGTGTGGTTTGGGTCATGCAAGCGGGACCCTAAACGTTGCCGATCTCGAACGCCAGAGTTGGCTGGAGAACTGGCTCGGGCAGTCCGCGGCGGGTGAAACCAAAGACCCGGCCGAAGCCGGGTCTTTGCTTGTTTATCTTGATCTGCTGGGAGGCCTTATTTGATCAGCACCGCCTTGCGCAGGTAGCTGTCTTTGCCGACAGTCATGCGCACATGGTAGAGGCCGGTGCCGCAGCTCCTGCCGCTGGCGTCGGTGCCGTCCCATTCGAGCTTGTAGCGGCCGGGGGCCTTGCTGCCGAGGTCGAAGGTCCGCACCAGCTGGCCGCGGGCGTTATAGATGTCGAAGCGGACATTGGCCGTGGTGGCGATGTCGTAGGGGAGGTAGGCGATGGGGTTGAAGGGGTTGGGATAGATCGCCTTCAGCTCTGTCACCAGCGGGATTGCGGGGGCGTTGCCGCCGCTTTGGGAGTAGCTGATGGAGACCGGCCCGAAGAAGTCCGTGCTGCCGTCCATGTCGGAGTTTTGCAGCCAGTAGAAGTATTCTCCGTCCTCATAGAGGTCGGTGTCTTTGTAGATATAGGTCTGCTGTTGGGAGGTGTTGGTGGCCTGGATCAGGCCGCTGATCGTGGCTGCCGTGCTCAGGTCAGCGGTGCTGTTGCGCAGCACGTAGAAGCCCTGGACGTTGGTCTCGGACTGGGTGACCCAGGTCAGGTTCACAAAGTTGTCCACGGAGATCATCGCCGTGAAGGAGGAGAGTTCGATGGGCAGATAACCTTCCGGGACCAGGGTAAAGGTCAGGGTCACGGTGTAGTTGTTGGCCTGGGTGAAATCGCTGGCGGAGACTGATTGGGGCGTCACCAGCCATTCGTATCCCGCCGGCGGAGCGGCCAGAAAATATGATCCGGCCAGCTGCCCGGGTGTGGCTGTGAAGGTATGGTAGGTGACTTCGCCGGTATCGACGCCGTCAAGAAAGATCTCGTAGCCGGGCAGGGCATTGCCTTCCAGGTCAACGGCCCTGACTATCAGGGTGTCGATCCGCCGTGCGACCAGCACGAAGGGGTCGTAGCGGCCGTTGAGCCGTTCATTGTGAACGCGGCCGGTGCTGTCGGTGGCGCGGATGGCATAGAAGACGGAGTCGCCATTGGCGATATTGGCGCCGGGGATGACGGCGGACCAGTCGTTGCCGCCGGTATTGACCAGGGGAAGCGTCACCCAATCAGTATAAACCCCTTCCGAAGCGTCCCAGAACCGGTAGGTCACGTAGGTGCTGTCCGCCAGGGGATGGAAGGAGGTGATGGTGACGTCGATGGGGATGTCCTGCCCGACCTGAACCTCGCCGTAGAGGGGAACGTGCCAGACATGGATCATCTCCGGGTCCCAAATGGTGTTGACCCGGCAGTGGATGGCGTCGGTGGACAGCCAAGGGTCAGAACTTTTGCCGGTGAAGCCTACCACGGTGTAGGCAGGCATGGCCTGGCGGTAGACCTCAAGGGCGGCGGCGTCGGCGGCAGCGTAGGATCCGCCCATCTGAGGCACGTAGATGGTGTTGTTAACGATGATCGAGTTGCAGTAGGGCGCGTCGCCGCCCGCCCCGGTTGTTATGGTTGGCGTATCCACCCGGAAGACCCGGAAGTGGAAGGGACCGCCGTAGCTGGTGGTGCGGTTCCAGAGCTCGGCAGCGGTCTCGATCGCCGCGTAATCCTCATGGCTCGGGTCCACCCGTTTGATCAGGACGATGTCCACATCCAGCAGTTTGCACCACAGGTCCATGTGGTCGACCGTGTCGTTGATGTCCACCAGGGGATCCTGGTAGATGTGGTAGTCTGTCACGCCGAGGTAATCTTCAAACAGGCCCTGGATCTGGCCCTGGGTGTAGTTGTAGGCAGGGGTGACGCCGGCTACCGTGGGGGTGCCGTCGTTGTCGTTGAGAACCAGGTTGGTGGACATGGCGGTGCCGTTGCCGTCGGTCATGATATTGCCGCCGGTATGGATCATGGGCAGGTCGTATTTGTAGCGGCTGAAGTAATCGGCCAGGACGTCGCCCACCAGGTCGTCGTCGGGGCGGACGCGGTTGTAGCGGAAATCGACCAGGTTGAGGGTGCGGTTGCCGCGCGCGTCGCCCTCATAGATGGCCCAGGGGCCGTAGTCCCGGACCCAGTAAGTGTCTGTGGTGGCGGTGATGAAGCTGTAGTTGTTCACGCCGAGGTTGGCCAGATAATCGGCACACTCGTCCTGCTGGCCGGAAGGGCAGCCCACGAACAGAGGCAGTTGTTGAGACAGGGCCTGGATCAGGGCGTTTGGGATGCCGAACTTGTAGCCCTGGGTGTTGCCACCATTGTAATAATCCCAGGTGATGCCGACCCCCCGCGCCAGTTCCCATTCCGCCACCATCCTGGGGTTGACGGGCAGGCTCATGCCGGCTGTGCTGACCGACAGGTCGATTTCCACCTGGCGGCTCGGAGTGAGGGGCGAGTCCGTCTCCACTGTCAGATACGCGCTCCACAGTCCCTTGTAGAGGCCGGTGGCGTCGACGGTCACGGGAAAGCTGAAGCTGTTGCCCGTGGTGACGGTCTGGGGCAGGCTCACGCTGTAGGTCAGCCAGTCCGCGGTGTCGCTCAAACCGGTGATTTGCAGAGGCTGCAGGCCGGTGTTGGTCACGGTTATCGTGTAGGTCACGCTGTCGCCAGCGTTAAGGGCGGCGGTGATCAGAGTCGGCGTGACGGTGTAGGCGTAGTTTGGGTTAACGGTCTCATATATGCGAACGTTGTCGATGTAGAGAGTGTGCATGTCCGCAGCGGAATAGCAGTTGAAGCCGAAGAAATAGGTTCCGGAAGAGGCGGGTGTGAAGTTTGCCGATACCCTGTTGCTGTAACTGGTGTTGGTCAGGCCAGGCAGGTCCAGCAGTGTGGTTCCCTGGGCAGCCACAGTTTGGGCGTTGCCTACGGTTACTTTCATGTTTTCGGGGTACGACGACGATCTGACCCTCTGCCGGAATTCGATGCGGTAGGTATTGCCAGCCGTCATCGTTACGCCCTGCGTGAAAGCCCAGGCGTTGGCAGCGTCCGCGGAGTCATATTCATACTGCATGCAGTAGTCGCCGTTATAGGCATAATCGTCAAACCAGCCGCTGGAATACAAACTCCAGTTGTTTCCGCTGCCGGCGTTGGTCAATGCCCAGCCAGACGGGGGGAAAGTAGCCGAAAAATCCTGGGTGTAGGTCTGGCCAAACAATCCGGAAAAGACTCCCAGCGACAGCGCCAGGATCAAAACAGATAAAACGATCTTGTTCATAAGATCCTCCTCAATATGTTTATGAGTCAATGGGGGGAACGGCCAGACAGACCTGCCAACAGATCATTCTGTTCCATTCCCGGAGGGCTTATCATACTTGAGGGCCAAAAGCTCGCGACGCAGTTTCCGATTACAGCCTGATTCAGATCAACCAACTTCTTGCCAATGATTAGCCTTTCTGGGTAACATCTTGCAGAATATCCAATTTCTTGTCAAGACATTTTTCTTGCTTTACTGATAATTATCCCTTGAGTTTGGCGGGATCTTCGTTTTACTGGTGCCTGAATCACCAACCCCTGGCGCAGAAAAGGTTTTCCACTATGGATGAGATTGCGCGCCGTTAGATAAAGGCTTGCCGGATGGCAGGGATTCGTATCCTGGTGAGTGTTTTCCAGGATTGGGGGCCAGCGGCAAACCGGGTTGAGCCAATGCTTATCCAACCATGTACAAGCGGATAATGGGAATTTGTGGCAGCAGTCCTCACGCCGGGTATGTGGCCAAAGCACTTGACAGCATCCGGCAGGCGGAAAAATGGGCAAGAAATTTGCATTTTTCCGCGCTGAACCTGGAAAACGTCTGGCGCGACGGAGATAGAGACATGGAATACCCGTTTCAAGAGATCGAAAAGAAATGGCAGCAGACCTGGCGTCAGCGCCGCGTCTTCAATCCCCCGGATTTTCCGGAGAGGCCGAAATACTATGTGCTGTCGATGTTTCCCTACCCCTCCGGGGTTTTGCACTGCGGACACGCGTCCAACTACGCGATCAGCGACGCCATCGCCCGGTTGAAGCTGATGGAAGGCTATGCCGTGATGCAGCCGATGGGCTACGACGCCTTCGGCATGCCGGCGGAAAACTTTGCCATCCAGCACAATTCGCATCCGCGCGTCACCACCGAGGAAAACATCGCCGCCATGCGCTCCCAGTTCGATGCCATGGGCTTCGGCCTGGATTGGGACCGTGAGGTGAGCACCTGCCGCCCGGAGTACTACAAATGGGGCCAGTATCTGTTTAAAAAGCTCTACGAAAAGGGGTTGGTCTACCGCAAAAAATCCTGGCAGAACTGGTGCGAAGAGTGCCAGACCGTTTTGGCCAACGAACAGGTGGAGGACGGCTCCTGCTGGCGCTGCCACAGCGAGGTGACCCAAAAGGAGCTGGAACAGTGGTATTTCCGGATCACGGACTACGCCGAGGAACTGCTGGATTTTTCCAAACTGATTGACTGGCCGGAGCGCGTGATCCTGATGCAAAAACACTGGATCGGCAAGAGCGAAGGCACCCGCATCGAGTTTCCCCTGGAAGGCGGCGACGGGAGCATTCCCGTCTTCACCACCAGGCCGGACACCGTCTATGGCGTCACCTTCATGGCGCTGCCGCCGGAGCATCCTTTGGTGCAGGGCTGGCTGCGCGAGGAACCGGACAATCGCGAACTGCAGGATTTTTGCCAGCGCGTGATCAACGAAGACAAATTGCTGCGCGCCGCCGAGGATCAGACCAAGGAAGGCGTGTTCAGCGGCCGCCATTGCCTGAACCCCGTAAACGGCAACCGGGTGCAGATCTGGGTGACCAACTACGTGCTGATGGACTACGGCACCGGGGCCGTGATGGCCGTTCCGGCGCACGACCAGCGCGACTTTGAATTTGCCAAAAAGTACGACATCCCGATGCTGCTGGTGATCCAAAATCCCGCGGGCAGCCTCAAACTGGAAGAGATGACCGCGGCCTACACCGAGCCGGGGATCATGGCCAATTCCGCCCCCTTCGACGGCCAGGACAGCGAAAGCGCCAAGGCCGGGATATCCCAATTGATCGAAACCAGGGGCTGGGGCCAGATCACCTGCACCTACCGGTTGCGGGACTGGGGCATTTCGCGCCAGCGCTACTGGGGCAACCCGATCCCGGTGATCCACTGTCCCAATTGCGGCGTCGTGCTGGTTCCGGATGAAGAACTGCCGGTGCCGCTGCCCGACAACGTGCAGGTGGGCAAGACCACCAGCAATCCGCTGCTTTCCGTGCCGGACTGGTATATGACTCTCTGCCCCAAGTGCGGCGCCATCGCCAAACGCGAAACCGACACCATGGACACCTTTGTGGACAGCTCCTGGTACTACGCGCGCTACACCGATCCGCGCAACGACAGCGCCCCCTTCGACCCCGCCAAGGCCAAACACTGGCTGCCGGTGGACCAATACATCGGCGGCATCGAACACGCCTGCATGCACCTGCTCTACGCGCGGTTCATCGGCAAATTCATGCGCGACCTGGGCTGGCTGGACTGCGACGAACCCTTTGCCCGCCTGCTGACGCAGGGCATGGTGCTGAAAGACGGCGCCAAGATGAGCAAATCCAAGGGCAACGTGGTCGACCCCGGCTATATCATAGACCGCTTCGGCGCGGACACCCTGAGGGTGTTTCTGCTGTTCGCCTCGCCGCCGGACAAGGACGTGGAGTGGAGCGACGACGGCGTGATGGGGGCCTTCCGCTTCCTCAACCGCGTCTGGCGCCTGATCGAAGGCAATCTGGAAGCCATCAAGCGCGGACTCCAGCTGTCCGCCGAATTCGAAGAGATTTCCCCGCCCCTGCGGGAACTGCTGTTCAGCTCGCATTCCACCACCAAGAAGTGGCTGGAAGACTGCCTGCACCGGATGCAATTCAACACCGCCATCGCCGCCGTGATGGAACACCTCAACCACTGCGTGGCGGTCAAGGACCCCACCCAGCTGAGCGACCCCGACCTGGCGGTCTACGCCGAGGCCTGCGGCATCCTGCCCCAGCTGCTCTATCCCTTTGCCCCGCACGCGGCGGAAGAGCTCTGGCAAATGATGGGCTTTGAAACCCTGCTGCACGACAGCGGCCTGCCCAGCTATGAAGAAAAGTATCTGACCAGGCAGCTGATCACCTACGTGATCCAAGTCAACGGCAAGGTGCGCGGCAAACTGGAAGCTCCGCCCGACATCGATCCCGAAGCGCTGAAACGGCAGGCCCTGGAAGTGGAAAACGTGAAGGTGAGCCTGCAGGGCTGGAAGGTTCAAAAAGTGATAGTCATTCCGGGCCGGATGGTGAGCGTCGCGGCCAGCAGATAATCCAAAGCGGCATTAGAGACGGGACAGCGGAAGTTGTCCCGTTTTTTTTAAAACAGAGGGACAGAGAGGCAGAGAAACATTGTTGATCCGGGGAAGGTGGTGCTGATACCAGGTATGGTATAATTGCAATGTTCCAAAGCCATCCCCGCTGCAGAAACGCCCTCTAACTGTTCGTATTCCTTTACCCGGATCGGAACAGGTTCAGCGCTCGCGGTCCTTGTCCCGCTGGAGGTCTTTTTCCTGCAGGCTTTCGCGTTTGTCGTAGGTTTTTTTGCCCTTGGCGAGGGCGATGGTCACCTTGCAGAGGCCCTGTTCGTTGATTTTCAGTTCCAGCGGAACGAGGGTCATTCCCTGCTCCTCGGTTTTGGCCTTGAGGCGGCGGATCTCGTGTTTGTGGAGCAGCAGCCTGCGTTTGCGGTCCGGATCGGGCGTGAAGCGGGCGGCGGTTTCCCAGGGGCTGATGTGCAGGTTGAGCAGCCAGCATTCCCCGTCGTCGATGCGGGCATAGCTGTCTTTGAAGGTGACGTTGCCGGCGCGGATGGATTTGATCTCACTGCCCAGCAGGGCGATCCCGGCTTCGTAGGTCTGGATGACGTAAAAATCGTGGAGGGCGCGGCGGTTTTTCAGCACTTTCATGGATGCAGCTCCGCGCTGATCCTGGCCTGATGGTGTTGGGCGGCGCGGACCAGTTCCGCTTCGTCCAGCCTGGTGAGCGAGCCCTCTTCCAGGACCGGTTCGCCGGCGATGACAACGTCGCGCACCTGACGTGCTCCGAGGGTGTAGACCACGTGGGAATAAGGGTTATAGAGCGGCAGGCTCTCGATGCCGCGGCAATCCAGAACGCAGAGGTCGGCGTCCAGGCCCGGGGCGAGAGAACCGCGCCGTCCGGCTATTCCCAAAGCCCTGGCGGCGTCGCAGGTGGCCATGGCGACCATCTCTTCGGCGGGCAAAAAGCTGGGATCCCCGCTCACCGCCTTATGCAGTTTGGCGGTGACGTCCATCTCCGCCAGCAGGTCAAGGTTGTTGTTGCTGGCCACGCCGTCGGTCGCCAGGCAGGTGTTGATTCCGTGGCGGCGGTAGCTATGCAGGGGCAGGATGCCGGAGGCCAGCTTGAGGTTGCTTTCCGTGCAGACCGCGATGCTGGAGGGCGTTCCGGCCAGCAGGGCGATCTCGTCTTCGTCGACCCAGATCCCGTGGGCATAGACGGCCGGCAGCTCCAAAAATCCCAGTTCCTTGAGGTAGTGAACCGGTTTGAGGCCGTGCTCCCGGAGGCAATCCTCCGCTTCCCGGCGGGATTCGGAAAGGTGCAAATGCAGCAGCAGGCCGTGATCGGCGGCGGCCTGGGCGCAGCTGGCCAGGGTCTGCCGCGAGCAGGCGTAGATGGAATGCGGCGCCAGGTTGAAATCCACCAGCGGATTGCCGGCAAAGCGCTGGCGGAGTTCCACGGCTTTGGTCCCGGGGGCGGGCGCTGCGGAATCGCGGTCCAGCTTGAATTCCAGCACCGCCTCGCCGATGATGGCGCGCAGGCCGGCCTGGGTGCAGGCTTCCGCGATGGCGGCCGGGCTGAAATACATGTCGTGGATCTGGGTGATGCCGTTTTTGATCATCTCCGCCGCTCCGTGCAGCGAGGCGTGGAAGATGAAGTCGCGGTCCAGCAGTTTTGCTTCCAGCGGCCAGATGTAGTGGTTGAGCCAGCGATCCAGGGGCAGGTCGTCCGCCAGGCCGCGGAAATAGGACATCGGCAGGTGGGTATGGGAGTTGATCAGCCCCGGCAGCACGATGCAGCCGGAGGCGTCGATGGTCCTGGCTGCCTGGAAGGCGGAGCCGGCGGCGGGTTCGATCGCGGCGATCAGGCTGTCCCGCACGGCGATCAGGTGGTCCCGCAGTACGCGCCTGGCGGGATCCATGCAGAGGATGGTGCCTCCGCTGATGATCAGGTCCGCGGCTAAGGGCGCCGGCATCAGCTCAGCCCTGCGCCTTTTGGGCGGCTTCGGCGGGTTTGAATATCCCGTTGGGGGTGATGATCCCGGTGATGTATCTGGCCGGGGTGATGTCGAAAGAGGGGTTCAGGGCGGGAGACCCGGGGTTGGCGACCAGCTGTCCGCCGACGGATTTGACCTCGCTCTCGTCGCGGATCTCGATGGGGATGTCCGCCCCGCGGTGGCAGGTGAGGTCGAAGGTGCTGAGCGGGGCCGCCACGTAGAAGGGGATCCCGTGTTCGGCGGCCAGGATCGCCTTCTCGTAGGTGCCGATCTTGTTGGCGATGTCGCCGTTGAGGCAGATGCGATCGGCGCCGGTGATCACCAGGTCGATCTCCTTTTTCCAAAAGTAGAAGCCGGAAGCTGCGTCCGGAATGATGGCGTGGGGGATTCCCTCCTGCTCCAGTTCCCAGGCCGTGAGGCGCGCTCCCTGCAGGCGGGGGCGGGTCTCGCCGACGTAGACGAAGATCTCCTTGCCCTTGCGATGGGCCATGCGGAGCACGGACAGCGAGGTGCCCCAATCCACCGTGGCCAGGGCGCCGGCGTTGCAGTGGGTGAGGATGCGGGCCTTGGCGGGCACGATCTCGTTGCCCACGGCGCCGATCTTGCGGCAGTCTTCGACGCTTTTGGCGGCGAATTCCTTGGCGGAGGTGACGGCCACCTGGCGGGCGTGTTTGAGGTCCGGGATGAACTTGAGCACGCGCTCATACACGTAGCTGACCCCAATGCTGAGGTCGACCGCGGTGGGGCGGGTTGAGTTCAGCAGGTCCCTCGCCTCGCGCAGCCTGGCGCGAAAGCGGTCGTCCGGGGCGTTTTGGGCGGCCAGGGCCATGCCGTAGGCGCCGGCGGCACCGATGGCGGGGGCTCCGCGGACGTTCATGCCGCGGATCGTGTTCGCCACGTCGCGGTGGGTGGACAGTTCGATGATCACAAACTCGAAGGGCAGCAAGTTCTGGTCGATCATTTTGACCTTGCCATGCTCCCACCAGAGGCTGCGGTATTCGGCGCCGTTGATGATCATCTTTGCTCCGCCGGGCTCACGGGGCTCAGGCTGCCGCCCCGTGGATACGGCGCTGCCGGAGGGCCAGTCCGCCGATCAGGGCCAGCAGGCTCGCCAGCAGGCCGATCAGGCTCAGGGTCGCGCCTCGCTGGTAGGAAGCGGGTTGAAACACCAGCTCCAGCCTGTGGGCGCCGGCGGGGACCTGAATCCCCCGCAGGACGTAGTTGGCGGGATGGATCGGCACTTCCTTGCCGTCCAGCAATGCCTTCCAGCCGGCGGGGTAATAGACCTCGCTCAACACCAGAAAGGCGGGTTTGTCCGCATAAAGATCGTAGGCCAGGGTTTGCATTTCCGCTTTGGTCTGTTTCACGCTGGCGGAGTCCGGGGCCTGGACATCCTTCAAGGCTGTCTCCACGTATGCGGTAGTAGCGGGGTCGAAGCTCTCTTTGGCCAGCAGGGGCAGGATCGAATCCGCCGGCGTGACCGTCTTGACCGCGTCCACAAACCAGGCGCGGGGCAGGGCGCGGTTGTTGCGGTAGACCACGGTGCCGTCGAAGCCGGAAAAGACTGGCGTGATGAAGCTGAGCAGGGAGTCGTTGGGAATATTGCCCGGATGGAGCAGGTATTTGGCGGACAGCATGTCGGTGATCGGCATCGGCGTCTCGCGGGGGATGCCGCCGGCGGGGGCGTCAAACAGGCCGATCAGGTAACGGCGCCATTCGCCGGGTCCTTTCTCGCTGTCCAGCAGGTATTTCAGCAGGTTGTCGTAGCGTTTGAGCTTGGCGGCGGAATAACCGTTAACCGTCTGGTGGTGATAGGCCCATTCGCCGGCGGGTTTGGAGAGCCGGGCCTGGCTGAAGGCGCTGGTGTCGATGGGGAGGACGCGGTGGTTGCTTTTGTCCGCCAGCAGAAACTGGTCGTAATCCGTGGGTTGGAAGCGGTCCTGGCGCTCTTGCGCGGCCTGCAGGGTGTCGGGCTTGAGATGCTTGCCGGTGTAGGCGTAGAGGTCGATGAAGACCACCGCCGTCAGTAGCAGGGTGTAGGCCAGACGTGGCAGTTTTTTGATCAGGTAGAGGTAGCTGAGCCCCAGGCTCACGGTGAGCAGCAGCAGGCTGAGGACGCCGCTGTTGTAAAGCACGCCGAGGCGGGTGGCCTGCATTTCCGGCAGGCGGGCCTGGGCCTGGAATTGCTCAAGTTGGGCCAGTTCCGCCGCGGTGGTGAATTTCAGCCCGGCGAACACGGTTTTGGCCAGCAGCAGCCAGAGAACAAAGACGGCTCCGCTGATCCAGAACCAGCGGAACAGCGTTTTGGCCCAGTTCTGGTCCTGGTTGTCCCGCGCTCCCAAGAGGGAGTCCAGGCCCAAGGCGGCGAGCACCACGGCGTTCATCTGCACCATGGTCAGGATCATCGAAGGCACGCGGAATTTGTTGAAATAGGGCAGGTATTTCATGAACAGGCCGGAAAGCCAGGGCGTTGAACTGCCAAAGGACATCAGCAAAAAGACGAAGGAACTGATCCAGAGAAAAGCCGCCAGGCGCCGGTGCTTTTTGGCCCAGAGGGCGATGAGCCCAAAGGCGAGCACGACCAGCCCGAAGTAGTTGTAGACCTGCGTGAAGGGCATGTAGCCCCAGTAGTTGGGGCTGATCCCGCCAAAGAAATCCGGGATGAGGAAGGTGATTATTTCCTTGGGATGGAAGCTCCAGCCCTGGGCGTAGCTGGTTTCCAGGCCGGCGGAGCCGCCCCGCATCGTGTGGTGGCTGTATTCCAGGGTGCTGAGGTAGGGGTTCATCACCGCCAGCGCCGTGAGCCCAAAGGCCAGCGCCAGCAGCAGCGTGAAGCCGCCGAAACGTTTCAGATCCTTCTGGCGGAGGCTGTCGATTAACTGCCAGAGCCAGTACATGCCGATGAACAGGTAGAGGTAATAGCTGATCTGGGGATGGTTTTCCCGCAGTTGCACGATCAGCAGCGTAGCCAGCAATCCCAGGCCCAGCAGGCCCGGTTTCTTGCGCAGGTGCAGCAAGCCCCAGATCACCCAGGGCACGTACATCATGGCGCGAAACTTGGTATTGTGGCCGATCTCCAAAAGCCCCAGCCAGTGGCAGGAAAACACGAAGGCGATCGCCCCGAAGAAACAGACCCAGGGGTCCAGCTTCAGTTGCCGGAGCAACAAAAACACGCCCAGGCCGCCGATGAACAGCAGGAAAATCCGCCAGTTGATCACATGGTCGGTGATCTTGCTGATGTTTTCCAAAAAGGGCCAGCGGTTGGGAAAGGAAATCATGTAAGAGGGCATGCCGGAAAACATGCTCTGGGTCCACAAAGCGTTGTCGGGATTGTTTTGGTTGTATTCTATGATCTTGTGCGCCGCGCCTTCCCACTGCGAGATGTCGCTGGCCGCGGGGGCCTTGTGGCCGAAGGCGACGGGGAAATAGAGCAGGCTCACAAAGAGCAGCAAAAAGGCCACCAGCGCCCACTGCAGCTGGCGCGCGGAGAGCAGCGGCCGGGCGGGAGCGGATTTTTGCGGAGCGCCCTTCTGCGGCGGGTGAATTTTGGGGTTGACAGTTTTCTTGGACATACAATCCTCTTTACAAGTGATTCATGCACCGGAATTCCGGCTTGACAATCGGTCAAGCAGAAAGTGATTTCCGGCCGCCAGAGAACGGGAGACAAGGATGATATTTGAGTTTCGCAAGCGGATCTACGGCTTTGAATGCGACATCTACGGACACCTGAACAACGCCAACTACCTGCAGCTGCTGGAAAGCGCCAGAACCGAGGCCATGGACGAGATGGACATCTCCGTCTCCAAGCTGCTGGGGCAGAACCTGCAGATCTTTATCCGCCACTTTACGCTGGACTACCGCCTGCCGCTGGAACTGGAGGACGTGGTGACCGTCCGCAGCTGGTTTGACGAGATCAACCGCGTGAAGGGGCACTGGGTCCAGCAGATCTTCAACTCCCGGGGGGAACTCTGTTTCGAGGCCGGCATCGTCGCGGTTTTCGCCAGCGAAGGCAAGGCCAAACGCCTCCCCCAGGAGATTTACGAGCTATTTAACTCCTTTAAGGAATAGGGCAGGGGCCGGGGGCTATTTTTTGCTTTCGGGGTCGGCCAGCAACCTGTAGATCAGTCCGCCGCCGATGCCGCCGATGATCGGAAACACCCAAAACAGCCAAAGCTGCTTCACAAACGCGCCGCCGGCGAAAAAGGCGACCGCCGTGCTGCGGGCGGGGTTCACGGAGGTGTTGGTGACGGGGATGCTGATCAGGTGGATCAGGGTCAAAGCCAGGCCGATGGCGATCGGGGCGAAGCCGGCGGGGGCTTTCTTGTCCGTGGCGCCCATGATCACCAGCAAAAACATGCCAGTCATCACCACTTCACAGAGCAGGCCCGGCAATACCCGGTATTTTTCCGGGGAGGCGCTGCCCACCCCATTGGCGGCGAAATTGCCGATGGGACTGAATCCCGCGTTGCCGCTGGCGATCAGGTAGATCACGCCGCCGGCGACCAGGCCGCCCAGGACCTGGGCGATGATGTAGGGGATCAGGTCCCTGGCGGGAAATCTGCCTCCGGCCCAGAGGCCGAAAGACACCGCGGGGTTGAGGTGGGCACCGGAAATGTGGCCGAGGGCGAAGGCCGCGGTCAGCACGGATAATCCGAAAGCGAGCGACACGCCGCCCCGGCCGATCCATTGTCCGGCCAGAATCGCCGCGCCGCAGCCACCCATGACCAGCCAGAAGGTGCCGAAAAACTCGGCTCCCATGCGTTTCACGATACTTGGCATCAGATACTCCTTACGTTTTGGATTACCGCCGTCACTGCGGTCCACCGGTACCTGGCGGCAGCTGTTGGTCGCAAACGCAATCTGAGATAATATTATTATTGTGTCAAGGTTTATTTGATTTTCCGGGTTTCCAGGGGGGAAAAGAGGGTTTCCCGCAGATCGCGCGGATGCAAGGGCAGATCTCGCGGATGTTTTGTACGGATTGAACGGATTGATCAATTTCTCAGTCCGATTCCGTATGTGGAGCGGCAAACGTCCTCGTTTGCCAACGGATCACTGGTCCGTGCTTTCAACTCGTGCCGGGATGGCTTTCATGAACGATTTCGAGGCTTTCCACACCATCTGTCCCTTATTTCGGACTCGTTTGCCGCGGTCATACTCGCCCAATACATCCCCAATAAAGTTGGGAGTGTCCACGGCCAGAAATGCCTGGGCGCAGGTACTGGCAATAGGAGCGGATATCGCCCCGGAGTGGCAGACGTCCCCGTCTGCCTTTCAGATGGAATGTGCCCCGGAGTGGCAGACGTCCCCGTCTGGCTTTTGTGGATATCGCTCACAGCCGCCTGCGCGCCTCCCTCACTCCATCACTCAATCACTCCATCACTTATATGACCCCGTCGATCCTGTCATCAGAGTTCCTTTCTCTTTCCCCCCTAATCATTTCCGCAACTGGAGCGAAAATTGCATCCTAACCACCAGATAAACTTTGAACACAGAGGAACAACCCATGCGAAAGCTGCTGATAGTGGCCTGTTTGCTCGCCCTGGGCGGGCTTTGGGCCCAGACGGACATCCTGCCAAGCTGTTACTATACCTACGCCGAGGTCGGCCAGATGCTGGCGGATCACGAAAGCCAGTATCCGGACATCGCCAAACGCTATCAGATCGGGGTCTCGCAGCAGGACCAGGTGCCGATCTACGCCCTGCGCGTCTCCGACAACGTGGCCACGGACGAAGAGGAGCCCGCCCTGCTCTTTGTAGGCCAGGTGCACGCCGAGGAGGTCCTGGGGGTGCAGATCACGATGAGCAACATCGCGGAAATCCTCGCTCACCGCTACCAACTGCCCTATTCGCAATGGATCAACCAACTCGACATCTGGTTTGTGCCCACCCTCAACCCCGAGGGGCACAACGTAGTCACTGCCAACATCGATACCTCCTGGCGCAAGAATAAGCGCGACAACAACCTCAACGACGGTTTCGATTACAGTCCGCAGGTCGGTTACGATATCGACGGGGTGGACATCAACCGCAATTTCGACTTCAACTGGTGCCACGGCGACACCCTCTACCAGCCCGGCGAGTTTGACGAGGTTTGGGACTACTACCGCGGCCCGGCGCCGATGAGCGAGAGCGAAAACATCGCGCTGAAAAACCTGGCCGACCAGCGCAAGTTCGTCTATTCCATCGTCTGGCATTCCTCGCGCACCGGCAATCTGAGCGAAAAATGCTACTATCCCTTCAACTGGAAAAACGTTCGCCCCTCGCCGGATCACGCCTTTTCCCAAGCCATCTGCGCCGGGATCGCCGGCCAGATCGTCAACCAGGCCGGAAGCGCCACCTATCAGGCGCTGCCCAACCTCAGCCGCCAGGGCGCCTTTCACGACTGGCTCTACAAACAGTATGGCACCTTCCAGATCCTGATCGAATGCGGCACTCATGACCTTCAGCCGGATTCCCTGCTGATGGTGGATACCGTGGAGCGCTGCAGCAACGGTACCCGCTGGTTGCTCAACCGCGCCCTGCCCTATTCCTCCGCCGTGCCCTCCAGCTCGCTGCTGACCGGCAACATCCGCGACGCCGTCACCAGCGCGCCTCTGGAAGCCGAGATCATCGTGGAGGAGCATTACGCCCCCTGGTTCGTTCCACGCACCTCGTTCGCCTCCACCGGCCGCTATTGGAAGGCTCTGCCCACCGGCTCCTACACGATCCGCGTCCGCAAACGCGGCTATCAGGAACTCGTGGTGCCCGGCGTGGTGGTCAACAACAGCTCCTGGACCATCCGCAATTTCAACCTCCAGCCCCTACAACCGCTGATCCTCGACGCCACGGTCAAAAACGGTACGCTGCCGCTGAACGCCGAGGTGAAGATTCTCGATCCCCATCCCGTGACCCTGCAGGTGGCCGGCGAGTTTGAGTATCCCAGCTTTGAAGGCACCCATCCCATCGAGATTTTTTCCCCGGGCTACTATCCCTATCTGGGCACCGTCACCTTGGAACCCGGCAACACGCATCACCACTACCAGCTCAGCGAGGCCTACCCCATCTTCGCCGAGGATTGGGAATCCGGCACCGATGGCTGGGAGATCAATGGCCCCTGGGTGGTGCAAAACGAGCTCTCCGCCGCGGGCGGCGCCATCACGGACAGCTGGGGTGGCTGGGGCTTCTACGCCATGAACTGCGACGTCTGGATCAAGCCCCAAAACCCCATCTTCATACCGGGCTCGACCATGGCGATGCTCTATTTCGATTCCCACCTCCACACCGAATACAACTACGATTTCGCCACCGTGGAAGCCTCCACCGACGAGACGGATTGGACCGTGCTCTGGCAAAAATCCGGCCAGCACGACAGCTTCAACCGCGAATACGTCTCCCTCTGCAACTACGCCGGAACCCAGATGTACCTGCGATTCCGGCTCACAGATTCCTCCACCGACATCGCGCTGGTGGATCCGGGCTGGACCATCGACAACATCCGCATCATCGGCGGATCCTCCGTTCCGGCCGGCGACCCCGCCCTCCCGCCGGCTTATGTCAACTCCCTCGGCGCCAATTACCCCAACCCCTTCAATCCCGAGACCACCCTCCGCTTCAGCCTCGCCGCCGCGGGTCCCGCCAGGCTCTGCGTCTACAACCTCAAAGGCCAACTGGTGCGTGTGTTGGCGGACGCCCAGATGCCAGCCGGCAACCACAGACTGGTCTGGGACGGTAAGGATGCCCAGGGCCGCGATCAGGGCAGCGGCGTCTACCTCTACAGATTGGAAAGCGGCGATTTCCGCCAGACCCGGAAGATGATCCTGGTCAAGTGACCCTGTCAGTTTGAACAAACCAAGGCCGGATCGTGTGTCCGGCCTTTTTTTAGCTTGCTATGCAGTCAGTTTCCCGCAGATCACGCTGATGAAGTGGCAGATTTCGCAGATATTTCAATACGGATTATAGCAGAGGCAGGTTTTTGCACCTGTCCCCCTCATCAAACCATACATGCTGTTTTCCCGCACATGGCTTACCGTCAAAGTTCGTTGCAGGCATTCGCGGGTGACAGGGGATACAGCAGTCCAGGTTTGACCCTCAGTATCTTGGGGGCATTACGCCAAAATGCTCACTCTCGCGCTGGCTTTTCCTGCCGTATTACCGGTAGAGGTGGTTGCACAGGTATCAGTTCAGTTTTCGCTTTTGCATCTGGGGATGAATGATTCCGGGGATCGTGAAGCAGTGGATCCAACCCGCCGCTGTTATCCCGAAATAGCAGTCTTGCCGGGCCACGCTCCAGCCCCAGGTTTCTCTTGACTCAGGCTGCTCACCAAAGTGACTCCAGGGCTTTCTCGCGGGACTTGGGATCATCGAACACAACTTCGGCCGGGTCAAAATCCTCGGGGTCATAGTCATCCCCCATCCATTCCACCACGTCTTCATAGTAGGGATTTTTGGGGTCCTTGAGGATCTCCAGTTTTTCGTAATAGCCCCAGAGACCGCCGGAATCTTCCAACGGACAGGCCATTTTACCGGCGATACAGGTCGGGTAAACCTTCTGGGGATCGGCGGGGAGGATCTTTTCCAATTTCACGGTGTGATACCAATCATCCCCAAAGTCATACCAGTAGGTGGCCTGGGGATTCTCCAGGGTGAAATGGTCCGAGATTTTCAATTTGATGCCAGTAAAGTCGGGATCCTCTTCCAGCAGGCCGATTTCCAGAGGCCATCCGGTTTTTGGGTGGTTCAGGAAAAACTGGTGCAAATGGCAGTCTTGCCAGCCCATGGCGTCTTGAATCGCCACGTGCAGATCCCAAAACCGATAGTTTGCTGGTACCTGTATCCGCCGCCAGATGGGTGGTTTACTGCCCTTCAAAGTGATCTTGAACTGATAGACCTGAGTGAACTTGCCAGCCATGTTTACCTCGTGTAACAGGATTTGGGGACCATATGGCGACAACGTATCGATCCGTACCGCTGTCCAGTGTCAACTTCATTGGGCAAAGTCAATCTGTCGGGAATTCTATGTTCTCTGCCTCTGCAATAAAGAAATCACCCCTTGCGCACCAGCCGGAAGCCGACAAACTGGTAGCCCCGCGCCGGGTTGCCCCGTTCCCGGGTATTGATCCGCAGGGCGGTGCCTTCGCCGTTGGAGACGTTGCCGCCGCGGATGACTTTGTAGGAGCCGCTCTTGGGTCCGGTGGGGTTCACAAAGGTGGTCAGGGTGCTCGGATACTTGGCGTCATACCAGTCCCAGCACCATTCGGAGACGTTTCCGGTCATGTCGTAGAGGCCAAAATCGTTGGCCTGTTTGCCTCCGCCGGGGCGGGGCCGGTTGCTGCTGTTGCCCTTGAACCAGGCGACGTCGGCGGGGTCGTCCGAGCCGCTGTAGTTAAACAGCGCGCCGGCTTTGGCGGCCATTTCCCATTCCGCTTCGGTGGGCAGGCGGTAGCCGTTGGCGGAGAAATCGCAGGTGACCTGGCTGGCGTTCGCTCCCACGATCGTATAGGCCTTTTCCAGGCCTTCCGCCTCGCTGCGGGCGTTGCAATAGCGGATCGCGTTCATCCAGCTGATGTTTTCGACGGGATAGCGGTCGCCCATGCTGACCACTTCCACCGGCATCATGAACTTGGTCCATTCCGCCTGGGTCACTTCGTAGCGGCTGATGTAGAATCCGGACTGGGAGACGTTGTGGTTCAGGTTCTCCTTCAGCCGGTTGAATCCGAAGGTGCCGCCGTCGATGCGCACAAAGCTGGCGGGCATCGGCGCCGCGCGTTTGGGAGCGGGGGCGGCGGGCTTGTAATCGTCGTCGTCAGTGGAGCCTGCCAGCAGGCGGGGATCGCGGTTATTGCCGCGGACCCGGAGGCTGGTGCTATTGGGGGATTCCCGGTAGGCGCGTCGGCTGAGGTCCTGGGGCTGGCTCCGGAGCGGGGTTCCGCTGGTGTCGGCGGGGGTGAAGACGCCGCCCAGGCGCAGGGGTTCCGCCTTTTTGGAAAAGATCACGGAAAACATGTTGGTGGTCAATAGCAGGATCAGCAACAGCGCGATCAGCCCCAAGGCAGCCCAAAACCACCACTCGATCCCCTTGCTCATCTCCGGTTTTTCCACCGTGTCGATGATGGCGGGGGTGTCCGAACCCTTGCTCTTGACGGTGTAGACCTGGTCCGTGCCCGCCGGGGGCAGGGATCTCAGCCCGTTCAGCAGCGAGTTCAGCGAGGTGTAGCGCTGGATGATGTTGCGGTGCAGGCAGTCCGCCAGCACTTTATTCAGCCCCAGGCTGACGCCGGGGATATAGGCAAACTTTTGCTCGGAGAGCCTGGCTTTGCTGTAAAGCGTGGAGTAGAGCGTGTTGCGGGAGAGCATCTGGGCGATCAGGGTGCCGATGTTGAACACATCCAGGCGTTCGTCCACGTCCTCGCAATTGATCCCGGAAGAGAGGACCACGATGTTGCCATCGGGCTGCAGCATGATCCCGGAAAGCATCAGGTCCTGCAGGGTCAGGCCCAGTTTGTGGACCGCGACCGCCGTGCTGACCAGTTGCTGGGCGATGCTCACGATCAGGCCTTCGGAGAGGCGTTCCGGCTCTTTGGCCTTGATCTTGGCCAGGGATTGCCCGCTTACAAACTCCGCCGCCATGTAGGGCGGGTTGTGGCTCTGGTTTACCTCGGCGATGCGGGCGATGTGGGCGGATTCCAGTTCCGGCAGCTTTTTCAGGTGGTTGAGCAGGACCACGGTCGAACTCAGCCCCGCGACCAGGGATTTGAAATAGAGCTTGAGCACATACTGGATGCCGTCTTTTTCGGCGATGTACTTGATCCCGCCGGCGTCTTTGTTCATCAGCTTCACGATGCGGTAGCCGCGGAAGCTTTCGCCCGGTTCCATCAGGCGGTAGGTGGGGTCGCTGGCCTCCAGGGGGCCGACCACTGGCATCACCGGAGCGTGTTTGGCGGGCTTCTTTTCGGGTTCGGGCGCCTGTATCCGCTCTCCGCAATGGACGCAAAACTTTGCCTGATCGGGGATATGGCCGCCGCAATTCGCGCAGTAGGGCATTAGCTGTTCCTCGGTTGGGGATTGGTATTCATGCCTGGGTGGTCCTGATGATCGACAGGTGCACTTCCCTGCCGTTGATGTCGTAGGGAGCCAGGCCCTGCGGGCTGTCCTGGCGGGTCAGTCCGTCGCAGAGGGTCTCGGCCAGGATGAAGCCGCTGTAAGCGTCGATGGCGGCGCCGATCTCGGCATCGCCGTGCCAACGGACCGTGATCCGGTCCATGATCTCAAAATCCTGTTCCTTGCGGCTGAACTGGATCTTGTTCACCAGTTCGCGCGCGTAGCCTTCCCGCTCCAGTTCCGGCGTCAGCTGCGTGTCCAGCGCCACAAAGAGGTCTTTTTTGCTTTCGAAGACAAAGCCTTCCCGGGGCTGGATGTGGACCGCCACATCCTCCGCCGCCAGCGAGACCCCGGTGCGCGGAAGCCGGTAGGCCTCTCCGGCGTTGAACGCCGCGAGTACCTGTTGTCCCTTCACGGTGGCGAGTTCGGCGGCGATGGCCTTCATCTGGGACCCGTATTTGGGGCCCATCACCTTGAACTGGGGCTTCAGCTCGTAGTGGACAAAGTCGTCGTCTTCCGCCACGTAGCTGATCTCGTGGATGTTCACCTCCTCCCGGATCAGCCCGGCCATGCGTTCCACCACGGCGCGGTGCCGGGCGGGGACGTAGATCCGCCCCAGGGGCTGGCGGACCTTGATCTGGCAAGCGTTGCGGGCGGCCCGGCCCAGGGAAACGAGGTCGATTATCAACTGCATTTCCTCTTCCAGCGCGGCGTCGACATATTCCTCCGCGCAGACCGGATAGTCGTCCAGATGCACGCTTTCGCCGGCTTCCAGGCAGAGGTAGAGTTCCTCCGTCAGATGCGGCGCGAAGGGCGCGGCCAGTTTGGCGACGGTCAGCAAAACGTGGTAGAGGGTGCGGTAGGCCTCGATCTTGTCGTCCGTCAGCTCCATCGCCCAGAATCTGCGGCGGGAGCGGCGCACATACCAGTTCGAGAGTTCGTCGATCACAAAGTCCTGGATCGCGCGCACGGCCTTCGTAAAGTCGTTTTCCTCCATCCAGGCGCGGGTCTGGCGGATCAGCGTCTGGAGCCGCGAGACGATCCAGCGGTCGATCTGGGCCGTCCGTTCCCAGCCGGAGGGATGGTTCGCGGCGTCGAAGCCGTCGATGTTCGCATAAGTCGCGTAGAACGAATAGGTGTTTTTGAGGGTGCCGACGAATTTGCTGACGATCTCTTTCACGCCGTCGACGTCAAAGCGCTTGGGCACCCAGGGCGGGCTGAGCTCCAGCAGGTACCAGCGGATGGCGTCCGCCCCGTATTCCTGCATCAGCGCGATCGGCTCCACGCTGTTGCCCTTGGATTTGCTCATTTTCTGCCCGTTTTTGTCCAAAATCATGTCGTTGACCAGGCAGCTCTTGTAGCTGGAGACGCCCTTGTAGAGCGTCGCGATGGTCAGCATGGAGTAAAACCAGCCGCGGGTCTGATCGATGCCCTCGCTGATGAATTCGGCGGGGAACAGCTCGCTGTCAAAGCGGTCCTGGTTTTCAAAGGGATAGTGCCACTGGGCGAAGGGCATGGAGCCGCTGTCAAACCAGCAGTCAATCACCTCGCTGGTGCGCTCCATCCGCCCGCCGCAGCGGTCGCAGGTGAGCGTCACGTCGTCGATGTAGGGCCTGTGGAGTTCGATCTCCGGGGGCACCGGCGAGCCGTCTTTGTGGCGGCCGTCCTTCAGCAGTTCCGCGATCGAGTCAACCGAGCGTTTGTGGCCGCAGCCGCAGACCCAGATGTTCAGCGGCGTGCCCCAAAAGCGGTCGCGGGAAAGCGCCCAGTCCACGTTGTTTTCCAGCCATTCGCCGAAGCGCTTTTCGCCCACGAAGGGCGGATACCACTCGATTTTGGCGTTGTTTTCCAGCAATTGCCGTTTGAACTGGGTGGTGCGGATATACCAGCTTTCGCGGGCGTAGTAGATCAGCTTGTTGTCGCAGCGCCAGCAGTGGGGATAGCTGTGTTTGACCTGTTCGCGGCGGTAGAGCGCGCCGGCTTCCTTCAGGTGGCGGATGATGTCTTTGTCCGCGTCTTTCACGAATACTCCGGCCCAGGGCGTGATCACCGCGGTGAACTTGCCTTCGCCGTCCACCGGTTGGATAAAGGGCAGGCCGTATTTGGTGCCCAAAGCGTAGTCGTCCTGGCCGAAGGCGGGCGCGGTATGCACGATCCCGGTGCCGTCGCTCATGCTCACGTAATCCGCCAAACCCACATACCAGGCGGGTTTGTCCGGCTCCACAAAGGTAAACAGCGGCTGGTAGGGCCGGCGTTCCAGGCTGCTGCCAAGAAATTCTTCCACGCTCCGGTAGTCCCCGTCGAGGGTTTCCAGCCGGGCTTTGGCCAAAATCAGAAATTGCCCCTGATGCTCCACTTTCACGTAGGTTTCGTCCGGATGCACGGCCAGCGCCACGTTCGAGATCAGGGTCCAGGGGGTGGTGGTCCAGGCCAGATACCAGGTGTTTTCCGCGTCCAGGGCCTTGAATTTCACGAACACGGAGGGGTCTTCCACGTCCTGATACCCCTGCGCCACCTCGTGGGAAGAGAGCGGAGTCCCGCAGCTGGGGCAGTAGGGCACGATCTTGTGGGCCTTGTAGATCAGCCCGCGGCGGAAAAAGTCGTCCAGAATGTGCCAGACGCTTTCGATGTAGCTGTTGTACATCGTCACGTAGGGATCCTTGAGGTCGATCCAGTAGCCCATCAGCTCCGTCATTTCCTGCCAGAGGCCCAGATAGCTCCAGACGGATTCCTTGCAGGCCTGGCAAAACTTTTCGATCCCGTAGTCCTCGATCGCCTTTTTATCCGCCAGCCCCAATTGCTTTTCCACCTCGATCTCGACCGGCAGGCCGTGGGTGTCCCAGCCGGCCTTGCGCTTCACCTGGAAGCCGGTCATCGTCTTGTAGCGGCATTTCACGTCCTTCAACGTGCGGGACATCATGTGGTGGATCCCGGGGCGGCCGTTGGCCGTCGGGGGCCCCTCGTAAAACACGAAGCGGGGTTTCCCTTCGCGCAGCTGTTCGCTCTTTTGCGCCAGGGAATGCTTCTCCCAGTAGGCGCGGACGCGCTCTTCCAGGTGCCTGGGGCTTTCTTTCAGGTCAATGGTCTTGTGCATCTATCGTAGGTCTGTTCCTTTGTATTTGGGCTCAGCCGATCTTCTTTTGGTGGCCGGTGCGTTTCTGGCCGGGGACGAAGGCGTTGCGGGCCAGGGCGCTGTCCTTGTGGTGCTCGCGTTTTTCGGGGACCACGTGCGCCGTCTCCGCTTCCTCGATCTTTTTCTCTTCGAACAGTTCGCTGAAATGCTCTTTCAACTCCTCATGTTCGCCCACATAGGCCTTCCATTCTTCGATGGCGGCGTCCATGTCCACGCAGCGGGTGCAGAGGACCAGCAGATTCTGGTCCGTGGTTCCGATCCAGCCGCGGTCGTAACATTCGCCGCAGCTTTTCTTGCGGCGGTGCCTGGCGGCGATCTGCTGCGCCGCTTCCAGGTGCTTGTCGTCGAGTCTGAACATTTTGGCTCCTTTGGTCCGAAACCCTCGCTGCCAAAGCCTTGGCGGCGGTCCCGGACATAATTGTGCTTGTCAGCCCATTATTTTGGGGTGCCGATTTCTGTAAAAGGTTTTTTTGCGGGAGCCGGCGGGGCTGCCCGTCAGGCCTTCTTTTTCGGCTTGGCTTTGGGCGCCGGGGCGGATGCCTTGGCCGGCGGTTCCGGTTCTGGAACGGGGGTGGGAGCCGCGGGTTCCGCGATCGCCGTCTTTTTCAATTCCACCCGCACGATCGGCTCGAGCCGGTGGGTTACGATAAACAGGTCCTTGCTGCGCGAAAGCGCCAGCTTTTCCTCTGCCGACATCGCCTCTATCTCGGAGAGTTTGGCGATCCGCTCGATCTGTCCGGTGGCCTGGTCCACGATCTGGACGTAGGATTGTTTCTCGGCCATGAAGGATACCTCCATTTGGTATTTATCTGGGAATTTATTGCATATCTCCACTACGAAATCCAGATACTCCCGTCGGTGTTGCCGGTACCAGATCAGAAACGACCGGCATTTCGCGATGCGGGGGCAGACCGCGCACAGGGGTGGCGTGATCTCGCGGTGCCGCTTGAGTTCGCAAACGTGGAGCCTGGATTTTTTCATAACTTATCCTTTTCTGGGGAAAGCCCGGGGCTGTCAAGAAAAGAGTGCGGGGAAGCGGTCGAACGTGTTTTCCGGTGGCAACGTGATTCGGCTATGGCATTCCGGCGGAGTCCACTCCTCTGTCATTCCGGCGGAGTCCATTCCTCTGTCATTCCGGCGGAGGCCACTCCTCTGTCATTCCGGCGGAGGCCGGAATCCATGTCATTCCGGAGCAGACACTTTTGTCATCCCCGATCAGAGGCAGCCCTGTCCACCCCTCTGATCCGCGGCCGTTTTCTCCCCCCGTTACTCCGCCCCCAAATTCCGGCTTGACAATCTCCCCGCCCCGCCAATTTGTGGGCTCAGTGAGCGGGCATAGCTCAGTTGGTAGAGCACTAGCTTCCCAAGCTGGGAGTCGCGGGTCCGAGTCCCGTTGCCCGCTCCAGATTTTGAGTTAACTGGTTAATGGGTTAATGGGTTAATGGGTTAATGGGTGCTTGGGCATTCTTGCCTCAAGGGTAATGCCTCGATAACTCGGTCCCGCTGCGAATTCTTCTTCGCCAACACCATCCCCCTCCTCCAACTTCTCTACGAACAGGACAAACTGGCGGGGGAACGGAAGATAATCTCCCTGCTGGTGAACAACTTCCAGAGCAAGGCCAAGCACTCCGAACTGATGAACACCTCCCACATGAAAAAACGCGAATTCAAAGAGGCTATCGAAGGCCTGATCGAACGCGAGGCGGTTACGGTGGAAGCCTACACCCACTATCAGCACACGGGGAAAATGTATGTCTTAGCCAAGGATCTCCTGGATTCCTGGAGCGAATAGATGGCAACGCTCAGGATCAGAAGCCCACCACGGCAGTGCCAGCGTCCCCAAATAGTCTATCGTCAGTTTGAAATCAAGTCTTCACAAGTCTTCACAAGGGGTTGTGAAGACTTGTCTCTTTGTGGCACAAGGAGATAGCCCCAAGTCTTCACAGATTTTCAGGTCTCTGTGCCATCTGGACAGATGGGAGGATAGAGATGCTATAAAGCTGACGTAAGTCTATTTATAATATATAGATATGATATATAATTATATAATACTAATATATTTTTATACTATCTTTATCTTATCCCTCCTCTTCCTCCTGCAGGATGAACGTATCCCATCCCCCGATGGCCCAACACCATCGTTTTTTGTGAATACTTGAGGTTAACTTATTGTCCCACAGTCACTCAAGTCTTCACAACCCCTTGTGAAGACTTGTGAAGACTTGAGTGTCTATTTCCCTCATACTCAGCCCCTCATCTTGTCATTCCGGGCTTCGACCCGGAATCCAAAAAACCCCATTTCGACAACCCACACCAGCCCCCCACCACCCAGCCCCAGCGTGTCATTCCAGCCAGCCGCCTGACCGATAACCTTCACACTTACAGCGACCTGCGGCTGGCGTGGAATCCAGGCCTTCAAACAAAATCAATCATCGCGTTACGATTGCCTCAGCGCTTTAGTGGCAAACCAATGCTCATAGATAAACAACAGACCAATCCCAAATGGGCATTACCCCCACAATCCTGGATTCCACAGCGGCCGCGGGTTACGATAAATGTAAAGGTCACCGGTCAGGCGGCCGCTTGGAATGACACACTCCGGGGCCCGCGGACTAAAGCGCCAAGACCCGGAATCCAGAAACCCCCGAAACGGCAACCCACCTCAGCCCCCCACCACCCAGCCTCAGCGTGTCATTCCAAACAACCATCCCAGAGGCCGCCCTCTGGGATGGGGGTTTGGAATCCAGGCCGTAAAACATCTTCATACAAAGCGTCATGGTGTTGTCAGCGCTTTAGGGGCAAACACCTCTCTCCTGCCTCCATCCAAAAGGCAAGACAATAATGGGCATTACCCCCACAATCCTGGATTCCACAGCGGCCGCGGGTTACGAAAAATGTAAAGGTCACCGGTCAGGCGGCCGCTTGGAATGACACGCTGGGGCCGGGTGGTAGGGTGTATGGGCTGGATTGTCGTTTCGTGGTTTTCTGGATTCCGGGTCGAAGCCCGGAATGACAGACTTAGGTTGGGTGGTGAAATGGGCTGGGGTGAGTGCTTGGAAAGTGTTAAAAAAGACCGTTGAATAACGTCTCGACTGACAGAGTAGTGGATTTTTTAGGTAGGATT
>CAZOVZ010000031.1:0-32618 GCA_964583755.1 uncultured Candidatus Cloacimonadota bacterium
TCACTATAAGTGCAAAGGTCACCGGTCAGGCGGCCGCTTGGAATGACACACTCCGGGGCCCGCGAACTAAAGCGCAATTGCGTACTCACTAACCATCATTAACTCCTCCAATTCACGTAATCAATTGCGTACTCACTAACCATCATTAACCCCTCCAATTCGCGTAATTCGTGTAATTCGTGGACAGCCTCTTCTTCCTGTTCATCCCTGATCTATTCAGCCCCATTAACCCGTTAACCCGTTAACCAGTTAACCCAAAGAATTATCCGTAACCCACTATATATGGAGGGCATTGTTCCTTATTGCAATCCTCAATGAATCGTGTAATCCACCCGAAGAGTTCCCGTCCCACGCTCGCCAACTCTCACGGTGGATAAGGACATTCAAAGGGGAATGGAATGAGGGTGGAAAAGGGTGGAAGGGTGGAAGGGTGAAAGGGTGAAAAGGTGAAAACCCCACCCGATCCGCCAGGCGTTCCGCGACGGACAGGCAAGATGCAAGCATGGCTCGTACACGTTCTCTGCACAGTTAGCGTGGGTTCATTGCTTGCGCGCTGTTTGAAGTCCAAAGCCCCAAATGAAGCCGGAAAAGGGGCAAAGCTGGCTTGGGGGCTTTGAACTCCAAAATGAGAGCCAGGCGTACTCGCGCACGTTCTCTGCCCTGGCAGCGTGTGTTCATTGCTCGCGCGTTGTTTGAAGTCCAAAGCCCCAAATGAAGCCGGGAAAGGGGCAAAGCTGGCTTGGGGGCTTTGAACTCCAAAATGAGAGCCAGGCGTACGCGGGCACGGAAAGCAAGATGCAAGGAGGGGTGGTCTGGATACTCAGGCGAGTTGGCGCAGGTCGCGCAGAAACTCCCGGTTGGCCTGGGTTTGCGCCTCGGATAGGCGGGAGGGGCGGCGGCGGAATTGGGAGCGGCGGGCGTCGAAGCGGGCGCTGGCGCGTTGGAGGCTGGCCGGCCAGAGGGCGGGGTCGATCGGGACGAGGGAGTGGTAGGCGGGCAGGAACGCGGAGCAGGCTTGGTTCAGTGGCTGGAGAGCGAACTCGCCGGCCCAAAACAGCAAGAGGTGGGTGAGGTCGTCCTCCGGCGGGGCCAGGCGGGAATCGGCAAAATCGATCAGGAAGAACTCATCGCCGCAAAGCAGGATGTTGCGAGGCTGGTTGTCCCAATGGCAGAGGCAGAGGCCGGAAGCCAGGGTGGCAAGGTGAAAGCGGGCAATGGTTTTCCCCAAAAGGGCGAATTGAGGAGTGGCCAGAGGGCTGTCCAGATAGGGCTGGCCGTCTATTTTGGCCAATACGATTTCAGACGGTTCGCGATAGGAAACCAGGGCTGGGACCATGGGCAGGCCCAGCCGGTAGACCTGCAATTCGCGGGCAAATTCCCCGGGATCGGAAAAACGCTTGGTGACCGCCAGGTCACCGATCAGCAGGCTTCCAGCCTTGGCCGGAGGAGCTTCCAAAGTCTATTCCAGGCGGAACCTTTCGATCCTGTTTTGTTCGAACAGGGGGACGATCAGCTCATTGGTGGGCTGGTGGTAGTAGATGTCGGCGGGGGATTCCAATCCGCTTTTCCAGTTCTCGAAACGGTTTTGTGCTTGGGGGATCACAAAGATGGCGCTTTCGCCCCAGGAGCTGAAATAGATTCGGCCCAGGTCGTCGATGGCGATGCCGTCCAGGTTGTCGTAAAGGGTTTCCTTGAACACCGCCAGCTCGCTGGTGTCCACGTTGAAACTCAGCACCGGCGAGGCTTTCTTGAGGCAGACGAGCAGCATCTGCTTGCGGGGGTAATCGAACACGATCCCGTTGGGCGCCGCCAGCAGCGGGGAACTGATGCTTTGCACCTGGCGGGTGGCGGGATTCACGATGAACAGGCGGTCCGCCTTGGTGTCCGTCACATACAGCCTGCCGTCGCGGTCGGCTTCGATGTCGTTGAGCATCTTGGCGCCGTCGATGGTGATGCTGTCCGCGATCTTGCGGGTCTCAAGGTCGATGGCGTGGATCTGGGTGTTGTCCGTCACATATAGGTAGGGGGGCAGGACCTTGAGTCCGCGGGGGTTTTTCAGGCCTTTGCTGAGGTAGTTTTTGTATTTGCCGCGATCGTCCAGGCTGATGATCTTGCCGTTGCCGGCGTTGGAGATCAGGAACGTGTTGCCGAGGGAGTCCCAGGCCACGCTTTCGGGGCTTTTCAGCCGGGCGGGGCCAAGGACGCGGGTGAGGATCAATATGGTCAGCAGGATCAGCACCAGGGCTGCCAGGATCACGATTATCCGGTTTTTGGTGAGTTTATTCAAGTGGGTCTCCTTGGAGATTTAGCGTTGTTTGAGGCACCAGTCGCAGCCGCCGGGGGTGTCTTTCAGTTCGATGCCGAGGGCGGCGAGGTCGTCCCTGATGCGGTCGGACAGGGCCCAGTTCTTTTGAGCGCGGGCGTCTTTGCGGTAGGCGAGAAGCAGTTCCACCAGCTGTTTGGATAGGTTGGGCAGGGTATCCGCCAGGCGGGCGGCCAGGTCCTGAAAAAAGCCGAGGACGGAGCCCAGGCGGACCAGCATCAGCGCTGCCTGCTGGCGTTGGGGCAGGGGGAGCTGTTCGTTTTTGGCCTGATGGGCGAGGTCGAAGAGGGTGGCGATGGCTTTGGCGGAATTCAGGTCGTCGTCCATGGCCTGGGTGAATTCCGCTTCGGCGGAGGCGTAGGTTTGGTCGAGGGGGCAGGCGAGGTCGAGATAGTTGACGCTCTTCAGCGCGGCATAGAAATTGGCGACGGCGCGCTCGGATTCCCCGATGATCTCGCGGTTGAAATCGATCGGGGAACGGTAGTGCTTGGAGAGGAAGAAAAAGCGGATGGCTTCGGCGCTGTGGACTTCCAAAATCTCGCGGGCGGTGAAGAAATTTTTCAGGCTCTTGCTCATCTTTTCGCCGTCGATGTTCAGAAAGCCGTTGTGGATCCAGTAGTTGGCCAGAGGTTTGCCGGTGAGGGCGAGGGCCTGGGCCAGTTCGTTTTCGTGGTGGGGAAAGATCAGGTCGATGCCGCCGCCATGGATGTCGAAGGTTTCGCCCAGATACTTGCGGCTCATCACCACGCACTCGCTGTGCCAGCCGGGACGGCCTTCGCCCCAGGGGCTGGGCCAGACGGGCTCGCCGGGTTTGCTGCGTTTCCAGAGGGTGAAATCCGCGGAGTTTTTCTTTTGCAGGTTTTCCTCGACCCGCGCTCCCGCCAGCTGATCCTCCGTCTTTTTGCCGGAAAGCGATCCGTATTGGGGCAGGGCGGCGGTGTCGAAATAGACGTCGCCGTTGACCTCGTAGGCATAGCCGGTGTCCTGGAGGGTCTTGATCAGGGCGATGATCTCCGGCATCACGTCCGTGGCGCGGGGTTGATGGTCCGGAGGGCGGATCCCGAGGGCGCGGCTGTCTTCCAAAAAGGCCTGGATGTATTTGGCGGAGACTTCGGCAAAGCCGATTTCCTCGTCGTTGGCCTGCGTGATGATCCGGTCGTCGATGTCCGTGATGTTTTGCACGTAGGTGACTTCAAAGCCGCGAAATTCCAGATAGCGGCGGAGGACGTCGAAGACCACGAAGGCGCGGGCGTTGCCGATGTGGAAATAGTTGTAGACCGTCGGCCCGCAGGCGTAGATCTTGACCTGGCCCGGAGTGACGGGAATCAGTTCCTCTTTCTTGCGTTTGCTGGAGTTGTAGATTTGCATGTGGCTTGGATCCTTAGTTGTAAATCACCAGTCTTTCGGTCTTCTCGGCCTTGCCGGAATCCGATCTGGCGCGGATTTTGACGAAATAGGTGTTGTTGGCCAGGCGGTCGCCGCGGGAATCCCGGCCGTCCCAGCGGACTTTGTTGAAACCCTGGCTGCCAAAGGTTTTCAGGGTGTAGGCCTTTTTGCCGCTGAGGGTGTAGATGTCCACGGTGACGTCGCTCGCTTCGGAGAGCATGAAGGTGAACCAGGTCTCTTTGGCCATGGGGTTGGGGTAGATCAGAAAGCGTTCCAGGGACAGCTCGCCGGATTTTTTGACGATGAATTCCGTGGTGGCGACGGAGGGCAGGTTGAAATTGTCGAAGGCGATCAGTTGGACGGTGTGGGGGCCTTCGGAGAGTGAACTGAGCTGATAGGTTAGCAGGCCCTGGGTGAAGGAATCGAGGTCATAGCTGAAATAGTCGTTCACCGGGATCGGCTGGAGGGAGCCGTCCAAAACCAGAAGCATGCTGTGGCCGGAGCTACCGGTGATGTTGACGCCGTTGGAATCCGAGATCCGGGCGTAGAGCAGGGGGCTGTCGCCGACCGTGTCGCCGGGACGGAAATCCAGGCTGGAAAGGTAGATGTCGATCTGGGGGGCGTCGGGATTATCCGCCGCGACCGCTTCCCCGCTGAGGGGCAGGGGACTCTTGAAATTGACAAAATCCTCCTTGAGCGCGGGATCCCAGATGTAGGCTACGATCAGGCCCGTATCGCCGGCGACGGCGTCGTCCGGGACGATGAAACTGGCCTCGTAGGCGCCGCCGGAAACCGTCACGCTGCCTTTGAAGAGGCTGCTGCCGCGGTGGCTGATCACGGTGAGGCTGTCCAGTTCCACCAGGTTTTCCGTATTGAAGATGCGGATCTCGGTCTGTCCGTCGAAGAGGCTGGGCCGAAACTGACCCTCGACGCGGACTTGCTGGCGGGCGTAAAGGGTATCGGCAGGGGCGGAGACGTCGATGGCGGCGACGCTGATCAGGCTGTCCCGGACGGGCGGAATCGCCTTGAGGAGGGGGTCGCCGAAGAGGACGAAGGTGGCGTCGTTTTCGCTGCTGCCGGTATACTGCATTTTGGCCAGGGCGATCGAGTAGCCCAGCGGATTGCGTTTGTTGATCATATTGGCCAGCAGATACTCCGTCAGCGGCTTGTTCAGCCAGGGATTGCTGCTGCGGGAGGAAGAGAGGGAGGCGATGGCGCCGCGGTTTTGGAGCAACACCACCTTTTGGCCCAGGCTGTCGAAGCCCCAGTAGTCGAAATGAGAAACGGAGCAGGAGGCGGCGATCATGACCGGAAGCTTGTCAGGGTTGTCGAAGCGGGCCATGTCCGAAGCGCCGTTGAAATAGTCCTCCGCGCCAAGCTTGTCGAAAGCTCCGTGCCCGGTGTAAAACCAGACCAGGCTGCCGGAGTTGATGGCGGCCATCATGTCGTCGCGGACTCCGGGTTTGTTTTGAAACTCGTCGTATTCATATTCCCAGGCGTAGATCTCGTCGATCAGGACGCTGGGATGCATCAGGTCGGCGGCGATCTCCATGTTTTGGGAGTGGTAGTTGTCGTAGGATTCCTCGTTGCCGTTGAACAGGTCATCCGCCACAAAGACCATGGAGTTGCGCCACCAGCCGCCCTGCCGGTTTTCGGTGTAGCGCCGCAGGTTGTCGATCATGGTCTCCAGCTCTGCCAGCGAGCGCACCGGATAGCGGCCGATCGCGACCTCGGGATGGGCGGTTTGGGTCAGCATCGCGTAATAGTCGTCGGAAGCGACGTCCAGGTAGTTTTTGACCTGGTAGACCATGAGCTTGTTTTTCTCCGCCGCCAGGCCGGAATAGTTGCGCCAGTCGATCGTCCCCAAGCCGATCAGGGTCACGGAGGTCAGGCGGGGGGTGGGGTAGTTGTGAAACACGTGGCGGATGAACTGGCGGATGGCCACGGGATCGGGATGGCCGCCGTTGAACTGGTTGAAGATGTCGGATTGGCGGACCACGATGCTGTGCTTGTTGAAGTCGGTCAGATACAGGTCTGCCAGGGCCTGGGACGCCGCGGCAAACTCGTCGGCAGCGATGATCAGGTTGTCGACCGCGGGAGGGTCGCTCACCAGATCGGCGGGGTTTATGGCCGCGATGTTTAGCGGCGTGTATAACTCGGCATCCGAACTGAGGATGAACCTGGTGCCGAGGGGGCCGGAGGCCACGAAACGGAAACCGGGATCGGAGGGTTGCTGCGGGACCAAAGCCGCCGCGTCGAAGCCGATGATCCGATAGATCTGGGTGGATGGGTTTCCGGTGAAATTGTAGCGGATGTTTTGATCGGCGACCAGGTGAGACTGGTTGACGATGTACTGGCCCTGTCCCTTGTTCAGGCTGCGGGTGTAATCCACGGTGATCCAGTTCAAAAAGAGGTTGTCCATCCCGTTGCGGAGGACCGTGATGCGGATCGTGTTTTGCCCGTTACGGAAGACGGATACGGGTTTGTAAAACAGGTAGCGGCCCAGGCCGACCCATTCAAAGACGGGATCGGTGCCCTGGACGTTTGAATACAGCGAGGTTCCGTTTACCGTGATGGAGATGTAGTGCCTCTGGTTGGTGGTGTTTTCCGAATACTCCTGGATGATCCAGAAGCTGAGGTATTGGGATTGCGCGGTATCCAGGTCGCTGAGGGTCAACTGGTATTCATATTCCGCCGTGGCGCTGCCAAACATGCGGGTCGTGTACCAGTCGAAACCGGTTTGGAGGCGGCGCTGGCTTTCGGTCTCCAAGCGGGCTTGATCTGTCTGGCTGGGTGTTTCGGAGCTCCAGTTGGTGTTGGCGGGCAGGGTTTCCATGCGCAGGGGTTCGCCGGGGAAGGAGCCTCCGAAGGTCAGCCAGTAGACCGTGTTTCCGGAGTAGGGATTGTAGTAGGTGGGGTCGGTCTGGAGGGTCTGGTTTTTGGCAATGCCGTTGCGGTTGGTGCCGTAAAACACGATGTAATCGGCGGCATCGAAGCTCAAATCTTCCGCGCCCACAATCCGGAGGGGGACTTCGGTGAATTCCGGGCCGGGACTGACCACCGTGAAGGGCCGCAGGCTTCCGCCGGTGGTGAACAGCCGGAAGCTGTTGGGATCGAGGGCGTCGAGGGGAAACGCGCTGAGCTGGGAGCGGGTGAGCTTGTACATGCCATCGCGGTCGGTCTCCAGGCGGATCCAGTGGTCCGAGGCCGAAAAATCCGCGTAGTTGACCTGCACGCGCTGGTCGTTTCGCCAGCGGCTGGCCTGGGCGGGATTGAGCAGGTTCTGCAAAAAGAGGTCGCTGAGTTCATCGGTTTCGCCCGGCGAGCGGTATCCGGTGTCGCCTTCGAGGTCGATCCGGATCAGGGCCTGGGTGGTGATCCGCAGGCCGGTTTCTCCGTCGTAGCTGAACGGATTGATCTTAACCGGGAGGTAGCCATGGCCGCGAAAGCTGCCCGGCTCCAGGGTTTCCAGCAGGGGACCGGGGGCCAAGGCGTAGAGGCTTTCGTCCACCACGTAGCGGTATTGGGAAACTTCCTCCCCCAGGAAAACCTGGGGAACCGGCTGGACGCGCCCGGCCAGGGTCACGTTCTCTTGGACGGAACTGATCAGGCTGGCCCTGGCGCCACCAGAGGGCGGGAGGCCGATCTTGAACTCGGAATGGGGGATCAGGGGCGAGCCGCTGACGGAAGGGTAGCCCATGCCTTGCGTGGTGATGCGGACAAAGCCGCCCTGCTCCTCCAGGGTGTGGGAGTCAAGCCGGTATTCCAGGATCAGGCTGGTCTCGGAGCGTTCCAGCACCGTGACGGAGGCGTTGGCCAGGGCCAGGGTGGTCAGGATGGCCAGCAGGGCCAGCAGGCGTTTCATTGCTCTTTCTTGTCCTTGAACAGCTTTTCCAGCCCGTAGATCAGGCCGTAAAACACTGCCATGAAAAGGAATATCCCTGCCATGCCCTGGGCCAGGATGCTCAGGGCTGCGACGAAGTTTTGCGTCACGGAGCTTTGTATGTCCGGGGTCATCGTTACCTCAAAATTCAATAGTGATAGCTGCGGTTGTGCTTGATCATCATGGCCCGGTAGAGCTGCTCCAGCAGGATCAGGCGGGCCATCTGGTGGGTGAAGGTGAGCCGGGACAGGCAAAGGGTCTCATTGGCGCGGTCCCGGAGTTGGGGATCCACGCCGTAAACTCCACCGATCAGAAACAGAACCGATTTTCTCTCTGATAGTTTAGTCAGAAACTCGGCGAATTCAAGCGAAGTTTTTGCCTGGCCGGTTTCGTCCAGCAACACCAGGTAATCTTCGGGGTCGATCCGTTTCAGGCAGAGAGCGGCTTCGCGGGATTTTACTTCGGCCTGGTTGGCGGCCACGCTGAGGCTGACATCGGGGATCTCCACCAGATCAACCTTCTGCAGAGGGGCCAAGCGCTTCAGATACTCGTCGATGCCCTGTTTGAGCCAGCCTTCCCTGGTCTTGCCTACTAGCAGGACTTTCAGGTTCACCGGTTCATGCAGGTCATGGCCATCGCCATGCACAGCACTTTCAACTCCCCGGGATCCGAGCGCGAGGGAATGAGGATCGGCGCTTTGGTGCCGACCACGACATGCGCCACGCGATAGCCGCAATAATAGGTGAGCAGTTTGCCGAAGATGTTTCCGGCTTCGATGTTGGGTACGATCAACACGTCGGCCTGCCCGCCCACGGGGGAATCGATGCCCTTCAGTTTGGCGGCGGCGAGGTCAACCGCGTTGTCGAAAGCCAGGGGGCCCTCAACCACGCAGCCGGTGATCTGGCCGCGGTCGTTCATCCGGGAGATCAGGGCGGCGTCCACCGTGGCCGGCATCTTGGGATTCACGGTCTCCACGGCGGTCAGCAGGGCGACCTTGGGCAGCGCGCAGCCAAAATCGTGGGCGACCTTCACGGCGTTTTTCACGATGGCGACCTTCTCCTGCAGTTCCGGCGCCAGATTCACGCCGCCGTCGCTCATCAGCTTGATTCCGCTGGGGTGTTCGTAGGCCAGCACGTCGGAGATCACCTCCGCCACCCGCAGGCCCTTTTCCTTGTCCAGGGCGGCCCGCATCACCATGCCGGAATCGGATTTGCCTTTCAGGATGATGTCCGCCTGGCCTTCGTTGACCAGCTGCACGCTGAGTTTGGCCGCTTTGACCAGGTCTTCGCCGACATCGATGATCTCGAAGCTGTTTTGGTGTTCCGGCGCCAGTTTTGCCAGCAGGGCCAGGGTTTTCGCTTTGTCGCCGACCAGCAGGCAGTCCGCCAGGTTTTGCCGTTTGGCCAGGATGGCGGCGTCCAGCACGGATTCGGTCTGGGATCCGGCTATCACCACCGTGGCTTTGACGCGGCCCTGGACACTGGCCACCATTTCGTTGAAATCTTTAAACATCGTTATCCTCTTTGCGGGGTCAGTGCCCGTATTTATCGATGAATTCGTCGACCAGGGCATCTTCTTCCGGTCGCAGTTGGGCCATGATCTTTTTCAGCGCTTCTTTTTGGATCTGGCGGACCCGTTCGCGGGAAAGGCCCATCGTTTCGGCGATCTGGGCAAAGTTTTTCGCTTCCAGATCCTCGTTGAGGCCAAAATAGGTGCGGATGATGTCCGCTTCGCGCTGGTCCAGCTTGTCGATCGCCCGGTTGATGCGCTCGCTCATCCGGTCCTGATAATACAGCTTCTGGGGGTCGGCCAGTTCGTCGTCGCTCAGCATGTCGCCGGTGGAAAATTCCTGGTAGTCGCTGGTTTGGATCAGGTCGTCGTAGGAAGTTGTCTCGATGATCTGGCCCTGAAGCTGCTCGATGGATTTTTCCGTCACCTGCATCTTTTCGCTGAGTTCTTCGTTGCTGGCGGATTCGCCGGTCTCGTTGTAGATGCGTTCCTGGGCGGCCTTCACCCGGTGGGCGGAACTGGCTTTGCCCATCGGGACGCGGATAAGGGAGCTTTTTTCGGACACGGCCAGCATGATCCGCTGCTTGATCCACCAAATGGCATAGGAGATCAGCTTGATGTCCTTGTCCGGATCGAACTTTTCGATCGCCTTGATCAGGCCGATGTTGCCTTCGCTGATCAGTTCGGACAGAGATAGCCCCCGATTCTGATAGCGGGAGGCGATCTTGACCACAAACTTCAGGTTGGCCTGCACCAGTTTATTCATGGCGTCGACATCGCCGTCCCGGGCCCTGACGCCCAGGGCGTGCTCCTCTTCCCGGCTCAGGGCCTGGAATTTGGAGATGTCCTTCAGATAGCTCTGCAGGGCTTTATCCGCGAACACGCTTTCTCTTCTCAAAGTCTTGCCTTCCTAGGATCAGTCAAATTTCACCACCTTGCGGGGATTGATGGCCTTGCCCTTGATGCGGTATTCAAAATGGAGATGAGGGCCGGTGGAATTGCCGGTGGCGCCCACATAGCCGATCAGCTGACCCTTGGTGACCCTGTCGTTGACCTTGACCAGGTTTCTGGAATTGTGGGCGTAAACGGTCATCACAAAGTCCGGATGTTCGACCACGACCACGTTTCCGTAGTTTCCCTGCACCCCGGAGAAAACGACCACTCCGTCCAACACGGCATGGATCGGAGTGCCGGACTTGGCGGAAATGTCTATCCCCTTGTGGGGCCTGCCGTTGCGAAGCCCGTATTCGGAGGACACCTTGCCGATCACCGGGATGGCCAGGTCACCGCGGATCCGGTCTGACTTTTGCAGTTCCGCCTCGGTCAGGGCTACGGTTTTACCGTCGCCTTCAGCGTTCGTTGGCCTGCCAGCCAGCCAGATCCTCTGGCCCACGCTGATGGCGTTGGAACTGAGGTTGTTGAGGCTCTTCAGTTCATCGACGGTCATGCCGTTGTTTTTGGCGATGCTGTAGAGGGTGTCCTTTTTTTGGACCACGTAGATTTTCTGGATGATCACCGTGTCCGGGACAGCAGGTTCGGCCTGCGCAACGGGCGCTTGTTCCGGATTTTCCGTGGGCGTGGCCGGGACCAGGGTCGCCCCGGCGGGGTTTTTGACGATCAGGCGGTCGCCGGGATGGATGGCGTGGGTGACATCCGCAAAGTTGTTCCATTGCAGCAGGTCTTTCAAAGTCAGGCCGTGATTCACGGAGATCCGGTACAGGTTGTCCTTGGCCTGGACGGTGTAGTAGTGGTCGTCCGGCAGATTCAAAGCCTGAACCGGCGGTTGAACAGGCTGCGCCTGAGGTTTCGGGGCGGGGGGTTCCACAGGCGGCTTGGCGGGCGGGGGGGCTGGTTTGGGTTTTGGCTCTTCCGGTTTGACCTCTTTGATCTTGAGGACCTGATCCAGTGAGATGCGATTGTCCGGCAGACCGTTCAGTTCTTTGATCTGCTCGACCGAAACGCCGTAGCGCTTGCCCAGCGAGAACAGGGTGTCGCCCTTTTTCACCGTGTGGGTCTGATACTCAGCTCCCAGCAGCAGAGGCGCGGCCAGCAGCAGGGCCCCCAAGGCGAGGCGGAACAGAAAATTCCGCGCCCGGAAGGGTTTTCGCGGGTCTCTATGTTTGCCTTTAGTGCAGTTCAAACGTCTCGTATTCAAGTATTTCTTCTTCTTCGCCGGGTTCGAGTTTCTTTATGTACATGTCTGCTATCTTAATGAAGCGATTTCCGGTCCGGATCATCTGGCAGAAGGTTTCGAACCGGAGTTCGTCTCCCTGGGCCATGATCCCGACCGATCCATCCACCAGGTTTTCCACAAACCCGGTGATCCCGCAGGCCTTGGCACACTTGATCACGGTGCGGCGATAACCGACACCCTGCACCCGGCCGCGAACTATGATATCCCAAGAAGGCATAATCTATCTCCTTTTGAGGTATCAAAACTTTGTATTTGAGCAGCGAATATCTGTCAAGTATTCGTTTCCCGCTTTCGGCTGTCCGGGCTCAACCGGCCGCGAACGCCTGTCTGCAGAGGGAATCGGCTCAGATCTCCTCCGCGTCCTGGCCATAGATCTGTTTGAATCGGGCGTTGTCGATCTCGGCGGGTTTGCCTTCAAACACGATCCGGCCATCTTTGAGGGCGATCACCCGGTTGCCGTAGCGCCGCGCCAGGCTCAAAAAATGCAGCGAGCAGATCACCGTGATGCCGTCGCGGTTGATCTCGCCGAGGTATTGCATGATCGAATCAGCCGTGGCAGGGTCCAGGCTGGCGACGGGTTCATCGGCCAGGATCACGGCGGGGTTTTGCATCAGCGCCCGGGCGATCGCAACGCGTTGTTGCTGGCCGCCGGAAAGCTGTTTCACCTGGCGTCCGGCCAAATCCTGGAGTCCCACCCTGCGCAGATTGGCCTGGGCCGCCTCGATGTCTCTGGCGGAAAAGGCCGACACCGCTTTGTGATAGCCCAGCCTGCCGGTGAGGACATTGGTCAGGACGGTCAGGTTTTTGACCAGGTTAAACTGTTGAAAGACCATCCCGATCTTGCGGCGATACCGGCGCAACTGCCCATAGGACAGAGAGTTGACAGGTTGTCCCTCAAAGCTGACCTGGCCGGAGCTGGGTTCGATCAGCCGGTTGATGCAGCGCAGCAGGGTGGATTTTCCGCTGCCGGAAAGCCCCAGCAGGATGATGAAATCGCCGGGTTCGGCCGCAAAAGTGATGCCGTCCAGGGCTTGCACCCTGCCGTCATAGCTTTTGTGCAGGTCGGTGATCTCTAACTGCGGCATCAGGCCTGGCTATTTCAATAGTTTGGCTGGATCCATGCCCAGCGTTTTGAGGGTGGCGCGCACCATGTCGTAATCCGCGTCCGTGGCCCGGCTGAGGCCGTCGATGTCGTACAATTCACGCAGGACCTGCTGGCCGGAATCGCTGCCGGCAAACTTTTCCAGGGCCTGGACCAGTTTCTGTTCCACTTCCGGCGGGATGTTGTTGCGCATGGTGACGGTGTCGTTGGGGATCCAATCCGTAAAATCCAGGATCCGGAGCTTGGTGAAAACGTCGGGATAGGTTTCCAAGAGCTTTTCCCTGGCGTCCATCGGCTTGCCGGAAGCGTCTTCCGGAGACCAGTAGGTGCAGGCGACATCGGCCGTTCCGTTGTAGACGGCGGTGATGGCCTGGGGATGGCCGCCGGCAAAGATCATCCGGGGCTCGATCCCTTTCTGCTTGAGGATCGCGGAGGGATAGATGTAACCCGAGGTGGAGGCGGCGTCCGTATAGGCCACCACCTTGTCCGCGATGTCCGCCAGGCTGTCGATCTCGCTGTCCGCGCGGACCACAAACTGACCGCGGTACTTGGTCAGCCCGTTGCGGATGGTCATGAATTCGACCTTGGCGTCATACTTTTCCTTGGCCAGGATGTAGGCAAAGGTGGGCAGCCAGGCCACGTCCGCCTGATAGGTGCCGAGGGCTTCTATCACCGCAGCGTAGCTGGTGGGGACCGCCACCTTGAAGGTGTAGCCAGTTTCCTTTTCCAGAAACTTCGCGATTGCCTCTCCGCTGGCGACGACCTTGCCGGCTTCCATGGAAGGCACAAAATACATCTTGATCGGGTTCTTTTTGGAGCCGAGGTCCCGGTTGGCCTTTTCCTGTCTGGATTTCTCGCTCAGGCAGGAAACCAGCAGCAAAGACAGCGCCAGGGCGAGCGTGATAGCTTTTTTCATAACTTTCGGTTCTCCCATCTTGCTTTAGGCAAACTTTTTGCCGTTTGCCTATCGGTCAATAAAAATTTAACGGTCAGAGCCAATCCCAATCCTCAAAGAGCTGGTCCACCACCAGCAGAGGGCGTTCCAGCCTCGTTTTCAGCTCGATCTGGCTAACCCCGTCCAGGGTCAGGCCGTCGCTGTTGAAAAGGTTGGAGGGCAGGATCACGGCTTCTTTGGGGCCAGCCTGCTGTTGGGCGAGGATGTCGGCCGCGGTGAGCAGCCCGGTCACGCTGATCCGGGGTCCGAAAAAGTCGTTGCGCAGGGCTTGCACGCGGATCCGGAGGGCGGCGGATTTGTCCCGCAGGCTGCCAGCGATCCCCTGCAGCGTGCTCTCGGCGGAAGCGGCGGTCAGGATCAGAAAGGAGTTTCCCGATTTTTCCAGCTCTTTGGCGAAGGAACGCTTCTTTTTCTGAAAGTTGGCCAAAGTGAGGCTCAGCATTCCGATTCCGTTTTCCAGTTGGGGAAAATCGCCGTAGTAGTCCGGCTCCGGAATGCTCTCGCCGGCCTGGACGAAGATCTCGTCGGCAACCTGGACGGGGTGCCCGGCGGCGGAAAACTCGCTGGCGATGGCCAGCGTAGCCCGTGCCTGGGCTGGTTTCAGCGGCTGCAGGGCGGCCAGGTTTCGCCTGTGCCTGGTGAGGCCGACGGGGACGATGCCGATCGACAGGATGTTGATTTTTCCGTCCAGCAAGGCCGCCAGGGTCTCGCGCAGCCGGGGGCCGTCGTTGTAACCGGGCACGCAGACGATCTGGATGTGAAACTCGATGCCTTGGGCGGAAAGCGCGGCGAGGGTCGCCAGGACGTCGGTTTCCTGTTCGTAACCCATCAGCTTCGCCCGCAGGGCGGGATCGGCGGCGTGCACCGAAACATAGAGCGGGCTGATGTGCTGCCTGGCGATGCGGTCCAGCTCTTTCTGGCGCAGGTTGGTGAGGGTGATGTAGTTGCCAAACACGTAGGACAGCAGGTAGTCGTCGTCCTTTTGATACAGGCTGGGCCTGAGCGCTGGAGGCATCTGGTCGATGAAGCAAAACACGCAACGGTTGCGGCAAACCTTGTGGGAATAAGCTTCCGGCTCTATCCCCAGGGTCTTGTTGGGCAGCCTTTCCAGGGTGATTGACCTGGCCTCGCCGGCGGCATCCAACAGCTCCAGTTCCAGCCGGAAATCGTTGGCATAGTATTGCAGGTCAAAGAAATCGTTGATCGGGGCGCCGTTGATCGCCACCAGCGTGTCCTGCGCCCTGATGCCGGCTTTGGCGGCCTGGGAGCGGGGCTGGACCTGGATTATCTTCAGCGGCACCGGGCAAGCCTCAGGTGTTTCTGATCCGGTCAAAGCGGTATTTGAAGTGCTTGATCCCCTCAAATATCGTTCTGGCGATGCGTTCCTGGTATTGCTGGTTGGAGAGGATGGCCTCTTCGTCCGGATTGGAGATGAACCCCATTTCGATCAGGATGGAGGGCATGAAAGCGCCCCTGAGCACGTAGAAATTGGCCTGTTTCACGCCCCGGTCCGGCGCTTTGGAGCCCGCCACGATGTTTTGGTGGACGGAGAGGGCGAGGTTGTTGCTGTTTTCCAGGTGTTCGGCCTGGCTGAGATCGCTGAGGATGAAATCCAGGGCGTCGTACTTTTGCTTTTCTCCGGCGCCTTCGTAGAGCTCGACCACGCCGTTTTCCAAAGCTTCCGCCGCCCGCGCTTCCGAGGTCTTGGCGGTGGAGAGGTAGTAGGTTTCCAGGCCCCTCGCGGCCCGGCTGGTGGAGGCATTGGTGTGCAGCGAGACAAAGAGGTCGGCCTTGTTGTCGTTGGCAAACTGGGTGCGGTCGGCCAGGGACACGAAACGGTCGTCGCTCCGCGTCATCAGCACCTTGATTCCCAGTTCTTTTTCCAGCATCTGTTTCAGGCGGAGGCAGACCCCCAGGTTGAGGTCCTTTTCCCGGGTGCCCTTTTTGCCCACGGCGCCGGGGTCCCTGCCGCCATGGCCAGGATCGATCACGATCCGCGCCACGGACTTGTCTTTGGCTTTAGTAACCTGCAACACGCCGGATTTCAGTTGTACGTCCTGGGGGAAATGCAGGGTCAGGTGTTCTGTCACAAAAGCCCGGGGTACAAAGTAGGAGCCGCCCTGCTGCAGCAGGGGGTGGTGCATGTTGTAGGATTCGTTCAGAAAGCTGTAGTAGGCGGAGCCCGTGAGGAAGATGAACTGTTCGCCGTAGATGTGGAAATGGATGCGATGATCCGCCCGTTCCAGGTTGATCAGCGAGCCAAACACGGCGTTGATCTCCTCGAAACTCACGTATTCGCGTTCTTCCAGGATCACGGTCCGGATCCGGGCGTTGGTCTTTTCCGTCTTCAGATGCACGCTGATGTCCGCGTTCAGCGCCACGTTCAGCGCCGCCAACAGCAGGATCAGCAAGAGTATAGGTCTGTATCTCATCTATGATCGTCCTCTAAAATGGAGTTGATCCGGCGTCACGCTGGCGCCGGCTTCAAAGTGCGGAGTCCATTCCGGCGAGCAGCCTGGCTCCTGGATGAATACCTGCCTGAAACCCAGTTCCTGCGCTATTTCCAGGATTTCCCGATACTCCCGGTCGCTGATTCCGCGGCCAAGCTCCGGAAATTTGGCCACGCCGGGGGTGGGATAATATTGGGACATCAGGCTCACAGCCAGTTCCGGCCCCAGTTCGTCGCGCAGGGCGTAGAGCGCCGCCTGGCTGCCGGAAATTCCGTTGGGCAACACCAGATGCCGTATCAGCAGGCCTTTTTGGGCGATTCCCCCGCTGTCCGGGCAGAGGTCGCCCACCTGGCGCCGCATCTCTTTGATCGCAGCCAGGGCGACAGAGGGATAATCCCTAGCGGAGGAGTATTTCTGGCCGTAGAGGGCGTGCCCGTATTTGTAATCCGGCAGATAGATGTCCACCCACCCTTCCAGGCGCCTGAGGGTTTCCACCCGCTCGTAGGCGTTGCTGTTCCAGACGATGGGGATGGCCAGCCCCGCGTTTTTGGCCAGCTTGATCGCTTCGATCAGCTGCGGCGTGAACTGGGTGGGGGAGACCAGATTGATGTTGTGCGCGCCGGCCTGGGCCAGTTTCAGCATCAGGCTCGCGCAATCGGTTTCGCTGTAATCCGTGCCCCAGCCCAGATGCGAAATGCTGTAGTTTTGGCAAAATTTGCAGCGCAGGTTGCAGTGGGAGAGAAAGATCGTTCCGCTGCCCCGGGTCCCGCTCAAAACGGGTTCTTCGCCGTGGTGGAGCTGCGCCAGGTTGATCCGCAGCTTCGCTCCCGCCCCGCAAAAACCCACGCCCGCCTGGCGGTCTGTTCCGCAAAGCTGCGGGCAGACGCGGCAAGCGCTCAGTTCCGGATGGTTCTGGTTCATGGGCTGACCAGGGTAAAGGCTTCGGGGAGCAGCTTCTCCAGGTCGCTGTAGACCTTCTGTTTGCGGTTGGCGTAAAGTACCGGCAGTCGGTGGCTGAATTCCGCCAGGACCTGGCGACAGGCGCCGCAGGGCGGAAACAGCAGGTCAGAATCCACATAGACGGCCAGGGCGACAAACTCCCGCAAACCCGCTTCCACGGCCTTGAACACGGCGTTGCGCTCAGCGCAGGAGGTCAGCGAATAGGAGGAATTTTCCACGTTGCAGCCGGTGAAGACAGTGCCGTCGGAACACAGCAAAGCCGCGCCCACCCGATACCCGGAATATGGCGCGTAGGCCTTGCCTGAAGCGGTTTTGGCCTCCGCCAGAAGTTCGTTCAAAGTAGTTTTATTCACCGCCATGACGTTGCTCCGATCAAGCCAGCAGAGCCAGGATCAAGCCTCCGGCGATCACCGAGCCGATCTGGCCGCCGACGTTCACGCTCACCGCCGGCATCAGCAGGAAGTTGAAGGGGTCTTCTTTCTGGCCCATCTGATGGATCACCCGCGCGGACATCGGAAAGGCGGAGATCCCGCAGGCGCCGATCATCGGGTTGATCTTTTTCTTGAAAAACAGGTTGAGCAGTTTGGCGAACAGGACGCCGCCCGCGGTGTCGAAAATGAAGGCCACCAGGCCCAGCGCGAGGATAAACAGGGTCTGCGGCTGCAAAAAGTCCGCGCCTTTCATGGTCGAGGCGATGCTGATGCCCAAAAAGATCGTGATCAGGTTCGCCAGTTCGTTTTGGGCGGATTTGGACAGGCTTTCCAGCACTCCGCACTCGCGGATCAGGTTGCCGAACATCAAAAATCCGATCAACGCCGCCGAGGTGGGCACAAAGATGCCGGAGATCAGGGTGATGGCGATCGGGAAGATGATCTTCACGGTCTTGGAAACGTCGCCGGCGTGGTAGTCCATGTGGATCTTACGCTCCGCCTTGGTGGTGAGGAGGCGGATCACCGGAGGTTGGATCAGCGGCACCAGCGCCATGTAGGAATAGGCGGCCACGGATATGGCGGAAAGCAGGTTGGGGGCAAAGCGGTTGGCAACGTAGATGGAGGTGGGCCCGTCCGCGGCGCCGATGATGCCGATCGCTCCGGCTTCCCGGAGGCTGAAACCCATCAGGGTAGCCCCCGCCAGGGTCACAAATATCCCCAGCTGCGCGGCGGCGCCAAACAGCAGCATGAAGGGATTCTTCAGCAGCGGGGTGAAATCAATCATGGCCCCGACCGCGATGAAGATGATCAGCGGAAACAGCTCCGTGGCGATCCCCGCGTTGAAGAGGATCTGCAGCGGGCCGTGCTCGCCGACCGCGGCCGAAAGCGGGATATTGGTCAGGATCGTGCCAAATCCGATCGGTAGCAGCAGCGTCGGCTCGTATTTCTTGGCGATCGCCAGCCAGATCAGGACCAGCCCGATCAATATCATCACGGCTTGTTGGGGCTGGAAGCTCCGCAACCCGTCTAAAAGTGTTATCATCCATACTCCCTGGATTAATTTGGGGGATTTCCACTTTTTTGATCCGACCCCTGTTTGTCAATCATTATATCCTCAAACTACAGCTCTCAGGGTCAAGTCACTTGGCGCCACTATTCCCAGTTTTTTGCCCAGCGACTTAAGCCATTCTCCCTTATGACCATTACGCTACCATTACGGGACCATTACGGGCTTCACGCGCAATGATAGCGCAATGGTAGCGTAATGGTCATAGGAGCCAAGGGGGTGAAAAGGTAGAAGGGTGAAAGGGTGAAACTGGGTGAAACTGGAACGTAAAACCCTATATCACAGGGAGTTGACTTGTTAGTTTAAGAAAAACCAGTATTGTGCGAAAAAATAGCCACTACAAATCCTCACCAGCCTCAGTTTACAACTGGCGCAAGTTTCTTAGGATTGGCTCCGAACGCTTATCAGAACAGGAAAGTAGCCTTCAGGAATGGAATTGCGATCAACGAGCCCATATCCTCGCCGATAATCCGCATTCCGCCCAGATCCCAGCTCACCTGTTGACCTTTGAACCGGATCCCGAAAATTATCCCAGCGTCGTTGAGGGAATCGCCCAGATCCAAAAAATTACTGTCTGAGCCACCTGCAACATTGATAGGTGTGAAAATCACGTCCACCATACCGTTCACCCTATTCGAAAAACGGGTTATGCCTCCCAGGCCAAAATCGACCAGAAGGTCCTTCTCTCCTATAGCACCGGTCATAACACCCACAATGTGCAGATTTGCTTTTTCGTTGCCCACGCTCACCACATTTCCCGCCGTGACCACCTTGGGATCCGGGGTGAAGGAAGCCCAGACCGCGCTCTCAACGTTCTTGCGCCGGAAGTAATTCACCTTGCCGCCCAAACTGAAGGTTCTCAGCATATCCGTGGTGAAAGGAAAGACCATCGCGGCGCTGAGATGGGCCCGGTCGTTGACAGCATAGGCGTACTGCAGGAAAACCACCTCGTAATCGGTGAAAGCCGACGAACCCTTGGGCATCGTGTAGGCGGTGGGGAGGACGAAAACGGATTGGTTGCCGGCATAAAATCCCGTTTCCACGGCGTTCAACGCGACCGTCAGGATCATTGCGGCCATTACTGTAAGCAAATACTTTTTCATGATAACTCCATTTTGATATTTACATAAAGAGTATAACTCTGTCTTGCCGGCAAACGAAGTATTTTAGCACAGGCTGCTCTAAAACGATTTGGGAACGGAGTTCGAGGTGGGTCCATCCTGACTGTTGTTGCTACGTCATTCCTTAGAATTGTCTATTTTGATGATGTTGCGCAAATCCCGGAGGTAGAGATCAACCGATTGAACGGATAGAAAAACCGCGCTTCGGCACGAAGCGCGGCTGTTGGGGCGAACCTTTCCCGGGGGTCAATTCAAGATCGCTGCCACCTTGTAAAAGCGTCGGTCGAAGAGGGCGGAATCGATCCTCCAGATATTGGGGCTGAAGGGGTCGAAAGCGCCGGCGGAACTGATCTCGGAGTACGCGCCGTAGGGCTCGGTAGCCGCGAAAATCCGGTAGCTCGCGGCATTGGGTACCGGCAGCAGCGTGAGCCGGATGTAGCCGCCTTCCAAAGCAATCGAGGCCTGGCCTTCCACGTGGGCTATCAGAGGCAGGGTCGAGCTGGTGACGCTGTAGCCAACGCTGAGTTCCGAACCGGCCACCGTCACGCTGAAAGCGGTGAAATTGGCGTCGAAATCCGTCCCATTAAACCCGAGCAGGATGGTCGCAGTTACGGAGTTAACGTAGCTTACGCTTTGGATGTAAATTCCCAAGGGAGCGTTGTTTAAGCTGAAATTTGAACTCAGCAGCGAAGCATCCGAAAAGTTGGCGTTGGACAGGGTGAGGGAGAGCGGCGCTCCGTGCAGAGTTGGCTCTTCCAAGGGCTGGCCGGAACTGAGCGCTGCCGTGGCGATCACGGGGTTGCCGAGGGTGACGGCCAGATAGGGCGACCAGATGCCGTAGTCGTCCAGAAAGTAGGAACGCAGGCGGTAGTAATAGGTTCCGCCGGGGTTGAGGCCGGCGACCGTGAGGCTGGTGGCGAGGTCGATGTCGCGGTTTTCATAACCGCTGACCAGCAGGGTGAACAGGCTGTCGGCGGCCACCTGCAAAAAGTAGTTGCTGGCGGTGATGGGGACGCTCCAGTTGCCGGTGAAGCTGGCGGTCTGGATGTTGGAATTGAACAGCGGGCAGGGCGCCCAGACCCGCGCCGCGTAGCCGGGGACGTCGATGAAGGGGTTGCGGTTGCCCTGGCGTTCGGCGATGCGGTTGTTGCGCTGCAATTCACGCGCGTCGGGGGGGTCCTGCAGATGCCACTGCAAGAGGGTTGCCAGCTTGCCATAGAAGGGCTCGTAGGTCCCGGCGTCGCTGTAGATGTAATCCACCAATTCCAGATCATAGCTGGTATCCGTGCCCTCGTAGCGCACCGCCATATACATGATCATGCGGGCCACGTCGCCCTTGTCCGCGGGACGCGGTTCCCAGGAATTGGTGGTGTCGAAACAGCCGGTGTCGCCGCTGTAACCGCTGGGCGGGGAATTGTCCACATAGGCGCTGCCGCCGTTGCCAAAATCCTTGTTGCTCTTGCGGGAATTCACCGTGGCGTCGCAGGGCCGCAGATGGTGCAAGTCCGTTCCAGCCGGGGCTGTGTCGCCAAAATCGCCGTGACTCTTGCTCCAGGTATGTTCGCGGTTCCAGTCCGTGACGCCGCCGCCAAAATCGCCCTTAGGCACGCTCCAGCCGGTGTAGATTTCGACCAGGTTGTTGGGATTGGCGGGATCCTCGTCCGTATAGGGGATTTGGGAGATCAGGGCGGTGTAGGAATACTGGGTGGTGTGGGTGCTTTTGATCAAGGCGTGGAGGTTGGCCTTCAGGGTCGTGCCATAGCCGTAAATGCTGCCGTAGTAGCCGGTTCCAGAGCTTGAAGTGGTGGTCGCGGAGCGGGGATTGTTGGCGGCGGCCGCGGCCAGATAGCGGGTGTCCGCGCCGGTTCCGTTGTAGTCGTAAACCCTGAACCAATAGAGGGTGTTGGGGATCAGATTGGTCACCGTGCAGCCGTTGAATTGGGAGCCGTCGATAAACTCGGTGGCGCCGTTGTAGATCACCTGTTCGCCAGAGCCGGAGTATCCGCTGCTGGGGGAGGGGCTGCTGCCGTCGGCGGGGACGGTGAAGCTGTTGACTGTGTTGATCTTGACCACCCGGTAGGCGCCGTTTCCGGGGGTCCACTCCAGGGTGATGGTCGTGCTGGTTGGGTAGCAGAGGATGCCTGAGGCCTGGACCGTTGGCGCGGAGATGTTTCCGTCCGTGACCACCCCTTGGACCGGCAGGCTCACGCTGGCGGCCGGGGCGCTGGAATGGACGATGTTGCCGGTGTAGGTGCCGCTGGCGTTGCCGCTGAGGCGGATTCCCACGCTGCCGGAAAAATCCGCTGGCAGCGAGGCTGTGCCGGTCTGATAGCTGCTGCCGCCATCGGAGGAAATCTCGAATCCGGCGGGGATGGCGAGGGTGATGGGGTTGGTCAGAAACTGGCCGGAGAGCCCATAGGTTTGCGTGGCGGAAGGCGTTCCCAGCCAGGTGGCAAAGCTGCCGGGGTAACCGCTGACGGAGATCAGCGGCGCCGTGCTGGAAGAGGTCGTCACGTCCACGCGGTTGGAATTCAGGCTGGCCCCATAAGGATTTTCCGCCCTGACCCGGTAGCCGTAGGTGGTCGATTCTGCCAGCCCGGAAACCGGCCAACTGGTCAGATCGCCCACGCCGAGGTCCTGATATCCGGCCACGAACGTCTCCGTCTGGCTATAAAAGGCGTGCGATCCCAGATAAGCCGCGGTGTCGACAGGGTGGCTGTCCCACTCCGTGGCCAGGCTGGGAAAACCAGAGCTGGGATTGGCGGAAACGCCCCCGGAGACGGCGCTTTTGCGGACCAGGGTCCGGTCTTTGGTCAGCAGCGGGTCGGAGCCCCAGAAATCTCCGGGATCCTCGCCGATCCTTCCGAAAACGTCAACGTAGGCAGCGGTGGATTCGTTCCAGAGGGCGAGGGCGTCGTCGCCGTTGAAATTCGCCACTCCGGAGGTCAGGTCTGCCTGGGCCAGAATCTCGGCGTTGGCTTGGGAAGAGGCGATCACATAGACTTCCCCGCTGGCCAGAGTTCCGCTCAAGGCGAGGGTGGTGGAGGGGGACGCGGCTCCGTTGCTGTATAGATACACGGTGTAATTGCCGAGGTCCGCGGCCACTCCGGTTCCGTTGAAGATCTCGATCGCTTTGTTGAAGCTGCTGCCTTCCAGATACTCCGAAAAGAAGAGGTCGGTCGCCGTCGCGCCGGCGGTTTCAAACACATCCAGGCGATAGCCGGTGGCGTTGGCGACTGCGGTCCAATTGGCGCTGAAGCCGGTGGGGGAGATGCCGGTGGCGTCTTGCGCCAGCGGCGCGGCTGGGACGGCTGCGGGGGCAACGGTTCCGCTGCAGGCCACGCTTTGGCTGGCGGCGCCGGGGGTCGAGGCCACCACGGTTTCGGCGGCGTAAGTTCCCACCCCCAGGCCCGCCTTCAGCCTCACATAGACGGTGGTGGCAGGGACCGTGTTTCCCGTGGGGGTCAGGCTCAGGGTCGCGGCAGGGCTGCCCCCGGAAACCGCGGAAATCTCAAAATCTTGAGGAGCTGAGAGCAGCAGCGGGTTGACGATGTTGAGGGCGCTCACGGAAAAGGATTGCTCCGCCGAGGGGCCCAGCCCCACCATGTAGCCAAAACCGGAAAGGCTGGAGGGGGTCAGCGAAATGGTTGGGACCACCACCTCCCCGCTGATGGAGATGTCGTCGATCCGGTCGGTTCCGGTGCCGCCGGTGCTGCCTCCGCCGACCGACGTGTTGGAGGTCATGATCCACCTCAGGTGCAAAACCGGCTGATCGGAACAGGCAGCGGGCAAAGCGACGGAATTCAGGTAACCGGAGCTCCAGTTTGAGCCCACGGTCACGCTGCCGTAGCTCACAGCCGTCCAGGCGCTTTCATCGAGGCTGTACTGAAGCTGGAAATCCCTGGGTCCGGTGGTCGAACCGTATTGTTTGGAGGAAAGGACCAGATTGGCGAAACCGCTGGTGCTGAGGCTGATCTGCCAGTAATGGGTGTTGCTGCCGCCGGTCCAGCCGTTGGTGTTGGGCGCCCAGGTGCCGGTGCCCCCGCTGCCGGAAACCCAACCCGAAAAGACTGGCCGGCCGACTGTCTTCAAAAAGCTGACGTCCCGGTTGGCGTCGGTGCCGCTGTCCGCCGTGTAGGGCGCGGATTGAAAGCTGGCGTCGGAGGTGATCGCGCCGCGTTTGGTGCCATTTTCAAAATCCCAGCCGGCGATGACCGTCTGGGCGCCAATGGTCCCTGTCAGCAGCAGGGCCAAGAGGGTTAGGAGCGTCGTTTTTCTCATCGTTCTTCCATTTTAGATCTGTTTCAACCAAGGCAAGCAAAATCTCCGCCAATCCGGCCCGGTCTTGCAAAAGGGTTCCGAGCTTGCGGATTCTGCAGATTGCACCGTATCTCAAAAACCGCTGGCACGTCAAGTTTTATCGTCAAACCCCCCTCCGCGGTGGGCGGCGGTCCCCCCTCTCCGGTTTTTAAGCGGTCGCGGCCTGAGAGCGCAAAAAACGAGGCTCAGCAAAGTCCGTCCCATCCCCAACCGCAGCGGATTTGGGCGCCAACGCGGACCCGGTGGTCAAAAAAAACTTGACGGAAACGGCGGGGCAGCTTAGTATATAGTCAAGAACAACAATAAATGTGAGGTAACAATGAACTCTATCCATCGCAATCTTCTCATAGTGGCGTTACTGTTGGCCCTGGTGCCCGCAGCTTTCGCGTTTGAAAGCACCCTGACTTTTCAGGGCGGTGCCACCTTTGAGGGAACGGACATCGACAAAGAACGCACCGTCTTCCCCGGCTTTGGCCTCTCCTACGAAGCCTGGCTGAAGGATTACCTCAGCCTCGGCCTGAGCCCTTATTATACCACCGTGAAAGGCGAGACCGGCGCCCGTCACTACAAGGCCACCCTCATCGGCGGAGACCTCTTTCTGAAACTGCGTCCCACCGAGAAACTGGCCCTCAACTTTGGCGAAGAAGCCATCATCAACCGCATTTCCCCGTTCATCGCCGTGGGTCTGGGCGTGGTCAACCACGACAACGAAGCCGGCGTCGCGCCTGTCAATGGCAGCAATGTCGCCTACCCCGCCTTCAACAAGACCGTCTTCACGGCTCCGCATCTGGCGGCCGGACTTTCCTTCCTCACCAAATGGAATTTCAATCTGGACCTGGGCGCCAAATTTAACTATCTGACCACCGACAAGCTGGACAACTTTGAAGATCCCGATTACCAGGATGGCTTCCTGATGCCGTATCTGGGCCTGGGCTTCAACTTTGGCGGCTGGAAAGACAGCGATGGCGACGGCATCCCCAATTCCAAAGACAAAGCCCCCTTCGACGCCGAGGACTTTGACGGCTATCAGGATGACGACGGCGCCCCCGATCCCGACAACGACGGCGACGGCATCCCGGACATCAACGACAAAGCCCCCAACCAGCCGGAAGACAAAGACGGCTACATGGACAGCGATGGCGTTCCGGATCCCGATAACGACGGCGACGGCATCCTCGACGTCAACGACAAAGCACCCAACCAAGCCGAAGACTTTGACAACTTCCAGGATGCCGACGGCGCACCCGATCCGGACAACGACGGCGACCGCATCCCGGACACCCAGGACAAGGCTCCCGGCACCGACGAGACCATGCGCCTGAAGATCGATACCAAGGAAACCTACAACAACTATCAGGATGAAGACGGTGTTCCGGACGTCGCCCCCGAGACCAAACCCACCGAACCCACCGAACCGGTCAAACCCACCGAACCGGTCAAACCGGTCGAAACCCCCAAACCGGTCGAAACCCAGACAGACCTGGAAAAAGACCTGAGCCTGAACGTGGTCCACTTTGCCATCAATAGCTACACCCTCTCTGCCGCAGACCAAAAGAAACTCGACCTCGCCGCCGCGGCGCTGAAGGCCTTCCCCCAGATCAACGTGCAGATCCAGGGCCACACCGACAATACCGGTAACGACGAGATCAACACACCCCTGGCCGAAAACCGCGCCACTGCCGTCAAAAACTACCTGACCGGCAAAGGAATCGACGCCTCCCGCCTCGATACCAAGGGATTTGGCCCCAACAAACCCGTCGACACCAACGACACCGAAGCTGGCCGCGCCGCCAACCGCCGCGCCAACTTCGTCATCATGAAGTAAGCTCAAAAGCACTAACATAGCAAAAGGCCCGGGTTTCCGGGCCTTTTTCTTTGGGGTGGTTCACGGCGGGGGCCAGCGTCCCGGTTAGGCCCAAAAAACCCCGGCTGAAAAGGCCGGGGCTGGTTCGATGGTAAGGTTCGCTTAGTTTCGCAGGGCCGGATCTGTGCTGGCGATGACCTTGAAAAACTCCCTGGCGCCAGGAGCGGTGATCAGGTATTCAAGGTTTGATGTGATGCCGAGTTGGGCGTAGCCGGCATTGGGATCAATGCTACCCAAAATCCGATAGGAAGAGGCTCCCGGCACCGCGGCCCAATTGAGCCTGACCTGATTGCCGATCTTTTCTATGGCTAGAAGGGGAGCTTCCAGTCCGCCACCGGTCATGGTGGTGAAGCGCCAGATCATGAATTCTCCGGAGGCAGGATCCGGCGTGTCCAGCACTGCGTTGACCGGCAGGGCGGCCCAGTACCAGGCGGCGCCGTAACCAAGTTCAACTCCGGGCTGGGCGGATAGGTCGAAACTAGTCTCCCCGGTCTCGAAATACTGTTCGTCGAAGATGGTTTCCAGGCTGGAGCTGAGGAAAACCGAGTAGTAGGCTGGCACAGAACCGTTTGGCGAGGGAGTCCAGGAGAGAGTCACGTTTTCGGGATCCAGGGCCAGGCTGTTGTCCGGCGGAGAGACCAAAGTAACGTGTTCCGGGACTTCGAGCTGCGCCACTATGAGGTTGTTGCGCCCCACAGCCACAATCTTGCCTCCCCCGGTTCCGATGTTGAGAAAGCGGGTGGCGTTGAAAGTGAGGGCCGGAAAGGTTTCCGGGGTCCAGGTGGCACCGTTGTCCAGGGATTTCATCAGCGCCCAGGTATTTCCCTGCTGGGATGTGTCATTGCTGTAGCCGGCCGCCCAGTAAACGCCGTTGTGGTCGCACATGACGCTGGTGACCTGGGACGCGGCGGATTCCGTGGCCGCGATCCAACTGGCCTGGGTGTTACCGCCCGTCAGGGTATAGAATATCTCGCCGTTTTCTTTCACCATTACACCGTTGTTTGCGTCGCGGAACCAGATGTCGCGGATGTTGGCGCTCGCGCCGACGGTGATCGGGTTCCAGGTGACCCCGCCGTTGGTGGTGATGTAGAGCAAGCCTGTGCCGCTGCCGGCGTAGCCGTTGGAAGCGGATTTCCAGTAGGTGCAGTACAGGTTGTGGGCTGTGTTGATGTTATCGCCCAGCAGGGTCCAGTTAACCCCGCCGTCGGTGGTTGAGGCCACTTTGCCGCCCACGCCGACCACGTAACCAAACAGGTCGTCCAGAAAGAAGAAATCATAGTATGATTTAGCGATTGGAAATCCCGGTACTGTGAAATCGGACCAGGTCTCGCCGCCGTTGGTGGTGCGATAGATTTTGCCGGTGGTTTTGCCGGATACCAGACCTTCGCTGGTGTCTTTGAAATGGCAGACGTAGAGGATGCCGTCGAAACCGGGAATCTTCCGCTTGATCAGAGTCTGGCCGCCGTCACTGGTTTTAAGGACGTTGCCCTTGTCACCGGCGATGAACCAGTTGTCGGCGTCCAGGATGCTGGCCTGCCAGAGGTCCACGGCGGTGGGAACGCAATCTGTCCAAGTGACCGCTCCGTCGGTGGATAGGGCCAGGGTCCCTTGCCAGCCGCAACCAACCAGTTCGCCCTGGCTGGTTTGGACAATACCTTCCATGTAGGATGCCGAGAAATCGTGGTTGACAGGCGTGTAAGTGGCCCAGCCATCGGTGGTGGTGATTATCCGGTAGTTCCAGCCCACCGCGTATCCAGTGTCGCCGAGCATGACCACGTCGTGCAGTTCGTCCGTAGTTGTGTTGCCGGCCGCGTAGGGATGGTGGGTCCAGGAAGCGCCGTTGTCATCGCTGTAGCCCAGATAACCGAAGTCGCCTACCAGGATCACCTTGTTTTCAAACTGCCGCACATTAAAGATGGACGGATTTCCGGTCACCGGCAGGTTTTCCAGGGTCCAGATCGCCCCGTAGTTGTAGGTTTTCAGGATCTTGGACTGGTCTGGGGTGCCTTTGTTTAAAACGATGAATCCTGTCCCCTCGTCGTTCATGGACATGCCATACAAAATAGTTGATATGCCGGCGTTTTGCAGGCTCCAGGTGGCTCCGAAGTCCGGCGAATAGGCAATCATGCCGGCTGAGCCGCAAACCCAGATCTGACCGCTGGGCAGGTATACCGCGCTCTTTAGCTCGGTGGTGCCGATCACCGCCTGCGCCGTAGCGGGATAGGTCCAGCTTTCGCCGCCGTCTGCTGTGATGGCCACGATGCCCGATCCACCAACCGCGACGCCGTCGTTCTGGCTCATGAAATCGACGTCTTCGACAGTCCGGTAGGTTGATGTTACGGCATCAAAAAAGGGGCTGGGGACGAAAGCCCAGGTCTGGCCGTCATCGGTGGATTTGGCAACGGCTCCGCCGCTGCCCACGGCCCAGACGGTGGAACCAATCACATCAAGTGAATAGAAATTGGCGGGAAACGCCGCCTGGCGGATGATGTCCCAGCCAAACAGGGCGTTGGCTGCAAGGACGGTGATGATGAGGATGAGGATTTTTCTCATTTGTATCTCCTATTTGATAAACATCAGCTTTTGCGTGCAGATGCTGTTTCCGGCAATGACCCGTATGGTGTAGACACCGCTGGGAACAGAGTTTCCACGGGAATCAATTCCGGCCCAGGTAAGGGTGTGAGTTCCGGCAGTGAGGTCGGCAGCGGCAAGCGTATGCACCAGTTGGCCTTTGAGATTGAATACCTTGGCCTCCAATCTGGCAGGTTTTGCCAAAGTCAGTTCCAGCTTGGTCTCCCGGTTAAAAGGATTTGGGCTGCAGGTAAGCATCGCCAGCGCGGGGGAAAGCTGATCCAGGCCTGCTACTTCTCCCACCGTAAAAGTCTGTTCCTGCGCAAATGGCGATCCGGCGAAGGAATTGTCGATGGCCTGGACGCTCCAGTAATAGATGCCGTCGGGCAGGCCGATGAGGTTTTGGAAGTTACGTTGCCAGGCGTTGCCTGGCCGGGCTACCTTGCGCCAGCCAGTCGCCGGATCGGAAAGGGGGCTGACTACGTCGGTCCCTCCGGGCGTTGTGCCAACCCTCAAGTTGAAGGTCAGTCCAGCGTCGGGGGTCTGCGAGTCTGTGGCGCTGCCCCAGGACAGGGTGGCGTTGCTGTAGTCGACCTCCGATGCCAGAATCAGTGGCGGCGACGGCGGTGTGTTGGCGCTTCCGACAGCGTTTATGTACATCTCGTTCCAGTAGTTTCCTGAGCTGTAGAGCCCGCTCACGTTCATATCCAGCCTTCCATCATCATTGTAGTCGCCGAGGGTCACGGCCGCATATTTGAGATAGGTGAGGGTCTGGCCATCCTCATAGAGTCCGGTTTGAGGGTTGAAGAGATAGAGTTTTTCCACGTAGGTGTTGGTGGTTTCCAGTCCGTTTACTATGATGTCGGGGTAGCCGTCGTTATTGATGTCGCCCCAGGCCAGGTCGCCCTGGCGTTCGCCGATCACGTTGGGCTGGGGAATGTCAGTAAAAACTCCGTTGCCGTCGTTGCGGTAGAGCTTGAAAACGCTGGGGGACTCGTTGGAAAACGAGCCACTGAGTATGATGTCCAATGCGCCGTCGCAGTTGTAATCCACCCAAGCGATGCGGCTGTAGCGCAATCCAGCCAGGCTAGCGGCGATTTCGTTGAAACTGCCTTCCCCATTGTTGCGCAGGAGTTTGGAAACATAGTTTCCCGATCCCGCGCTGCCGGTGAAAGCTATGTCCGGCCAGCCGTCTTCGTCGTAGTCGCCGAATTCCGCGTTGCCGTTGCGGATCCCCGGAGCATAGACCTCGACTTGAGTGAAGTCGAAATTGCCTTCGTTGCGAAAGATATGGATGAATCCGGTTGACGCATCGGCGAGAGTTCCTCCGGTCAGCAGAATGTCGCTGTCACCATCGCAATCGTAATCGCCAATGCTGATCGAGCTGGAGACCCGGGGCGGAAAACTGAAGCCGCAATCCGTAAAAGCGCCTCCGGAATTGATGTAAACCCTGGTGGTGTCGACCCCGGAGGCACTCTGCCCGCAAACTATCGCGTCAGGGTCGTTGTCCCCGTCGAGGTCGGCGAAGCGGGTGCAACCGTTGCCCGCGCCCAGCATTGCGTTATCGTGAAGGTTGAAGGCCGAATTTCCATCGTTACGATAGAGTTTCATGAATCCCTGGCCTGTCTGCCCGCCGGCACCGTAGCCCACCATGATCAGGTCCAGGTCGTGATCGGAGTCGAAATCGCCCCAGTCGCTTTCGCTGTACCACAATCCAAACAGGTCGTCGACATCGATGACCAGGTAATTGGTCTGTGCCTGGATCCGGGACGTCGCAAGGCAACAACATAAAACCAGCGAAACCAGCAGGGCCAGCCTGCGGGATATTGCCACAAAAGAGTTTGAAGTTTTCATAGTGACTCCCTTTGTTTGTTCTCAAGTTAAAGGCCCTGCTTGATTTTGTCAATATAAATGTGCGAACCGGCATTTGCGGGGGCCACCCTTGGGAGCGGCCAGTTTACGGCCCAGAGCGGCCTTTACCCAAGTTTCATATTCCTGTCCGGCTGTCGGTGGCGTAATCCGGAGGCGGCGCTGAGAGGCCTGATTGCCGCTTCCAACCGTCCCAACTTCGATTTTCCGGGCCATTAGCTGGCCAGTAATGGTTCCCACTTCGGAATGTAATTTGCATACTGGATCAACCGGGATATTATATATAAACGACAGATTCTGTTACATTAGAGGTTTCAAATGGCCTGGTCTCTCAGAGCTTTGCTGCTGACCGTATTACTGGCAGGCGCGGCGTTGGCGCTGCCCGCTTTCGAAAGCACCCTGACGCTGCAGGGGGGCATCGGGGTTCCGGCTACGGACCGGGACGAAGAGGTGATCCACCGTGGGTCCGGGGCGCTGTCTTGGGATGCCTGGATCGCCCGGGATCTGGCCTTGGGCTGGAACCTGTATTTTGCCACGCTCCAGAGCCGGGATCCGGTGGTGGAGGCCAAAGCGCGGAGCGGCTACCATTCCGCGGTGGAGGGGGCGGACCTCTATCTGAAACTGCGTCCGGTGCGATATCTGGCCCTGAATTTTCCGGAGGAGCTGATCCGCAGGATCTCTCCCTTCGTGGCGCTGGGAGTGGGCTACGCGCATCACGGCAGCGACATCCTTGACGCCGGCAGCCCCAACCAAAACGCCTACATGACGGTATTTCCGCAGTTGGCGGGGGGGATTTCCCTGCTGACCAGGTGGAATGTGAATCTGGACCTGGGGCTGAAATATTACCACAGCAACACAGACCTGATCGACGGGCTGGCCCGCGGCGGCAACGACGGCTATCTGATCCCCTATCTGGGCATCGGCCTGAACCTGGGCACCCAGAAAGACCGCGACGGCGATGGCATCCCCGATTCCCGGGATGTGCGCCCCGACGAACCGGAGGACTTTGACGGCCATCAGGATGAGGACGGCGCGCCCGACCCTGACAATGACGGCGACGGGATTCCGGACAGCCGCGACCTCGCCCCCAACGAGCCGGAGGATATTGACGGCTTTGAGGATTGGGACGGCAAACCGGACATCGACAATGACGGAGATCTGATCCCCGACCGTTGGGACCTGGCGCCGGGGACCGACCAGACGGTGCGGGACGGCATCGACACCCGCGAAAACTACAACAACTTCCAGGATGAGGACGGAGTGCCGGAAGCCCTGACCCCCGCCGAACGGGACAGCGACGGCGACGGCATCGACAACGAATTTGACCTGGCCCCCAACCAGCCGGAAGACAAAGACGGATTTGAAGACGGCGACGGCGCCCCGGACTTTGACAACGACGGCGACGGCATCCCAGACATCCGCGACCAGGCCCCGGGCACCGACGAAACGGTGCGAAAGGGAATCGACACCAGGGAAACCTACAACGGGTTCCAGGATGAAGACGGAATTCCGGACCAGGTTTCCACCACCCCCAAACCCAGCGATAGCGACGGCGACGGCATCCCCGACCTCAGCGACCGCGCGCCAAACCAACCCGAAGACCTGGATGGCTTTGAAGACGGCGACGGCGCTCCCGATCCGGACAACGACGCCGACGGCATCCCGGACAGCCAGGATCTGGCCCCCGGCACCGATGAAACGAGGGACATCGGCATCGATACCCGCGAAACCTACAACGGCTGGGAAGACAGCGACGGTGCCCCGGACACTCCACCCCTCGCGCCGAAAACCAACGATAGCGACGGCGACGGAATTCCCGACGAGACCGACCTGGCGCCCCTGGAAGCGGAGGATCTGGACGGATTTCGGGACAGCGACGGAATCCCCGACCCCGATAACGACAATGACCACATCCCCGACCTGCTGGACCAGGCCCCCGGAACCGACGAAACGGTCCGCGCGGGCATCGATACCCGCGAAAACTACAACGGCTACGAAGATGACGACGGCGTTCCAGACTACCCCCTCGACCCCGCCAAACCCCTCGAAGAAGCCAGGCTGGAACAAGACCTCTACCTGCATGTGGTCCACTTTGCCACCAGCGTTTACAACATCACCCCGGAAGACATGCGGTTTCTGGACCGGGTGGCGGCCTCCCTCAAAGCCCTGCCACGGATCAGGCTCCGCGTTCAAGGCCACACGGATACCGACGGCACAGACCAGATCAACTACCCCCTCTCCGAAAACCGGGCCCGCGTTGTGAAGGACTATCTGACCGGCAAAGGAATCGCCCCCGGCCGCCTGGAAACGGTTGGCTATGGCTCGACGATGCCGATCGACGACAACGCCACCGAGGCCGGCAAAACCATGAACCGGAGGGTGGACTTTAGCATCATTCGCTAAACCATGTTAAATGATGGATGGGGACCGCCGGCGGTCCCCTTTTTTTGGGCGGGGGTGTGATGGTCTTGGAGTGGCAGACGTCCTCGTCTGCCGACGGAGCTGTGGTTTCCCAGATGTGAAGAATAGCGCTCGTGCTGGTTGAAGTCCAAATCCCCAAAAAGACCGTTGAATAACGTCTCGACTGACAGAGTAGTGGAATTTTTAGGTAGGA
>CAZOVZ010000032.1:0-23306 GCA_964583755.1 uncultured Candidatus Cloacimonadota bacterium
TAAGTGTGAAGGTTACCGGTCAGGCGGCTGGCTGGAATGACACGCTGAGGCTGGGTGGTTGGGCGATGGGGGTGGGTTGTCGGTTTGGGGGGTTCTGGATTCCGGGTCGAAGCCCGGAATGACAGGCTGAAGTTTTCTTGATTACCATAACGTGTGACGGTCTTGCGCTGCCTTTCCCAGTGCCATTCCCAGATCCGGCGCAGGCAAACAACCCGGGAATTGGGATCACCGGCGGGAAAGGCGTAGCAAGCCTTTCCAGCTTCCGGCAACGGCTACCTGAGCTTCACCGTCCGTAGCCAGCGCTGGCGCTCGCCCTCCGCCATTTTGAGCAGATAGATGCCGTTGGGGACAGGCTGGCCCTGGTCGTCGAGCGCGTCCCAGGTCAGGCTGCCGGGTCCGGACAGTTTTGCCACGCGTTGGCCTTTGACGTTGTAGATGGTCACGTCCAGCTCGCGTCCATCCTCCGCCTTGAGGTTCAACCGGCCCGCAAAGGGATTGGGCCAGGCGCGGGCAGGCAGCGGCGGGGTTTGGACGTCTGACGGGGCGCCCACATTGAAGGCTTCGGTGTCGACGATCATCGGAAGGTTGAAGACCCCAAAGCTATGGATGACCTCAAGGCGGCCTTGCACGAGCTCCCGCGGCCAGCTTTCCACCGGATTCCAGCAGAGATGGATGTAAACGCTCTGACCGGGCTGGACGGCGACCAAACCGGGCACGACCGTCAGCAGCAGGTTGTGCTGCCCGATCTGGCTGGGATAGGCGTTGACCGCCTCAAGCTGGACGGGGACGCTGGAGATGTTGATCAGTTCGGCGGTCAGGCCTTCGGTGAGGGCGGACCAGGTGTCGAAGACGAGGGAATCCTGCAGGGAAAACAGGTACTGGCGGGGCTGGATGTCCACGATCGCGCCTTCGATCACGGTGAAGCCAGAGGGGATTTGGGAGGGCAGCAGATACCAGCCGTCGTACATTCCGCCCCAGCCATAATTGATATGGAAAAAATTGTCCGTGTTGTAACCGTCGACCACCACGTTATGCCCGGAATCCCAAGCCGGAGTGACCACCGCCAGGTGGACCGGTAGCGCGTCCATCATGTTTTGCGCCATGCGGCCATAGAGGTCGGGAGCGGATTCCGTGAGCAGTTCCATCCCCTCAAAACCAAAGCGTTCAAAGGCGTCAAAGGCCTGGGCCACCGCGAAAGTGCCGCTGCCGGATGAGCTATAGACCTGCTTCGCCGCCACGCCGCAAGCCCAGACCAGGGCCGCCTTGTCCGCGTCGGTTTGTTCAACGCCGTACTTGTAGCAGGTCATCAGTGTGTCCAGCCGCGCGTTCAGTTCCGCCCAGGCGGGAAAATCCAGCGTCAGGGCGTCGTCGTCGATCCAATAATTGCGCCCGGTCAGGTTGTGAAAATAGTCGTCGGCGTCGGTAAACACGGTGCCGTTGATGGTCTGGTGGTAATTGGCGATCTGGCCCATGGCGATGGAGGGGCAGCCGGCCACGCTGCGGTTTCCGCTGACCGGATCGAGGGGGCAAAAATCGTTGTAGGGGGAATTTTGGGTCCAGGTGGTTTTGATCCAGCCGCCGGTGGCGCTGCTGCCCTCGGGAGGCCATTGCTGAAAGGGATCGCGGCCGCTTTGGGGGGAAGCCCAGGCCAGCCGGTTTTGCCGGCGCTGCGCAGCGGTCAATTGAGCCAGCCGCAGAGGGATGTCCGCCGTCAAAAGTTCGGCCAGCAGGCCGTCATCCGCGGCGCCGAAGCTGTTTTCAAAGGAATAGGCCAGCACCGGAGGCAGGTCGGTATCCGCGCTGACGACCGCGTAGCCCGCCGGAATAAGTTCATAAACGTAGGCCAGAACGCGGTCCGGGGAGGAAAGCTCCCGCGTTTGGATGGGTTGGAACGCCAATCCCCGCAGGGCGAAATAGCCGGCGGCGGCGTCCAGCGCGGCAGTCGGTGTGACGGGGTCGGCAGCCAGGGTTGAGGCCAGAACGGCCAGCAGCAGAAAGATCAATGGCTTCTTCATGGTATGCTCCAAAACAGTGGACAAGGGCATCAGAGCCTGCCAATCAGGCGCAGCAGGCCGTCCAAAATCGTGTAGGGATGGGGCGGACAGCCGGGGATGAAGAGGTCCACGGGCAGGAGGCCGGCCACGCCGTCGTGGGTCTCGGGATGCCCGCTGTAGATGCCGCCGGAGATGGCGCAGGCGCCGACGGCGATCACCAGTTTGGGTTCCGGCACCGCGGCGTAGGTTTTGAGCAGGGCTTCGCGCATGTTTTCGGTGACGGGGCCGGTCACCAGCAGGCCGTCGGCATGGCGGGGCGAAGCCACAAACTGGATGCCGAAGCGGCCCAGATCGTAGACCAGGGTGTTCAGCACGTTGGTGTCGGCCTCGCAGGCGTTGCAGCCTCCGGCGCTGACCTGGCGGAGTTTGAGGGAATGGCCGAAGATCCGCTGGCTGCGGTCTTCCAGCTCTTGGGCCAGGCGGAAGGAATCCGGACAGGCCAGGTCTTCGCGGCGGTTGGCCGCCAACCGGTGATCCCGGGAAAAGGTGATGACCTGATGCGGACAGCTCCGCTCGCAGTCGCCGCAAAAGACGCAGAGGCCAAGGTCAAGGCGCGGGCGGCCCTCCATCCTGGAAATGGCGCCGGTGGGGCAAATCCCCTCGCAGAGCCGGCAATCCGGCGGACACTGCCGAATTTCCGGCAAACCCGCAAAGAGGTCTGGCAAGACAGGGTCCGCGGCGGGGTAATCCGAGGTGCGAAAGCCCTGTCTGAGGCGGGCGCGGAGGATGTTCAGCATGGCAGGGTTCTCATAGGTCGTGGCCGCAGTAGGAAAGGTTGAAACTCTTGTTGATCAGCGGAAAATCCGAGATCTGCTGTCCGCGCAGGGCCAGGGCCAGGCCAAACCAGTTGTGGAAGGAGGGGTCGGTGACCTTGTAGTGGCAAAGGGAACCCGCGGCGTCGGTGACGGCCACGTGACAGATCTCGCCGCGCCAGCCCTCCACCAGGGATACGGCGATCCGCTCCGCGCCCAGGGCGGACAGGGATTCCGAGACGGGGCCGGGGCTGAGGGCGTCCAAAGCCCGGCGGATGAAGGCGACCGAGTTTTGGATCTCGAACCAGCGGACGCTGGCACGGGCATAGACGTCGCCATTGGGCATCGTCACGGTGGGCGATTCCAAAAACATGTAGGCGCCCCAGGGGTAATCGCAACGCACGTCCCGCCGCAGGTTGCAGGCCCTGGCGGCAAGGCCGCTGAGGCCCAGGGCGATGGCGTCGCCACTGCCGACGGCGCCGGTGCCTTCCAATCGGGTCATCACGGAAGGGGTGTCCCAAAGCAGGTTGACGGCCTCGGCGAGGCTGTCCAGCAGGGGCGGCAGCTTTTCCCCGAGGGTGGCCAGCACCGGCTCCGCCACGTCGCGCAAGAGGCCGCCGGGGCGGACCAGATTGCGGCCGAAGCGGTTGCCGCAGAGCAGGGCGGTGAGGTTGAGAAAATCGCCCCTAAGCCTGCCGCAGAAAGAGGAGGTGGGCAAAAAGCCGATGTCGCCGGCGATGGCGCCCAGGTCGCCGGTGTGGTTAGCGATCCGTTCCAATTCCAAAGCGATGGCGCGGATCAAGTGGGCGCGGGGCGAAGGCTGCGCGCCGGCCAGGGCTTCCAGGTTCATGCTGTAAGCGGTGGCGTGGCCGATCGTGGTGTCGCCGGCCAGGGTCTCCATGTAATGGATCGCTCGCAGGCCGGGATCGCGGCGCAAAGCGGCTTCGATGCCCCGGTGCTGGTAGCCGAGTTCGATCTCCAGATGCAGGACGTCCTCGCCGTGGCACTGAAAGCGGAAGTGGCCAGGCTCGATGATGCCGGCGTGGACGGGGCCGACGGCGACTTCGTGGATCTCGTCGCCGTGGACCTGAAAGTAGTCCGTAACGCCTGGTTGCGGCGGGGTTTGCGGTCCCCGGCGGTAGGGCGCGTGGAAGCGGATCGGTTTCAGCCAGGGGTGGCCGGTGGGCGTAACGCCCCACTGCTCGTGGATTTCGCGTTCAAACCAATGCAATTGGGGCAGTTCGGGCGTCAGCGAAGGATAGCTCTCCCCCACGGGGCCGCTCAAAATCTCCATGAAACCCTGCGAATCGCGCGCCAGAACGGCGATCAGGAGGATCCCCTCCCCCTCCGGCAAGCCAAAGAGAGAGGCCACGCGGGAGTTTTGGGCCAGGCCGGCAACCAGTCGTTCGCGAAAATCCGCCAACTCCAGGCGGGGAAGCCCGCTCAGGGGCAGGGCCTGTCCGTTGTAGAGGCGATTGGAGGGGGTCATGGGGCGATCCCTCCGATCAGCGCGGCGGCCTCGCCGAGCTTGGCGGCCAAAGGCCCGGGCAGCCAGAAACCGAGGGTGAGCGCGGCCAGGCAAAGGATCAAAATGGGGATCACGGCGCTGCGGTTTTCGCGGCGGGGAGCCACGGAAGGCTGGCCAAAGTACATCCGGAGAAAAACGGTGGCCATGCCGATGAAGGCGGCGGCCAGAAAGAGCAGATACAGCGCCAGGGCCAGCCAGGCGCGGTTGCCGGCGGCGGCTCGGAGGACGGTGAATTCGCTGATGAAGGTGCCAAAGGGCGGGGAACCGGTGATGGCCAGAAACCCTGCCAGCCAGAGGGTTCCCGTAAATGGCATCAGGCGGCCGAGCCCGGTGATCCGGGCGCTGTCCTTGGTGTGAAAGCGGGAGTGGATGTTGCCGGCAGTCAGGAACAGCATGGATTTGGAGAGCGAGTGGTTGATCAGGTGGAGCAGCGCGCCAAAAGCCCCAAGGCCGCCGAGGCCCGTCCCCAGCGCCAGAATGCCCATGTGCTCGACGCTGCTGTAGGCCAGCAGGCGCTTGTAGTCCGTCTGGCCCAGCAGGAAAACGGCGGCGGTGCCCATCGAGATCAGGCCAAAGATCACCAGCAGGCTTTGCCCGAAAGCGGCCATCCCCGCGGCGACGCAGACCTGCTGCAGGCGCAGGATGCCGAGGAAGGCGCAGTTTAGCAAAGCGCCGGAAAGAAGCGCCGAAACCGGCGAGGAGGCTTCGCTGTGGGCGTCCGGCAGCCAGTTGTGCAAAGGCGCCAGGCCCATCTTGGTGCCGTAACCGACCAGCATCAGCAAAAAGGCCAGCTCCAGCCACTTGTGGTTTAGCTTCGGAGCGTTTTCCAGCAAGGCGCTCAGGCCGATGTCACCCAATCCCGGAGGCAGGGCCAGGCCGATGAAAAAGATCCCCGCCAGGGCAATGGCGATGCCCACGGAGCAGAGGATCAGATATTTCCAGGCGGCTGCGAGGGAGCGGCGGTTCTGATGGTAATAGATGAGAGGCGCGCTGGCCAGGGTGGTGGCTTCGATCGCCATCCACTGCAGCCCGAAATGGCGGCTGAGGATGGCCAGGCTCATGGTGGCCAGAAACAGCAGCAAAGTGCCTGTGAACGCGGCTTCGGAGGTGTTTTTGAGCAGACTCCCGGCTTCCGCCAGGGGGCCCTGGTCGGCGGGTTCGCGGGCCACATAGCCGCAGCCGTAGATGGTGACCAGCAAAAAGAGGAAGCTGGTGAGGGTCAGAAACACCGCGCTGAGGGCATCCATCCCGATCCAGGCGGAACCGCCGGCGGGAGGCGCGATGAAGGAGGCATAGCCAGACAGGATCAGATGGGCGAGGGCGGCGGCGATCCAGAGCCAGCGGCGGATCCCGTTGTGGGGCAGGATCCAGGCGATCAGGCCGGCGACGGCGGGCAGCAAAATGATCGCCAGCAGCGCGCTCACGTTTGATCCCCCGGTTCGTCGAACCTGTCCACTTCCGTGTGTTGAAACTCGCGGTCCAGATGAAAGAGCAGGTTGCCCATCAAAAACACGGCCACAAATACGTCCAGCATGATCCCCAGTTCCACGGTCAGGGGCAGTTCCAGGCTGATGCTGACGCCCAGGGCGTAGACCCCGTTTTCCAAAACCAGATAGGCCAGGGACTGCATGACCGCCAGGCGGCGGCCGATCATCAAAAACAAGCCCACCGTGATCAGGAAGAAGGACGTGACGGTGAGCAGCAGCGAGGTCTGGGGCGGAAACCCGAGGCTCACGGCGAGCCAGGCGGAGAGGCAGAGCAGCAGGACGCCGGTCAGCAGCGAAGTTCCGTAGGGCACATAGGGATCGGCTTCCCGCTGGATGTCCGTCTGGCGAAGCACGGCGCTCATCAAAAGGGGCAGCAGCAGCCCTTTGACTGCGATGCCACTCAGGCCCAAAACGAGGATGCCGGCGGTGAGTCCTCCGCTGGCGCGCATGAGGGGCAGCAGGCCCAGAAACACGCCCTGGACGGCAACGACGGCGACGGCGACCCGGGGCCGGCTGGAGCCCAGAATGAAGAGGCAGGACAGGATCAGGATCACGGGGATGGCGGTCATTGGTAATACTCCACCAGCTTGACCAGCAGGGCGATCAGGCTCAGGGCGGCGGACCCGGCCAGGATCTTGGGTACGTTGAGTAGCTTCAGCCGCGCCAGCACGGACTCCGTGAGCCCGACCAGCACGGCGGTCAGCCCGATCCCCAGGATGAAGACGCAGGCCTGCCAACCGAGGCTGGCCAGGCGCACCGGCACGATCAGGTTGACCAGCAGCCCGCCGAAGATCCAGAGCTTGAGCGCGGAGGCGTATTCGATAAAGGCGAGGTCCGGCCCGCTGTAGTCCAGGATCATCACCTCGTGGATCATGGTCAGTTCCAGATGCGTGTTGGGGTCGTCCACCGGGATGCGGGAGTTTTCGGTGAGCAGCACGAAAAACCAGGCCAGGGCGACCATGCTCAGCACCGGGGCGGAGGTCTGCCAATCCACCAGGCCGATGCCGGAGGCGATTTCCGAGAGGCCGGGGCTGCCGGTGTGGAGGATCAGCACCAGAAAACCTAGCATCAGCGAGGGTTCGGCCAGGGCGGAAAAGAGGACTTCGCGGCTGGCGCCCATGCCCTCGAAGGCGGAGCCGGTATCCAGCGCGGCCAGCACCGTGGCGAAGCGGGCCAGGGCCAGCAGGTAGATCAACAGCATGAAATCGCCGGCGAAGGAGACCGGAGCGGGCATTCCGCCCCAAGGCAGGATCAGGCTGGCGGTGACCAGGCAGGCCAGGATCGCCAGCGGCGCCAGGCGCAGGACCGGGGTGGAGGTGGCGCTATAGACGGAGCCTTTGCGCAGGAGTTTGAAAATGTCGCGGTAGAGCTGAAACAACGAAGGGCCGCGGCGTCCGGCCATGACGGCCTTGACCCGGTTGATCAGCCCCGGCAGCAGCGGCGCCAGCAGCCAAGCGGAAAGCGGAAAGATCCAGGCGGAGGCGTTCATCGGGCCAGCAGGGCCTTCCAGACCAACAGGACGATCAGGGTCACGGCGATGTGGATCAGATAGCCGTTCAGATTGCCGTGCTGCAGCTTTCGGAGCGGGGCGATCAGCCGGCCGACCAGGTTGAAGAGGGGGGCAAACAGCCGTTCCCTGGCGGCGTCGGGGGTGTCGGAGCGGAAACTGGCGGAGTCAGGAAAATAGCCCCGGACAGGCGTGCCCTGGCTGCGGGTGCCCAGCAGGCGCTGAAACAGGCCGGTGATGGGCGCGGCGAAGGATGAGGCGGTGTATTGCATCCGGACGGTCGGCCGCGCGTAGCCGCAATCCCAGGTGCCGGCAAGGGCTTCCCGACGGCCCCGGGGCAGGGCGCGGCGGATCAGATACAGCCAGGCCGCCAGGATCAGCAGCAGGGCCAGCAGCAGCGCGATCACGGCCAGCGATTGCGCCAGCAGGGACGGTGTGGGATCCAGCCCGACCTGCGCCCCGGCCAAAGCCTGGACGGGCGGCAACACCAGCCCCAGGGTCAGCGGCGCCAGCAGTCCGATCACCACACAGAGCAGGCTCAGCACTTGCAGGGGCAGGCGCATCATCCAGCCGGGGTCATGGGCCGCTTTGGCGAGGTCGGAACGCGGTTCGCCCAGAAAGACGATCCCAAAGGCCCTGGCAAAGCAGGCCAGGGCCAACCCGCCGATCAGGGCGAGGCCGGTCAGCAGGCAAACCGCCAGGATCACGGGTCCGGGCGTGGCGGCGCCGAGGCCGCGGATCCCGGCGAAGTAGATGTAAAATTCGCTGATGAAGCCGTTGAAGGGCGGCAGGCCGGAGATCGCGGCGGAGCCGATCAGAAAGGTGAATCCGGTCCAGCGGGCGCGCTTGATCGCTCCGCCCAGCTCTTCCAGGTTGCGGGTTCCGGTGGAGTGGATCACCGCGCCGGCCCCCATGAACAGCAGGCTCTTGAAGACCGCGTGGTTGAGCGCGTGCAGCAGGCCGCCGCCGAAACCGAGGATCGCCAGCGCCGGAATCCGCCAGGCCAGGCCCAATACGCCTGCTCCCAGGCCGAGGGCGATGATCCCGATGTTTTCCACGCTGCTGTAGGCCAGAAGCCGCTTGAGGTCACGCTGCGCCAGGGCAAAGAGCGCTCCGCCGATCCCGGAGGCGAGGCCCACGCCAATCAGGACCCAGCCCATCCAGGCGGTGGGTGGTCCCAGGAGAATCAAAGCGCGCAGCAGGCCATAGATGCCGGTCTTGATCATGACGCCGGACATCAGGGCGGAAACGTGGCTGGGCGCGGCGGGGTGGGCTTCCGGCAGCCAGACGTGGAGGGGGATGAAGCCGGCTTTGACCCCAAAGCCGAGCAGCGCCTGCAGAAACAGCAGCCCCAAAGAAAGGCCGGATGGGCGCACGGAGGCGATGCGGGCAAAATCCAGCGAGCCCGCCCGGCTGCCCAAAACGGCGAAAAAGGCCAGCAGCGCCAGGGTTCCCACGTGCGTGGCGATCAGATAGGTCCAGCCCGCCTCCCGCACTTCCGGTTCCGCGTGATCGTGCATGACCAGGCCAAACGAAGCCAGCGCCATCACTTCCCAGACGATGAGAAAGAACAGCGCGTTACTCGCCGCCAGAAGCAGCAGCATACTGGCCGCCAGCAGGTTGTAGAAAAACCAGTGGGAACCAAGCCGGCGCCCGGAACCCCGCAGATAGGCCGCGCCGTAGAGCTGGCCCAGGGGCGCGATCAGCAGCACGGGCAGGCAAAAGAAGGCGGAAAGCCCGTCCAGCCTGTAACCCAGGGTCGCCCCCGGTAGAGACCAGCAAAATTCCGCCGCCAGGGTCCCTCCTCCCCTCAATACGCTCAGCACGGGGATCGCCGCCAGGACCGAACCGCCTAGCAAACCGCAGCAGGCGGCGGCGAAGGAGAGCCTCCCATTCCTGAACGGCAGGGCGATCAGGCCGCCCGCCAGGATGATCAGGATTCCCGCGATGAACGCCTGCATCACTCCGCCTGGCTCTGCAGCCGGGCTTCCGCGGCGGCGAAGCTTTGCAGGATCTCTTCCCGCGGAGCGCGGCGGAGCAGGGCCTCGCGGCAGGGGGGAGACTTCAGCAGCCAGGCCAGCCGGGCGAGGGTGCGCAGATGGGTCTGCACGTTTGGCGAAATCAGCAAAAAGAGGATGTCCACCGGCTGGCCGTCGATGGCGCCGTAGTCCACCGGCTGCCGCAGAAAGGACAGCGAGAGCAGGGGCTGGCTCACGTAACCCACCAGGGTTCCCCGGGCATGGGGGATGGCGATGCCCTCGCCGATCCCGGTGGAAGCCAGCTCTTCGCGGGAGATGAACATCTGGAAGATCGGCTCCATCACCCTGGCGTCCAAGCCCTCGATCCGCACAAGCGCGTTGTGCAGGGCGGAATTCCGGGTCTCGCCCGGCACGTCGTAATGGATCCCGCCGCGGGTGAGCATGTCGCCGAGGCCGGGTTCCGGGACTGGACGCGGGGACGCGGCCCCCAGGGCGGACTGGCCCCGGCTTTCCCGAAAGGACTCCAACTCTCCGCGCTCCAGATAGTATTGCTTTCCCAGCCGGTGGGAGGGCAGGCGCCCCTCATCGATCCAGCGATACACGGTCCTGGTCGGGACTCCGAGCAGTTCGGCGGCTTCCTTCACGGAAATCATGTTACCTTCTCTATCAATTCATCTTCTGAAGATGTCACAGACAAGGAATGTCCGCTGGCGAAAATGTCAATGAAAAATCGTTCCGACCCGGCGCGCGGCAGGCCTTATAGCCGTCCGGAACAGCCTCCCCTCCGGACCTGAATAATATACTTGACGGATTGCGCGATGTTCTGCATTAGAAATTTTCTTGCCCGTTTCGATAGGGAAATAACGCTCTGGATGATAAAGATGAAAAGAACGATAGCCGTATTCGGCCTACTGGCCCTCTACGGGCTGGCTCTGGCCCTGACCCTGGATTTGAACATCGACGCCAACGCCTGGGACGGATCCTCCCGCGGGACATCGACCGCCCCGATTTTGGAGCCCGGCGCTCCGCAGCTGCCCTACTACCCGGTGCGGGTACTGATCCCCTTTGGGGAAAAGGTCAGTTCCGTGGAGGTGACCCTGGGCGAGGCCGGCCTGCGACGCAGCGGCGTGAGCCTGGACTACGCGCGGGCCCAACAGCCCACCTCGCAACCCCGGCCAGATGCCACTGTCCGCGATCCCCGCATCTGGGAGACCAACGCGCCCTATCCCGCCAAAGCTTTTGACTATCTGGGCACCCAGACGCAGCGCGGCCTGCAGTTTGCCGTGATCAACGTCTACCCCTGGAAATACAACCCCGTGAGCAGGGAGATCTTTGCCAGCGAAACGGCGCGGATCCGGATCGAGACCGCCTGGGACGACTCTTTAGCCCGCCATCAGGCCAATTTCCTCGCGCCAGCCTTGACTGACACAGGATTGGAGGATTTCGCGCTGAACGCCGCCGCTTTGAATAGCTACAGCCAGGCGCCCAGCTACCGCGACCACGCGCCCCAGAGCCGCCTGGTCGACCTTTCCACCCCCCGCGAAATGATCATCATCAGCAACGCCGCCAGCTCCGCCTGGCTACAGAACTATGTGGACTGGCGCAACGCCGGCTCCGTGAACACCGCGATCTACCTCACCTCGGACATCTACAGCTCGTATCCCGGAACGGACAACGCGGAAAAGGTGCGCAACTTCATCTCCGACGCCTATCAGACCTGGGCGGGAACCGCCGAGCCCCTGCGCTACGTGATCCTGGGCGGCGACGACGAGATCGTGCCGGAACGCGGCTGCTATGGCCAGGTCGGCAACACGGTGGACGACCGGATGCCGGTGGACCTCTACTTCAGCAATCTGGACGGCGACTGGAACGCCGACGGCGACGAGATCTGGGGCGAAACGCTGGATCAGGTGGACATGCTGCCGGAAGTCCATATTGGCCGGTTTCCCGCCGAAACCCAGGCGGAATTTGCCAACATCATCCGCAAGACCCAATACTACGTGGGTTCGGCCACCTTCAGCAACAACATCGCCATCATGTTCGGCGAAAACCTGAACAACAACCCCCTCACCTGGGGCGGCGACTACAAGGACGACGTGCTCACCCACGTGCCGGAATCCTATCAGGTGCGCACCATGTACCAGCGCGACGGCACCTACAGCGAGAGCGGGGTCTGGAACGCGATCAACGCCGGCGCCAACGTGATGAACCACATGGGCCACGCCAACGAGACCTTCCTTTTGGGCCAGGGCAACAACACCATCGAGCAACTGGCCAACAGCGAATACGGCTTTCTCTACACCCAGGGCTGCTACCCCGCCGCGTTTGACCAAAGGACCAGCGGCGACGGCGAAAGCATCGCCGAACACATGGTCACCACCGCCGGCGGACTGTTTGCCTTCATCGGCAACACGCGCTACGGCTGGTACATGCCCGGCAGCATCAACGGCGCTTCCCAGTTTTATGACCGGGAGTATTTCATCGGCCTCTATGAAACGGTTAACACCCAGCTCGGCGCGGCGCTCAGCTATTCCCGCGAGCAAAATCTCAACGCGGCCCTCAGCGACGACGTGATGCGCTGGTGCTACTACGAGGTCGTACTGTTTGGCGATCCCTCCATCGAGGTGAAGTATCCCGATCCCGCGCTGCCCCTGCTCAGCCTGGAAAGCTACAGCATTTCGGACGTCGAGGGCGACAACGACGGCGTGATCAACCCCGGCGAGATCATCCGCATTTACCCGGTGATCAAAAACCACCAGGATTGGGCCACGGCCTACAACGTGATCGCGGTTCTCACGGACCTGCCCGCCGGCGCGGAGTTTCTGGGCCCCCAGATCGTGATCCCCCAGCTGTTGCCTGGCCAGACCAGCGATCCCGGCCTCTATTTCCGCGTTCAGATTCCCACCGACGCGGTCTATGGAAACTACACGCTCAACCTGGAAATGCAATCCATCCACCCCGTCACCATCCTCAGCACGGGGACCCGCAATTTTGCCCTGACTTACAACCTCACCCTGATCGACGACAACTGGGATTGCGCGGTCGGCTCCAAATCCGCCCCGCTGGTCCACGACTTCGACGGCGACTCCAACCTGGACGTCATGTATCTGGACGTGTTTGGCGAAAACTACCTGCTGGACAACTCGATCGAGCTGGTGGACAGCTTTGAGCCCTCCACCCAGATGGACATCATGCGCAGCTCCGCCTTGGGCGACATCACCGGCGACCTGAACCCGGAAATCGTCTATGCCAGCCGCACGGGCAAGGTGACGGCTGTCACGCCCGCCGGCACGCAGGTCTTCAGCTATGACGGCGGCAGCCAGTTCCTCTTCACGCCGGTGATCGCGGACATCGACGGCGACGGGTTCGCCGAGGCGATCGCCCATTCGCTGGACGGCAACATCCACGCGATCCGCGCCAACGGGACCTCCCTGCCGGGATTTCCGGTCGATCTCGGCCCCGCCTATCAATGCGAGATCGCCGCGGTGGACCTCGACGGCGACGGCTATAAAGACATCATCGCCGGCTCCACCGACGGCAACCTGCACGCGATCTCCCGCTATGGGACCGAACTGCCCGGTTTTCCGATCTCCGTGGGTAGCCCGATCAACGGCGCACCAACCGTTCTGGACGACCGGAGCATCGCCTTCGGCACCGGCTCCCACCTGTATCTGGCTTCAGCCGCCGGCTCGCTGTCCTTTGCCAAACCCATCGCCGCCGCGATCGCTTCCAGCCCCGCGCTGGCAGACCTGGACTGCGATGGAGACCTGGAGATTGTCTTTGCCACCATCGGCGGCGACGTTCACGCGGTGGACCAGACCGGCAACGACCTGGCCGGCTTTCCTGTCCAGACCGGCGCGCTCTTTTACAACCCGCCGCTGATCGCCAATCTGGACGCCGACTACTTTCCGGAGATACTGCTTTCCAGCTACGTGAACTCCGTCTACGCCTTCAACCACGATGGCAGCGGCGTGGCCGGCTTCCCCTTTCTGACCTCGTTCAACGGCAGCACGCCCGGCACCATCTGCGACCTGGAGGGCGACGGCTGGCTGAAACTGGTCAGCGGTTATTCCACCGGAGTTTTGGTGCTCAACCTGCGCAAACCCGCGACGCCGCAAATGCCCTGGGTCACCTTCCGCGGCACCACCGAGCGCACCGGCGCCTGGGAAGCTATCGGCTACGTGGGCAATCCCGGCGGGGACGGCATTCCGCTGGTGACCGGCCTGGAGCAAAACTATCCCAACCCCTTCAACCCCAGCACCACGATCAAATACCAGACAGCCGAGAACGGCCGGGCCAGGCTCGCGGTCTATAACCTGAAAGGCCAGCAGGTACGGTTGCTGGAGAGCGGCGTCCGCCCCGCCGGGCTGCATCAGGCGGTCTGGGACGGACGGGACGACTCTGGCAACGCGGTCTCCAGCGGCGTCTACCTCTACCGGCTGCAAACCGCTTCCACCGATCAGGTGCGGCGCATGCTGCTGGTGAAATGAAGATTTGCGTTGACACAAAAGACGCCTGGTTTTAACTTAGTAATCAGAAAAAAATACACAAAGGGAGGCAGTGATGCCCAAAGTACTGATCGCCACAGAGAAAGCCTTTGCCGCGGAAGCGGTGCAAAAGATCAAGGCTGAACTGGACAAAGCCGGCTATCCCCACGCCTGGCTGGAAAATTACACCGAGGTGAAGGATTTCCACACCGCGGTCGCCGACGCCGAAGCCCTCATCATCCGCAGCGACAAGGTGGATGAAGCGGTCCTCGCCGCCGCGCCCAAGCTGAAGATAGTGGTCCGCGCCGGAGCCGGATACGACAACATCGACCTCGCCGCCGCCACCGCCCACAACGTGGTCGCCATGAACACCCCCGGCCAAAACTCCAACGCCGTCGCCGAACTGGCCCTGGCGATGATGATCTACATGGTGAGGGGCAAGTTCAACGGCAAGAGCGGCACCGAACTCGCCGGCAAAAAGCTGGTGCTTTACGGCTTTGGCTTCGTGGCCCGCTACCTGGCCAAAATGGCCCTGGGAGTGGGGATGGAAGTCTATGCCTACGATCCCTACCTCAGCGCCGAGATCATGGTCAAGGAAGGCGTGAAACCCCTTTCCAGCGTGGAAGATATCTTCAAGACCGGAGACTTCATCTCGCTGCACATCCCCGCCACCGCGGAGACCAAGAAATCCATCAATTGGAACCTGCTCGGCCTGATGAAGGACAACTGCGTCCTGGTCAACACCGCCCGCAAGGAAGTGATCGACGAGGAAGCCCTGCTCAAGGCTCTGGCCGAAAAGAAGAAATTCCGCTATGTGAGCGACGTCGAGCCGGAGAACAGCGCGCAGCTGATGGAACAATTTGCCGACCGCGTCTACTATACCCCCAAGAAAATGGGCGCCCAGACCGAAGAGGCCAACGTCAACGCAGGCGTGGCCGCCGCCCGGCAGATCATCGGATTCTTTGAAAAAGGCGACAAAACCTATCAGGTAAACTGATCACCCCGTCATCTGAATAAAATGCAAACCCCCGCCTGATAGCGGGGGTTTTTCATTTGTTCGGTCTTTGCGCGTAAGGGTTTTGCCCTTATCCCCAGGTCCTGGGCTGAGGCAATGCTCGCCGTTTACAGGCCAAACTTTGTTGGGGATGTATTGGGCGAGACGGGCTGGGGGGATGGAGGCGGGGATAAGGGTCAAGCATTGTGGGCGGATATTCCCATTGTGGTCTTGCCTTTCGCGTGGAAGCTGGGTGGTGTCGTTATTGGAGCGGCAGACGTCCCCGTCTGCCAACGGCCCGGAGGGACGTTTTGATGACTGCGACCCAGAGGGGAAAGCAACCCCTGCCGGGCGTTGTTGGAGCGGCAGACGTCCCCGTCTGCCAACGGCCCGGAGGGGCGTTTCGCCGATGCGACCCAGAGGGGAAAGCAAGCCCTGCCGGGCTTTGTTAGACGAGGACGTCTAACCCTCCGATACACACGGCGCGGCGGGTTTGATCCCGAGCTTTCTAAAACAATCCGCTGATGTTGCCGTCGCCCTCGACATCGATAGTCTCGGCGGAGGGATGTTTGGGCAGGCCGGGCATGCGCATGATCTCACCGGTGATGGGCACCAAGAACCCGGCGCCGCTGGCGATGACGATCTCGCGCACGGTCACCAGGAAATCCTTGGGCCGGCCGATCAGGTCGGGATTGTCGGAGAGCGATTTCTGGGTCTTGGCGATGCAAATGGGCAATTTATCGAAGCCGTATTTGGCGATCTTTTTCAGGTCCGCCTTGGCGTCCGGGGTGTAGTCCACCTTTTGGGCGCCGTAGATTTCGCTGGCGATGGTGAAGATCTTGTCCTCCACGGGGCTGTTCCAGTCGTAGAGGCCGCGGTAGTGGCAGACTTCGTGTTCCACCATGTTTATCACGTGCTGGGCCAGTTCCAACCCGCCTTTGCCGCCCTGGGAATGAAATTCCGCCACGGAACTGTCGAAGCCCGCCTGGGCCACGAAATCCCGCACCAGCTTGATCTCCTCATCCGTATCGGTGGGAAAGCGATTGATGGCGACGATGGACTTCATGCCGAATTTATTGATGTTTTCCAGATGCTTGGCCAGGTTGGGCAGGCCGGCTTCCACCGCTTGGGGATTGGGTTCGGCGATGTCTTTGAGTTTGGCCCCGCCGTGCACCTTGAGGGCGCGGACGGTCGCCACCAGGACCACGGCGTCCGTGCAAAACTGGCCGTATTTGCAGACCAGATCGAAAAACTTCTCCGCTCCGAGGTCAAAGCCGAAGCCGGCCTCCGTGACCGTGTAGTCCGATAGGCGCAGGGCAGTCTTGGTGGCCAGGATGCTGTTCGCCCCCTGCGCGATGTTGGCAAAGGGTCCGCCGTGCACCAGGGCCGGGGTGTTTTCCGTGGTCTGCACCAGGTTGGGCTTCAGCGCGTCCTTGAGCAGCGCGGCGATCGCGCCCTCGTAGCCAAACTGTTTCACCCGCACCGGTTCGCCCTCGAAGGTGAAACCGACCGTGATGTTGCCAATCCGCTCTTTCAGTTCGTCCATGTTGTTGGACAGGCAGAGGATGGCCATGATCTCGCTGGCCGGGGTGATGTCGAATCCGTCTTCGCGGGGAAAGCCCTGCTTGCTGCCGCCCAGGCCGATCACGATCTTGCGGAGCATGCGGTCGTTGACGTCCAGCACCCGTTTCCAGGTGATGCGCCGGGGGTCGATGCCCAGCGGGTTGTCGTAGTAGATCTGGTTGTCAACCAGCGCTGCCAGGGTGTTGTTGGCGGTGGTGACGGCGTGGAAGTCGCCGGTGAAGTGGAGGTTGATGTCTTCCATCGGCAGCACCTGGCTCCAGCCTCCGCCCGCCGCGCCGCCTTTGATGCCAAAGACCGGGCCCAGCGAGGGTTCGCGGATAGCGACGATCGACCTCTTGCCCAGCTGGTTGAGGGCCTGGGACAGGCCGATGGAGACGGTGGTCTTGCCTTCGCCGGCGGGGGTGGGGGTGATCGCGGAAACCAGGATCAGCTTGCCGACGGGGTTGTCCTGGATGCGTTCCAAAGTGGAATAGCGGAGCTTGGCTTTGTGTTCGCCGTAGTGTTCGAGGTCGGTGGCGGCCAACCCCGCCTTGGCGGCGATGGCGCCGATGGGCAGCAGTTTCACCTGTTTGGCGATGTCCTGATCGTTTGGCATGGTCTACCTCCTGACGGGCTTCTTTGTTAAGAAATCATTAAAACAGAGGGACAGAGGAACTGAGATAAAGACTGAAGATGAGATAAAACGGTTATGATAATGGGGGAAAGTCGTTTGCCGGGAACAGCGTTTAAGACGCAGAGGGATGGAGGGGGTATTATCTTCGTAAATCATGATTTTCTGCAATCCATTAAACACGCCATTGCTCTGTCTTAATCTGTTGCTATTTCCAGATTGACATTTCGTTTACTGCAAATCTCTGCTCCTCTGTCCCTCAGTTTTAATAAATTCTCCATTTTTCTGTGGTTGTTTCCAGATTTGCCTCTCATTGACTTGAAATCTCTGCTCCTCGGTTTAAAAAACTTTTCATAACTCTGTTTTCATGAATCCTTACCCCCGGCGGATCATCACAATGTAGCCGTCCAGGTCCGTAAATCCGCAAGAGGCGTAGAGATGCCTCGCCGCGGGGTTGTCGGCGTGCACTTCCAGCTTGGCCTGATACCCCTTTTCCCGCGCCACGGCGAGGGCTTCTGCCAGCAGGGCGCGGCCGATCCCCCGGTTTTGCAGCCGCAGCGCCACGGCCATGTGATGCACGTAGAGGCGGCGAAAATCGTGGCTGAGCCAGGCAGTTCCGGCCAGGGTATCTTCATCCCAGGCCAGCAGCATGATCCCGCCGTGGTCCAGATTGTAGCGGATGGATTCGATATCGTCGGCCCGGGCGGGGTTGCTGATCCCCGTTTCCAGCCAGATCGAGGTGATCGCCTCAAACAGAGGCTGATCGAGGTCCTGGCTGCGCTCGACGCGGATCATGGCGAAGGAGGCGCCAGGCCCACGATGGCGCGGAACAGGCTGGCGTGGCGCATGAACCGGAAGACCTGGTCGAAGCTGACCAAAAAGTAGACCCCGGGATGTTGGTCCACGGCCATCAGGTAATCGTTGCCCCACTTGTAAAACTTGAGTTCGCGCTTGCCGCCGTCGGTCAGGCCCAGGCTCACTTCGCAGACCGGCGCTGTGAGGTCCGCGTCGGCCGGTTTGTCCTTTTCCTCCATCACGGTATAGGAATCCAGCCGGACCAGCAGGTTTTGGATCTTGCCCATGGTCACGTTGCCGGCGGGGACGTCGAACTCCTCACTTTTGTCCTGGTAGCGCCAGACGCTGCCGCTGCGGGTGAGCAGATATTGGTTTTTGTCGTGTTTGACGGCGATCGAATCCAGCTGTTGGGGTTGATAGCTGATCACGTGCGGCGAGCGCCAGGCCCCCAGGTCCGGCTGGTAGGCGGAGGCGACCTTGGCGGGGATGATGTAGACCGCCTGCTTGCCATGAAAGCGGAAGTAGTCGCTGGGGTTGTTCAGGTTGGCAAAGAGCACCCAGTCCTTGGGTTTGTTGCCCTTTTCATAGACCTTCACCTGCAGGGCGAGGGAGTCCTCCAACTGGTATTTGGACACAGCTTCCTTGCCGCTGTCGATCGGCGTGGAGGCGTAGCGCCCGCGCAAAACGTCCTGGAAGAACGCCGCGAAACGGTCCCGGTTTACGTCCCAGGTGACCGGATCTGTGATCATCCAGTTGCTGCCGCTGCGTTCGATCACGACGCTCTGATTTCCCTGGGAGATCTCGATCCTGGAAATACTGGTGGAATCCGCAGAGAACACGTCTTTTAGCTTCTCCCGCGGCGCCCGCGACCGGAGGAGGAAATAGCCGCCGATCAGCGCAGCGAGGATAAGCAGCAAAATCAGATTGCGCCGTTTCATGCCTGCCTCCGGCGCCAGATGCCGATCCCGGCGCCAAGGATACCCAACAGCAGCAACGGCGCCAGGACGCTGATCAGCTTGAAGCGGGTCCGCAGTCCGGCCACGGCCTTGGCGGGATCGCTGGGGTTGAGTTTGAACCTTTGGATGTAAGTCTCCGCGCTCAGGCGGCTGGACTGAGGATTGCGCGACCGCAGTTGGATCGCCTCGCCGCGTCCAAGCAGATGGTCGATGGCGTTCACCACCACGAAGGCGCCGCCGCTGAAATCCAGAGGCAGTTCGCTGTCGCCGAAGATGATGAGCCGGGCTTTGTCCGTGGATGCGATGAAGGTGGAATCCGCCTCGGCCTGGGCAAAATAGCTGTTGAAGGTGCCGGAAACCTCGGCCGCGACAGTCATCGCCGGCAGGGTCAGGAAGCCGGGATCCAGGGCGCGGTTGATCGCGCCTTCCACCTGATAGGCCGGCCCGACCAGGCGGTTGCTGCGGTTGGAGGTCTGCAGCACCGGTTCCAGTTTGATCTTTGTCCCCGGCGCAGGGACAATCTCGGAGGCCAGAAAGTGGTAGATGGTGTCGAACCCTTTGGTGTATTCAAACCTGGGATTGCCGCGCACCAGCGGGATGAAGGGATACGGCGCCTGGGTGCCCATCCCGGCGCCCTGGCGGATTTCGCATTCCCGGTCCAGCACGACGTTCGGGCTGATCACCACCCCGTAATGCGCCAGCTGGTCGAACAGGTTGCTGTCGATCTGCAGCACGGCCGTCCCCTCCGGGCTGGTGTAGATCAGGGCTCGGTCCTGGGTCATCACCACCTTGCCGCCCCGCATCAGGTATTGGTCAAAGTTGTAGAGCTGTTCCCGCTCCAGGTCTTTGATCACGCCCAGGAAAAACATCACCGGCGTGAATTGCGGCGGCGTGGTCAGATCTGTATAGATCACCTCGTAGTTTTGGTCCAGTTCGTAGATAAACGTGGCCAGTTCGTCGCGGTTGGCGGAATACATATAGAGCAGAGCCAGGGAGTCCGCGAACACGGTCAGTTTGGGCCGCGGCTGGCCGTCCAGGTTGCCCAGCTTCTTGATCAGCTGATATTCCAGCTTGCTCTCCATGCCCGGCATGAACACCATCTGCTCGGCCTTGCCGCCGCCCTCCAGGGAAATCCCCACCACCACTTCCTTGCTCACCAGTTCGTCGACGCCCTGGGTGGTGGTCACATAAGGATTTATCCCCATCGCCCGCGCTTTTTCCAACAGCTCTTCATTGGTGGCGGCGCGGACATATTCGTAGCGTAGCCGGCCTTTGGAATTGCGTTGCAGTTCGGGCAGCAGGTCCCGCAGGGCGCGGCTCACCTGGCCGAATTCGGTGGGCAGGTTTTTGGATTGGTAGACCTTGATCAAGACGGGGTCGCGCAGGGAGCGCACCGTTTCCTTGCTCTGGGCGCTGATGGAATAGTTCTTGCCCCGGCTGAGGTCGACCCGCAGAAACAGCAGTCCCCCCACCAGCAGGGCCATCACCGCGATGGCGATCCGGATCAGATAGGCGCTGATGATCGTCTTACGCATCTTTACCTCTCCTGTTCCAGATTTTGGGCTTGCAGCCGCAGCTCGGTGAGCTGGGCGAAAATGAAGGTCACCACCGCGAAGTAGAGGATGTCGCGGGTATCCACCACGCCTTTGAGGAAGCTGTCCAGATGGTAGTCGAAGCCGAAAAACTCGATCCGCGAGAGCAGGCTGGCGGAAACCAGGTCGCCGACATGCCCGATCAGATAGAACAGCGCGGACACGGACATCGCCAAAATGAAGGCCAGCACCTGGTTTTCGGAGAGGCTGCTGGCGAAGAGGCCGATGGCGATGTAGGCCCCGCCGGCAAACAGCAGCCCCACATAGCCGGTGATCACGGCCCCGAGGTCCACCCCGGATCCAAACAGATAGATCAGCGGCAAATAGACCAGGGTGAGGAGCAGCATCGTCTTCAGCAGCGCGAAGGCGCCCAGCCATTTGCCCCAGACGATGTGCCAGAGCTTGACCGGCAGGGTGGAGACCAGCTCCAAAGTCCCGCTGTTGCGTTCCCTGGCGATCGCGCCCATGGTGATGGCGGGGATGAACAGCAGCATCAGGATGTGCATGAAGCCAAAGGCTCCGCGCAGTTCTGCCAGGCCCACCTTGAAGGCGGTGCTGGAAAAGATGAAGCCGGAAAAGATCAGAAAGATGCCGATCACCACGTAGGTTGCCGGCGCGCGCAAGGCCAGGGAATACTCTTTTTTACCGATGGTCAGGGCGGGGTTCATCTATCCTCCCCATCCGGCGCTGCGTCCGTCTCTGGCTGCGTTTCCGGTGCAGCGGCATCAGGTTCGCCGGCGTCTTCTGCGTCCAGCAACGGCTCGCGGTTGTCCGCCGTCAGTTCATGGAAGATGCTTTCCAGGCTTTGCTTTTCCTCGTAGATGCCCAAAATCTGCCAGCCCTGGGCGACGGCGTAGGCGGAAAGTTCCCTGCGGATGTCTTCCTCCGCGGGGCTGAGGAACTCCAGGGTGGAGATGTTGCCGCTCTGGGCCTGGGCGGCGAGTTCCACCTGGGGATGCGATGCCAGCCAGGGGTTGAAATCCGGGTCCACCGCCTCCAGTTCCAGCATCACGCGGTTGCCGGCGGAAATGTAGCCGCCGAGGTTGGCGATCGCGTCGTCCACCGCGATCCGGCCCTGGTTGATGATGATCACGCGGTCGCAGAGGGCCTGCACTTCCTGCATGATGTGGCTGGACAGCAGGACGGTCTTGGCTTTGCCCAGTTCGCGGATCAGCTCGCGGATTTCCAGGATCTGGTTGGGATCCAGGCCGCTGGTGGGTTCGTCCAAAATCAGCACTTCCGGGTCGTGGAGGATGGCCTGCGCCAGGCCGGTGCGCTGGCGATAACCCTTGGAGAGGGTGCGGATGGATTGGTTCCAGACCTCCGTCAAGCCGCAGTTTTCGGCCACGAATTCCAGGCGCTGGGTCAGCCATTCCGGTTTCATCTGGCGCAGTTCGCCCATGTAGCTCAGAAATTCGCGCACGCTCATCTCGGCGTAGAGGGGGTTGTGTTCCGGCAGGTAGCCGATGCGGGCGCTGGCGGAAAGCGGGTGGGTGTGGATGCTCTCGTGGTCCAGCTCGATCTCTCCGGCGGTGGGCTGCAGATAGCCGACCATCATGCGCATCGTGGTGGTCTTGCCGGCGCCGTTGGGGCCCAAAAAGCCCACTATCTCGCCCGTGTGGACGGCGAAACTGATGCCGTTCACGGCCCTCAGCGCGCCAAAATCCCGGGTCAGGTTTTTTATCTCTATCATGGATTCCTTACATCATCATCATTTGATTGTTGTTCTTTTGGGAGGCCGGCTCGGTGAGCGAGATCACGTCGCCTTCCTTGAGGCCGGAGATCACTTCCACCATCTGGAGGTCGTTGCTGCCCAGCTTCACCGGCGTGGCTACCGGTTCCAGCGCCACAGCGCCTTTGGCGGCAGGGGTTTTCGCGGCTTGGGGCATCACGTAGACCACGTCCTGGTCCTTGTCATCCGTAAACACGGCGCGGATGGGGATCACCAGCACGTCCAGGCGGGATTCCCCGATGATCGACACCGCGGCGGTCATGCCCGGTTTGGCGGTTTCGCCGGTGGCGTTGATGCTGATCTCCACGGGGAAGACCTTAGCGTTGTTTTCCAGCGTGGCGGAGGGGGCGATTTTCACTATGCTGCCCTCGTATTCCTCGTAGGGCAGGGCGTCGAGCTTGATCGTGGCCCGCTGGCCCAGGCTGAATTTCTCGATGTCCACCTCGTTGATCTTGCTCTTCACGATCATCCGCGACAGGTCGGCGATCTTCAGCAACACCGTTCCCTCGCCAAAGCTGTTGAGGCTGGATTGCACCATCTCGCCTTCGTTGATGTTCCGCTCTATCACCATCCCGGAAGAGGTGGCGTAGACGTGGGTCACCTTGCCGGGTACGTCGAGGTCGCGGATCATCTCGTATTGCGAGGAAGCCTGCGTGTACTCGATCTGCGCGTTTTTGAGGGCATCCTCGGAGTTGTCGTAGCTTTCCTGGGAAATGTACTGTTTGTCCAGCAGCGCGCGCTTATCGGCCAGATCCTTGCGCGCGTTGGCCAGGGTCAGTTCCGCCCGCTGCAACTGCGCTTTGGTGTTGAACAAGGTGTTGGCCTGATTGTAGTCCGGCTCGATGTCCGCGATGATCTGCCCGGATTTCACGTAGTCGTTGGCGTCCACGTAGAGCTTCACGATCTTGCCGGAAACCCTGGATTTGAGGGACACCACGGTCTTGGGCAGCACCTCGCCGGTGATCTCCACCTGGGATACGATGTCTCCGCGCCGCACCGTATGGGTCTGCGGAGCGCTGGCAATCCCGGCTTTATTGAGGGCGGCTTTGCCGCAAGCGCGCAGGCCCAGCCAGGCCAGCACCAACAAGACCGCGATCCCGATTATCACTTTCCATTTCTTTTTCATTTTCGCCATACCGGTTAATACCTCTTCCTCAGAGCATAGATTTGGGCCTTGCTTTGATGTCAATGAAAAAGGGTGGAAGGGTGGAAGGGTGGAAGGGTGGAAGGGTGGAAGGGTGGAAGGGTG
>CAZOVZ010000032.1:23406-31611 GCA_964583755.1 uncultured Candidatus Cloacimonadota bacterium
GGGTGGAAGGGTGGAAGGGTGGAAGGGTGGAAGGGTGGAAGGGTGGAAGGGTGGAAGGGTGGATGCGCTGCTCCACGCCATTAACCATTAACTCATTAACCCATTAACCCATTAACCCGTTAACTCAGCGCGCCAGCACCGCCTTTCCCCGGGCCAGATCTTTGCCGGTGGACCTCACCCGCAGCAGGTAAACCCCGCTGGGGCAGGGCTTCCCCCCGCCGTCGCGGCCGTCCCATTTAGCGCTCCGTTTACCTGTCTGGACCGTGTCCAAAGTCAAGCTGCGCAACAACTGTCCCCGGAGGTTGTAGACGCTGAGGAGCGCGTCGGCGGGCAGTTTATCGATGTCAATTCGTAGCTCTGCTTCCGCTGAAAAGGGATTCGGCCAGGCCTGGATTTCAGCCAGTGCGGGAACCGGAGGCTGAGGATCGTTCGCGGCCACCATCGGCTCCCAGACGTAGCTGATATCGCCCCAGGTGGGAGGTTCCAACCCGGTGTCAATATACCATTCCTGTCCCAAAAAATAGCCCTCGGCAGAAAAGCTGTAGTTGTAGACCGCGGGGAAGTAATCCGGAATGTGCATCATGTCCAGGTCCCAGGCCGTGATGCTGATCCCCACCTCGCCCCCGAATAGGTTGTAAGTGTAGTCATGCTGTTCTTGGGGCACCCAGTTGCCGTTTTCGTAGTAGTCCACCGTCAGGGCCTCCACCATCGCCCGGCCATAGAGACCAGGCTGGTAAAAGTTCACGCTGGCGCTGGCCATCCCGGACCAGGTAAGTTCAAAAACGGGATTGTGAAGCCGGTATTGGAAGCCGTCGGGCAGGGATTCGTTGCGATGGAAAAGGGTGGTGTGGCGATAGGGAAACCAGGTGAGCGAATCGCCGGAATCGTAGCGGTATTCCTCCAGCTTGACGCCGTTGGGGTCAAAGACGGGGAGGATCTTGTAGTAGTAATGGATCCCGGCTCCGTTGAACCAGGAGGAGTAGGTGCTGTCCGGTGAGCTGTGGTTTCCGTAGAAATAACGCAGCGTGCTGTCGTACTGCAGTTCGCCGTCGAAGGTCTTGTAGCGGCGGAGCGAGACCAGCCGGCCCTCCTGGTCGTACTGCTCATAACGGTAACCGCCCTGGGGGACGTTGTAGTAGCAGACCAGCCGGCCGGTCTGGTTGTGGTAGACCGCGGGGTAAAACATGATCGGGTCCAGATTCTGCCAGCCGGTATCGCTGCCGTCCCAATCCAGCAAACGGGTCTCGATGTCGAGGTGGTGCAACACGTCAGGCTGGCCGGGCAGGTAGCCCGGGGTCTCGTTCACCCAGCGGTGAAAATAGTAAAAATCGTCGTTTTGATAGGTGTAATCCACCGCGTAGCTCTGACGCTGCTGCAGCCTTTGATAGGCACTCAAGGGTGCCAGGGCCAGGACCGCCAGCAGGGCAACCGGAAACATTTTCATGGCTCACCTCCAGCAAGGCATGCTGGTTCACAAGAGAGCAATATTCGGACCACTTTCCGCGCCAATTCAAATATACAGCCCGAGGCCAGAAATTGAGGTCAAAAAGTTCTTGACTTAATTGCGGGGTTGGCAAAGGTGTGAAACTGAAGCTCAGAGATCCGTTTCGAAGAGGAGACAGTTCATGCGAAACCTGCAGTTGATCCAGCATCACTCCCAGTTGCGGGAGTTAGGCAGCCAGCTCAAGTTCAACATCCTCAAGGAGCTGACCCAGGCTCCGGCCACCTGCCAGCAACTGGCCACGCTTTTTGACCAAAGCAAGCAAAAGATCCACTACAACATCAACCAGATGCTGGCGGAAGGACTGCTGGAAAAAGTCCACAACCCCAACGGCAGCAACCGCGAGGTCTACTACCGCGCCTCCGCCCGCAGCTTTGTGCTGGACCTGGCGATCGGTTTGGAAACCAGCGGCAAGGTGCTGGACAACCGCGCCATCATCAGCGGCATCCTGGAGCAGGAACACCGGATCAACCTGGCTGGAATCGCCGCCAAGCTGATCGATCATTCCTTCAAGCTGAAACCGGGCGAGCGGCTGCTGATCGTGAGCGGCAAATTCAACTTCCCCCTGGTGGAAAAACTGAAGCTGGAAGCTGGCCGGCGTGGCATCCACTGCGTGCTCATCTACCAGGACCTGGATTCCCTGAGGGCCAAGTTTGACCAGTTTTCCCTGGCCGCCTTCAAGGCCGACTACGAAGAATTCAACCGGCAGCTCAAGACCGCGGACGTGTATCTGAACCTCAACGGGGAAGCGCGGTTCGCCCAATTGCTGGACCCCAAAAAGCTGCAGATACGCGCCCGGATGGCGGAACACTCCAAGGAGATCATCTCCCAACGGGGGATCCGCGTGGCGATGATGCCCGGGCTGCTGCAGGAAACACTGTCCGACCGCGCCATCCAGAGCGAACTGCAGTTTTGGCACGCGCTGGATATCGACTACCCCCGTCTACGGCGCCAGACCCTGGCCAAATGCCGCCAGTTGAGCGAAAAGGACTGTATGTACGTGGGAGCCAAAGACAGCTCCCTGCGCTTCGGGATCGGCAATATCTCCGCCGAGTGCGGTTCCTTTGGCGCGGACGAGTATCAATCCCCGGTGATCAACCTGCCCGGCGGCGAGATCCTCATCGTTCCCCGCCCCGGCAGCCTGACCGGAACCCTGAGCGTGGACAGCACCCACGTCTTCGGCGAAGAGGTGAAGCGGCCCCGGCTCCGGATCGAAAACAACGAGATCCTCGATTTTAGCGCCGCGACTGGCGAAGAGCATCTGGCCCGAGCCATCGAAACCGGCGGCCCGGACGGGCGGAAGGTGGCGCTGATCTGCATCGGCACCAACGAAAACATCCATCTGGGCGACATCGACACCACCCTGAAACACAAAAGCAGCGGAAGTTTGAGCGTCTTCTGGGGCGACAACCGTCCCCTGGGGGGCGAAGTCTGCGGATACCACGAATGGTTCCTGCAGATCGAAGACCCGCTGATCAGCTTTGACTGACTGAGAGGAATACATGAAATTCTATCTGACCCTGCTCCTTCTGGCCTGCCTGTTGCCCGTTTTCGGACAGTGGCAGGTCGACGAGGATTTTGAAGACATCACCTCCCTCCCCGCCGGATGGACCTACATCGACGACGGCGACAATATGACCTGGCGCAACCTCAGCAACGCCAGCCATGCCCACAGCGGGACGCGCGCGGCTTTCTGCGACAACTACTTTCCCAACCAGAACGCGGATTGGCTGATCACGCCCCAACTTCTGGCCAGCGCCGGCGACTCGCTGCAGTTTTGGACCCGCAGCTGGGTCGGCACGGAAAACCTGGCCGTATTTGTCTCCACCACCGGCACAGCCGCCGCCAACTTCAACACCCAACTCCTCAACCTGCAGAATCTGAGCGCGGCCTACCAGCACTTCTCTGCCGACCTCTCCGCCTTCGCCGGGCAGCAGGTCTATCTTGGCTTTTACTGGGAATGCGAAAACTACGGGATCCTGGTGGATGACGTGCGCGTCGGCCAACCGCTGATCGTGACTCCGGAGCTGAACCTGCCGGAAACTTTCAGCTTTTTCCAGGGCGATGAACTGACGGTGGATTTTACCCCCTGGTGCGTCGTCACCGAACCCGCCAACGCCAGCCTGTCCTGGCAGCCCACCCAGCACGTGAACGTGAGCGCCCAGGGCCTGAACGTCACTTTCAGTTCGCCGGATTTGTCCGGCACGGAGACGGTGGTCTTTACCCTGCACGACCAGATCAGCGGGCTCACCGCCACGGACAGCGCGGACATCGTGGTAAACCCGCTCCCGGCGGTGGATCTGGCTTGGGCGGGGATCCTCTCCCCGGGGGCCGGCGTCTGGGTCGGCTCCCCCTTCACGCCCTCCGTTGAGCTGCTCAACAACGGCCAAAACCTCTGGGACAGCGAGATCCGGCTGCTGCGGATCCTGTCCGATTCCTCGGGGATGCAGATCGGTTCCGAGGAGTTGTTTCTTGACGCCCTCTTGCAGCCGGAACAAACGACAGTTGTGAATTTCTCCCCCCTGACCCTGTGGATGGCGGGCAACTACACGCTCAGCTTCCTGATCGACCTGGATGACGGAAACACGGCCAACAACAGCCTCAGCCAGCCCCTGGAGGTGATCCTGCGGGTCAATCAGGGCGGCCCCGATGCCTTCGGATTCCGCTATTTGGACAGCACCGCGCCGGGCGGCCCCGCCTTCGACTGGATTGACATCAGCGCCACCGGCGCCTCGACCGTCATGTACGGAGTCGACCAATGGCACGGTGACGACAACTTCAGCGAACCGATCCCCCTGGGCTTCAATTTTCCCTTCTACGGCAGTTCCTACGATGCCGCCATGGTGGACATCAACGGCGAGATACTCCTGGCCCCCAACAACTGGTATGAACCCTTTCCCGGCCTGAGCTGGGACAACGACGGCAACATGTTCAACTACATGTACCCCCTCCCCGGCTACGCCCAGATGCCCGGCCTGATCGCCGCCTATTGGGACGACCTCTACGTGGAGCAGGGCACCGGCGACATCTACTTTCAGACCTTCGGAACCAGCCCGGACCGCTACACCGTGGTCCAGTGGCACAACCTCAGATACCTGGCCAGCAGCGGCGCCACCAGCCTGCTGGATTTTGAGGTGATCTTCCGCGAAAACGGCGAGATCGTGATGCAATACAACGGCACCGCCACCCATCAGACCGGCGCCTCGATCCCCCACGACAACGGCCGCAGCGCCACGGTCGGCCTGCAAAACGCCAGCGCGGACATCGGCCTCTGCTATCTCCGGGAAATCGTCCAGGACAACCAGTATGTGGGCGTGGAACCCTCCGGCAACCTGCTGTTCGACGGACTCGCCATCCGCTTTTTCAGCGGTCCGGACGAGCAGCCGCCGGTGATCACGCACCTCCAGCCCGGAAACACCTTCCAGACCTCGCCGGAACTGCAAGCCAGGGTCCTCGACCTCAGCGCCCTGGACGCGGTGGAAGTCTTTTACAGCACCGGCGGCGGCTGGGAAAGCGTGACCGGGATCCCCCTGGGAGACGGCAATTTCAGCTTCCAACTGCCCCAACTCCCCGCCGGCAGCGAACTGAGCTACTATTTCCACGCCGAAGACGAGCTGGGCAACGGGTGCAACCTGCCCGCCGGCTCGCCTGGCGAGAGTTTCAGCTTCAAGATCCTCCCCGGTTCCAACGCCGAAGTACTGCTCGTCTACAGCGGCAGCCAGGACTACCAACGCCTGGAATTGCCAGTATACCAGGCCCGGCTGGAAGCCCTGGGCATCGCCTACGACATCTACGACTGGGAGGAATACCCCAGCTACGCCTTCCCCGCCGCCTACTCCACCCTGCTGGCCTACGCCTCGGTCGGCGGACCGGGCCTCAAGGGCGAGACCCTCGCCACCGCGTTGATGAACTGGCTGGAGCTGGGCAGCGAAGCCGCGCCCAAAAACCTCTTCTTTGCCTCCGACGGCTGGGCTTCCGGCCAGCACGGCCTGCCCAACAGCGCTCCCCAAAAGAAACTCTTCAACGCCTATTTCCGCAGCTTCTACGCCCCCACCGGCGGTGGCGGCGGCACCAACGGCCTGGCCGGACCGGAAGTCTTTTCCTACGAAAACGGCAGCATCCTCTGCCGCAACGCCTCGCCCATCGGAACCCCGGCCACGGAATACTCCGTCTACGCCAACAGCCCGGACTGCATCTTCCGCTATGAGGCCTGCCCGGATTGGTACGCCTCCGAAGTCCAGTTTCCGGAGATCGGCGCCGTCAACGCCTTCACGTTCGAAGACGGGCCCATCGGCGGCGAGGCCTATCTCCACGACGGCGTCTGCGCCACGGCGGTGGAACTGCCCATCTACCGCGCCTTTTACTTCAGTTTCGACTACTCACAACTAAACGACCAGAGCCAGAGCGCCGCGCTGTTCGCCGATCTGATGGATTGGTTCGACGTGCAGGCCACACCGGCGGTCGATCCGTCGGTGCCGGCCCTGGCCAGCCGGCTCCACGGCGCCTGGCCCAACCCCTTCAACCCCAGCACCACCGTCCGTTTCAGCCTGGCCTCCGCCGGGATCGCGGAACTGCAGGTCTACAACCTCAAAGGCCAAAAGGTGAGAACCCTCGCCAGCGGCCTCTTCCCCGCCGGAGAACAATCCATCGTCTGGGACGGCAGTTCAGACAGTGGCTCCGCCCTCGGCAGCGGGATCTATTTACTCCGCCTCAAGGCGGGATCCCTCATCCAGACCAAAAAGCTGACCCTCATCAAATAGGAGCAATCATGAACAAGATAGTTTTGACCGCGCTGATCGGATTGAGCTTGCTTTCCGCCCTCGCCGCGGATGACTACTTCATCGGAACCGGCACCTCCACCCAAAACAAGGTGCCCACCTACGGCTACAACAACTATGGCTGGAGCAAATTCATCTACAGCGGCGACGAACTCGCCGCGGCCGGGGTGAGCGGCACCATCCAGATTTCCGGCCTGGCCTTCCAGGTTTCCACCACCATCAGCGATTATGTGATGGACAACCAGGTCGTCTATCTGCGCTATGCCTACAACGCCACCTATGGCAGCACTGATGTCAGCTATCCCAACACTTCTGTCGGCGGCTGGCAACAGGTCTACAGCGGTTCCGTGACCTGGAACGGCCCCGGCTGGCAGGAGATCGAGTTTTCCGCGCCGTACAACTACACCTACACCACCGGCCAAAACTGGGGTATCGAGATACTGTGGGAAAACCGTGATGGCTCCAAGATTGGCGGCCCCCCCTCGTTCTACGGAACCTCCCTCTCCTATACGTCCGTGTATAAACATCAGGACGGTTCCTTTCCCACCACCAGCGGCGCCCGGAGCAATTACCATCCCAACCTCTGGCTGATGACGCCGGTCACGGACGTTCCCCCGCCCGCCGTTTTGCCCAATCCAGCGAACCTGGCCACCGGCGTGAACATCGACACAAACCTTTCCTGGAGCAGCGGTGGCGGCTCGCCGGACGACTATCTCTTCTCGCTGTGGAAGACCGAACCCCTGGAGTGGATTGAAAACAACCTCGTCGTCACCGGCACCAGCTACAACCCCGCGGCCTATCTGGAATACGAGACCAACTACCAGTGGCGCGTGATCCCCCGCAACAGCTTCGGCCCCGCGATGGGAGTTCCAACCTGGTCTTTCACCACTTTGGCCGATCCCTCGCTGGCCCTGCCCTGGAGCGAAAACTTCGACTCCACTATCTTCCCGCCTTCCGATGATTGGAAGACCTGGGGCGGCACCCTTGCCGACCCCGTGACTCTAACCCCCAACAGCCTCTGGGATCAGGACGACTGGCTGAACATCGCCGCCAATCCGGATCAGGCCGCCGCCATCAACATCTGGGGAGCCATGAACGGCTGGCTGATCTCGCCCCTGCTCAATGTGACGGACCCCAGCCACAGCCTCACTTTTGACCTCGCCTGGCTGAAATTCAACCAACCGCCCACGGGCACTCCGCCCGACCCCGCCGGCCTGGATGACCGCTTTGCCGTGCTGATCGGCGACGGCTTCACCTGGAGCACGGCCAACATCGTGCGCGAATGGAACAACACCGGTTCTGAGTACGTTCTGAACAACCTCAACCCCAACGGCCAAAAGGTGATCATCCCCCTCGCCGGCCATACCGGCCGCGTCCGGATCGCCTTCTACGCCGGCTCCACCACCTCCAACGCGGACAACGAATTCATGGTCAACAACCTCTATCTGGGGGCCTGGCCGCCCGCACCGGTTGTAGCCATAAATCAGGACTCCGTCAGCGGAGCCGTGACCCTCAGTTGGGAAACCATCCCCGGCGCCACGGGCTACGCTGTCTACGGTAGCGCCGATCCCTTCGGGACCTGGAGCTTCATCGGAAACACGGACACAAACAGCTACCCCGTGGACACTGCCGCCCGCGCGGCTTTTTACTATGTGACAGCACTCGGCGCCCAATAGAACCAACCTTCCAACCCTTGCCCGCAGACGTGTCGAAAGCGTCTGCGGGTTTTTGTTTGGCTCACTGTCCGTTCAAAGTGGAAAGGAAGCGGAAAATCCACTGGCGAGGCGGTAAAACATCAGCCCCAAAGCTTCGCATCTTCCCCCGGCCTCGCAGTCTCTGGGTCTGCCGGAACACTACTCGCCCAATACATCCCCAAGGAAGTTGGGAGTGTATGGGGCGAAAGCAGGATGGGCCTGCCAAGGGGAA
>CAZOVZ010000033.1:0-30607 GCA_964583755.1 uncultured Candidatus Cloacimonadota bacterium
ACAATTTTCCCCAATCCCGCGTGACCGACCATAGAATAAACTTGACAAGCTACAACCTGGATTCTTTCCTGTCCGGAAACATCGAAGAATTCATCCAGGGCCTGAGAATAGCCTGGCGAAACGAAAAGGTGAATGAATAAATGCCGCTGATCGAGATCCTGCTGTGGGGACTGCTGCTGCTGGCCCTCCTGGCGCTGTCGTTCCTGTTTTCCGGCTTTGAAACCGGCGTGATCTCGATCGACCAGCTCAAGCTGGAGGCCGAGGCCAAAAAGAACCGTTCCCAGGCCCGGCTGCTGGCCTATATCCGCAATGCGGACGCGATCCTGGGGACCACCCTGCTGGGCAACAACATCGTGAACATCCTGCTGGCTACGGTTTCCACCTATCTGGTCCACCGGCTCAATTCTCCCTGGTTTGACGCGCGCTACACCTCCCTCGTCATCGGGGCGGTGGTGCTGGTCTTTGGCGAGGTGGTGCCCAAAGCCGCCTTCCGCGACCGTTCCGACACTCTGGTGCCCAGGCTCTATCCCCTGATCCTCACTGTGAATTTCTTGCTGAACCCCCTCGTGAAGGGCGTTATCTGGATCAACAAGATGCTGCAGAAACTGCTCAAGATCACCGAAGGCGAGCATTTCAACTACCTCACCAAAGACGACCTGGCCTACCTGCTTTCGATTACCAACGCGGATTCCCGGGACGAACCGCAGATCGAGATGATCGAGGACGCCCTGGATTTTACCGAACAGGAAGCCCACAACGTGATGATCCCGCGCACGGACGTGGTCGCCATACCGCAGACCGCAACCATCGCGGAGGCCATCGAAATCGCCAAGGAAGAGGAGTTTACCCGCTACCCCGTCTATGGGCAAAACCTCGACGACATCGTGGGCATCCTGATCATCTACGATGTCCTCAAACGCGAATACACGCCGGAAACCCAGATCAGCGAGTTGGTCCACCAGCCGTTCTTCGTGCCGGAAAACACTGACCTGGACGTGCTGCTGCGCGACATGCAAAAGCACCACCGCAGCATGGCGATCGTGGTGGATTCCTACGGCGGAACGGCGGGGATCGTGACGATGGAAGACATCCTGGAAGAGATCGTGGGCGACATCGAGGACGAATATGACAACGAGACGGACAACCCCGAGGTGGAACAGGTTTCGCCCAATACCTGGCTGGTCCTGGCGGATATCGAGATCGACCGCCTCTCCGAGGAATACGACATCCAGCTGCCTGAAGGCGATTATGAGACCGTGGCGGGACTGATCCTGGACAGGCTGGAAAAGATCCCCCACCAGGGGCAATTTGTGAACGTAGACCCCTACCGCATCCAGGTGTTGCAGGTGACCGAAAAGAAGATCATCAAAGTAAAAATACACAAGACAAGCAAACGAGGTGAGATATGAAGTTGATGGAATGCGTCCCCAATTTTAGCGAGGGGAGGGACCGCGCGGTGCTGGATCAGATAGCCGCAGCGATCAAAACCGTGAACAACGTGGTGCTGCTGGATGTGGATCCCGGGGCGGATACCAACCGCACTGTGTTTACCCTGGCCGGCGAGCCGGAAGCGGTGGTGGAAGCAGCGTTTTTGGCGATCAAGACCGCCTCCGAACTGATCGACATGAGCAAACACCACGGCGAACACCCCCGCATGGGCGCCACCGACGTCTGTCCCTTCATCCCTATTTCCGGCCTGACCATGGAAGACTGCGCGAACTACGCGCGCCAGCTCGGCAAACGGGTCGGCGAGGAACTGGGCATCCCGGTCTACCTCTACGAAAACGCCGCCTCCAAAGAGGAATGGCGCAACCTGGCGACCGTCCGCAGCGGCGAATACGAAGCCCTACCCGAAAAAGCCAAGGACCCCGCCTGGAAACCGGATTTCGGCCCCCACGCCTTCAACGCCAAAAGCGGCGCCACGGCCATCAGCGCCCGTGAATTTTTGATCGCCTACAACATCAACCTCAACACCCGCGACAAAAAGAAAGCCCACGAGCTGGCTATCACCATCCGCGAAAGCGGCAAGCCCGCCCGCGACGAAAACGGCAAGCTGATCAAGGACAAGGACGGCAACAAGGTCACCCTGCCCGGCCTCTTTACCCACTGCAAGGCCGTCGGCTGGTACATCGACAGCTACAACCGCGCCCAGATCAGCATCAACCTGACCAACTACAAGGTCACCCCGCCGCACCTGGTGCTGGAAAAAGTGCGCGAACTGGCGGCGGCGATGGGCGTCCGGGTGACCGGCAGCGAGCTGGTGGGGCTGATCCCCAAGGCCGCTCTGCTCGAAGCGGGAAAGTATTACCTGGAGCAGATGAACGAATGCGCCGGCATCCCGGAAAAGATGATCATGGAGACGGCGATCCAATCCATGGGCCTGGCCGAGCTGGCGCCTTTCGACCTGGACAAAAAGGTGATCGAATACGCCATCGCCCGGCGCGACAGCCTGGTTTCGATGCGGGTGGACGATTTTCTGGATCTGCTTTCCACGGATTCCCCCGCTCCCGGCGGAGGCAGCGTGGCCGCGATCTGCGCCGCCATCTCCGGCGCCCTTTCCGCCATGGTCGCCAACCTCACGGTGGACAAAAAAGGCTATGAACAGGTCCAGGCCAAAGTGCGTGAACTGGCCCCCCTGGGCCAGGACATCAAAGAACGCGCCCTGCAGTGCGTGGACAAGGACACCGACGCCTTCAACCAGATGATGGACGCCCTGCGCCTGCCCAAAAAGACGGAGGCGGAGATCGCCCTCCGCGACGCCCAGGTGGAAAAGACCACCCAAGCCGCGATCATGGTCCCCTACGAGACTCTGGAGATAGCCCTGGAGGCCTTGCGCCTGGCCGAGCAGGTGGCCGCAGCGGGCAACGTTAACGCCCTCTCCGACGCCGGCGTGGCCGCCCTGACCGCCCTCAGCGCCGCCAAGGGAGCCCACTACAACATTTTGATCAACCTCGCCGGCAGCAACGACGCGACTTTCAAGGCCGACATCAAAGCCCGCGCGGAACGGCAGATCGCGGCTTGCGAAAGCCTGGCCGCGAAGGTGGAAAACGCGGTCCGGCAAAGGATCTGATTCCTTCCCTCGCGGCGGGGGTGAACTGACATGACTCTGCTGGCCCTGATCCTCTACGGAACGCTGTTGGCCCTCAACGTTTTGGACGGCCACTACACCTGGAAGGTGCTGCGTCCCAGCCACCTTTCCCGGGAGAGCAATCCCCTGGCCCGCTGGATCTTTGCCAGGCTGGGCCTGTTGAAGGGGATAGTGGTGGCGGAACTGCTCTGGATCGGCTTCATCACCCTGGTGGTCTGGCTGGCTTTCCGTATCCAGGCTCCGGCCTGGGACATCGCTCTGATCGCCTTGCTGGCGATCGGCAACCTGGTCTTTTTGGGAGTCGTGATCCACAACGTGAAGGTCTGGCGCAACCTCAAACGCAAGGCCCGGAATAGCCGGGAAGACCAATGAACGCCGCGGCGCAGACCCTCAGCTGGCTGTATCTCAAACTGCTGGAAGTGCTGGACGGAATTCCACTGTTGATCATTTTCTTTGGGATCTTCGTGATCCTCAACGTCCTTGACGGGCATTCCACCTGGCTGGTGCTGAAACCCAACCATTACCGGCGGGAACGCAACCCCGTGGCGCGGTGGATCTTCAGGAAGCTGGGCCTTCCCCGCGGCATCGTGATCTTCAAGGCCGTGCTGCTGGCGATTCTGGGCGGGGCTTTTTTTGTCTACGCGAAAGCCGATGCCTTTGTGCTCAATGTCTTGCTGCTGGTGGCCAACACGGTTTTCCTGATCGTGGTGATCCACAACTACCGCATCAGCCGCAGGATACGCCGCTGGTAGAAATTCACCCTTCTGGAATGGCTTTGGCATAAACTTTGACCCATAATGAGGTAAACCCATGAAGAGATTATGTATCAGCCTGATCCTGCTGACCCTGGCCTGTGCCATCGCCGCCCAGGCCAACGGCAATCTGCAGCAGATCGGGGAAAAGGCCATTTTGCACGTCTGGGGCGACCACAACCAGCGCGGATTTGCCCAGGGATACCTGCTGGGACCGCAGATCATGGACGTCTTCGACCAGTTTTACTACGTATCGGTGGCCTGGAACAGCCCCACCCACTACGCCTATCTGATGGATTACTACCAGCAGCATTTTGAGGCCGATCCCCGCCTCGAGAGCGAAGCAGCGGGACTGATCGCCGGCATGCAGCAGGCCGGGACCAGCCTCCACCACGCCGGCTTGGGGCGCGACCTGACCGCCGCCGACGTGATGCTTTCCAACGCCTTTTTGGACATGATGCTCGTGCGCGAGGCCTTCGCGGATGACGATCTGGAGCTGGGTTGCTCCTCGCTGGCCAGCTGGGGGGTATCCACACTGCAAGACAGCCTGCTGGCGGGAAACGCGGTGATCACGCGGTTTCTGGATTGGACCCAGACCAACGTGCTGATCGACAATCCCCTGCTGACGGTGCACCATCCCTCCGAACCGGATGAACAGGACTGGATCAGCATCGGCTTTCCGGGCCTGCTGGGCGGGCTGACCGCCATCTCCGAAGCGGGAGTCTGGGCTTCGCTGAACGTCGGCAACGACCACTACGCCACCGACCTGCAAGGCCTGGACCCTGTGATGGCGGATCTCCGGCGGGGAATCGAACGTGTCGACCTGGACGGCAGCGGAACCACCAACGCCCTCGACGTCTGCGCCGCGATCAGCGCCGGCAACCACCACAGCGGCACGATCATTCACACTTTGAGCGAGATCGGGGGAGAGCAGATCAACATCGCCGCGGAGACGAACAACTCCGGCACCGCGCTGCGCCACTACGATCAAAACGGAAACCTGCCGGGAAACCACCTCGCCGCCACCAACCACTTCCGGCTTTTGGCCTATCCCACCTGCTGCACCCGTTACAACGCCATCATCGACTCTTTGAACGCCAATCCGGAAATGACCGCCAAACGCCAGTGGAGCCTGCTTTCCGGCGCGGCGGGGATGGAGACCAACCTGGCGGCGGTGCAGTATGTGCCCTCCACCGGCGCCATCATCTGGTCCAGCGCGACCCTCAGCCAGCCGGCCTATCAGCGTCCCGCGCTCAGTTTCACGGCCAACGAGCTGTTCACTTACACGGTTGATGCTTCCGAAGAGCTGATTCCGCCAGCCCGGCCGTCGGTCAGTTGCTATCCCAATCCCGCCACAACCGGAGGCGAGATCAACCTCAAAGGACCTGCCGGGCTGGATAGGGTGGAACTTTTCAACCTGCGCGGGCAGCAAGTGTTTTCCCAAACCCTGGCCGCCGGACGCTCCCAGCATTCCCTGAGGCTGCCGCAACTCAGGACCGGCCTCTATCTGCTGCGGATCAGCGGCCCGCGGGGAAGCTTCGCCCGGAAACTGGTGATCACCGAATAGTTTCAGGCTCCCGGAGGCCTGGCAGATATAGTTAAGGCCGGAACCCGCAGGGGTCCCGGCCTTTGCCTATGGTTCTCTGTAATGGTTTATGCTGTCGCGGGGATCAAGCCGTCGCGTTTGAGCAGGGCGTCGGGATCCGGTTTGCGGCCGCGGAAGGCGACGAAGAGGTCCATCGGGTGGAAGGCGTTGCCGCGGGCCAGGATGTTTCGGCGGAAGGATTCGGCGGTGTCCGGATCGAAGATTCCCTTTTCCAGAAACAGGCTCCAGGCATCGGCTTCCAGGGCTTCGGCCCACTTGTAGGAATAGTAGCCGGCGGAGTATCCTCCGGCGAAGATGTGCGCGAAGGCGCAGGAGATGTTGCTCCCCGGGATCTGGGGCAGCAGGCGGAAGCGTTCCGTGGCCTGCTTTTCGAAGGCGTCGATGTCCGTGATCCCCTCCGGAGGGGTGGTGTACCAGGCCAGGTCCATCAGCGCGTAGCGGAGCTGGTTGATGTTGGCGATGCCTGCCTGGAAGTTTTTGGCGGCGATCACTTTATCCAGCAGTTCCTTGGGCAGGGGCTCCCCGGTCTGATAGTGTTTGGCGAAGAGGTTGAGGGCTTCTTCTTCCAGCAGCCAGTTTTCCATGATCTGGCTGGGCAGCTCCACGAAGTCCCAGAGCACGCTGGTGCCGGAAAGGCCTTTGTAGTAACCGTCGGCGAGCAGGGAATGGAGGGCATGGCCAAACTCGTGGAAGATCGTGCGCGCTTCGTCCAGCCTTAGCAGGGAGGGTTGGTCGGCGGTGGAGGGGGTCAGCGAGGCCACGATCGAGACCTGGGGCCGGCGGAGGCCGTCGGAATGCAGGCCCTGGCCCTGGAAGGAGGTCTTCCAGGCCCCGCCGCGCTTGGTTTCGCGGGGGAAGAGGTCCATGTACATCAGGCCGAGGAAATTGGTGTCGCGGTCATAGACTTCCCAGGTGGTCACGTCCGGATGATAGACCGGGACGTCGAAAACCTGCTTCACTTCGATGCCGTAGATGCGTTTGGCGACCAGGAACAGGCCTTCCAGCACGTTTTCCACCTTGAACCAGGGGCGCAGTTCCTCCGGATCGTAGGCGTAGCGCTGTTCTTTCAGCTTGTTGGAGTAGTAACCCATGTCCCAGGGCTGAAAATCCGTGACGCCGTCGGTGGCGAGGGCGAAGTCCATCACTTCCCGCACTTCTTTCTGCGCGGCGGGATAGGCCACGGCGTAGATCTTTTCCAAAAACTCGGTGGCGGTGGCGACGGATTCGGCCATGCGGTCTTCCAGCACGTAATCCGCGTGGGTGGGGTAGCCGAGCAGCTTGGCGCGCTCGTCGCGCAGCTCCAGGATGCGTTTGATGTGAGCCTGGTTGTCAAACGCGTCGTTGAAGGCGCGGGAAGCGTAGGCCGTCTGGGCCTGGCGGCGGAGTTCGCGGTTTTTGCAATAGGTGAGCAGCGGCATCAGGCTGGAGGGCTGCAGGTTGAACAACCAGCCGCCGTCCTTGCCTTTCACCTTGGCCAGATGCGCGGCTCCGGCCAGTACGCCCGCAGGCATGCCTTCCACGTCCGCGGGAGCGGTGATGTGAAGTTCCCAGGAGTTGGTGGCGCTGAGCACGTTGTCGCTGAATTTGGGGCTGAGCTTGGAGGATTCCATGCTGATTTCGATCAGGCGTTTTTTGTCTTCCGGGCTGAGCTGGGCGCCGCCGCGGATGAAGCCCTTGTAGCTGCGTTCGATCAGGCGGTGGCGTTCGGCCTTTTTCAACTGTTCCTTATCCGAAAAATCCTTGGGGAAGGCCGGTTTGGGCTGGCCCTGCACCTCTTTTTCGTAGACTCTTTTCACCCTGTCGAAGATCACGGGGTCCGTCGAAACGCTGCTGCCAAACTCCGCCAGCATCGGCGAAATCTGCTGGGCCAGGGCTTTGAACTCCGCGTCCGATTCGGAGGAGAGCAGGTTGAAGTAGATGGTCGCCACGCGGTCCAGCAGCTCGCCATTGAGCTCCAGGGCCAGGATGGTGTTGTCAAAATCCGGCTCGCGGGAATCGGCCTTGAGGGCTTCGATTTCGGCGCGGGCTTGTTTCAAAGCTTCTTCCACGGCGGGAAGGAAGTGTTCGGTCTTGATCTCCGGAAAGGGGATGGCTTTCAGGCGATGGTCGTTCTTCTCTCTCAACAGAGGATTGGCGAGTGTATTCATGGGATGTCCTTAGCGTGATATTTTTCTAAATACAAGATAACCGGGAGGGCGCAGACGTCAATCCATTTTTCTTACGCCGGAAAATGCCTCGTGGCCGGGGCTGAAATTTGGCAAAAATTAATTTGACGGATACCTGCGGATCGGAAAACTTGGCTTTAACCGGGTTGAAGTCCGCGGTTGTGATTGCGGCAGCCTGCTTTATACTTTATGGTATGGGGCCGGTGAGGCGTCACTGCCACCGGCTTCATTTCCCAAAGACGTTTCGATGATAATAACGGCGCCGTTTGAGACCTCGGCGCCACAGTATACGTATAACAAGACTTAAGCAAGGAGATCAACATGCTTAGAAAACTTCTGTTCACTCTAACCCTGATTTTTACATTGGGCATTATCTGGGCTCAGGGTTTGGAAACCTTTGATAACATGCCTGAGACCGGTTCAACTTATGGAACCGGCACTTTTACCGGGCAGGATGGCTCGACCTGGAACTACATCCAGTGCCGATGCGATTATGATGTTACAGGTAATTCCTGTATGATTGGTAGAAGCAGAACACCTCAATCTAACTTTTATTCTGGAACCATATCCGGCGGAATAGGCGTGCTGTCTTTCAACTACATGCAGGCCTTTGCAACCAACGTCAACCTCAATGTCCTGGTCAATGATGCAGTTGTAGGCAATGTTACCAGCTCCGCCCAACAGGGAGTGATTTTAAACTCCGGCAGCATCAACGTTAACGTGGCCGGTGATTTTGTTATCAAATTCATCAACGTAAACAACACTGATGGACAGGTCTGTGTCGATGACATTACCTGGACAGCTTTCAGCGCTTCGCAACCCACCATATCTGCTACGGGGATTCTGAACGCTTTTGAAACTTATACGGGAACACCGTCCGAAGCGCAATCCTACACCGTGACCGGTGTATCTCTGACTGGCAACATAGCTGTCACACCGCCTACAGGCTTTGAAGTTTCTACAGATGGCAGCACTTTTTCGGGTTTACTCTCCCTCGCTCCAGACTTTAGCGGTCCCGTCTACGTGCGTCTGACCGGAACTACCGCGGGCTCCTTCACCGGCAACATCGCCCACACCAGCGCTGGCGCCACGCAGGTTGACAAAGCCGTCAGCGGCACGGTTACCGACCCCGCTCCCATCATTCATGCGACCGGGACCCTGAGCGATTTTTCCACCTTGGTGGGAACACCTTCAGTTGCCCAAACTTACACTGTCTACGGCGAATTCCTGACCGCCAACATCGGCATTGCCGCCCCCGCTGGCTTTGAAGTATCTACAGACGGCATCAGCTATGCCACTACCGCTTCCGTGGCTCCCACCTTCAACGGATTGATTTACGTTCGCCTGGCCGGGACCACCATCGGCACCTACAGCGGAAACATTGTCCACACCAGCACCGGCGCTCCGCAAGTTGACTTGGCAGTCAGCGGCGCAGTGACTGAGCCAATTGGTCCGACACTGTTCATGGAAGAGAATTTTGCCTATACCGAAGGCACCTTACTGATGGACAATGGCTGGATCAGACAAAACGGAACTGGAACCAACCCGCCTTCAGTGGCAGGTGTGAACCTCTCCTATCCTGATTATATACCCAACTTAGGCCTTTCTGCACAGACCTTCGGCAATGGCGACGACGTGCACAAAAACTTCGCTGCGCAAACTTCGGGATCTGTCTATACATCTTTCCTGCTAAATGTGTCCAGTGCGACCCTGGACGGTGATTATGCATACATGTTTGCCACTAACGCGGACAATACGACCGATTTCAAAGCCAAGTTCTTCGTTGGCAAAAACGAGACTGACAACTTACGCTTCGGGTTGACCAAACAATCCAATTTAAGCGGTGGAGTTGTGAATTGGACAGGTTATGACTATGCCCTGAACACAACCTATCTCGTAGTCCTCAAATACGAATTCGTTTCGGGTGCCGCCAATGACATCGTAACGGGCTGGATAAACCCCGTCATCGGGACTACTGAACCAGCTCCAATGCTGACAACTCTCGCTACTGAATCCGACATTGGAACTTTGGGAGTTGGATCGGTGGCGATCAGGCAAAGCAGCACCACCCCGGTTGCCAAATTCGACGGTATCCGCGTGTCCAACGACTGGGCCACCCTCTGGAGCGGCGAAGAACCCCCGACCCCAGTGATCATTGCCACGGGCACGCCCGATCCGGTGTACAACATCGTGGGCAACCCCTCCGAGGAAGTATCCTCTTATACCTTGACCGGAACAGATCTGGCCGGCCCCATCAACGTCGTGGCCCCCACGCACTTTGAAATCTCGACCTCCGCTGCCGAGGGTTACGCCTCCAGCCTGCAGGTGCCGTACGATTTCAACGGTCCCATCTACGTGCGCCTGAACAGCAGCGTCGAGGGCACGCATGCCGGAGACATCACCCACAACAGCGCCGGCGCTGCGGAAGTCCTGGTCCGCGTCGAGGGTGAAACCTTCCCCGCGGAAGTGACCTGGATCGTGGATGCCAACCTGACACCTTTCACGCATACTGTGGGCGCTCCCTCCGATCCGCAAAGCTATACCCTGAGCGCCACCGACGCCACCGGAAACATCACCGTCAGCGTTGGCGCGCCCTTTGAACTTGCCACTGATGTGGCCGGATCGTGGAGCGCTTCCCTGGATCTATTGAGCAGCTTCAACGGTTTTGTCTACGTTCGGATGAACTCTGCCACCGCCGGCGATTTTAACGGTACGATCCTGCACGTGACCGCCAATGCCACCAATTATGATCTGCCTGTGAGCGGTACAGCCAATCCGCCCGCCGGCGATTACGCAGAAGATATCTTCATATCAGAGTACACCGAAGCAGGCAGCGGCAACAATAAAGCCATCGAGTTATTCAATGGAACAGGTTTGCCGGTTGATTTGAGCGCTTACACGGTGAAGCTGGCTTCCAACGGCGGTGCCTGGAGCACAACTAATGTCGCGGTGTTAACCGGCTACACGCTGGCGCACAACGATGTTTTCGTGATAGCCAACGCAGGTGCCACGCAGCCGATTCTTGATGTTGCGGACATGACATCGACAGTCACATTTTTCAATGGTGACGATGCAGTAGGCTTGTTCAAAAACGACATTCTGATTGACATCATCGGTGTGCAAGGAGTCGATCCCGGAACAGCCTGGCCGGTTGCCGGAGTATATAACGCCACGGCTGATCACACATTGATCCGCAAGTCCGTGGTTGTTGAAGGAAACACCGATTGGACAGTTTCTGCAGGAACCAACGCTGATGACAGTGAATGGATAGTGATCGACTGGACAGACAATACCAATCTGGGCACTCATACCTTTGCCCCCGGTGTACCGCAGGCTGCAACTCCAATTCTTACCCCCGCTGGTGGTGTGTACATCACCGCGATAAACGTGACCATGTCCACCACCACCCTTGGCGCGACCATCTACTACACCACCGATGGAACCGTTCCCAGCGATACTAACGGATTCAACTACACGGTCACTGGACCCTATGCCGTCAGCGCCACCACAACTGTCAAGGCCATCACCTACGCGACTGGCTACACTCCCAGCAGCGTAACTACGGAAACCTACATGTTCCCGACCCCGATCGCCGACATCGCCACGTTGCGCGCCCAGGCCACCGGCACCACCGTGTACAAACTGACCGGCGAAGCCGTGCTCACCTTCCAGCAGGCCAACCGCAACCAGAAATACATCCAGGATGCCACCGCGGCAATCCTGATCGACGATCCTTCGCCAGCCCATATTACCAGCACCTATAACCTCTATGACGGCATTACCGGCGTTACCGGCACCCTGGGCCTCTACAACGAAATGTTGCAGTTCACGCCCGTGGCCGATCCCGGCGCCGCCACCTCCTCGAACAACGTGATCATCCCCGAAATCCGTACCCTGGCCAGCCTCACAACCAATGACCAGGCCAAGCTGATCAAGGTGATGGACGTGACCGTGGACGCCACTCTGGGCACTTATCCCGCGACCGCCGCCAACATCAGCGTCACCGACCCCACCGCGACCGCTGTGATGAGGACCTTCCCCGCCACCGATTACAGCGGGACCCCGATCCACACGGTGCCGGTCAACATCACCTGCCTGGTGGGACAGTACCTCACAGACATGCAGATCTCACCGCGCTTCCTGGCTGACTTCGAGGTTGCCGGCGGCGATCTGATCAGCCCGATAGTCACCATCACCGAAGCTGCCGGAACGGTCACCCTCACTTGGGAAACCGTGGCCGGAGCCACCTCCTACCGCATCGAAGCCGCGGACGATCCCTACGGAACTTACACGACGGTGGAAACGACCAGCCTGCTGACCGTTTCCTTCCCCTCCAACCCGATGAAGTTCTACCGCGTGTACGCCATCAACTAAACCAAACCCTGTTACATACAGGCCCGGGATACCCTCCCGGGCCTATTTCTTTGTGCCCCCAAACTGACCGCATTCATTGCCCTCAATGTTGCTCCGTCCGCCGTGGGCATACTCGCCCAATACATCCCCAATAAAGTTGGGCGAGTCCACGGCGAGAAATGCGTCGGCATACCGCCAGGCCGTAACGGCGAAACCATCCGTAGTGCAGCATTCCAATGCTGCAACCACCGCCACCTCCGTAGTGTAGCATTCCAATGCTGCACAAGACCGCTGCGCGTGGAAATATTCGAGAAAACGTCTGCTCTGATCCGTCATTCCAGGAATTCATCCCAGAGGGGTGGCCTCTGGGATGGATGACGTGGAATCCAGGCTTGTGATGGTAATGCCCTCTGGAATTGTCCGTTGTCTTATGACGCGTATTGTTTTTTTTAGATAGGTTCGCGGGCCTTGGGTTGTGCCATTCCAATCGGCCGCCTGACCGATGACCTTCACTCATATAGTGACCCGCGGCCGATGTGGAATCCAGGCTTGTCGGGGTAATGCCTCTTGGATTGGTGCGTTGTTTTTCTATGAGTGTTGGTTTTCTACTATCGGGCTGAGGCCATGGTTACGCGAGGGTTGATTATTGATTGAAGGCCTGGATTCCACGCCAGCCGCAGGTTACTGTAAGTGTGTAGGTTACCGGTCAGGCGGCTGGCTGGAATGACACGCTGAGGCTGGGGGGTGGTTTAATTGGGCTGGGTTGTCATCCTGGGGTTTTCTGGATTCCGGCCTACGCCGGAATGACAGACGCACATTATCTGGTTACCCCTCCGGTTTGGACTTGCGCCCAACATACTTCCAAACCTTGCCCCGCCCCTGGCTTCCCCATCCGGCGTTTCTTCCCCGCAAAGCCAAAGCAAAAAAAGCCGGGACACACGTCCCGGCTTTCGCTATGCTCAGTTAAGTTGTCAGATCAATTGAAGCCCTGGCTGATCGCTTCGCCGAGGTCGAAGATCGGCAGGTAGATCACCACGATGATGGTGCCGACGATGGCGGCCATCATCACGATCAAGAGCGGCTCGATCAGCGAGGTCAGGCGCTCGATCACGGAGTCGACCAGCTTCTCGTAAAACTGGGCGGCTTTGCCGAGCAATTTGTCCATGTCGCCGGTTTCCTCTCCCGTGGAGAGCATCTGCAGCAGGGTGGGCGGGAAAAGTCCCGTCTTGCGGAAGGCGTTGGCCACGCCGTAACCTTCTTTCACCATCACGCGGGCTTTGCGCACGCCGCCTTCGACGACCGCGTTCTGGACCACGTTTTCGGTGAGTTCCATGGTGTCCATGATCGGCACGCCGGCGGCCATCAGGATCGAGAAGGTGCGGGCGAATTTGCTCATGATGGAGTTGCTGATCACGCCGCCGATCACCGGGATCTTCAGCTTGATCTTGTCCACGATGTAGCGTCCGCGGTCGGTGAGGTAAAAGAGGAAGAAGCCAAAGGCGATCACGATCAGCAGCAGAATGGTCATGAAGGCGTGGGAAGTGATGTAGTTACTGATGGCGATCGCGGCGCGGGTCGGGGCGGGCAATTCGGCGTTGAAATCCGCATAGACGCGCGCAAACATGGGGATGATGTAATAAAACATGCCCCAGACCACGAAGGCGAGGAAGATCACGATGAAGATGGGGTAGGCCATGGCGGAGACCACCTTGCGGCGGGTATCCTCGATCTTTTCCAAGTAGTCCGAAAGCTCGTCCAGCACGGTGTGCAGGGTACCCGAAACCTCACCGGCCTTGACCAGCGCGACATACAGCGGGTTGAACACGCCGGGGTGCTGCTCCATGGATTCGGACAGGGAGTAGCCCTTGCGGATGTCGTCGGAGATCCTGCGCAGAACCTTGGAGAACTTTTTGTGCCGCTCTTCCTTTTCGAGGTCGGTGATCGCCTTTTCGATGGTGAGACCGGCGGAAAACATGGTGGAAAGCTGGCGGGTGAAAAAGACCAGGGTTTTCAGGGAGACGCCGGTGCGGATCTTGTAGATGGTGAGCATGATCTTGTCGAAGAGGGAGAGCTTGCCCTTGAAAGCGCCTTCCGCGGCTGCTTTCACAGAGATTATGGTGCTGCCTTCCTTGGCAAGTTTGTCCACCGCCATGTCCAGGGTGTCGGCCTTGAGGATGCCCTCGACCCTGGCGCCTTTGGCGTCCTTTACGATGTAAGCGAAATTTGGCATAGCTGGAACCTTTGTCTGTTAGTCGACGATAGTCATCTTGATGACTTCGCGGATGGTGGTGATGCCGCGTTTCATCTTGGCGATGGCGGCGTCATGCAGAGTGCGCATACCGGCTCTGAGGGCGGCTTCGCGGACGAGGTCCTGGTTTCCGCCTTCATAGATGATGCGGCGGATCTCGGGGTTGACGGTGAGCAGTTCAAAGATGCCGGTACGGCCGGAGAATCCCGTGTTGTTGCAATGCACGCAGCCGCGACCGAGCTTGAAATCGATCTTGGCGGCTTCTTCCGGCGTGAGTCCGGCGTCGCTGATCTCCTGGTCCGTGGGTTTGTAATCCGACACGCAGTGGGGGCAGATCTTGCGGACCAGCCGCTGGGCCATCACCAGGCTGAGCGAGGATCCCACCAGGTAGGGTTTGATCCCGATGTCGATCAGGCGGGTGACCGTGCTGGGCGCGTCGTTGGCGTGGAGGGTGGAAAAGACCAGGTGGCCGGTGAGGGAAAACTTGATGGCGATGTCGGCGGTCTCTTCGTCGCGGATTTCACCGATCAGCACGATGTCCGGGTCCTGGCGCAGGACGGAGCGGAGGGCGGAGCCGAAGGTGAGGCCGATCTGTTCCTTGGTTTCGATCTGGGTGATGCCTTCCAGGCGGTATTCCACGGGGTCTTCCACCGTGATGATGTTGGATTCGATGTCCTGGATCTCTTTCAGCGCGGCGTGCAGGGAGGTGGATTTACCGCTGCCGGTGGGGCCGGAGACGATGATGATCCCGTAGGGGCGCCGGATGATGCGGGCAAAGATGTCCATGTCTTCCTGTTCGAAGCCCAGGGTGGTGAGCTTGAAACCGAAGTCACCCTTGTCCAACAGACGCATCACGACCTTTTCGCCGAGCACGGTGGGGGTGATGGAGACGCGCACGTCCACGCTTTTCAGCGAGGTTTTGAGGGCGATGTGGCCATCCTGGGGCAGGCGGCGTTCGGCGATGTTCAGTTTGGACATCACCTTGATCAGGGAGATCACGCCAGGGTGCATGCCGATCGGGGGAGTCATCACCTCGCGCAGGGCGCCGTCGACGCGGTAGCGCACGCGGGTGCTTTTGGTCAAGGGTTCGATGTGGATGTCGGTGGCGTTGGCTTTGATCGCTTCGTTGATGATCAGGTTCACCAGCTTTACGATCGGGGCGTCGGCAGAAGTCGAGGCCGAGGCGATCGTGATCTCGTTTTCATCCTCGTCCACCGCCACGAAGTCGAATCCGCCGACGGCGTCTTCCACCTGCGAGGTGGTGCGGATGCTTTTGTAGTGCTTTTCGATGGTGTCGTGCAGCATCGTCTCGCCGATCAGTTCCGGTTTGACGTTTTTGCCGAGGATCTTCTTCAGGCTGTCCAAAACGGTCAGGTCTTCCGGATCCGCCATGGCCACGACCACGCCGTCGCCTTCCTCGCGGAGCGCGATCACGCGGTTTTGGTTGGCATAGGGTTCCGGGATCAGGGACACGATGTCCAGATCCAGATCCATAAGTTCTTTATCGTTGACGATCGTGTAGCCAAGCTGGAGGTTGAGGGCCAGCAGCAGCTGTTTTTCGGTCAGATAACCGAGTTTGATCAGGGTCTCGCCGATCTTCAGCCCAAAATTGGACTGTTTGATCATAGCTTCCTTGATCTGGTCTTCGTTCACATAGCCTTCGTGGACCAACACCTCGCCCAACCGGGCAAACTGAGGATTATAGCTCATTAAATTCTTCCTTATCCGTGTTGTATTTAAATCTGTTGGCTCTCGCCGCTTGGGTTCATACTGCTCCTTGAGTTAAAAGGTGTGGGGATGGCCGGGGCCACCCCCACTTTATTCAATCAGGTTTTAGAAGGGGGGATTGGGGGTCCAGTAACGCTTGAGCAGGATCGTGGTTTCGGTGGCCTGCCCCGTTCCTGTTCCCAGGATGGTGCCGGTCACGATGATCGGCGCTTCCCCGGGTTGTTGAAGTTGTTCGTTGCCAGCGGGACATTCCAGGATATTGCAGCGGATCTGGCCCCAGAAGTAACCCTGGAAATTGCCGGTCCCATAGGATCCATCGTCGGTGTATACCTTATAGGCGGGATCGGTGGGGTTGTTGTTGTAGCCGGGAATGGCCACAAACTGGCCTCCGTTTGAAGTCAGGGTTATCTCCTGATTTCCGACGGTTTGGCCCTGGCCATCGGTGAGCACTCCGTAGATGTCGGAGCTATTCCAGGTCGGGGTCACATTGCCATAGATCAACACCGCGGGAATGGCCACCATTTCGATGTGGGGCTCGTTCAGGGGCAGAGCTATCGTGAGATATCCTTCCACGCCTTCGCCTTCGATCTCGCCTGTGCTGGCCCGGATCGTGATCATGTCGTTGGTGAAGGTGCCGGAGTAGGTGAGGGTCGTGTAGGCCACGCCATCGAGGGAGTCGTCTTCCACGCTGACGTTGCCGACCGCGGCACTACCGCCGATCTGGCAGTTGGTGACGTTATCGATCAGCTCAAAGAACACCGAGGTGTCGTCTTCGACCGAGTTGCCATAGATGTCTTTCACGATCGCGCCAGCCACAATCCGCCACAAGCCGCCGCCCATGTTTTCGCCGGAGTTGTAGCCCCCGGTAAAGGGCAGCACCCAGGCCGGCGGACCGGCATGGATCACGATGTTGGCCTTGGTGGCGCGGACCCACCTGCCGGTACTGGAGGTGCAGGAGGCGCGGATGATCAGGATGCCGCTCTCGGTTCCGCTGTTTACCGAGATTTGGGCTTCGCCTCCCGTGGATATCACCAAAACGCTGTCGGTGACCGGCATGTTGTTCAGGTTGGCGCCGTCTGGCGGATTGGAGTTCATGATCCGGAAATAGACGTTTTGGGGAGTATCTATCAGGTTACCGTTGATATCCTTCAGTTTCACCCTCAGCACGGCCGATTCCTCGCCGCCGGTGTTTGCGACGTTGAGGTTGAGCTGGGTTTGTTGGGTAAAGGAGATGGAGTGGATGTCATCGGAGGTGACGTTGAAGATCAGTTGGGTCTGCAGGGTGTCGCTGTTGGCAAAGGCCCGGATCGTGGCCGCTCCGGCTGTGAGGCCGGGGGTGAAACGCACCTGGGCTTGTCCGTAGGGGTCGGTATTGATGGTCACGGTCTGGGTGGTGTTGATGAAGGTGCCCAGATCGGTCTCGAAGCGGACCGGCTTGGTCTGGCAGGGGTTGCCGGTGAGGTCGTTGAGCGTGGCCCGCATGTAGATGTGGTTGGGGCTGGCCACGAAGCTGGTGTCGGCTTCGACCATCTCGCCGTTGACATCGACAAAGGACTGCAGAATGATCGCGGAAGGGCTGCCGGGACGGATCGTCACTTCCCTCTCGCTGCTGACATCTCCGATGCTGGCGGTCACCACACCATTCTCCGATCCGGGGATGGTGGTGGCGACGGTGCCGGAATTGAAGTTGGCATAGGCTCGCCCGTTGATTGTCCTGGCTACGTAGGTGATACCCAGCACGTTGCCCGCGGTATCGACAAAACGGCCTTTGGTGCAGGAGAACGTGATCAGCGTGTTATCGGGCACCTGGACGTCGTTGGCAAACAAGGCCAGGGCGTTGATTTCGGTGGTCTGCAGCACAGTCATCGGATAGGGATTGAGCGGAGAGAGGAAGTTCAGGGTCACCGATTCGATCGGGGGAACGTCAATTACCTCGATCGACACTGAGGCTGAATCCTCGGAAACAACGGTCCGGTCTTCGGAGTCGTCGCTGTAGCTGCGAACGACGGCGGTGACCACGGCGGTGCCGGTGCGGCCGTCATCCCACAGGGTGGTGGTGGCGACGCCGGTGCTGTCCGTGGCGACATTGACCAGGATGTTGCCCAGGGTGGTGCGGAAATTGACCATCTGTCCGGGCACGCCGAATCCTTCGCCGTCTTTGACGGTTACGCTGATGTCGGCGTAGGTGATGTTGTTATCGCAATAGATGGTGTCCCGGGAGGCGGTGATCTGGGTAATGTTTCTGACCAGGTCCACGGGGGCTTCGATCACGGTTGGCGGCGGGACGCGTTTGTCGCAGGAAGTGGTAAGCGCGACCAGCACCAAAACCATCAGGGTGATAACGGGGATAAAGCGGTTGAAGCGTTTCATGTTTTTCTCCACCGGTTACTCTTCGTCTTGGTCTTCAAATTCGATCAGGTGGCGGGTGAGGCGTTCGTCGAGCACGGGCTCTCCGAGGGCTTTGTCCCGATCGACCTGAGGATCGCGTCTGATCTGGTCGACCGTGATCAGGCGGGGTGTGATCTCCATGATCAGGTCGTTGTTTTCCACTACTTCATAGCGGTGCTGGAAGAGCTTGCCGATCAGCGGCAGGTCTCCAAACAGCGGGAGCTTGGAAGTGCGTTGGGTGATGCTGGAATTGAGCAGCCCGCCCACGATGATCTTGTGCTCGTTGGGCACGGTTACGGTGGAGGAGATCCGGCGAACCTTGGTGCGGGGAACGTAGCCGCCCACCAGTTCCGTTACGGAGCTGACTTCGGGGGAGATCGTCGCGGTGATCTGGCCGGAATCGTTGACGGTGGGTGTCACGGTCAGCATGATTCCGACTTCCTCGCGTTCCACCTGGATCTGCTTGTCGTTGTCGGTGACCACGAAGGGGACCACTTCACCGATGTGGATGGTGGCTTCGTTGCCGTTGAGGGCGGTCACGCGGGTATCGGTGAGCAGTTTGGCGGCGTTGTTTTCCAGCAGCCAGTCGATGGTGATGTCAAAGGCGGTGAGTTGGCGGCTGAAGTGGCCGATGTCGTCAAAGCCGTTGATCCTTTGGAAATATTGCTGATCCGGCAGCACTTCGAAATCGGTGGGATCGCCGAAGGGGAGGTTGCCGGTCTCATCGGTGTAGTTGTAGGGCAGGCCGGCTCCGGCGCTGTTGACCGGGTCTTCGGCGAGGATCGTGGTCAGGTGGTTGAGGCGGCTCCAGTCGATCCCGTATTTCTTGGAATTGCTGAGGCTCACTTCGATCAGGCGGACCCGGATCTCGATCTGTTTTTGCTCGATGTCGATGCTTTCCACCAGGTTTTTCACGCTATTGAAAGTATCGGGGTTGCCGTAGACCATGATCGCGTTCTGGCCTTCCAGGGGCACGATGGTCCCGCCGGTGTTTTCCAGGGCTTTGCTGACCTTGGTGGCATCGAGGTTGTTCAGGTAGATGATGTTGGCGCGTTCGCCGGATTCTTCCGAGATGTTTTGTTTGGTGCCGACCAGGAAGGTGTTGTTGCCGATCACCCGGTAGGAAAGCCCGGTGGAACGGGCGACCAGGGAGACCGCTGTTTCGATCGGGACGTCCTTGATGTTGATGGTAACGCGTTTCTCGTTGGCTTTGTCGGCGTCGCTGGCCTGTTCGGTCGCCAACACGATGTTGGTGCCGCTGAGGCGGGCCAGGGTGCTGAGAATTGAGGACAGCGGTTCATCAATGCTGTTTAGGGTAACAGGTCGTTGAAGTTCGCCGGATTGCGCCGCCAGCGACACCGCTCCGAAGAGCAGGCAGGCCAGCAGGAGGCAAGTTACCAGGCGTTTGGTTGCGAAAGCTTCTAACATATTCACTCCAGCTTCGTTATATTTTTTCATTAGTAGTCTTGATCGGCCGACTGTATCTCGATCTTGGAAAAGTCCGGCATCTCCGGCCTCTTCTGTACAGTCAGGGTTTGCGGTCCACCGTAGTAGATGCCGACGTTCTTTTCGTTGATCCAGGTGATCTTGCGGCCTTCGATCACGTCACCCACTCCGCCGGAGTAGATGTTTCCCTGGTATTCGATGTTGACCATGCGCTTGCCGGTATCTTCGCTGATGTAGGTGCCCGTGGCGCGGAAGGTGTTGCGCACCATGTCTTCAAATTCCTTGGCCAGGTCAAACTTGTCTTTGATGACATTGCCCTGGCGCAGGGGATCGCGGGTGGTGGTGAATTGGAAGAACTTGCGGTCCTGGATCGAGGACTCGATGGTCTTGATCTTGTTGAGCAGGGTATCCGAAACCGATTTGGCCGTATACTTGGATTGCTCAGCAATCTTGGCTTCCTGCATTTTCATGGAATATAGCCGGATGGCGTAGGCAAACAGGAGGATCACGATCAGGGCGATCGCGAAGTCTTTCACGAATTTCACTTGCATTTAGACCTCCTTTTTAACCTTGAAGATGGACAGCTCGATCGTGATCCGGTAGCGGGAAACGCCATCGGTCGTAACGCTCTTGTCTTTGGCGGCCTGGGTCGGGCTCACGTCTATGTAGTGGATCTTGATGATGTTGTCCAGGGATTCCAGGTCGGCTATGAACTGGCCCATCTGCACGTAGGAGCCTTCCAGCTCCATGTTGTAGGTGGATTCGATCAGCCCGGGCAGCGAGAACTTGTTGGAGTCCGACAGCTTGTTGATGGTGATGCGGTTGTCGTTGGCCATGTCGCCGATCTGCTTTTTGAAGGCGTTGATCTCGTCAAAGCTGAAGGTGGGGGCTTTGGAAAGGCTGTTGTCGATAATCATGGAAAACTGGCTGAGCTGTTCGTCCATGATCCTCGCGCTGTTCAGCTTTTCCTGGGCGGTCTTGATCTTCGAGTCGTATTCGGAGATCCGTTTCAGGTTGCCGGTCATGGTATTGGCGGCCAGGGTAAAAAACAGGACCGTCAGCAGGACCATGACCAATATGAAGGCCAGGTATTTCTCTTTCATTGCGCCAATCCCCTTCTGCTGGCCGAGGCTTCCCGGCTGTAGCATTCCACCACGAATTCCAGGATCGCGGTATCCTTGGCGACCTGCTTGGTGATCACGCCGGATTTGATCTGCGGGAAATCGTTGCTGATCTCCGGATTCGCCAGCAGGCGCTGGATGAACGCGTTGATCAGGTCGAGTTCCTTCACGCTGTTGTCCACCGGCGTGATCCCGTTGAGGGTCAGGACGCCGTTGTTGTAGGTAAATTTGCGGACAGCCAGGGATTTGCTGATCTCGTCGCTCAAAGCCACCAGTTTCTTGGCCCAGAAGATGCGGTTGTTAAAGGTCTGCGCCAGGCGGTCCAGATCGTTGGTGGAAAGGTATTCCTCGCTGGTCTGAAACTGCTTGAGCTGCTGTTCCGTGTTTCTCAGAAAGTCCTTGCGGTTGTCGACCTTCTTGCGCAGGGCCTGGTTGACCAGATACAATCCGCCAAACAGGATCAGCGCTCCCAGCAGGTAGGCGATCACGGCGTTGCGGAAAGTCTTGCTCTCGCGCTCCGCCTGGAGCTTCATTTCACCGAACTTGTTGAGGTTGATTTTAAAGTAAAACGCGTTAGTCATACATACATCCTATTCGGCCCGCATGGCCAGGCCTATCGCCAGGGCCAGCTGGGGGTCTTTCTTATCCACGAATTTCTCCGGCATTTCCACGTTGATGAACGGCATGAAAATGTCCGTGGGGATGCTCACCTTTTCCTGGATAAATTCCTGAAGCCCTTTCAGCTTGGCGGTGCCGCCCATGAGGTAAACCTTGCGGAAGTCGCTGTTGCCGGCTTCTTTCACATAGAAGCGGAGGGAACGGCGGATCTCTTCCACGATCTGCTCTTCGGTGGATTTTTCCGAGATGTCCAGCATGCTGATGGTGCTCTTGGCGGCGATGCTGGGGTCGTCCAACAATCCCCATTCCATCTTGTAGTTGTCGGCATCTTCATATTCCATTTGCCGCATGCGCATGATGTCGCGGGTGAAATGATACCCGCCGTAGGGGATGTCGCGGGCGAAGAATTTCGCTTCCGGGCCCCAGATGATCATGTTGGTGCGGTGGGCGCCGAGGTTCAATAGCACATACACGCCTTCTTCGACGAACGCGTTCAGCGCGAAGCTGTTGGCCACGGCCAGGGAATCGATGTCCACGATGTTGGGGTTCAGGCCAGCGGTCACCAGGGTGTTGGTGTGTTCGTTGAGCAACTCCTTGGAGGTGGCGGCCAGCAAGATGTTCATGTTGTTGGTCTTTTCTTCGACGCTGAGCACCTGATAGTCCAGCACCATGTCGGTGCCGCTGATCGGGATGTGCTTCTTCGCTTCGAAAAAGAGAGCCGATTCCAACTCTTCATCCGGCAGGAAGATGGTCTTGATCTGCTTGATGCTGGTGTTGTCGCCACCCACGGAAGTGACCAGATGCTGGACCTTCTTGGGGTTGATGTGCAGGGTCTTCATCATCTCGACCAGCACCGGCGCGTAGCGGTCCGGCCTCAGGTCGCTGGGGATGTACTCCACTCCCTGCGGAACGGTGGGACGGATCTCGTAATTCAACAGCTTGAAGCCTTCGTGCAGCTTTTTCAGATGCACCATCTTCACGCTGTGGGTGCCGATGTCGATACCCACCGATTCCTTGAACTTTAGCGTTTTTGTTTTCTTCATAGTTCCTCTTGTCCTATGACCTTATTTTGAAAATTACAGATTTAGCGGAGGTTTCTTGATCACCCAGTTCACGCCGGCGAAGGAACTGCCGTCCCGGCGGCTGGTTTCGGGAAAATCCCTGGGGGAGGTTTTGTAAAACCGCATGTCGTAGTGGTAGTTCTTTTGGTAACCGACGCCCGTGCCCGAAGCTCCGGGGTAATGCATCGTGCCCAGGTTCACGGGAATGTTCATCAGATTCAGGACGTGGCCTGTATCCATGGCGGAACTGCTGGCGCCGCAGAAATCGATGGTTTGGTCCCAGATCTCGCCGCTGTTTACGTATTCCGGGTCGAAATTGCTGCGGTGCACGAATCCCCGGCGGCGCTGGGAGACGGAGCCGTAGATGCTGATGTAGCCGCGTTCCAGATAGGGCCTGGCTTCCGGCCAGAGCGGATTGTACCAGGGATAGTCGATCCTGGTGTCCTTGGGCGTGGTGGTGGTTTGCCTGGCCCAGGGATAGGCGTTGTTCTGCGGAAAGCGGAAGCGGTGCAGGTCGATCTTGGTGAAGGTGTGCGGGATCCCGTTCAGGGGCCTGATGATGTCTGGCACCGAGGGATGCGGATGCTGGTATTCAAAGGAGAAAACGCCGTCCGCGTGGGGATTGCCGTGTCCGCTGCCGAGGGCCGCCATCGCCGCGTAGATCCAGATCCCGCCATAGACGGGTGCGGACCCCGCCGCTTCGCAGTTGCCGTGAACGCGCAGCGAGTCCACCGGGCTGCGGTAGCCGTACTTGACGATGATGGACTTCTCGGAGACCAGGCCGATGACGTCGCGATGGTTGTCCTTGGGGTCGGTGCCCTTTTCGGTGCCGGCGAGCAGAATGTCGTCAATGAGGAACAGCGTGTCGGCGCAACCCCAGGTCTGGTAGGTGGCAAAGGTGCCTTTCAGCCAGAGCCGGCCGTTCACCCAGAGGGATTTGTTGTTGGCGGTGCCGTTGGAATACTGCACCCAGGTGGTGTCGGAAACCTGGTAGTTGTTGGTGTAAAGATAGTTGGCGGGAATGTAGGGCGGAAAGACGCTGTAAACCCCGGAGGAATCCCTCTCCGGTTCTTCGATCGTGCCCAGATAGGTGCTGAATGAGGAACCGTCGACTTCCACATACATGATGTTGTCCGGATCGAAGTTCGGAGGGCCGACCGGCTCGCCGTTGCGGCGGATGCGCGAGGCTTCTTCCGGGAAAACTGTGTAGGGATACTCTTCCGCCAGGCCGCCCCGGAAGACCATTTCTTCGGGATACGCGCCCGAGTGGGATTGGATCACCCCGGCTGTGGTAACCCAGCCCCAGAAGGTGGGCCAATTGTTGTTGTCTCCGCCGCCGGTCTGCTTGATCCAGATGTCCTGGTTGCTGTGCACGCGGCCGTAGAGGACGTCGGGGCCGTAAAAATAGACCGGGGTCTCGTTGGTGGATTCCTCGATGTCGGTAAAATACATGAATTTGGCGAATGTTTCGCTTTCCAGCGTATACTCCGCGTATTTGCGGATCATCGAATAGTTACCGGTGAAAAAAGAGGTTTGGGTAATGCCCGACTTGGATTTGACCAGGGACTTCACGGAGGTGATCTGTTTCTGGTCGCCCATCACAATGTCTTCCGCGACGTCCGTGATGGCGCCGTTGACGATCATGGACTGGATCTCAAACGTCTTCTTGATGGCGGAATTGGTGATGGGGACGAGACGCTTGGAGGTGCGTACCGGGGCAAGGATGACCCCGAGTTTTTGCGCGATGCACTGGCCCCGGTAGGCCTCGCTGCGCAGGAGCATCATGCTCTGGATGGACTCATAGTCATACTGGAAGGCAATGGTGTCGCGCATGGCCAGGCTGGACATGGTGAATCCGGACATCGCCCCGATCACGCACAACAGCATGGCTATCGCAATGTTGCCGCTGGGTTTCTTGAACATTCTCAGCATAATTCCTCCTTGGCGGAGCTTGGGCTTGGGGTCATTTTTTGACCATTTTGGTGGTATAGCGGATCTTTTTGAAGGTCTTTTCGCCGGTTTTGACCCGGGCGTGCAAATCCACCTGGATGGCCAGCACCTGGTTGGGTTCGCGGTTGAGCTTGGTGATCTGAAACTTTTCCACGGTCATCCGGTCCACGTTATCCTCGCTGGGAAACAGGTAGATCGGCGCTCCATTCTGGCGTCCCTTGTGCCTGTAGGTGCAACGGACGACTCCCTGGTAAAGATAGAACTGCGCCCGTCCCGGCGGGTAATTGCTGGAGTTGGAGGGCGTCGTGATCTCCACGCCGGACGAGGTGTTGCCGATCGTGTTCATGAGCTTGATTTCCACGGCGTTGGTCACGCCGATGAATTCCATGTCGTCTGCGGTGCCGACGGAGATGCCGTTTTTGATCGTGTTCAGGCATTCCCAGCCGTCTTTTTGCAGTTCCGCCCAGGCGCTCAGTTCTTTAAATTTGCGAAAAAACACACCGATGCCCAGGGCGGCAACCATGATCAGCATCGTGGAGATCAACATCACCACGATCACTTCGACCAGCGTGACGCCGCGTTGGGACCGGAGGGGTAGAAAGTTCTTTGTTTGCATTATATTGCCACAGGGAAATAGTCTTCTCTCAGACGGATGTAACGCGTCTCCTGGCTCGTGGTCTCTCTCCAGCGGAAAGTGCCTTCCAGGTAGAAGAAGTTCAACAGCTGCGAGTTTGAGCTCTCTTGAGCGTTTTTTAGCTCGATCGTCATCTGGCCGCGCAGCGGGCGGTCTTTGCCCACGTAATCCAGCACGTAGTCTTTGTTTACCTGCAGTTGGAAATCCTGGTTGTGGGTGTGGCGGTAATACTCCATCTCCAGTTCCCCGGCGATGAGCAGCGTCGCCACCCGGTCGCGGTAGTTGACCACCAGCTGCTTCTCCGCGTAGATGATGCCGATGTAGACGCTGATCACCAGTACGGCGATCACCAGCACCAATACCAGCGATTCGATCAACGTGACGCCGCTTTGGCGGCTCAGCAGCTCAAAGGACCGGGGGTTAGCCCGGCCTTTGAACGCTTCTATAAGGTTGGTTTTCATCAGGAGAATCCAGCGCCTGAGGCGAATTGTTTCGGATTGTCCGCAAACTCTTCGGCCAGGGTCCGCTCGACCAGGTTGTTCATGACCAGGTTGTAGAGCGATTGGTCGCGGGTTTGCATTCCTTCTTTGGTGCTCGCCTGGATGATCGACGGGATCTGGTAGGTCTTTTCCTCGCGGATCAGGTTGCGCACGGCGGCGTTGGCCACCATGATCTCCAGAGCCGGAACCCGGCCCTTGCCGTCCTTGGTGGGCAGCAGGGTCTGCGAAAGAACCGCTTCCAGGGATTCCGAGAGCATTGAGCGCACTTGCTGCTGCTGCTCCTTGGGAAACATGTCGATGATGCGGTCGATCGATTTTGTGCAACTGCCGGTGTGCAGCGTGGCAAAGACCAGGTGGCCGGTTTCGGCCGCGGTCAGCGCCAAAGACACCGTCTCCAGGTCGCGCATTTCGCCCACCAGGATCACGTCCGGGTCTTCGCGCAGGGCGCTGCGCAGCGCCGCCGTGAAGCTCCAGGTGTCGTGGCCCAGCTCGCGCTGGTTGATCAGGCTGTTTTTGCTCCGGTGCACGAACTCGATCGGGTCTTCCACCGTGATGATGTGGCAATAGCGGCTGTCGTTGATCGAGTCGATCATCGTGGCCAGGGTGGTGGATTTTCCGCTGCCCGTGGGCCCGGTGACCAGGATCAGCCCCTTTTCCTTGGTGGTCAGGCGCTTGATGATGTCCGGCAGATGAAGCTCGTCGTAGCTCTTGATCTCGTTGGGAATCACGCGGAAGGCCGCCGAGATACCGTTGATCTGGTGAAACGCGTTGACACGGAAGCGGACGTCGTTGCTGAGCTTGGTGGAAAAGTCGATCTCCAGGTGTTCTTTGAACATTTCCTGTTGGACTTCGTTCATCACACCGTTGACCAGGTTTTCCACTTCTTCCACCGACAGGATCGGCAAGTTCAGGCGTTTCATCTTGCCGTTGACCCGGACCATGGGATGCGCCCCGGCCGCGACGTGCAGGTCGGAAGCGCCGGCTTCAGCTGTGAAGCGCAGTAATTCGTGGATAGTCAACTTTCGTCTCCAGTTTACTCAGTGTCGGACTCGATTCCTCCGCTTTCAGGGTCGGTCCATTGGTCCACACCGTAACCGTGGAACTTGGCTTCATCGACGTCGTACCAGACTTGCTTGTCGGCTCCGCCGGGGAAATCTTCGGTGGAGGTGGCGACGATCTTTTTGGGCGGATTGCCGGTCACGTCGAACTTCCAGTTTTTGACCGTGCTTTCGCCGAGTTTGGTCTCTTTCATCGCTTTTTCGATGGTGAAATCGTCGGTGCTGCCGTTGGTCTGCATGTAGACGTCATAGGTTTTGCGGATCGCGCTGATGGCGGTCTGCGCTTCGGTCGAACGGGATTTCTCCACGTAACGAAGGTAACGCGGCACGGCCAAAGCTGCCAGGATGGCGACGATGATCACCACCACGAGGATCTCGATAAGGGTAAATCCCTTCTGGTTTTTCAGTTTGCTGAGCATTTGTATTTCCTCCTATCGGAATTTTTTCTCACTGTCATAAGACTATATGCACGTTGCGTGCCAAACCTGCACAAAAATTCGTTCAGGCCCGTGTTCCAAATAAAACACTTGACGCCAGATTGTCCACTCTTTTTTTTGCCTCATCTTCAAAATGCCCATTTTACAAGGAGAAACAACATGACCCCAGTCCGCAGGCAGAGCTTTACGCTGCTCATCCTTCTCTCTGTCGCCCTCGCGTTCGCGGCCGACCCCGCCCCTCGCAAGGCCACCGACCAGAAACTGATAAAAACCGAAGACATCCTCGCCGAGTTTGACGGCGGCCAGATCACCCGCCAGGACCTCGACACCAAGATATCCAAGGTCCCCGCCAACGCCCAGGGCCGCTTCAAAACCGTCGAAGGCCAGACCCAGGTGCTCGACGTCATGGCCGTGGAAGAAGCCTTCTTCGCCAAAGCCAAACAGATGAAAGTGGAGGCCGACCCCGAAGTCAAGGAAAAGGTCGACGCCGGCACCCGCCAGTTCCTGATCCAGGAATATTACAAGCGTAATGTCACGGACCTCCTGGTCGTGACCGAGGCCGACAAACAAAAGTATTACGACGACAACAAAGCCGCCTTCTACCTCTTCCCCTACCTCGCCATCAGCTACATCCAGGCCGAAGACGAAGCCTCCGCCCAGAAAGCCCTCAAGGAACTCCGCGCCGGCAAGCCCTTTGCCGAGGTCTCCGACCGCTACAACATCAACACCTACGCCAAAGGCCTCAAGGGCAGCATCAAAAACATCCGCCTCAACGGCAACATCCCCGGCGTCGGCAACGACCTCGAACTGGAAAAACTGGTCAATGAAGCCGTGGCCGACTCCACCGTCTTCAACGGACCCTACAAGACCGCCACCGGCTGGCACGTCTTCCGCAAAAACGAACACGTCCCCGGCCGCCAGAAAGACTTCGCGGAAGTCCTCCCCGAGCTCGAACAGCGCACCCGTCCCGGCGTCGAAAACCGCATGTTGAACGAACTCACCGACCGCCTGAAACTGAAATACAAGGTCGTGGTGGACACCACCCGCGTCGCCGAGATCTCCCTCGACAACCCCGCCAAAAACGAAGGCCTCGAGGCTGTCAACCTGGTCACCGCCTCCGATCCCGGAGTCAACATCAACGTCAAGGCCCTGGTCGACAGCTATGCCAAACTCTCGCCCCAGGAGCAGATGTTCATCACCAAGGGCCAGGGCGTCAGGCAATTGCTCGATCAGGAACTGATGCGCACCCTCATGCACGTGGACGCCAAAAACCAAAACTATCAGCAGTATCTGGCCGACAACGCCGATTACCAGCAGATGCAGCGCTACTATGTCCTCAACAGCGCCTTCCGCAAGCTGGTCACGGACACCGTCACAGTCACCACCGAAGACAGCCGCGTCTACTACGACGCCCATCTGGCGGATTTCACCACCCCCGCCAACCGCTCCATCCAGGTCCTCTGGTTCGACAGCGCCAAGGCCGCCGCCAAGGCCCTCAAAAAGTATCAGGGCTACGTGAAGAAAAATAGCGATAAAAAGATCGCCGCGCTCATCGAAAAGAGCTCAACCAAGCCCAAACAAGCCCAGATCGACAACATCTACAACAACGGCGTCATCACCGGCATCGGACCGGACAAACCTTTCTGCGACATGGTTTGGCAAAACCCCGTCGGCTACATCAGCCCCGTCTTCAAATCCGCCCGCGGCGAACACGTCTTCTTCCGCACTTTGGCCGAAAAGGACGCCGTGGTCCAGGGCTTCACCGAAACCGAGCCCCGCATCTACGGAACCATCAAAAAGCAAAAGGAAACCGCCCGCCAGGAAGAAGTCACCCAACAGCTCTTCACCGAATTCAATATGAAAAAGTACCCCGAGCGCCTCACCCTCAAGCTCAGCTCCGAAGAGCTCTTCAACCTTGCCGATTCCTCCGCCCGCCAGCGCAATTTCAACGACGCCATCACCTACTACGATCAGATCATCAAAAACTTCCCCAATGGCAGCGACGATAGCCGCGCCCTCTTCATGAAAGCCTTCACCGTGGCCGAGGATCTCAAAAACGAACCCCTCGCCATCCAGCTGTTCACCGAATTCCTGGCCAAATTCCCCACCAACGACCTCAGCGAATCCGCCCAGTTCATGCTCGATACCCTCCAGGGCAAGACGACCTTCGACATCGAAGATTGACCTTCCCGCCTGGGAATATGATATGCAAAGCCCCGCTCCGGCGGGGGTTTTTGTTTCCCGCGGATCTCGCGGATAAAAAGGGGGATCTCGCGGATTTTTCCCGTATGGATTAGATGGATTGTTGTGTGTGGAGTGGCAGACGTCCCCGTCTGCCATGGCCCGCAGGGCCACCTCTGTTCATCCGTTCATCCATTAATCCTTTTCCCCTCTTATTGCACTCGCACCTGATTCCCGAAATCCACCGTGAGAGTTGGCGAGCGTGGGACGGGAACTCTTCGGGTGGATTTAGGGTGGCTTTGAGGGATGCAATAAGGGGGAGGGGGAGGGGTTGGGCGAGAGGGGAAAGATGTTTCGCAGGGAGCCATTATGGTGAAACCTTTGCAAATACGCTCAACTAAGCGGGACTAAGCAACCCTCTGCTTAGTTGCGAACCATTGTGGGACAGTGAGTTAACCCTCAACTAAGCAACTAAGCGGAGTTTTCTCCCCCGGGGAAGATGTGAAGGTATGAGATATAAAAAAGACAGCTTAAAGTGTTGTATAACATATAGATAAATATATACATATATTATATAGTAATATATTTTAATATTATATAATAGATTATAGAGAGATACTCTCTCTTCTCTCCTTCCAGGACTGCACCACTTCTAGGGTTAATGGTTAATGGGTTAATGGTTAATGCTCTGCAGGCAGTGGGGAGCGGCAGACGTCCCCGTCTGCCATGGCCGCAAGGCCAACCAGTCGTCCGTGGGGTTGATGTTCCAGCCTTCATTTGTCATTCCGGACTTCGACCCGGAATCCAGAGAAACCCGGGATGACAACCCAGCCCCAGCACTCCACAACCCAGCCTCAGCGTGTCATTCCGGGCTCCAATCCGGAATCCAGAGAAACCCGGGATGACAACCCTGCCCCAGCCCCTCCACAACCCAGCCTCAGCGTGTCATTCCGGGCTCCAATCCGGAATCCAGAGAAACCCGGGATGACAACCCAGACCCAGCCCCTCCACAACCCAGCCTCAGCGTGTCATTCCAAACCACCATCCCAGAGGCCGCCCTCTGGGATGGTGGGTTGGAATCCAGGCCGTAAAACAACTTTATTCAAAGCGTTCTGGAGTTGTCAGCCCTTTAGTGGCAAACCAATATTCGTTTCAAGACAACGGACAATTGCAGAGGGGCATTACCCTGACAATGCTGGATTCCACATCGGCCGCGGATCACTATAAGAGTGAAGGTCACCGGTCAGGCGGCCGATTGGAATGACACAATCCG
>CAZOVZ010000034.1:0-30332 GCA_964583755.1 uncultured Candidatus Cloacimonadota bacterium
GGTCAGGCGGCCGCTTGGAATGACACACTCAGAGGCCCGCGGACTAAAGCTCCAGAGCCCGCAAGCCCAGGCAGACGGGGACGTCTGCCACTCCAAGACCCCCACAACCCAGCCTCAGCGTGTCATTCCAGCCAGCCGCCTGACCGATAACCTTCACACTTACAGTAACCTGCGGCTGGCGTGGAATCCAGGCCGTAAACACTAATCAATCATCGCGTAACGGAAGTCTGAGCCCGATAGCAGAAAACCATCACTCATAGAAAAACAACGCACCAATCCAAGGGGCATTACCCCCACAATTCTGGATTCCACACCAGCCGCGGGTCACGATGAATATGAAGTTTACCTGTCAAGCGGCCGATGGAACGACACGCTGAGGCTGGGTGGAGGGGGCCGGGATGAGTTGTCATCCAGAGGTATCCAGGATTCCGGGTCGAAGGCCGGAAAAACAGCCAGATGGGGTAGTCAGTATTGCTCAACGGTTCAGTCCTGTTGGCCATTTCCACAACTCATTGTCCCCCATTACCATTGCGGGACCATTGCGGGACCATTACGGGTTTCACCCGTAATGGTCCCGTAATGATAGCGTAATGGTCATAGGAGCCAAGGGGGGTTAAAATCTGGTGCCAAGCAAAATATAACGGACATAAAGTAATTGATATATGACACTATGTAATGCTGGTTTTACAGTAGGGATTGGGTCACAGATAACTTGCCAGACCGGCATGAGCAATAAAGCTCAAACAGCTTGCACATAAAACCAACGCCAGCAGGAAAGGTTCCACGAAGTTAGTTTGGAGTTCAAAGCCCCTAAGCCAGCTTTGCTTTATCTCCGGCTTCAATTGGGGATTTGGACTTCAAACTCGCGCGAGCAATGCATTCGCAATGCCAGGGCCAGAGTACGCCTGAAGTCCAAGCGCCCTTGAAGTATCAGCTCAAAGCGAAACCGAGATAGGGCGCTTGAACTCCAGGCTGGCGGGCAGGCCGGAAAGGCAAGCTCGGGAATTGGCGCGCAACTTTCAATGGTCTCAGGAATGGCATTATGCAGCGGGACCTAAGCACCGAACAGCTTACCCGGAAATTCGTACTTGACAGATAATGAGGACTGGTGAATTATGAAATCAGCGATTATTTTTAGGGAGGAAACATGGCGAAAAATCTGCTCACGTCCAAACAACCGATTGCGTCATATTCAGTTAAGCGAGGTATGTCATGAAATCCAGCCTGCTACACTTTTTCCTGCTGATAATATTGTTCACCGGGCTCGGGTTAGCGGGCTGCCAAAGTGCGACCGATCCGGAAGAGCAGGTGTCCACGCCTGTTTTCAGTCCCACGGGGGGCACTTATGTAGGCAATATTGATGTTAGCATATCCACCGCAACCCTGGGCGTGACGATCCTATATACCACTGACGGCAGCAACCCCAACTCTGCTTCCCCCGTCTATTCTGTTCCCATCCCTGTTACGGAAACCACAACCCTGAAAGCCAAAGCCTTCAGGACCGGCATGAAGGACAGTGAGACGGCCACAGCGAGCTACACCATCGAAATACCAGAGAGCTTTGTTTTCGTGCCAGGCGGCACATTTAACAACGGTACTTCGGATGTGACCATTTCCAGCTTCTACATCGGTAGATATGAGCTAACCCAGGTGGAATACCAAGCCGTGATGGGGACTAATCCTGCATACTTCACAGGTGTTACGAATGGTCCTGTGGAGGAGGTTAGCTGGTTCGATGCCATCGAATACTGCAACCGGCGGAGCCTGCAGGAAGGGCTCACACCTTGCTATGGCTACAGCACTTACGGCAGCAATCCCGATAACTGGCCTGCGGGCTGGAATACAAGCAGTTCCAACCACACGAATGTAAGCTGCAACTGGACTGCCAACGGTTATCGCCTGCCCACCGAGATGGAATGGATGTTTGCCGCCCGGGGAGGTAACCAGACGCACAATTACACCTACAGTGGCAGCAATACGATTGGCGACGTAGCCTGGTATGAAATCAATTCTGGCAACACCACCCATACCGTAGGCACCAAGGCGGCCAATGAGCTTGGCACCTTTGATATGAGCGGCAACGTCTGGGAATGGGTGTGGGACATTTATGGCAGCTATCCATCGGGATCGCAAACCGATCCACATGGCGCAACCAGCGGTTCCTACCGTGTGGGGCGCGGCGGGGGCTGGGTCAGCAGTGCCAGCTACTGCACCGTTTCGTTTCGTTTCGACGTCAGTGCGACCTACTCGGGCAGCGTTATAGGCTTCCGCTGTCTCAGGGTTTCCCCTTAACTTTTGTATTTTGTCCTTTTTGCCTTTTGCAAGTTTCAGGGCGAGGGGGCAAAGCTAAGAATGACCGTGAGCAGGGGGTGCAGGGGGATTGATCCCCCTGCCTGCCATAATGCAAATCCAACAGGGATAGCATTTTGATTCTTTTGGCATTAGTACCTGGCACTTCATGCCCCAATCCATCGTACCAGCAAACCCCGGAACCCCGCCATCATCTGAACCCTATGACCCTGGCCTTGCTTTCGAAGCTGGTGCCCAGTTCCAGCCGGGCGTATTTGTAGAGGTCATCCAGCCGCAGTTGTGCCTGGGGCCCACGGTTGAAGGCCTCGTGGCAGGCGTTTTGGACCACTATCCGGATCTGTCCGCCTGAGAAGGGAAAGGCCTGGGCCAGGGGTTCCAGGTCCAGATCGGCGGCGCCGGGGACGGAGGCGGGGAGGTGGAGCTGCCAGAGTTTTAGGCGGCAGGCGGCGTCCGGGGCGGGGATCTCCAGCTTGTAATGGAAGCGCCGGCTCATGGCGTGATCGAGGTTTTGGGCCAGATTGGAGGTGACCACCAGGATGCCCGGGAAGGTTTCCAATTCTTCCAGAAAGACGCTCTGGATGCCGTTTTCGGTGACATCCACGGAGCGCTCCAGGTCGGATCCGCGTCTGTGGATCAGTTGGTCGCCTTCATTGAGCAGGAAGACCGGATTGGCCTCGCCGGCGATGCGGCGCATGTCGCGAAAGAGGGCGCGGACGCGTTTTTCCGTGTTGCCGTAATACATGTCGCGGAGGTTGTTGGCGTTGATCAGCAGCAGGGAGCGGCCCAACGCGTTGGCAATGACGCCGGCGATGTAGGTTTTGCCGGTGCCCGGCTCTCCGTGGAGCAGGACGTTGCAGCCCCGCTGTACGTCTGGTTCGCCGGAAAGCGAAGCTCCCAGCAGGCCCCACTGCTCCAGCTCATGGCCGCGGGGGTCGCTGAGGCGCGAGATGATGGCCTCCACGCTGGCCAGCGCGAGCTGGGGCAGGATCAGCATGTCAAGGGTCTGGCTGGGCGCGATCAGGCTGAAAAAGGGTGATCCGGACACGAATTTGGCCAGGTCGAAGGACGGTCCCGACGGGGTGTCCGCCAATTCGGCGAGGGCGGCGTCGCTGAGGGAGAGGTCGTCGCGGAAAACGGCCGGGCTGGTATATTCGAGCAGGCCTTCGCGCAGGAAGAGGTTTTGGCGGAGCAGGAGATCCCTGGCGCGCCGGTATTCCGCCTTGTCCGTGGCGATCAGGCTGGCCAGGGCGCAGACCGTGGGTTCTGCGTTGAGGCGGTTTTGGAGAAAGTGGATCAGGAGCAGGCATTTTTGCCAGAAGGGATCGAGGCCGTGGGCGGAGATGAACATTTGCAGCCAGTGGCCGGAAGCGAGGGCGGCGATCCCCTCCAGGGCGGGCTCCAGGATCCGGTTGACCGCTTTTCCGTAATACACGCCAACCGCGGACCGGGGTTCCTGCCTCAGTTCCGGATAATGGTTGAACAGCAGTTCCAGCGCGTCGGAGACCGTTTCCAGCGGGTCTTTCCGGGCTTTGAACCCTGTTCTGACGAGGTCCGCGCCGCCCCGCAGAGGCGACTGGCCCAACAGGATGTTCCAGACCAGGCCGTTGAGGCGGAACTGGCTTTGCAAAACGGTGCCGAGGCTGGCGTGGAAATCCTGGTCCGGGGGATAGACAAAGCTGAGGATGCCACGGTCGACCAAGCCGGCCAGAAAATCGAACCTGGCTTTCAGGTCCTGCGGCGGCGGGGTTAGAAATCCGAGGATGTCGTTGGGGGTAAAATCCAGGTCGAAGTTGGCTCGGGTCTGGCGATAGATCCCCAGGATCACGGCCAGGTCCCGCGCGTCCAAATGGTAATCCTTGAGTTCGGCATGGCGGCGGAGTTTGGCGGCCAGGGCGGCCAGGCTGGGCTGTTCGACGCCAGCGCCCGGCTTTTCCTCCGGCGGGACGGGTGACTGGAATTCCAGGCCCTGGGACCACAGCCCGGCCAGACCTCCATCCAGCTCCACCTCATCGCTCCGGCGGGCGGCGCAATACTCCTCCAAACAGTGGATCAGATCGGAGTTCGCTTTCATAATTCCTCCCATTCATTTCTTTACCTTTGCTATTATAACATCCGGATCGGAAAATCTGAATTTATTTTTGGGGAGGGGATGAACGGGGCGGGGAAACGCTGAAAAGAGAACGCAGATTTTCAGGAAAAAGAGGATTGAGAGGATGATTATTGAGTTCCACTCAAGCCGGTACACCCAGGTGATGACAGGATCGACATGATATGCAGGATAAGACGATAGACCGTCGCGTATGGTTAAAAAAACCATGAAACGTCAGCCCTGATCTGTCATTCCATCCCAGAGGGGGTCTCTGGGATGGATGACGTGGAATCCAGCATAGTGAGGGTAATGTCCCTTTTGGGGCCTACCAAAAATGCCGTCCCGTTGGGACTCGCAAGAGAATCCCGCAGGGATGCCATTTTAGATAGATCAGATGAGTAGAGAATCGAATGTGAATCACGTAGGGATGGCATATCGGCCATGATACCGTGCATACACGTTGTAAATTGTTTAACAGCCTGGATTCCACGCCAGCCGCAGGTTACTGTTAGTGCTAAAGTTACCTGTCAGGCGGCTGGCTGGAATGACACGCTAAGGCTGGGTGGTTGGTGGTTTGGGCTGGGTTGTCGTCCTGGGGTTTGCTGGATTCCGGGGTCAGGCCAATCCTAAAAACTTCGATAACCAAAGATAAAGAAGGCTCTCATTCAAAATGGTAGGTGATAAGTAGCCAAACTGTCCATCAGAGGTGATCGGGATGACATTTAATAGCTTTAAAATGTTGTCATAAAAAGACCTGGATTCCGGTCTGCTCGGAATGACAGACGCTCTCTATCTGATTACCCACTCAGTTTGAACTTGGGCCTAAATTGTTTAACAGCCTGGATTCCACGCCAGCCGCAGGTTACTGTATGTGCTAAAGTTACCTGTCAGGCGGCTGGCTGGAATGACACGCTAAGGCTGGGTGGTTGGTGGTTTGGGCTGGGTTGTCGTCCTGGGGTTTGCTGGATTCCGGGGTCAGGCTAATCCTAAAAACTTCGATAACCAAAGAAAAACCCGCGGAACGCTTACCGCGGGTCAGGTCACATCTTAAGAGGAGGTGTTAAGATGAAGTTATTTCATGGCTTTTTCGGTGGTTTTTTCCTGGCTGGGCTTGACGTCCTTTTTGTCGGCGCAGTCGGCGCAACCCTTGCCCTGGCCGTGGGGACCCTGGCCGTCCATTTGATGCATTTGCTGGGTGCCGTCGGAACGTTTTTGCAGTTGCTGGGGTTCGCCCATGGGGTGGTTCATGCCCTGGCCGCAATCCTTGCCCATTCCTTGTTCGCAGTCCTTGCCCGTGCCTTGCCCGCAATCCTTGTTCATGCCTTTGCCGCCGTGCATTGGCATGCCCTGGCCGCAGTCCGTTCCCTCGCAGCCTTGCCTATCCATGCCCTGGCCGGAGTGCATTTGCATCATCTTGCCGCGGAAGATTTCCTTCTGTTCGGCGGTGAGCTGTTTATTCACGGTTTCCATGTGGTCGAGGCGGTTGTTGGCGAGGGCCAGGCGTTTGTCGCTGACCTGCTTGGTCAGTTTGCGGGCGGTGGCAAAATCGTTTTTTTGCAGCGCGGCGCGGAGGTCCATTTGCAGGTTTTCGATCTCTGCATCCAGGGTGTTCATCTGTTTCTGATGGGCGAGGCGGAGGTCCTGCAGCTTGGTCATCTGGGCTTCGGTGAGGCCCAGATCTTTGAAGCAGTCCCTGCCGGTGCCGTCGTCTTTGAGGCGGGGTTTGAGGTTGGGATTTTGTCCGGGCTGGGCTTTGGGGTTCACCAGGGGTTTGCCGTCGGCCTGGGCAAACAGGATGCCCGTCAGCGTCAGAGCTATCAATGTGATAAAGATCAGGTGTTTCATTGGGAATTTCTCCTTGGTTGGTCGTTGTTCCGGTCAAACCGGTCGTTGCGGTCTTCCATTCGCTGCAAACGCTGGCGGAAGTAAGTTTCGGCTTCCGCGGCGCTCAGGGATTTTCTCTTGAGGAGCAGGTTGTTGCCCAGGTCCCGTTCCAAAGCGCTCTGGGCGGCGATCGAGCGTTCGATCAGCCCGCGCACCTTGGCTTCGTTGAGGGGGGCCTTGGCGAGTTCTTGCATCAGGTCTTTTTTGGCGTTTCGGAAAGTTTCCATCAGGGCGCGGGTGGTGGGATTGGGGGGTTCCCAGGTTTCCGACCTGTCGCGGCCTTCATAGCGGGGCGAGGAGGGGGCCGAGGCGTAGTGGTGGAGGTCGTGGTAGTGGCGGTAGACGCCCATCACAAAGAGTCCGCCCAAGATCCCGGCGTTCAGCGCCAGCGATATGCCCAGCAGGACGGTCAGCAGATGCTTACTCATGGGAGCCTCCGTCCGGCAGGATGGATTCGATCAGATCGCTCTCGCCGAAGAGGGCGGGGCTTTCCGTCTGGGAAGCCAGGGCGGGGCTGCTGTCCGGGAAGGGGTTGACCGTCGTGTAGGCGGCTTTGCCGACGATGCTGCCCACATAGAGGCAGAGGACCGCCGCCACCAGGGCGGGGACGGCTCGAAGCTTCCAGCGGCGTTGGTAGGTGCGGCGCCGGTTGTCGTGCGCGGCGGCTTTGTCCATGATCTGAAGGTGGATCCAGCTGGGGAATTCGGGTCGGCGGCCCTGGCCCAGGAAATTGGCAAGCCGTCCGGAAAGACGTTTGTAGGCCTGGCAGGCGGGGCAGACGGCGAGATGCTGTTCCAAAGCCTGGACGCGGTTTGGAGCAAGCTCGCGGTTGAGCTTGAATTCCATCAGCTGTATGGCTTTACTGCATCTCATTGGTTCCTCGGCGCGGAGACTATGGTGGTGTCCCGCAGAATAGATTTCATAATACTATACTCCATATCCGTCCTGAGCCCTCATCAATTTTTTGCGGAGCAATTTTTTGGCGCGGACCAGCAGGGATTCCACTGCCTTGACGCTGATGCCCAGGTTGGCGGCGATGTCTTTATAGCTAAGGTTTTCGTAATATTGCAGATGGATCACGGAAGCGAGCTTGGGGGGCAGCTCCCGCACGGCTTGGTTGAGGGCGGTGTAATCCCGTTCCGGCTCGCTTTTGGGGGTGTCCGGAACCCGATCGAAAGATTGGGGGTCGATGTTCACATAGCGGCTTTTCTGCTTCAGAAAAGTCATGCTCTTGTTGTAGGCGATCCGATAGACGTAGGACAGGGCGGTCGCTTCTTCCACGCGGTCGATATGCTCGTAGAAAGAAATGAACACCATCTGGACTATGTCGCTGGCGTCGCTGTCGTTACCCACAAGCGTAAGCAAATAATGGTAGATACGCTTTTCATGGGCAAGCAGAAACGGCTCGAATTGCTCTTTGTGCATCAACACTCCTGCCATCAAATACTAAAGGCTTGTGCTTAAAACTTCAAAAAATAAGCACTACTGCTGTCAAGCTTTTTCGGGATCGGGAAGCGCAAGCCAATGAGGGCAAACAGTTTAGGTTTCAATTGTGTCCGGGGCGCGGGGCGGTCTGCTCGGGAAGGCTGGGCGGACGGTGATTGTTGTTGACACAAAGCGGAGGCGCGCAATTGATGCACGGAGGACGAGGAGTTAGTTTGATATGCGCAAGTATTTGATCCTGATATGTTTGGCCTTATATGGAGCGGGTTTGGCGGGGGCGCTGGCACCGCTGTTGCCGGCTCCGGAAAAGCGGCAACTGGTGGAAATGCTGGAGGCGGCAGGCTTGGAAGAGGCTTCGCTGCGCTTTGAAAAGGACTGGGACCTGAGCACCAGGTTCAAGCTGGACTGGCAGCTTGGCCAGCTGCAGGACCCCTGGAAAGCTTTTGACGACCTGCAGGCGCTGCGGGAAGCCTGCGTGGTGGGGGATTCGCTGCCGGGTTCGTTGCCCCGCCTGCTGCAGCAACTGGGCGGGATCGCCTTCAATCTGGGGGCGGAACCTTGCGCGGGGCTGTATCTGGATTGCTACACGTCCTATCGTGACGATTTGAGAGGGGTTTCGAAGCCGGAGTTTTTGGCCCGTTGGCTGGATTCCGGACTGGTCCCGTTGGAGGCAAAGCTGGACCAGGCGCTGGGGGGAAGGGATAAACTGGTTTTAAACCAGCTGGCCAGCTTTTGGCTGTGGCAGTTCATTGAGGGCGAAGACGCTGAAAAATATACAGATTACTTCCGGCGCCAGGGCTACCCGCCCTACGACAGCCTGGACAGCAAAGATATCTACCGCCGGCTGGAAGGCCTGGACCTGGCCGCCCTGCTGGACGCGGGGATCCGTTACCGGGCTTTGGCGGACGCGGTGGTGGAAGCCGCCTCCCGGCTGCGCTATCCGGATAAAAAGCCCCTGCTGCTGGAGACCCGGCAAGGCCTGATGGTGTTCGGAACCAGAGGCGACGACGTCTATGATGGCCGGCTCACCAAGGGCAGGGACCCGATCCTGATCCTGGAGCCCGGCGGAAACGATGCCTACGAGATTGATCTGAAGACCGGGAGCGGCAAACCCTTTTACCTGCTGGCAGACCTTTCCGGAAACGACCTTTACCGCGGCGATGAGCCGGGATCGCTGTTTTGCGGAGCCTTCGGCTGCGGCTTTTCCTACGATCTGGCGGGCGATGACGTGTATCAGACGGACGACTTCGCCTTTTCCGCCTTCGCGGGGATCAACGTGCACGAGGACCGAGCCGGGGCGGATTTTTACCGCAGCGGCCTGTTTTCCCAGGGAGCGGCGATGTTCGGACTGGGCATCCTGCTCGACCACGGGGGCAACGACATCTATCAAGCCAGCGTTTCCGCCCAGGCGATCGGCAGCACCCACGGCGTGGGCGCGCTTTTGGACCAGGCGGGGGCGGACAGCTACCTGATCGGCGGAAAGTACTTTCACGAGCCGCTGATGCCGCTGGACCACATCACCCTCGGCCAGGGCATGGGGATGGGCCTCAGGCCTGAACTGGCGGGCGGGCTGGGCCTGCTCTACGACGGCGGCGGCAACGACAGATACCTGGGCGGGGTCTATGCCCAGGGTTCCGGCTATTGGTACGCCACGGGCGCGCTGCTGGACGAGGGCGGCAACGACGTCTACAATACGGTTTACTACCCCCAGGGTTCGGGGATTCACCTGGCCTGCGGCTTCCTGATGGACGCCTCCGGCGACGACGCCTATTACAGCCGCATGGGGCCGGGCCAGGGTGCCGGCCACGACTGGGCTCTGGGCATGCTGATCGACGGGGGCGGCAACGACGCCTATTCCATCGACGGCGGCAACGGGCTGGGACTGACCAACTCCGTGGGGATCTTTGTGGACAGGAGCGGCGACGACCGCTATGAACGGGTCAACAGCCAAAGCTACGGCCACGCCAACCCCGCCCGCAGCACCGGAGGGATCGGCCTGTTTTTGGACGCCGGGGGCAAAGACGTCTATCCGGACAGCCTGAAAGCCAACGATAAAACCTGGCAGAGCGGAACTTTCGGCATCGGCCGGGACGTCAACCTCAACCTTATTGCCAGGACCGCGGTGGAAGAATTGGCGGAAACAGCCGCCCTGCCCGACAGCACGGACAGCATCGAAGCCATCTTCGCCGCCGCCTCTGAATGGGAAGTGGGCTCGGCCGTGCAGCGGGTGAAAAAAGCCCGCGAGATCTTGCTTTCCCGCGAAGGGGAAGCCGTTGAGTACGTGGTCCAAAACAAGCTGGCTACCGATTCCGGGTTGGAGTACAGGGCCCTGGAAGCCCTGGCCAAAAGCTCACAGGCCTTCCGCAGCCGGCTGTTTCCCGTGATCGAAGGCGCGGACTCCCTGGCCGCCAAAAACTCCCTGGCCTTGGTCGCCGGCGTGGGGGATACCCTGCTGGTGGACGTGATCGGCCGGTTGCTGGCCGCCAAACGTTATGAGACCGCCTGCCTTTCCGCCCTGGCCGGGGTGGATTCCCCCCTCGCGGTGAGCATTCTGCGGGATTACATCGGCCACCCCAGCGAACGCTTTCGCTACATCACGGCGCGGTCGCTGCTGCAAAACAAAGACCCCCTGGCCCGGACAACACTTTATCTGATGCGGGAAGACCGCTCCTTTCTGGTGCAGGCGCTGCTGCGCGGCCTGCCGGCGGAGTGAACCGATGAACCCCGGCAGAGATCAATTCGCGGCGTTTTTGGAGGAACTGGGCCTGCCGGAACGTGAGGCTGTCCTGGCCCGCTTCGACGCCTACCACCGCCTGCTCTGGGACAAAAACAGCCAGGTGAACCTCTTTTCCCGCGCCACCACGGAGGATGAGCTGTGGACCAAGCATTTCCTTGACAGCCTGGTGGCTTTGAAATGTTTTGAGTTCTCCGGGAAGAAAGTGCTGGACTTCGGCTCCGGGGCCGGATTGCCGGGAATTCCGATCAAACTGGCCGTGCCGGATTGCCGGATGGTCCTGCTGGATTCGGTGCGCAAGAAAGCCCTGGCTCTGGTGGAACTGGTTGCCGGGCTTGAACTTGTGGATTGCGAAGCGGAATGCGCCCGCCTGGAAGACTACGCCCGGGAGGACAGCGGTTTCGACTACGTCCTCTGCCGCGCGGTGAAGCTGGAAACCAGGTATTTGAAGCCCCTGAAGAAGCTGCTCAAACCTTCCGGCCTGGCGGTGTTTTACAAGGCGCAGGACATTTCGGACCTCGAGCCCTGGCAGCCTGAGGAGAGATTCAACGGGGAGTTTGCCTACGGGCGGCGCTCACTCCACACCCTGAAGCCGGCCCAAATGAACTGAGACAGGATACATAAGGATATATGGCCAAAGTAATTACGATAGTCAATCAGAAAGGCGGGGTCGGCAAGACCACCTCCGCGGTCAACATCGCGGCAGGCCTGGCCGTGCTGGAAAAGAAGACCCTGCTGATCGATTTTGACCCCCAGGGCAACGCCTCCAGCGGCGTGGGGCTGGACAAAGACAACATCCAACTGCAGATCTACGGCGCGTTGATCGGCAAGATCCCGCTCAAGAGCGCGATCCACGCCACTTCCACCCAAAACCTCTGGTGCGTGCCGGGCAACATCGACCTCACCGGCGCAGAGATCGAACTGGTGCACGAATTTGCCCGCGAGCAAAAGCTGAAGGAAGCCCTGCAGCCGGTGCTGGGCGAATTTGACTACATTATCATCGATTGTCCCCCCTCGCTGGGGCTCCTGACCGTGAACGCCCTCACCGCCGCCACCGACCTGCTGGTGCCGATCCAGTGCGAATACTACGCCCTGGAAGGCGTCAGCCAGTTGCTTTCCACCATCCGCCTGATCCAGAAAAATCTGAATCCCTCGCTGAACATCATCGGCGTGTTGCTCACCATGTTTGACAAGCGGGTGAACCTCTCCATGCAGGTGGCCAAAGAAGTGCGCCGCTATTTCAAGGAAAAGGTTTTCCGCACCATCATCCCGCGCAACATCAAGCTCACCGAGGCGCCCAGCTTTGGCAAGCCCATCTTTCTCTACGACATCCGCTCTCCGGGCGCGATGAGCTACCTCAACCTGGCCACCGAGATCATCGAAAGGACCTAAGCGACATGAACGAACACCTTGGACGCGGCCTGAGCGCGCTTATCCGCGATCAGGAAGAGAAATCCCCCGCCGGGGCAAACCTGGGGACCCTGCCCATCGAGCGGATCCGGGCCAACAGCCTGCAGCCCCGCAAGAACTTTGACCCCGAGAAACTGAGCGAACTGGCGGAATCGATCAAGACCAACGGGATCATCCAACCGCTGATCGTGACCAAGACCGAGGGCTCGGATTACGAACTGATCGCCGGGGAACGCAGGCTGCAAGCAGCCCGGCTGGCCGGAATGGACTCTGTGCCCGTGGTGATTCGCAGCGTGAGCAAAAAGGAACAGCTGGAGCTGGCGATCGTGGAAAACGTGCAGCGGGAAGACCTCGGCCCGATCGAGGAAGCGCTGGCCTATCAGACTCTGGTGGAGGATTTTAGCCTCACCCACCAGCAGGTGGCGCAGATCGTCTCCAAAGACCGCGCGACCGTCACCAACAGCATTCGCCTGCTAAAACTTTCCCCTGAGACGCGGCAATTGGTCACGGATGGACTGCTGACCCCCGGCCACGCCCGCGCCGTCCTCAGCGTGGAGCCGGAATACCAGACCCTGTTCGCGCAGTATGTGATCAAATACAAGCTCACGGTCCGCCAGGCGGAGGACAAGGCCAGAACCTTCGCCCTCAGCCAGGCGAAAAAGAGCGAGCCGATCCCGGACAATTCCGCCTTTCTGCGCGGCCTGGAAAAGGACATCCGCGGCGCCCTGGGCCTGCGGGCCAAAGTGCGCGAGCGCGGCGGCAAGGGCAAGATCACCCTGGAATACGCCGACCAGGAAGAGCTTGCCCGCTTCAAACGCCTGCTGGCGAGCCTGAAAGAGCTGTAGCCAAAAGTAAAGCGCAGGCCTTGGCGCCGGCGCCGGTATAACAGTTAAAAAGCCAAGACCGGACCGGTTCCGGGAGGATACAATGTCCAAAACCAAGATTTCCGTCATTCTGCTGGCGCTCGCCGCCCTGCTGGCTTTGGCCGGTTGCGGCGTCAACCGCACCCTCGGCGCCATCCTGCCCAGCGTGGTGCCCGCCGCCACTTCCGCCGCCACTTCGCAGGTCAATCCCACCGGGGGCGACGCCCATTTCGTGCTGCTCGACGACTATCTGATCTCCACCGAGGCTCTGGCCGGAAACACCTATGTCTACGCCAATATCGGCAAGATGAAGACAGCCGCCACCGGCAGCAACAGCCAGGCGAAATTTCTGCGCACGATGGACAACCAGACGGTGTGGACCAGCCACTACGCCAAGACCCGGATCGCCCTGCCGGCGGACCTGATCCCCGGCCGCGAGGTCTACTTTCCGGACCGCACGGACTCCCACGGCAACCAGCGCGCCCCGCAAAACAGCGCCGAAGCCAACGGCAGCTACTGGCTGAAGGCCAAAATCACCGACGTGACCCAGGTCTATCAGGGCCTGGTGACGGTCAGCGGCGGTTACCAGGTGAACGTCAACGCCCTGCGCGTGGCGCTGCCTTGACAGCCTGGCTCAGAACTTAACTTCGTCGCCGCCTTTTTCGATCCGCTTGACCTTGCCGCCGTCGTTGATGTCGCGGCAGGGGCCGGGTTCGATCTCGGCGCTGTCCGTATAGCCCCGCTCTTCCCAATAACCCGGAACGTAGTATTCCATCAGTTCGACCTTCACCACGCTCTTGGCGGATTTGTAGCCCCAGAGATAGGGGATGAAGGCGCGCACGGGGCCGCCATAATCCTCGGTCAGATACTCGCCGTCAAAGCTGTGGGCCAGGATGGATTTTTCCCTCAGGGCCGTTTCCAGCGGGATCGAGGTGTCGTAGACCTCCCCCACGCTCCAAAAGCGCACAAAGCGGCAACTGGGCTTCATCCCCACTTCCTTGAGAAGGGTGGAGAGCGCCACTCCCTTCCAGACGCCGCCCACGCTCCAGCGGGTCACGCTGGTCAGGCGTCCGTCCGCCTCGGTCTGGGGCAGGGCCTGAAGGTCTTGCCAGGTAAAGACTTTGGCGGAATCGCAGGCTCCGGTGACCTCGATCTTCCAGTTTTCCCGGTCCAGGCTTCCGGGATGCCCTTCCGCCCAGAATATGGGTGTGTTCAGCTCGGCTAAGCGGTGCATTTTATCTCCTTTGGGGGTCTTGTCTTCTTTGGTTTTGGAACAGGCCGGAACGGCCGCGACCAGCAGCAGCAGAAGCAGCGGCAAAGCGTGGCGGGGTGTCATGCTTCCGTCCTGAACAGGTTGTCGATGATGTCCGATGGCAGGATGGACGGCGTTTCCCGCCCTTCGGCCAGCCGTTCCGCCGTGGCTCCGAGCAGGTAAGAGGCGTTGATCGCGGCATCAGGAACATCCAATCCCTGGGCCAGGAACGAGGCGATGATGCCGGCCAGGACGTCGCCGCTGCCGCCGGTGGAGAGTCCGTCGTTGCCGGAGGCGTTGACCAGGGTTTGATCGGCGTCGCAGTAGACGCTGAAATGGCTTTTGAGCAAGACCCTGGCTTGGTGTTTGGCCACGAATTCCCGCAGGGGGGAAAGGCAGTCGGCTTCCAGGCTTGCCTTGCCGATCCCGGCGAGGCGGGCAAATTCGCCCCAGTGGGGGGTGATCAGTATATTGGGCTTGGCCAGGAGTTTGGGCAGTTCCGGATGTTCGGCGATCAGGTTGAGGGCGTCGGCATCCACCACCAACGGAGCTTTAACGTGGCGGAGAACAGTTTCCAACAGTTTCAGCGCGTAGGCGTCGCGGCCCAGGCCGGGTCCGATCACCACCGCTCCGGCATCGGCCAGCAGCCCTGGCAGGGCCTTGGCGTCCGGCATTCCCTTCGCGTTGGCGGGGATCGCCACGGTCAGCGCTTCGGTGAGCTTGACCGCGTAGACCTGCGCCAATTCCGGGCGGTGCAACACATAGGCATAGCCGGCTCCGGCGCGGAGCGCGGCCCTGGCCGTCAGACAGGCGGCGCCGGTGAATCCGGAAATCCCGCCGAAGACATAGACCTTACCGTAGTCGTTTTTGTGCCAGGTCGGAAACCGCACCGGGGGAAAGAAATCCCTGTCCGTGAACAGCTTCGCGCAATCGAGTTGGCTCGCGTATTGGCCGGGGATCCCGATCGGGACCAGTTCCAACTCACCGCAAACCTCGCTGCCCAGGCCGATGACGTGCCCCAGCTTGAGGTGATCGATGCAGACCGTCATATCCGCGTAGATCGCCTCCACGCAGTAGCCGGTGTCGGCGTCCAGTCCGGAGGGGATGTCCAGCGCCACGATGCAGGCTGCCGAGGAATTGACCAGGGAAAACAGCTCGATCATCCACTCTTCCGGAACGCCCTTAAACCCGATGCCAAAGATGGCGTCCACGACCAGCGAGCTGCCGGAAACCAGTTCGTCCAAGAGAGGCAGTTCCTCCGGTCCGGATATCCGCAAAATGGGGATGTCCAGCCTGGCGCAGAGCTCCAGGTTGGCTTTGCAATCCGGGGTCAGGCGGCCATTCCCGATCTGCAGGATCACCACTTCCAGCCCTTCCTGGGCCAGCCAGCGGGCCGCCACGGCCCCGTCGCCGCCGTTGTTGCCGCCGCCGCAGAGGACGCAGATCCGGCCCTGGGCGCATTCGGCCCGGTTTTGCAAAATCACGTCGGCGCAGCCCTTGCCGGCCGTTTCCATTAAAACGCGGGCGGGGAGCCCCAGTTCCTGGATCGTCCGCGCGTCCAGGCTTTGCATTTGTTCGCGGGTGAGTAGTGGCAGCATGGTTCAGTCCTTTTTCTTAAAGTGGTCGGTGTGCAGCCTGATCTCGAAGGTGGTGCCTTCGTCCGGGGCGCTTTGGATCACGCGGATCTGGCCCTGATGGTATTCATCGATGATGCGTTTGGCCAGGCTCAGCCCCAGGCCCCAGCCGCGGGTCTTGGTGGTCACCCCGGGCTCGAAGATCTTTTTCCACTGCGAGCGGGGTATGCCCTTGCCCTCGTCGCGCACGTGCACGTAGATATATTTGTCCTTGTGGGTGGCGGTGATGATGATGTTGCCGCCTTTCTTGGTCATAGCGTCCACGCAGTTTTTGATCAGGTTTTCCATGGTCCATTTAAACAGGTCGGCATCCAGCATCACGTTGATGCCCTGGATCTTGGAGATCAAATGGATGTCGATGCGGGAGCCCAGATGCGGCATGCGGTGCTTGAAGTATTCCACGATCTCCAGCAGCAGGGAGTGCAGTTCCACCGGCAGCAGCTTGGTCTGCGAGCCCACCTTCCCAAAGCGGGAGGCGATCATCCGCAGCTGGTTGAGGTCGGCGGTCATGAACTCATAGATCTTGCCCATGTCCGGCCGGCTTTGCCCTTCCGGCGGCGCATCTTTCAGATAGTCGATCCAGCCGGTGATGGAGGTGATCGGCGTGCCGAACTGGTGGGCGGTTTCCTTGGCCAGGCCGATCCAGAGGGTATCCTTTTCGGTGCGCCTGAGCAGCAGCAGGCCGTAAGAACCGAACGCGATCAGGATGATCGCCAGCATCAGTTCCAGGAGGATCAGATTGCGGATGCGGGAAAGCGATTTCGGCGCCGTGAAATAGATATAGCCCAAGCTGTCCGCCTCCAAACTGAGGGGGATTTCCGTCATCCCGCCCACCCGGCTGAACAGCACTTTCCGTTCCGGGACCGTGACATCCTTCCACTTCTTGGTCTCGGAGATGTCCACGTTCCGCCAGTAGAGCGGGGTCTTCTTGCGGTCGGTGACAACCACGGAGTAATCGATCTTGGAAAGGAATTCCTGTAGCGAGATCGGTTTGGCAAAAAAAACGTAGTTGGTGATGACGCCGTCGGCGTCGATGCTGGCGCGCTCCATCTCCCGCGTCAGATCGGTCAGCTTCTTTTGCGAGGCGGGGGAAAGCTCTGTGAAAGTCGTGTCCGAAGACACCTCCACCCGGCTCCAGAACATCGGCTGGAAGTCGCTGTCCGTCAGGATGATGGGGATCGGGTTGTTTGGCATGAAGTCGTAAAGGATGTAGTCGCCCATGGCCTGGTCGTAATTGGGCTTTTGCACGGACTGGAAATAGCTGGAACTCAGCTGGCCCAGCAGCTGGGAATACTGTTCCGCCTGGCGCAGGTAGCTGTCCGAATAGGCGATGTACTGGGCGAAGATGCGGGGCACGTATTCCTGCTCCCGCTTGGCGTTGCGGATCAGTATCTGGGTATAGATGGCGAAGACGATGAAGATGACCAGGCTGCCAAAGATCAGGTAGAGGCGCAGCGTCTGGAAGTTATTGGTCTTTTTTCGCGAGATCCCAGAGGGCGTCAAGTTCTTCGAGGCTGGCTTCATGGATGTTTTCTCCGTTTTGGCGGTAGTGGTTTTCGATGTAGTGAAAGCGGGCGTGGAATTTGCGCGTGGTTTCCTTGAGTGCGCTCTCCGCGTCGATGTGCAGCTTGCGGGCCAGGTTCACCAGGGTGAACAGCATGTCGCCCAGTTCCTCCCTGATCCCGTCGGGGTCGCCGGAAGCCAGGGCGGCGTGGAATTCCGCCTCCTCTTCGCGGATCTTTTCCAGCACGGGCGCCAGGTCCGGCCAGTCGAAACCCACGGAGGCCGCCTTTTCCTGGGAACGCTGAGCGTAGATCAGACCCGGCAAAGCGCGGGGGATGCCCTCCAACACGCTCACCCGTTCGGCCTTTTCAGTCTTCTTGATCCGTTCCCAGTTCATTTTCACCGCCTCGGAATCCCGCAGTTCCTGATCCCCAAACACGTGCGGATGCCGGCGCACCAGCTTGTCGCAGATCTTTTCCAGCACTCCGGCGATGCCCCAGCGGCCTTCTTCCTCCGCGATCCGCGCCTGCATCACGATGTGCAGGATCAGGTCGCCTAGCTCTTCCCGCAGGGCGTCGCTGTCGTCGTCTTCGATCGCTTCCACCGCCTCGTGGAGCTCTTCGATGAAGTTCGGCACCAGCGAATTTGAGGTCTGTTTGATGTCCCAGGGGCAGCCCGCCACGGGGTCCCGCAGCTGGGCGATGATGTCCACCAATCGTTGAAATTCTTTCATTCCGCTTCCTCCGCCGGGGCGGGTTGGCCGTTGGCCGTGGCGTTCACCGCGGCGAAATAGATCCAGACAAAGTACTGCCAGCGGATCGTGCTGGGCAGTATCGACACCGGCAAAAACAGCGCCAGCGACCACAGATACATCAGGTAGATGGTCCGCTGTCTCCCCCGCGAGCCCCGCCAGAGGCGCCAGAGCCGGATCAGCCAGTGCAAATAGAGGTACACGAATCCAGCCAGGATCAGTATTCCCCAATTGCCAAACAGCTCCATCAGATAGTTGTGCGGATTGGTGATCCCGGCGGTGCGGTAGATCGCCTCGCCGCGCATCTGCGGCTCATAATTGCCGCCGCCGACCCCGATGAACCCAGTCGCCGCCGCCATGTCGAAGGATTCCTTCAACAACTGCTGGCGGATCTGGATCGAACTCATGTAGATGGAGCCCTGCTCGGTCTGCAGCGTCTCCGCCTGGTATTGCAGCAGGGACCAGAACAGGTCCACGTCTTTTTTGAAATTGAGGTAGATGCCGCCCAAGACCAGCGTCAGCGCGGCCACCAGGGCCAGCTTGTGCCGCCAGCGGACCTGGAAGATGAAAAAGGCGACCAGCAGCACTCCCAGCCCCATCATGGCGATGCGCGCGCCCTGGATTGTCATGATGCCCATGATGACCACCACCGTCACGGCGCTGGCGATCCCCAACCCCTTGCCCGGCGTCAGCTTGGGCACAAACAGCAAAAACGGGCTGAACAGCAACAGAAACGCCGCCAGGATGTTTTCCCCATAAAAACTGGCGGTGGGCACGAAGGAGACCTTGCCGTAGAGGCGCGAGGGCTCCAGATGCGAAAGAGTCAGCATCTCCCAGATCGAAGTGGCTACGTAGAGCAGCACCAAACCGAACAAAAACCAGTGAAACCGCTTCAGCAGCCGGGGATCGGAAAACAACTTGCTGTAGATCAAAAACAGCGCCAGATAACGTAAGATCCAGACCGTGTAGCGCAGCACCTCCGCGCCGTCTTTGGCCCAGGCATAGGAAGCCATGTTGTAGATCAGCCACAACCCCAGAAACAGCACCGGTTTCAGGTTTTGCGCCGTGATGAAGCGGGTGTCTGGATAGATCAGCAGCCAGGCCAGGCAGAGCGCCGTGACCAGGTAGTGGGGCAATTGGTAGAGGCTGAGGCTGAACGGATAAAACTCGATGAGCGTATATACTGCCAGGATCGCCAGCAGAATCCGGGTCAGCCAGGGCCTGTTCACGTCGGGCTACTGTTGCTGGACCGGCCGTTTGTTTCTCAGCACCGCGAAGATCCGGTCGACCTTGTCCCGGTGGGTCACCATCAGGTTTTCGATCACCAACGCCAGCAAACAGCCCAGCAGGAAGGCCGTGAAGGTGAGCACGGAAACCAGGATGGCGCGCCGGGGTTTGGAGCGCAGTCCGGCCAGGGAGGGGCTGTCCAGGATGTCGAAGCTGGGCATGTCCCGCGCCTCGTCCAGCCTGGCGAGTTCGTATTGCGGGTAGAGGTATTCAAAAACTTTCTGCTTGATCTCCAGGTTCAGCTTCAACTGCGCGTATTGCAGCGCCAGGTCTGGGATGCGGTCGATCTGCAGCATATAGCCGGGCACCAGTTTGGTCTTGCTGTTTTCCAGCTCTTTGACCTTGGCGGCCACCACTTCCCGGCGTTTGGCCAGCTCTTTGAGCACCGGCGAATCCGCCCCGTACTGGTTTTTGGCCACCTCATGCTCGATGTCGGCCTTGTAGAGCTCGGCGATGTTTTGGCTGTAGAGATCGATCATCGCGGCGGTCTGCTCGTCCATTCCGATCGCCCGGTTGCGGGTCTGGAAATCCCTCAGGGCCACGGCCAGGGACTCGATGTCCGCCTTGGTGGAGCCCACCTGCCCTTCCAAAAACTGCCGCTGCAGCTTGCTTTTGCTGCCGCGCTTGGTGCGCAGGTAGTCTTGCAGCTCGTCCAGGTAATACTGGGCGATGTTTTTGGACAGCAGCCGGTCCTTGGTCTCCACCCGCACCGTGATCAGGTCGCTTTCGATGTCCGACGTGATCCGCATGATGTTGTGGGCCAGTTTGAACACCGCCAGTTCCATCGCCACTTCCGGGGGTTTGTCTTCCAGCTTGAAATAGGGGATCAGGCCAAACTTGTTCACCACTTTTTCCCTGAAACTGCGGCTCTGCATGATGCTCACAAACTCCACCGCGGAGTCTTTTTGCCCGCCCAACAGGCTGCTGCCGATGAGCCCCATCATGCCGGAATCCAGCGCTCCCAGAGCGTTTTCCTCCTGCACCGGGACGATCACCGCCCGCGAGATCCAGTATTTGCTGACCAGCATCGCATAGGCGATCGCGGCGATCGCGCAGATCAGCGTGAAGATCAGGACAAAGTTCTTGCGCTTGGCCAGGATGTACAGCAGGTCGAAGATGCCGATGTTTTTCATAAGCTCCACTCAGTCGTTGCGCTGCCCGCTAAAGGCGGTAGTCCAGCATCCGGTTCAGGATTTCCGGCGGTTTCAGGCCGCCGTCTTTGGTCTGATACGTTTCCAGCAGGGCGATCATCAGCCGGGGCGTCGCCACTCCGGATCCGTTCAAAGTGTGCACAAACGCCACTTTGCCCGCGGCGTCGCGGTAGCGGATGTTGGCACGCCGGGCCTGGAAATCCACAAAATTGCTCACGGACGACACTTCCAGATACTTCTGCGAGCCGGGCGCCCAGACCTCGATGTCGTAGGTCTTGGCGGAGGCGAAGCTCAGGTCGCCGCTGCAAAGCTGAACCACCCGGTAGTGCAGGCCCAAAGCCTGCAAGATGTCCTCGGCGTCCTGCAGCATCTCTTCCAGCACAGCGTAAGAGCTATCCGGCTCCACAAAGCGGACCATCTCCACCTTGTTGAACTGATGCAGGCGCTGCAGCCCTTTGGTGTCCTTGCCATAGGAGCCAGCCTCGCGGCGGAAGCAAGGCGTGTAGGCCACGTATTTGATCGGAAGCTGATTCAGGCTCAGCACCTCGCCGGCGTGGAGGTTGGTGACCGGGACTTCCGCCGTGGGGATCAGAAACAGGTCGTCCTCGTTCACGTGGTACATGTCGTCTTCCAGCTTGGGCAGCTGGCCGGTGCCGGTCATGGTCTTGCGGTTCACCAGCAACGGAACTCCCAGCTCCGTGTAACCGTGTTTCTGGAGGTGATACTCCAGCATGAAATTGACCACCGCGCGTTCCAGCCTGGCTCCGAAGCCGGTGTAGACCGGGAAGCCGGAGCCGCTGATCTTGGCGCCGCGAAGCAGGTCCAGCAGGCCATTTTGTTCCGCAACGGCCAGGTGATCCCGCGGTTCGAATTCAAAGTGGGGCGGTTCGCCCCAGGTCTTGATCAGGGTGTTGCTGCTCTCGTCCGCGCCGATCGGAACGGAGGCGTCCGGAAGGTTGGGGATGGTCAGCAGCAGGCTTTCCAGGCTCTCGTTGGCTTCGCTGAGATTGGCGTTCACGGCCTTGATCTGCTCCGCTACCTGGCCCATTTCCGCCAGCAACTCGCCGGCGTCTTCGCCGCTCTTCTTTTTCTGGGCGATGGTCGCTGAGACCTGGTTTTGCCGGGATTTCAGGTTGTCAAAGTCAAACTGGTATTTGCGCCGGGCCTCGTCGGCCGCCAGCAGCGCGTCCAGGTCCGCCTTTTCATGTTTGTTGGTGATCGCGGCCCTCACCTCTTCGGGATTGGCGCGAATGTATTTGATATCCATCATTTGGGTCTATTCCTTGCGTTGTTTGGCGGTTTCCACCGCGGTGCCGAGCATGGCGCAAAAGTCCGCGAGTTTCAGGGACGCTCCGCCGATCAGCCCGCCGTCGATATCCGGCTGGGCCAGCAGTTCGCCGAGGTTGTCCGGCTTCACGCTGCCGCCGTAGAGGATGCTGATCTGGCGCTGCACCGTCTTGCCGTAGGTCTGCGCGATCCAACTGCGGATGAGCGCGTGGACCTGCTGTGCCTGTTCCGCCGTGGCGGTCCTGCCCGTGCCGATCGCCCAGACGGGTTCGTAGGCGATCACGGCTTCGGCGCCGGTGGAAAGCTCCAGCTGCTCAAAACAGCCTTCCAACTGGCTCAGCACCACCTTCTCGGTCTCGCCGTCCTCGCGTTGGGAGAGGGTTTCCCCCACGCACACGATCGGGATGATCCCGCATTCCCAGAGCCGGGCGATCCTGGCGCGAACCAGCGCATCAGTCTCGTGATGGTACTGGCGCCGTTCGGAGTGCCCCACGATGCAGTGGCCGAGGCCCAGCGACTTCAGTTGGGCGGCCGAGACTTCGCCGGTATAGGCTCCGGCGGTTTGGGCGCTGACGTCCTGGGCTGCCACGGCGCAAGGTGTTCCGGCCAGTATTTCCGCGGCTTTGGCCAAAAAGGGATAGACCGGCGCGATCAGCGGCAGCACATCCTGCTCGGCGTGAGTGCTCAGGCACGCCGCCAGGTCCCGGCAAAACTGCTCCGTCTCGCCCGCGTCTTTGTTCATCTTCCAATTGCCCGCGATGATGATCTTTCGCATCTGAATTCCACCTGTCGATAATGATCTGAAAAGTCACTTTCATTTGGGCTGTGCTTATTCGTCAAGGTTTTTCCCGCCGTGGCGGGCTCCCAACCCGCGGATGCCGCCACAATTAACCAAAATAACCCTTGTCATTCCGGCGAAGGCCGGAATCCAGGTCATTCCGTTGAATGCCTCTCATGAGCGGCGGAGCATTAACCCGTTAACCCGCTAACCTGTTAACCCTTCTTGATCCTGTCCGCCGCCAGCTTCCCCGTCAGGATCGCCATGGGCACTCCGGCGGGGCTATAGGCCCACTGTCCGGCCTGATACACCCCCGGCAGCGGCGTCAGTACGGAGCGGGCGGCTTTTTGGATCTGGTTGACTGCGGGCAGGTCCGGCCCAAATTCCCAGCCCACGATCGCCCCCTCGGAGCTCGCGATCCGCCTCTGGATGCTGAGGGGCGTCTGGCTCCAGCGGGCGGTCACTTTGTCCTTCAGCATGGGATACACCGTCTCCGCCAGCGTCGCGGTCAGCCGATCCTCGATCGCGGCCACGAATTCCTCCAGCCAGCCAGCCTCCTCCACCTTTTGGAACAGCTCATGCCGGGCCAGGAAACTGGCGATGACCCCGGTTTTCCCAGGCGGGGCGGTATCCGGGTCTTTGAGGCAGGGGATCGAGATCTCGAAAGTGTTTAGGGCGATGAACCGGTCCAGCCAGGCCAGTATTTCCGGCTTGCCGGAGCGGTCGAAATCGCGCAGCAGGGCCTGCAATTCCCCGCGGTGGGTTTCGCCCAGCCCCTGCCGGGAGGGGGTGTAAAAAAATGGCCGTGGGCGATCCTGGCAAAGCTCTGGGGCGGTTCGTCCACCTCGAGGAACAGCGTGAACACCGATTCTCCCCCCTGGCAACGCAGCAGCCTGGCTTTCCCGGCCGCGAACCGGGCCCTGGCCTTCGCCGGCAGGTTGCGCGTATCCGCCACCCGGTAGAGCGTTTTCAGGTCCGCCGCCCAGATCAGGTTTTGATAGCTGTAGAGGGTGTTTTCCTGATCGCGGACGGTGCGCGCGGCGGGGTCCACGCCGGTTACCGTGGTCTGAACCCTGATCTGGGCCCCCAGTTCCAGGCATTTGTCCCGCAAAGCCTCCGCCAGCCTGCCCACGCCCCCTTTGGGATAAAAATAATCCAGATAGAGCGAAAAGTAGCTCAGGGCAAAGAAGCTTGGCGTAGCCTGGAAAAAATGCTGCGCGATGATGTCCCGCAGCGAGGAATCGTGGATCGCGGAAGCCAGGTATTCCTCCACGGGATAACGCATCCGGTTGATCTTGCCGACGGTAAGTAGAAAACGCGGCAGCCAGGGCAGCAGCCGTTTGAAGAGGTAGTCCCGGTCGCTCCTGATGTCCATGAAGAGCGGGTTTTCGATGCCGTAGAGGACCTCCATGTGCTTCATGATCTTGCGGATGGCCTTCAGCAGGGCGTCGATCTCCACTCCGCTGACGGGGAAAAATCCCTTCAGCCAATCCCCGTATTGAGGCAGGCTGGCAATGTTTTCGACCGGCAAAATTTGATCTTCGAGACCCAGCGAAACCGAGCTTTTGACCACCTCCAGCCCGATCTTCAGGTCCCGGAGCAGGGGAAAGATGATCCCCGCGTCTTCCAAAGCCCGGACCCCGGCGTCAAAGCGGAAACCGTCGCGGGTGAAGGTATTGACCAACCCGCCCGGCTCCAGGTTCTTTTCCACCAGCAGCACTTTTTGCCCTGCCCGGGCCAGGTAGGCGGCGGCGGTCAGGCCGGCCATTCCGCCTCCCACGACTATCGTATCGTAAGTATTTTCATTCATGGTTCCAACCTTTCCGTGGCGGCGGATTCCAATCCGCCGAACGCCGACGACGCCACGTCAATCAAACGTCCCATGTCATTCCGGCTGTCTTCCGGCGCAGGCCGGAATCCAGTCCTCTTCTCATCCCATCCCGTTCACTCCGCCAGTCCAATCATCTGCAGCGACAGCTCCCACAACCTGCGGGCGACCTCGCGGTCAACAGCCGGCGGCGCCGGGTCCTCCAATGTGGTGAGGTTGAAAAACTTCCCGCTGACGCCGGCCAGTTCTTTGGCGACGCCTAGATGGTAGAGCGCTTCCGCCGAAACCTGGGGAGATTTCAGGGTTTTGTCGAACCAGTGTTTTTTGAACCAGCGGTAGATCGCTCCGTTTTCCTGCCCCGTCCCGCTTTTGACGGCTCCCGGGTGCATGGTGTTCACGGTGACCCCGCTGCCCTGAAAGCGCTCGACGAAACAAAGCATCGCCAGCAGTTGGGCCGTCTTGGCCTGGCCGTAGCTGGCCAATCCGGAATAGCGCCGCTTCGACCAGTTCAGGTCATCCAGCCTCAAGCCCCAGGCGGCGAACCGGTGTCCTTCGGAACCCACGGTGATGATCCGGGCCTGGCCCTGCGCGCGGAGCTTGGGCTCCAGCAGGAGATTCAGGATGAAGGGGGCCAGATGGTGCACCGCGAAGACCTTGTCAAAGCCCTCGGCGGTCAATTCCCGCCTGGTCAGATAGATCCCCGCGTTGTGGATCAGCACGTCGATCGGCCTCTCCAGTTCCGCCAGTTGCCTGCCGGCGGCAAAGACCTCGCTCCGCCTGCTCAAATCGGCGATCAGGCATCCACAGTTCACGCCAAATTCGCCCTCGATCTCCCGGCGCAGGGCTTCGGATTTTTCCCGGTTTCTGTTCACGCAGAGCAGGTTCGCGCCCCGGGAGGCGTATTTGCGCGCGGTGGCGTGGCCGATCCCGGAAGTGGCGCCGGTGATCACCGCCAGTTTGCCTTCAAACGCGTCTGGGCAGATCTGGGGTTCCCGGCGGTTGTTTTTGATCATCGCGAGGATGTTCGACCACCTGTATTCGCGGATGTACTGCCGGGTTTTCCGGTTCATGTCCGCCTAACCGAATTTCCGCGCCATGAACTTGCGGTACATCTTGTTGAACCGGGGGATGTTGTTGAAGATGTCTCCCCAAAGGTCATAGTAGTCCCGCTGTTCCATGATCAGCCCGTCCTCGCTGAGCACCAGTTTGGTGGAGCCGTAGATCGGCGTGTTCGGGTATTTTTTGAACATCATGGTCATCACCCAGTCAAAGATGATCACGTTGCCGCTTTGGGCTGTCGCCAGGACCTCCATCTTCAACTGCTTGCTGCGCTTGGTCAGCCGGTTGCACATGGCGATGAACCTGTCCAGGCCTTCGATGCGCTGGATGCTGTCCTGAAACACTACGTTCCGGTGGTAATAGGGGAAAATGTGCGACCAATCCGGCTTCCCTTCCCGATTGTAGGTTTTGGACCACAACTCCCGGATCGTGTCGGGGTTGAGGGGAACCCTTTCCTGGCCGCCTGGTTCCGTTCGCTGCTCGTTGGTATCCATAAAGCTCCTCATGGGATCTGATCCTGGTTACCTGGGTTGGTCTTTTCAGGCTGGCGCAAAGCCCCAACCCACCCATGGCCTTGTCGCTCGAGGGCCCGCTCTGGCCATCTTCAAACCCGGCCGCGGCGAGTCCCAACGATCGGTCCCATTGCTTCGCGCGTCGCGTTCCGCGTCAAGTTCTTTTTCCCCCCGTGGCGGCGGATTCCAACCCGCCGGATCAAAGCCCCCTCGTGGCGGCGGATTCCAATCCGCCGGATCAAAGCCCCCTCGTGGCGGCGGATTCCAATCCGCCGGATCCCCTCATTAACCATTAACCCGTTAATCCTCCCCCCAACCCCCCCAAAGTCTATTCCGCCCTTCCTCCCCCTTCTTCAGTTTCCCGCCTGATTGCCGCCTTCAGTTCCGCCACCATGCACAGCCGCACCAGTTTCAGGTCGTTGTAAGAAAAGGCCTCATTCAAAGCTGCATGCACCGGAGACAGGGTGCTGAGGCCATGCTCCCTGAAGCACTCGCGCACCTTCGCGTTTTCCTCTGGGCTGAGGGTGCTGAAGCTGTTCAGGATGGCCGGGTCGAGCCAGCCATCCGCCTCCAGATACCGTTGCAGATGTTCCACGATCGTGCTCAATTGCACTCCAAACCGCACCATGCATTCCTGCAGGTTGTGCCCCGCCTGGAGATACTCCGCCACCTCCTGGGTTTTGCTGACCTTGGCCGCGGGCTTTTCATTGGCGGAGGAAGGTTCCGGACAGTCCCGTTCCGCGATCCCCTTTGGTTCGCAGTATTCGCGGATCTTCCCGATGAACAGTTTTCCATATTTCTCCGCCTTGAAACTTCCCACTCCGTTGATTTGGCGGAAGGCTTGCGCGCTTTGGGGATACCACTTGGTCATTTCCCTCAGGTGCTTGTCGGAGAAAATGATGTAGGGAGGGACTCCCTGTTCCTGAGCGAGGCGCCGCCGCAGTCCCACCAGCTCTTCAAAGAGCTCGTCGTCCGCCGCTCCCTCGGGGGCTTCCAGCCTGGCGGAGAGCCGCGTCTCCGGCATCAAAACCGCCCTTTCCCCCCGCAGTATCTCCCAGCTTTTGGCATTGAGGATCACGCGGAAATGGGGATACCCCTCGCCCAGGCAGCCGTCCCGCTTGAGCGTCTGATAGAGGTTGAGCCAGTTTCCCTCTTTCCATTCGTTGCCGACGCCATGCACGCTTAGCTTGTCATCTCCAGCGCTGATCAGTTCTTTGGTCCGCGAGCCCCGGAGGATTTCGACAATCCGATCCGCGGAATACGCTTCCTGGGCCCTGTACACCGTGGAGAGGAATTTCCGGGCTTGTTCGCTCACGTCTGTTTTCGGACCCTGATCCTCCCGGCAGTTGTCGCAACTCCCGCAATTGGTCTGGGGGCGATCTTCGCCAAACCATCTCAGCAGAGGCGTTCTGCGGCAGCCCAGATGCTCGCAATAGGCGATCATCGCGTCCAGATGCCGCTTGTGGCTGTCGTTGAGGGCGGGGTTATCGCTGGCCTGGATGATCTTGTTCAGCAAGATCAGGTCTCCCAAGCTGTAGAGCAAAAGACAGGAGGAGGGCAAGCCGTCCCGGCCCGCGCGCCCGATCTCCTGATAGTAGGTTTCCAGGCTTTTGGGCAGGTCTTGATGGATCACGAAGCGGATGTTGGATTTGTTGATACCCATGCCAAAGGCGATCGTGGCGACCATGATCGGCACCTCGTCGTTGATGAAGGCTTCCTGGTTGCGGTGCCTTTCCTCGTCGCTCAGGCCGGCGTGATAGGGCAGGACGGAGTATCCTTCGCCGAGGAGCTTGTCGCTGAGTTGATCGACGCCCTTCCGGGTCATGCAATAGATGATCCCGCTTTCGTTGGGATGGCGGCCCAGAAAGCTCAGGATGCGGTTAAAACTTTCCCGTTTGGGCTCCACCGCCAGAAATAGGTTGGGGCGGTCAAAACTCTCGATCCGCTGGTTTTCCGGGGGAATATCCAGCAAGGCGCAGATGTCTTCCCGCACTTTGGGGATCGCTGTGGCGGTCAGGGCAAAGCAGGGAGTCTTCCCAAAGCGCCGCCGGAGCGTGTCCAACTGCCGGTATTCCGGGCGAAAGTCGTGCCCCCACATCGAGATGCAATGCGCTTCATCGATGGCGATCAGGGATGGCGGCTTGCTCTCCAGCAGCTTGATGAAGGCCGGCTTCATGAGGGTCTCGGGCGCTGCGTAGAGCAGCTTCAGCTTGCCGCCCAGAAGGTCTGCCCGGATGCGCGCCTGCTGCTCCGGACTCTGCAAGCTGTTGTGCGCCGCGGCCGGAATGCCCAGTTGGGTCAGTTGCATGACCTGATCCTTCATCAGGGAGATCATGGGCGAAACCACCAGGGTGTAGCCCTCCAAAAGCATCGCCGGAAGCTGAAAGCAGAGCGACTTGCCGGAGCCCGTGGGCATCACCGCCAGGATCGATCTTCCCTCCAGCAGGTCACTGATTATACCTTGCTGGGCCGTCAAAAAACTGTTGTAGCCAAACCATTTGGACAATCCTTGCTGGATCTGGGTTTCCGAATACTTCATCCCACGCTCCCGATTATCTATTGTTGCCAAGGTTTACCAACGTTCAAAAACGGTCAAGTGAAAAACATTGACAGAAGACAGGGAACGGAGTTTTTAGATATCATCAGCAAGCTCAAGGCAGGTTTCATGGATATTGTCTATAGCATTGGCCACTCAAATCACGAGACGGAGAGGCTTGTAGCGCTGTTGCAAGCGGCCGGCGCGAATCTCGTCCTGGACGTGCGCAGCGCCCCCTATTCGCAGCGTTATCCCCAGTTCAACCGGGAAGCGCTCTCTCGCGATCTGTACAGCCAGGGGATCGGCTACGAGTGGTTTGGCCAGTGGTTTGGGGCCAGGCAGACCGGTCAGGAATTTTACACTCCCGCGGGTTGGCTAAACTATGCCTGGTTCACCGCCTCGGACATCTTTGCGGAAGGAATAGCCCGGCTCGATCAGGCCCTGGTGCAAGGGCTGGTTCCCTCGCTTTTGTGCGCGGAAAAGGACCCCTACGACTGCCATCGGGCGATCATGGTCTGCCGCGCCCTGGCCCAGAGGGGCTACGAACCGCGTCACATCCTGGCGGACGGATCGCTCCAGACTCAGGCGGAGCTTGACCTCAGGCTGTTGGACAAATACTTTCCGGATCGCGACGCGGCAGACATCTTCAGCCTGATCGAGGGAGAGCCGGATCCGGAGGAAATCCTGGCGGAAGCCTATCTGAAGCGCAACGAAGCCATCGCCTGGCGTCTGGAGACCATGGAGGATTGATGAAACTTTTCACCATCGGCTTCGCGGGCAAGAGCGCGGAGACGTTCTTTGGCTTGCTCGGCCACGCCGGGGTCAACAGCCTGCTGGACATCCGGCTGAACAACCGCAGCCAGTTGGCGGGTTTCACCAAAGCGGCCGATCTGGAGTTCTTTTTGCGGCGGATCTGCGACATCTCCTATCACCATTTCCCCCAGTTGGCCCCCAGCCAGGAACTGCTGGAAGCCTACCGCAAGAAGGAGATCGACTGGGACGGCTATCTGGTCCGCTTCGCCGCCCTGATGCGGGAACGCAAGGCGGACGCCTTTCTCCGCCGGGAACTGAAACGCGTCGCAGGGCCCGTCTGCCTGCTCTGTTCCGAAAGCGATGCCGCGAGGTGTCACCGCGGCCTGATCGCCGCCCGCGTCGCCGAACTTTTCCCCAAAACTGAGATCATCCATCTTTGACCAGAGAACTCATCCTCCTGGCGACCTCCAAAAAGTACGGAAAGTATTGCGTAGCGGGGATCGACACCGCTTCCGGGCAATGGCTGCGCCTGGTCACCACGGATTCCGATGCCCACTATGCCATCGATGCTCAGGACCTGGTCATGGATAGCGGTGAAATGGCGCAAAAGCTTGATGTGGTGCGGCTGGAGACCGTCGACAGGGCCATCACCTACTTTCAAACCGAAAACTACGTAATCCGCAAAAACACCCCCTGGCACAAGGTCGGAACCGCCTCGATCCGCGACGTCACGGCGATTCATCCGCCCAACCGGGAGGAATTCATCTTTTACGACACGACCCGCAGATTGTCCCGGCAGTTCTTCACAGGCCTGAGTTTTGACCGCATCCATTCCCTCTTGCTCATCTCTCCGGAAGAGGCGCAGGTGGAGATCCGTGATCAGGATGAAAAGCGCCGGGTCCTCCTCCACCTGACCTACCGTGGCCGCCGCCATGAGCCCCTCCCCGTCACCGATTTCGACTTCCTCGCCCTCTGCGGCGCTCTCGCTCCGGGCCTCTATCCCATGCGCAAGAAGGGGATCATGCTCTGCAGCGTGGGCGAATGCTACGAAAAGGACCAGTTTCACTACAAACTGGTTGCCGGGATCATGCTGGAGGATCAGGACTAAGGACAGCGAAAAGCCGCCTGCCCCTGTCATTCCGGGCTTCGACCCGGAATCCAGAAAGCCCCCGAATCGAAACGCCCCGCCCCAGTCCCCCTCTCAGGTTGGAGTTAAACCCAATTAATGCTGTAGTCTCCTAGCACCAAAAGAAAAGTGTTGCATATAT
>CAZOVZ010000035.1:0-28293 GCA_964583755.1 uncultured Candidatus Cloacimonadota bacterium
AAATAATGCGCGCGATCAAGCGTGCGATTCCTTATTAAAAGAAACGAGTCTCCGCTCGACCCGGAGTGGCAGACGTCCCCGTCTGCCTTTTGTAAATAACGCACGCGATCAAGCGTGCGATTCCTTACTAAAAGAAACGAGTCTCCGCCCGACCCGGAGCGGCAGACGTCCTCGTCTGCCTTTTGTGGTTGACGCACGCGATCAAGCGTGCGATTCCGCATTGAAAGAAACGAGCCTCCGCCCGACCCGGAGCGGCAGACGTCCTCGTCTGCCTTTTGTAAATAATGCGCGCGATCAAGCGTGCGATTCCTTATTAAAAGAAACGAGTCTCCGCCCGACCCGGAGCGGCAGACGTCCTCGTCTGCCTTTTGTGGTTGACGCGCGCGATCAGGCGTGCGATTCCGTTTTGAAAAACACGTCCCTCCGGGCCGTTGGCAGACGGGGACGTCTGCCACTCCAAAAACAACATCTGCCGCGCCAAAAACACGGTCTAGCGCGCCAAGAACAAAAACACGTCCCTCCGGGCCGTTGGCAGACGGGGACGTCTGCCACTCCAAGAACACCATCTGCCGCTCCAAGACCACTATCTGCCCTCCCCCGAAAATTATCCTTTACAAATATCCGCCTCCGCCTCAACCTGCCGCATCATCATCGCAGGGAGCCAACATGGACCTACTTGTGGAAAAGCACCGGCGCAATCTGCCCCACCTTCAGCTCAGGGATCAGATCATCTCCGTCACCTGGCGGCTGGCGGGCACCCTGCCCAAACCGGTCCGCCTCATGCTGGAAGATCTGCGCCGGACCCAGGCCGAAACGGCGCGGGAGCAGGACCCCTCCGCCAGTTCCGCCGCTCCAGCCTCCCTCTTCCAAGGCTTCGACGACGCGCTCGGCCGCCTGGAACTGCCAGGCCTATCCCTCACCAAAGATCAGCTCGCCGCCCCAATCTGCGACACCTTGCGTTTTTACGACGCCAGGCTGTACCTGCTGCACGCCCATTGCGTGATGCCAAACCACCTCCATCTGCTGATCCAGCCGCTGCCGCAACCGGATGGAACCTACGCCCGCCTGAGCGTGATCGTGAAACTGATCAAGACCTATACCACCAAACAAGCCAACCAACAGCTCGGCCGCCGGGGCAGCCTCTGGCAGGAGGAATATTTCGACCGCTACATCCGCGACCCCGATGATTACTACACCACGGTCAATTACATCCTGGAAAATCCAGTCCGGGCAGGATTGGCGGACAAGGCGGAAAACTGGCCGTATTCCTATTACAAGCCGGGGTTGATATAGGGCGTAAGGCCGGAGCGGCAGACCGTGAGACTGGAGTGGCAGACGTCCCCGTCGGCTATTGGAGTGGCAGACGTCCCCGTCGGCTATTGGAGCGGCAGACGTCCCCGTCGGCTATTGGAGTGGCAGACGTCCCCGTCTGCTATTGGAGTGGCAGACGTCCCCGTCTGCTATTGGAGTGGCAGACGTCCCCGTCTGCCTTTTGTGGTTGAAGCGCGCGATCAAGCGCGCGATTCCGTGAAAAAACACGGCCCTCCAGGCCGTTGGCAGACGGGGACGTCTGCCACTCCAAAAACGCTGGCTGCCGCTTTGCGACCAAAAGAAACGGCCCTCCAGGCCGTTGGCAGACGGGGACGTCTGCCGCTCCAAGAATACAGTCTGCCACTCCAATATCTCAGTCTGGCGGTTCAGGACCACTTTCATAACCTCTTCTCCCCCATTACCATTGCGGGACCATTACGGGACCATTACGGGTTTCACCCGTAATGGTCCCGTAATGATAGCGTAATGGTCATAGGAGCGGCAAAATCAAGTTAATAAGTTAATAAGTTAATAAGTTAATAAGTTAATGGGTTAAGGGCAGGCGGGGTGGGGGTTTGGGGCGGCAGCTTTGCGCCTGGCCCGGTTCACGCGTCAGGGGTATAATCCTTGATAGAGTTAAAATTGCAAAAAAAAGCTTGACAGCTTGGAGAAGCACCTTTAAATTGCGCGCACTGGATTTGATCCCCCGGGGAGGGGACGCCGCCCGCGCTCGCGGCGCGGCTGCATCCCTCTCCGCAAGCAGGTCTCGCTGTTGCTTTCGCGGCTTTGGGACCGCCAAATTTGCAAAAATGCCAGGAAGGTGCCGATGCCAACATCCGCCAGTCCGCTGTTTTTGTTGTTTGGGGAGCGCCGCTCCCGCGCTGGAGGCAGGGGTCCGTCCAGGCTCACCACACTACCATCGCAATCTCTTATCTCACTGTCTCACAATGGTTTTGAGCAAAAGCGCGAAGCCGCCGGCCGAGTAGCCATATTCATCGCACGTTATGATCTTACCGCCGGGGCAAACAGCTTTTCACAGGACCAACCTTCCTTGTTATCTTCAAAATTGCCACCAAGAGCCGGCCATCACCCCCCCCCCAACGAGGGGGAGGATAGCCGGCTCTTCCTTGTTTGAGAGCTATTAACCAATATCTGGAGAATTAGTTATGAAGAAATATCTATTCATCCTCACCCTGCTGGTCGTCGTGATCGGCCTGGCGGCGGGGCCGACAATCGCGCGGCCCGAGCGGAACAACCCCAATCCCGCGCCCGACCGCACCACCCGCGATATCTTCTATACGGAAGACTTTGAATCCGGCGCTGCCGGCTGGACCCATTTCGACGGCGCCGTGTCGCCCAACGACTGGCACATCTACGCCGGCGACGGAGACGCCACTCCCCCTTGCTGGTGGATGGGCGACCCCACCCTGCCAGGCATCGGCGGTTATTACGACCACCAATACCTGGTGTTGGACACTGCCGTGATCCCGATCAGCACCGGCAACAGCACCCTGACCTTCAAGATGAAGCACGGCCTGGAAGATCCGGGCGCCAGCGGCGACTATGACGGTTGGGATTCCTTTAACCTCAGGATCTCCACCAACAGCGGCGTGAGCTACAGCGTGATCCCCACCACGGCCCTGAGCCTGCCCTATGACTTCGCCAATTCCTATGCCTTTGGCAGCGAACACGGCGAAGGCCTGGGCGTCCCCGGCTGGGGCGGACAGCGCGGCTGGACCCCCGTTACGGTGGACCTTTCCAGCTATCTGGTGAGCGGCGCGGCGAACGTGAAGATCCGCTTTGCCTTTGCCTCCGACCCTGCCCAAAGCACGGCTGACGACCCCGACCTGTTTGGCGTGATGCTGGACGACATCTCCCTGGCCGCTTACAGCAACCAGGGCGTGGACACCGGCATGAGCTACAGCAGCCTGGTGCCCACCGCGGGCGATTTCTGGCATGTGGCCACCGACGCCAGCGCGCCGTCGCCCACCCACATCATGAGCTGCAGAAACAGCGAAAACACCTACGTGAACAGCATGCTGAACTACCTGGAAAGCCCTTCGATCACCCTGCCGGCGGATGCCACGCAGATCATCGCGGACTTCCAGATGAGAGGCAGCTACACCGACCCCGGCGTTTTCCCCGATGTGGACTACTTCGGCTGGGAAATCTCGCCCGACAACGGCGTCTCCTGGCGCTACATGAGCAACCCCTCCGCGGACACCAGCGGCATGAACTACGTCTACAGCGGCGCCTCGGCCACCTGGAGTTCGATGATCAACAGCTATACCCTGGATGGAGACATCACCCTCTTTGCCGGCAACACGGTCAAGTTCCGCTGGTATTTCCAATCCAACATGACCGATCCGATCGGTTTCCCGCTGGAGATCGACGACTTCCAGATCTTCTCCGTGACCGCCGCCCCCGCGCCGGTGAACCTGGTCTATCCGCTGAACAATCAGACCAACCTGCCCGCCAGCGGCTTCACCTTCGACTGGTCGCCCTCCGCGCTGGGCGCCTTCCCGGAATACTACACCATCTGCGTGGACGCGGACCTGGCCAACCTGGAACCGGGCGATTTCTTTGCCCCCACCTTCAGCCTGGAAATCCTGCCGGTGGTGGTCGACACGGTCACCTACCTCTATTCCTATTGCGCCTCCGGCGACATTCCCGGCTTCTCGATGACTTCCGGCCAAACCTGGTATTGGACCGTGATCGCCAGCATCACCGACCAGAACGACGCCTACAGCGAGATCTACCGCTTCGACGTGGGCAGCCTGGTGGTCGTGAACACCTTCCCCTGGGAAACCGGGTTTGAAGACGCCACCTTCCCGCCGGCCAACTGGTCGATCGTTGACCTTGACGCCGGCGGATCGACCTGGACCGTCAACACCACCGCGACCTACGTGCATTCCGGCACCAAATCCGCCAAGCACGCCTACGGCGTGCCAGACCAAAACGGCTGGCTGCTGACGCCCGCCATCCAGATGCCCCTGGGAGGCAATTTCCGGCTCTCCTGGTGGAATTACAACCAATACCCCACCTACATGTTCTACAACGGCGTGAAGGTGAACACCGTGCCCGATCCCAACGACGCCGGCTGGCTGCAACTGTGGAGCCAGGACGCCGCCGCCTCGGCCTGGAGCAACGAAGTGATCGACATCTCGGACTATGCCGGCCAGATCGTCTACTTCGCCTTCAACTACCAGGGCGACGACGCCGATAACTGGTATGTGGACGACGTGAGCATCTACGAATTGACCACCGATGAAATCCCGCCCAGCATCACGTTCCTGCCGGTGCTCAACACCCCGCGCGCAGACGTTAACTACCTCGTCTATGCCGACATCCTGGACGACGCCACCTGGAACAGCCCGATCGGCGGCGCCAATATGTATTACAGCATCGACGGCGGCACCACCTATACCGGTCCGGTCGCCATGACCCTGGATGTCGCGCCCGGCTACTATGCCTACATTCCGATGCAGCCCCTGGGCACCACGGTCACCTACTACCTGGAAGCCTGGGACGAACTGAACAACACGGTCACCACCGACACGTTCAGCTTCGGCGTGAACGATCCCACCTGGATCTGGTACGACGCCGGCGGCACCGCCTGGACCTGGTTTGGCGCAGGCCAGGCCTTCAGCCCGATTGTGCTGTTCGACAACCCGTTCTACGATCTCGGCGCTCCGGTGCAGATCAACGCCGTGGACGGCCTTGGCTACGATGTGGCCGCGGCCACGTCGGTGGCAGCCATCCTGCACATCTACAGCTGGAATGGCACCGGCGGCCTGGCGGACTTCGTGGATGCCGTGCCCCCGATCCCCGTGACCTTGGGCCACACGGCTTACGAAGTGTTTGACCTGAGCTCCTACGGGATCCAGATCACGGCTCCGTACTTCCTGGTCAGCTATGACCTGCCCGTATCCGCCGCCTTCCTGTATGATAACACCTACGATTACGGCACCACCTACGCGATCATCGACGGCGAGCTCTATACCATGAGCACACCCGGCTCCTGGTGCATCGGCGCCAACGTGCAATCCGTAGCGCCAGTGCCGAGCGCCGCACTCGTTGCGGGCGTTCCCACCGTTAGCTGGGCCGCGATCACCGGAGCGGACAGCTACAACGTCTATGGCACCCTGGATCCCTACGCCCCGGATCCCTGGGCTCTGCTGGGAAATACCACCAGCCTGAGCTATCCCTATGGCGATCCGGCCATGCAATTCTTCAAGATCACAGCTCTGTACAACGCCCCCGCCAGGGCCGCGGTCAACGAACTCAGTTCGGTCCGGCTGCCTGCGCTAAGGGAAACGATGCTGGATGGCATCGCCCCGGTCCAGGGCCGCAAATAACTCCAACCCCCGGGAGATACTGATCCCCCGGTAGATGATGCCCCCGCAACGCCGCGGGGGCTTTTTTTCTGGAAGAGAGGGGCGCGCAGATCACGCGGATTGCGCAGATAAAAGATTAATAGATCAGGGATGAACAGGATGGTCAGGATTTTGGGATGATGAGAGGGGCGCGCAGATCACGCGGATTGCGCAGACAAAAGATTAATAGATCAGGGATGAACAGGATGGTCAGGATTTTGGGATGAAAGGGAAAGACCGTTGAATGAATATCATTATTGCTTTCATCTTGGGCTCCTGAAGTCTCTTTTGGAGTGGTCTGGCTCGGAATTCGGAAAATCACTGAGTTGCCGTCCCAGCTCATGCAGCCAGCCACCCAGCCCCGCTATCTGTCATTCCGGGCTTCGACCCGGAATCCAGAAAACCCAAGGATGGCAGCCCAGCCCAAGCACCACACCCCCCAGCCTTAGCGTGTCATTCCGGGCTTCGACCCGGAATCCAGAAAACCCCAGGATGGCAGCCCAGCCCAAGCACCACACCCCCCAGCCTCAGCGTGTCATTCCGGGCTTCGACCCGGAATCCAGAAAACCCCAGGATGGCAGCCCAGCCCAAACACCACACCCCCCAGCCTTAGCGTGTCATTCCGGGCTTTGACCCGGAATCCAGAAAACCCCAGGATGGCAGCCCAGCCCAAACACCACACCCCCCAGCCTCAGCGTGTCATTCCAGCCAGCCGCCTGACCGGTAACCTACACAATTATAGTGACTTGCGGCTGGCGTGGAATCCAGGCCTTCCAATCATTCAACCCGCGACAGGCACGTGACCCGGTTGCCATGCCATCCCAACGGGATTCACACGCTATTCTCTATTCACCGGTTCTATCTAAAATGTCATCCCTACGGGATTCATCGGCGAGTCCCGGCGGGACGACATTTTAGATAGCAACCACGCTCCCAAAATGGCATTGTGAGTCCCGGCGGGACGGCATATGAGATAGGGCCAGTCCAAGAAGGGCATTACCCTCACAAGCCTGGATTCCACGCCATCCATCCCAGAGGCCCCCCTCTGGGATGAATGTCTGGAATGACACACTCCGGGGCACGCAGATCCCGCAGATTACTCAGATGCAATGGATCAGGGATGATCAGGATTGAAGGGATGTTACTGGAAATCTGAATAATCCGTGTCAATCCGTCGAATCCGCCCAATCCGTGTAACCATTTTATCCGCGTGATCTGCGTTCCCCTCTCCTCATCCCAAAAATCCTGATCATCCTGTTCATCCCTGATCCATTAATCTTTTATCTGCGGAATCCGCGTGATCTGCGTGCCCCTCTCGTCATCCCAAAAATCCTGATCATCCTGTTCATCCCTGATCTATTCAACATCTGCGGAATCCGCGTGATCTGCGTGAGATAAAAAAACCGCGGCCAGGTCTCCCCCGCCGCGGGTACGTATCTTATTGTAACCAGGTTATTTGATCATGATCATCTTGCGGGTGGCGCTGTAGCTGCCGGCCCGCAGGCGGTAGAAATAGACGCCGCTGGAGATGGCGTTGCCGCGGTCGTCGCGGCCGTTGAAGACCACGCTGTGGTTGCCGGCGGGACGGGTCTCGCGCAACAGCTGGCGCACCAACTGGCCCCTCAGGTTGTAAACCTCGAGGCTGACGGGCGCGCTGCCGGCCAGGCTGAAGCGGATGGCTGTCTCGGGATTGAAGGGATTGGGGAAGTTGCCCAGCAGGGCGGTGACCAGGGCGGGCGCGGCTTCATCGTCATTACCGACATAACCGCCGTCGGAATGGACGGTAAAATCGTCCACATAGAAGACGAAGGCGTCGTTGGAGACGCAGCGGATGCCGATGAAGACATTTTGGCCATCGTAGGCGGAGAGGTCGTAGACATATTCGTGCCAGGCGGTGGGAGCCTCGACGTATTCGCCGTCGTTGACCCACTGGAAGCCCTGGGTGATGATCGTGGGCAGGGTGCAGACTCCGACGCGGAAGCGTTCCAAACCGTAGGAATCGGTGTGGGAGCGGGCAAAGAACTTCACCGCGCTGTCCGTGCCGAGGTGGAAACGGGGAGTCACCAGCCAATCGTTGTTGGGCGGGGTGGTGGCGCCAAAGCTGGCCGCCATTTTGGCGCCGCCGTGAGCGGCGATGGCTGTGACGGGCGGGGTGGTGGCGCCGGGATTGAAGACGATGTAGGCCATCGGGTTGCCGCTGCCGGGGAAGGTGACGTCGGTCATGCCGTAGGTGGTGGATTGATCGAGGTCGCGCAGGGTCCAGGGCGCGAAGGTGGTGGCGAAATCGGGGTGGTCTTCAAAGCCGTCGCCAAAGATCTGCTGCGCCAGTTGGAAGTTGAGCGTGACGGTCACGCTGGCGGGCACGGATTCGCCGGTCGGGGCCACGGAGGTGATGCCGTAGACATAGGTCGCGTTGGGCAGGGCGGCGTCGCGGTAGGAGACATCCTCTTCATCGTCCAGGGTGGCGATCAGCACGCCGTCCCGGTAGACTTTATAGCCCGTGACCAGGCGGCTCTCCTCCGGAGGCGTGAACTGGCCCAGGGTGAGGGGTTGCGGCGCGCTGTAGTAGGAGTTGGCCAGGGGGGAAAATCCGTCGTCGCGGGGGGGCGGGGCAAACTGGGCGAAGGCGCGGATGTTCCAATTGTAGGTGAGGGCTGGATCCAGGGCGGTGAGGGTGGTCCAGGTTCCGCCAAAGTACATCATGTTGCCCTTGCCTTCGATCTGAGGGCCGCTGTCGCAGCCGGCCGGATTGCCGCCGGTGGTGTTCACTTCATAGCCATAGTAGAGGTCGCCGGTGGCGGGGATGGGGATCTGGGCGGTGAGGATCACCGTGTTCCAGACGTTCATCACGGGATTGGACACCACCTGCGAATGGACCAGGGTGCCGCCGCTGGTGGCGGAGCCTCCGGTCCAGACCTTGACGGTGTAGACGCAACTGGCAAAGACGGGCACAAACTCGATGCGGGTGATCGAGCGCCCGGCGTAGGGGGCCAGGTCTGCCTGCGGCCAGCGGTGGGCGACGTCGAAGACGATGGCGGAACTGGTGCCGATGGAATTGCCCAATGCCAGGTTGGACCAGGTGATCCAGTCGCCCTCCGGATTGCCCCAGTTGAGCACGATATCGCGCTCTTCGATGGTGGCGGTGAGGTTGGCCGGAGGCAGGATCACGGGATCCACATCCGCCAGGACAGGGCCGGCGGGAGGGGAATCCCCGGAGGTATAAGAAGCGGCCACGCCGTAGCTGTAGAGCCCGGAAGGCAGGGCCAGATCGTCCCAAGTGAGGGAATCGGGATCGGGGATGGTGGCCACCAGCGTACCGTTGCGGTAGACCTTGTAGCCCAGCAGGGCGCGGGTTTCCACCGGAGCGGCCCAGCTCAGGTGGACGTCGTTGCCGTCGATCGCCGCGGCCAGGTTGGTGGGCGGCAGGAGCTGCTCCACCCAGACATCGAAGGTCACGGTATCCAGATAGATGTAGAAGAGGTCGGCGGCGCTGTAGCCCTTGAAGCCAAAGTGGTAGATACCGCTGCCGGGAGCCTGCATGACCCCCTCGCCGGCCTGATAGCTGACGTTGGTGATGTTTTCGTTGGCCCAGATCTGGTTGCTGAGGGCGTCGGCCGTGGGCGACATGCCCCAGTAGAGGGCGAGCTTTTCGGCCGCGTCGGCGCTGCCGCCGCGATAGTAAAAGCGCAGCTTGTAGTAGCTGCCCTCGGTCAGTTGCAGCGGGGGCAGCAGCAGCCAATCGTTCATCGCCAGGGTCGTGTTGAACCTGATGCGGGCGCTGTTGGGCTGGCTTTGCGCCGTTCCGGCATAGGTTTCCCAGCTGTAGGTGTCGCCGTTGGCGTTGATGGCGGTCCAGCCCAGGGGCAAAGCCGGCGGCGTGGCGGCGTCGAAGTTTTGGGCGTAGGGGAAGGTTGTCACGGTGGGGTCGGCCAGGGTGGTGAACTGCCAGACGGGGCAGCCCGGCGCGTCGCCGTTGGCGTTGAAGGGCACGATCCGCCAATAGTAGGTGGTGCTGTAGTTGAAATTGGCGGGATCGTAGCTGGTGGGGGTCTGGCTGGTGCCGTTCACGAGGTTGGTGGGCGGGTTGTCCGTGCCCAGATAGACCTTGTAGCCTTCAACCGTGCCGCCGCCGGCAACCCAGATCAGATTGGCGCCGATGGCAACGTTGGCAGCATTGTTGGCGGGATTGGGGTTCACCGCCGGCAGAGGCGGCTCGCCGGTCGCCGGGGGGCTGAAGGTGAAAGCCAGCCCGGCGGCGGGAAAGACCGTGGCGCTCAGCACGCAAAAGTTGTTGTTGGCAGTGCCGGGATTGGTGGCCAACCAGTCCGTGGTGGTGGTCCGGTTGTTGAAATCCGTATTGGCATCGCCGCGCAGGCCCACCTGGATCGATTGGCTGGTGCTGCTGGTGACCGCGGTGAAGGAGCCGTAGACAAACACGACCTTGTCGCCGTTTTCCTGCAGCTGGATCTGGAAGCTGAAGTCGTCGTTGGCAGTGGCCGTGGCGGAACGGCGCCAGTGTTTCCACTGCACCGTGAACACGCGGTTTGGCTCCGCGCCGCTCTGCAGATACATCAGCTCGCCGTCGGCGCGGCTCTTGATGTCCCGGCCCAGGGCGGACACCACGTTGTTGGTGGTCGTCGCGTTGCTGATCGGCAGATTGCTGGTCACGACCTCCGCGCCCAGAGCCAGGAAACCGTTGCTGGCGATGCTGGCCTGGGTGTGGTCCACCCCGTTGTAGGTGAAGGTGAAGCCCAGCGGGAGGGCGTTGAAAACTTCGTTGTCGTTGGCGGAAGTGCCCAGCACCGTGCCGCCGGTGATCTCCGAAAAAGTGCCCGCAGCCGAGGCGAAGGAATACTCGCTGACCACTGCCCGCAGGCCTACGCCGGCCAGGATCAGCATCAACAGGAGAGAAACCAATTTGATCTTGTGCATCTTTACTCCTTGAATATGGTCTTTCAATATCTAAACCGTGGGCCGGGGAGGTTTCCCCGGCCGGGAGGGACCTCAAACCATTATGGCAACAGATTATGACATATTCAAAATGTGTCAAGGGAAAAATGCGGCTGGCCTCCCAGCGGAACCGGGCCGGGGAAAAGAGAGTGGGTCTCACACAGATTACACAGATGTAATAGATTAGGGATGAACAGGATTGGAGAGACCAGAGGATCTTTTTCACCACAGAGGAACAAAGAAAACAGAGAAGAGAGAGCAGAGGAGATTTACAAAACAGTGTTTCGCACGCAGATCACGCGGGTTGCGCAGATATGATAATAGATGGGATTGTCGGAGCAAAGAAATCCGTATAATCCGTTCATCCCGTATTTAAAAGAGAGTGTCTCACACAGATTCCACAGATTTCACAGATGTGATAGATTAGGGATGAACAGGATGATCAGGATTTTTGGGATGTGGGGTTTCACGCAGATTGACGCAGATTAAAGCGCAGATCGCGCGGATGAAGAGAGGGATATCGCAGGCAGGAACTTTAAATACGGATTACACGGATTTTACAGATTATACATGGTAAATATAAGATCCCAAAAATCCTGATCATCCTGTTCATCCCTATTCTATTCTTTCATTTCCAATACGGATTCCACGGATTCCACGGAATTTTACGGATTATTCCTCGAAAGTGGTTTCCCGCAGATCTCGCAGATAAAAGCGGGGATCACGCAGATAAAAGAATGGTCATACGGATTTAACGGATTGGACGGATTATCCAAAACAAGCATAAAATCCCTTCAATCCTGATCATCCTGTTCATCCCTATTCTATTCTTTCATTTCCAATACGGATTTAACGGATTCCACGGATTTTACGGATTATACATGGTAAACATAAGATCCCAAAAATCCTGATCATCCTGTTCATCCCTGATCTATTTATTTTATCTGCGTGATCTGCGTGCCCCTTTTATCCCAAAAATCCTGATCATCCTGTTCATCCCTAATCTATTCATCTTTTTCTGCGTCGATCCCCCCTTTCATCTGCGAGATCTGCGGGAAACACCTTTTTCGAACCCCCAAAAAAACCCCCGCGGCGATGCGGGGGCGGATATCTGAGCGGCGGATGGTTCCGCCGCGGGATTAACGGTTTAGTTCACTCTCTGCGGGAGGGTGAAGCCTTTGGGGGCGTTGTTCAGCCTGACCGCGCGGTTGCCGCGCAGGGTCATTCTTTCGGTGGTGAGTTGGTTGGCATTGCGGGCCGGAGCGGCGTCGCTGGAAGTCACTTTGAAGAATTCCATGGCAGCGGTTCCGGTGTAGGCATAGCCAGGGGTGGCCACTGTGCCCAGCAGGGTCCAGGGGTCAGCGGCATAGGGGTCGCTGGCGCCAAAGACGTTGTAGGTATTGGCGCCGGTCACGGCAGCCCAACTGAGGGTGGGAACGCCGGCCACGAGGGCGACGGTCACCACAGGGGCTTCCAGGCCGGCCATCACGCCGGTGGTCACGTTCGCGCCGATAGCCCAGGATCCGGAGTTGGACAGCGTGTAGAGGGTGGTGCCCTGGAACACGTAGGTCGTGCCGTAATCGTAGGTGCTGTCGAAGAGGATGTAGTTGCCCATGGGCACATCCAGATAGGACACGAAGAAGTACGGAGCCGTGATCTGAACGTTGTAGGTGCTCAGGTCAAAGGTCTCGTAGGTCTGGGCGCCGAAGGTGACGGGGATCGGGGTGGTGAAGAAGGGCACCAGGTCGTTGACGCCGTCGTAGGTGTAGATCTGCAGGTTGGCGGCGTTGCCATAGTAGGAGGAGCCGTCGGTGGCCAGCAGTTGCATGGCGTTGTCGGTGCCGAAGAAGGGATTCTCGAACATCACGGTGGGACCGAAGTCTATGGTGGTGTAGCCGAGGTAAGTGGTGCCGCCCAGGTCGTACCAGATCCAGGTGGGATCATTGACGCCGTAGGCGTAGTTGTTGGTGGTGGTCATGTTGTTCAGGCTGTCCCAGGCTTCGATCTTGTAGGTGACTGTGGTTCCCAGGGCTTGAGCCGGAATCAGGGCGTAGTAGGTGGGCGCCACATCGAGGGTCATCGCGACCGGAGCGCTCCAGGTGGTGCCGCCGTCGATGCTGTAATACATATTGGCGCCGCCGATGGGGTTGTTCCAGGTGTCGTCGTCGGCGATGTCCGCAACCACATACTGGCCGAGGTCTTCACGCGGGGTGTTGATCACGGGCAGGTGGGTGATGACGGGGCCGAAGGTGTCCACGGTCAGTTCGTACACGCTCACATCGTCCACATACCAGTCGTCGCCGTCGTAGCCCTGATAGTTGAAGGCGAAATAGACGGTCTGGCCGGCATAGGCGCTGATGTTCACGACTGCCTGGCTCCAAGCTGAAGCTGCAGTTTCCTGGCTCCAGATCTCTGTCCAGCCAGCGGCCGCAGGATTGTTGGTGGTGTTCACTTTGACGCCGTTGTAGACCATCCAGGTGGGGTATACGTTGTAGTTCCACCAGGAGAGGTAGTAGTTTCCGGTGGGAACGGCGATGGCGGGGGTGATCAGCCAGCCGTTCTGGCCGGGTTCATCGACCGCGGTGCTGTAGCCATGCTTGAAGGCATTGGGAGCGGAATGGGTGTAAAGGGTACTTGTCACCCATCCGGTACCGCCACCATCCAGGTCCGACACCGTCCAATCAAGGGGAGGCGTGGTCGCCAGATCGAAGTTCTCGTTCCAGGGGAAGGTGGTGATAACCGACGGGGCGGCTTCGATCTCAAACCAGTAGGGAGGATCGACGACAGCATCGCCGGCAGCGTTGATGGCCTGGACGGTCCAGTACCAGCGATCCAGATAGTCGAACGTGATCGCGGGGCTGGGGCCTTCGGCGAAGGTGGTGGGATTCAGGCTCGTAGCGGTTGTTTCGAAGTAGACGTCGTCGTAGATGGTGGCTTCGTCTGTGGACATGAAGACCGCGTAGAGGGTGGGCACGCCGCCGTCAGGGTTGGCGCTCCAGGTGAGGTCGAAACCGTCAATCGGCAGGCCGAGGGCCGCGTTGGCGGGATAAGTGAGGGTGGGCAGGCCAGGCGCGCCGGCGGGGATGTCGCCAAACTGCAGCATCACGTTGGGATAGGCCATGACCAGGGTCCCGGCGACGGGAGCCGCGGGATCGGGGTTGGTGCCGTCGCTGTAGTAGCGCAGGCTGCGGTTGGTGGTGGCGGCAGTGCTGTAGAAGAATTCGCTGCTGCCGTCATAGCTGGGAGCGTTTTCGTCGACCGCGATCACCAGGTTGTCGGTGTTGTTGTAGACGAAGGGGGTGGTGAGCGGGATCTCGATCCAGCCGGCGATGGCGGGAAGCGCCACGGTGCCGGTGAAGACCTGGGTCAGATTGGCCAGCGGCAGCCAGGCAGTGGTGCTGGCATACTCGGTGGCGGCGGTGTGGCCCATGTAGATGGTCCAGGCGTTGGAATCAACCGCTTCCGCGAGACCGTTCCAATAATAGTACACCTTTTCTATGCGCTGGTTGGCCACGTTCAGTTCGCTCTGCAGGAAGATGCTCTGGCTGTAGGTGTAACCGTAGAACGCGTTGATGGGCAAGTTGTTGTTGACAGTGCCGTTGCCGATCACCACGATGCCGGCGGGCAGCACGTTGGCGGCCAGGGCGACGTCGTAGTTGACGGCGTTGTTCACGATGGTGAGGGTGGCGGAGATGGGGCCTTCGGTGGTGCCGGTCACAGAGACGGGGATCACCACAGACTGTCCGCCAGCCAGGGCCGCGGGCAGGTTGGTGGTCGCGAAGCTGAACTGGGCGGCGTTGGCGCCAGTGATGCTGATGTCGCCGGCTGTGACGTTCAGGATGCCGCCGCCGGTGTTGGTGATGGTCACGTTTTGCGGGCCGGTCAGCGCGCCGTTCATCACCATGCCGAAGTCGATGCTGGCAGGGGCATAGGTGAAGATCGGGGCGGCAGGGGTTTCACGCACGATCACGTTGTCCACAAAGAGGTCGTTGTCGCCGTTGGACACGCTGGATTCGCCGTAGAAGGCGATGTATCTGGTGCCCACGTAGGCGTCGAGGTCGATGATGTGGTTCTCGCCAAGGTTGGAGATGGCGTCGTAAACGTTGGCGGAGCCGCTGTTGTTCCATTCCATCAAAACAGTGGGGTTGGCCATCATCGGGCTGTCGCTGATCAGGACCATGAACTTGTCGTCGGGCTGGCCGCCGGCGGTGACGGCAGAGGTCGACGCGTAGGCGGTGAGGCCGAGGTCAAACTTCAGTTCATAACCGGTGGCGGGGATGGCGATGGGAGGAGTGACCAGCCAGCCGTAGTTGGCGGAGTAGATGTTCATCCGGGCAGCCTTGTTCAGGGGAGTGGTCACATTGACGAAATCGTCCTGATACCAGCGGGTACCGGCTACCAGGTTGGTGCCGTATTGGTTGGTCAACTGGCTCCAGTTCAGCACTGGCCAATCGGCGGCAAGCGTGCCGAAGTTCACTTCCCAGGGGAAGGTGGAGATAGTGGGATTGGCCCTGGTGGTGAAGCTGCGAACCGTGGCCACGGGGCTGCTGCCGGCGCCGTTGTAGGCTTCGACGGTCCAGTAGTAGGTGGTGTTGTAGGCCAGCGGGGCGGCAGGGGTGTAGGGAGAGGTCACGTTGCTGGCCAGCAGGGTGCTGCCGTCGACGGTGTCCAGATAGACGTTGTAGCCGGTGGGCACGCCGCCGGTGATGGGAGCGGTCCAGGTGAAGGTGGGATATTCACTTACGTTAATAGCCAGGTCGGCAGGAGTGCTGAGCACAGGCGCGCCCGGCGCTTCCGGTGTGATTTCCGGTCCGACGACCAGGTCAACGTAGAAACTGACTGCCTGAAGTCCGGTTTGGATGCCCAGGTAGTAGTTGTTGCCAGCCAGGCTGCTCAAGTCCACCACGCTGTTGTACATGGTGTAGGTGGCGGCATGAGTGATCGGGGTGCCAATGGCGGTCCAGGTCACGCGGTCAGGCGAGTAAACAACCTGCAGGGTGCCGGTGGTGCCGCTGGCCAGGGTCCAGAGATCCAGGGTGCTGGTGGGGGTAATGGTCACCTTGGGGGTGGAAAGCACGTAGGCGGTGCTGGTGCTGCCATACTTGTAGGCGCTGGCGGTGCCATGCTTGAAGTACGATGTGCTTCTGCTCCAGGTGCCGGTAGTGCCGTTGGCCCAGCCCGCGGGCGGGAAGGCCGTCGGTTCGAAGCTTTCCGCTACTTGTGTGGCGGTGGGAGTCTTGAAGCTCCAGGTGGCGGAGGCAGGGCTGTCGCCGATCTCATTGGAGGCAACCACTTTCCAATAGTAGGTGGTGCCAGGGGAGAGGGTCGGAGTGTAATTTGCCGCGGTCTGGTTGTCGCTCACCAGCGGCGGATTGGCCTCGGTGCCAAAATAGACATCATAAGTAGAGGCATCGGAGCCGCCCGCGGTGGGGGTCCAATACAGCTTATCGCCGGTGAGAAGCCAACCGCCGTTTACTGGCGAGACCAAGGTCGGAGCCAGAGGAGCGGCGGAATTGGGGAATACGAGTTGAATCCGGTCGATCGTCGCGGTCCTGCTGGAGGCAGTAGGCGGAGCGGCGGGATCGGGATTGACCGTGTCGCTGTAGTAGTAAATACCGGTATTTGCACCGCTGGTGAATGCGCCCCAGCTCATGGAGGCGTAACCGGCGGTATTTTCATCTACGGCGATGATCAGGTTATTGACATTGTCATAGTTGAAGGGGGTGGAGAGGGTGATTTCCATCCAATTGTTGGCCAGAGGGACCAACGAAGTCACGTCGCCGGCGAAAACCTGGGTCAGGTTGGCCAGAGGCTCCCAATCCGTGGTGGTGGCGAAGGTGGTCTTGGTGGTGTGTCCCATGTAGATGACCCAATCTTTGGAATTGGTAATCGTACCGGAGACATAGTAGAATCTCAATTTGGTGATGTTGCCGGCAACGCCGATCTGGGCTTGGGTATAGATCTGCTGGGTGTAGTTATACCCATAGAGTCCGTAGAGGGGCAGGTAACTCGAGGTCGATGTGCCTGTCCCGATCTGCACGGAGTCCGCGTAAGCCGGTATGATGGAAGCCAGCAGCATTGCCAGCAGCACAAGGAGAAACGTAATTCTCTTCATATCAGAAAACTCCTGTATTTAGGATAGTTTGGGGGAACTGGGTTCTGTATTCTATAGGCTGAACCGGGGTTCCGGACGGGGCCGGAAGGGGCCGGGCAAAGCCGGTCTGGTTTTGAGGGTTGCTAAGGGGGTTACGGATTCACAGTTCCTGGCCCGGGGCGCTATGGCGGCGTTCATGTGCGATGAAGTTACGGCTGGCGCTGAAGGGCAGGGAGAGTGGGAGATCCGTGATTGTACTCGATTGGCATGTTTAAACTTGGGAGCGGGCGCAGAAACGGGCGCTACTTTGCCTGTGGCCGGTGGGGGACCGGACGGGAAAAACCGGGCAAATCTGAGCGATTTTAGCTCCAAGCGCTTCTCCTTTTCCGCTGCGCGGTAGGCATAAATATCAAAATGTTGTTACCGGGTTACTAGCCAAACTATTGCTATGCATGGCGTTACGTAATCCGATCGAGGCTCTCCCATACTGGAGAAGAGCCAACAGTTGCAAGCTAAAAATCGTTGATATTGTGTCAAGCACAATTTAACCTGTTTCAGACAATCTGGCCTGAATGAAAATACCTGCAGGGGCTGCTAGGTGGCGCTAATCTTTGCAGTTGGGTCTGGTTTGCCGGTCAAATGGGTGGCTTCATACGGATTCCACAGAGGATAGACCCTGGCCCGTGCTTCATGAAGTCCAAGCGCCCTCAGGTTGGCGATATAGCCTTGGCCCATGCTGCATGAAGTCCAAGCGCCCTCAGGTTGGCGATATAGCCTTGGCCCATGCTGCATGAAGTCCAAGCGCCCTCAGGTTGGCGATATAGCCTTGGCCAGATCTGGGCGCTTGAACTCCATGCTGGGGACGGATTTCACCTCGAAATCCTGATCATCCTGTTCATCCCTAATCTATTCTCGTTTCTCTGTCCCTCTGTCCCTCTGTTTTTATAAAATCTTTTGATCCCGAAAATCCTGCTCATCCTGTTCATCCCTAATCTATTCTCTTTTTTATCAGCGAAATCTGCGTGCCCCCCTTTTCACCTTTTCACCCCAAAAGAAAAGCCCCCGCGGAGTTGCGGGGGCCCATATTTGGAGGGCGAAACGTATCGCCCAGTTGGTTGATCAGTTACTTGACCGGAATTCTGGGGGCGATGCCCGTCTGTGCCGGTTCAAATGAGCCAGGTTTGGGTTTACGGAGTTCGGTGTTGTAGTTCCAGACTTGCGAAGCCGAGCCAGCATTCCTGCCACCGACCGATTTGACATAATAGAACTTCATCGGTTCCGAGAAGTTCGGATCCAGCCAGCTGGTGTAGGGAGTTGTAGCCACCCAGGTGTATTCTCCGTAAGGATCGTCTGCGGCATAGATGTTATAGGCAACCGCGTTGGGCACGGCGGTCCAGGATACTGTCCCGGTCTGGTCGATTTCGATGTCGGGGGCAGCGGCGGTCGAGCCGTAGGGGATCGCGAAGGCGGTGGTTTCGCTGGTCATCGGACCAACCAGGTAGGCTCCGCCGCCGGCCGTGTCGATCCAGTAGAGGCCAGGTGCTGTTGTGTAACCAGCCAGGTAGAGCAGTCCATTCTCCTGATCGAAGGCGGCATCCTGGGCATAGTTGATATTGATGCCCAGATAACCCACAAAGGTTACGGCGCCGTTGGAGACATTGACTGTCCACAGGCAGTCGAGGCTAAGGTCAATCGCGTAGAGGATGTTGTGGGTGTTGTCATAGGCGATGTCGATGACTAAACCCGTCACGCCATCGATGATGTTGTTGTGGGCGCCCACCAGGGTCGCGGCCCCAAGCGAGTTCAGGGTATAGAGGTTGTTGCCGTCGGTGCCGTACATGGTGTTGCTGTCGTCGTCGTAGGCTATGCCCATGATCTCGTAACCCATGTCGCCGATGTAGGTGGTCTCGCCGGTGATGGCGTTGATCGAGTTGTAGGTGTCGTCACCATCAGGTGTGACAGAATCCCAGTATTCGCAGCCCATCCACTGGTTCTCGGCCCAATCAGCGCCAGCCATGAAGAGGGTATAGGTAGGCGCTATCGGCAGGGCGGCCTGAACATTGGGTGTCTGGAGGTTGAAGCTGATGTAAACGTCGTTCCAGACGTCGTTGGCCACCGCGGCCACATTCAGCGGCAGAGCGGTCAGCGGGGTAGCCTTGACATTGTTGGCGGCGTTTTCGTCCAACGCCCAGACAGTGGTAGCTGTCAGTTCGTCGAAGGTGAAGGCCGCAGCAGCAAAAGGAGGTATGGTTACATCAACGGACCCGCCTGACAGGATTGTCGGTCCGTTGAGGATACTGCTGTGATGGGTGCCCCAATCGATCTCCAAGGACCAGTTGGTGGCGGTCATAAGGCCGAAGTTGGTTACTGTCACAACCGGCGCTATGACCGCCTGGTCGTTTACCACCTGCGGCACGCCGGTGATGACGGTTGGACCGATGTCATAATCCTGTGCTTCGCAGAGCGTTACATCATCGATGTAGAGGTTGGGGCCATAGCCGGAATAGCCATAGAACCTCAGCCAGAAGGTGGTGTTTGCAAGTTCCGAGGGAAGGAACACAGATGCCTGCGCGCCCGTTCCGGGAGTTGTAGATGTGGCCCCGTCTCCGGAATTCAAATCCGTAGTACCTTTGTACCAGATCGGCACCCAATTGTCGTGGTCGGTGGAAACCTCAACCGTGAGCGCGTCGTTGGGGTAGCTGGTGTGGTACAGATGTGACCACAGGAACGAGAGGGTGAGCGGAGTTGTCGAGAATATGGGCGGCGTGGTCATGATGTCCGTGTTGCCGGAAGTCTGGCCCCAGAAATTGGCATAAGCCCAGTTGTTGCCGGTCCCGGCGGTGTATTGGGCGAAGCTGTAGGTGCCGCCGGTGAGGTCCCAATCGAGGGGAGGCCAGGTTTCGAAATCCTGCGTGTAGCAGAAGTCGTAGATCGTAGGATCGTCCTGGATCTCAAACCAGCTTTCGGTCGGCCAGGCCATGGCTTCCGGATAGGAAGCGGAATAAGCCTCGACGGTCCAGTTGTAGCGGTCCAAGTAGTTGAACCCGATAGGAGTTTGGGGATTCCCCAGGGGGTCCAGCGGAGGAGCGGTGGGATTTAGCGACGTCGCGGTTGTGCTCCAGCTGGGGCCTTCGCCGATAGTCTGATCATCGGTCCAGAAATAGACCGTATACCAATCCACGGGGCCGCTCAGGGGGTCGGGAGCCCAAGTGAGATTGAATCCGGACTGGGGCAGATTGTTCAAGGCCAGCGGGTAGGTGAGGGTGGGGGCTGTGGGCGGTCCGCTGGGCAGTTCTTCCAGCAGGAAGTCGTCGATGCCGAAATCCCAACTGCTGGATCCCGACGCGTACTGGTAGAAGGCCAGATACAGCACGCCGCTGGTGTTGTTGACAGACAGGGTGTGCTCTGTCCAGGTCAGCCAGTTGCAGGTGATATCCGCCAGTTCATTCACGAAGGATGCCGGCTGGTTGTCGGTGGTGGAATACAGCACCTTGTAGGAGTTGGGATAGCTAACGCTTTCCACGCGGTCCCACCATTTCAGGCGCACGCTGGCGCCGGTGTTGATAGGCGGGGAGATCAGCCAGTCGTTGGTGTTTCCCATACCCTGGGCAAAATACGAGCCAGTATGCGCGGGTATGTAGGTAGCGCCGCGGCGCCAGGTGTAGCTGTCGGCATTGGCGTTGACCACCGTCCAGCCGGGCAGCGGGACTGCGGGCGCGCCGGTCCAGGCATCATCAAAGCTGGTGGCATAGGGCAGATCCGGGTAGGTGATGGAGGTGTCGATACCATTTCCGCTCAGGGCTACGGTCCTGGTTTCACGGCTGAAGTTGAATTCCAGCGCGCCGGTGTAGGCTTGTTCGGCCGTCGGCGAGAATTTCACCGTGAAACTCCTATTCCCGTTCGCGGGGATGGGCGTCGTGTCGAAGGCGGGGTCAGGGCTGAAGCCTGTACCGGTTACGCCGATGCTGCTAAAGGTGAGCGGCGCGCCGCCGGTGTTGCTGACTATAAAGGTCTTGGTTCCCGAGGTATTGATTGGCAGGGTCCCAAAATCCCAGCTGGCGACATCCGGGCTCAGGTTGAAGATCGCCGTGGTGGGGGGGGTGCGCACGCAGAAGTTGTCGATCATCAGGTCGTTGTCGCCGTTGCCGTCAACCAAGGACTCCGCGTAAAAGGCGAAATACTTTGTGCCAACTACGCCCGTGAGTGGAATGGTGTGGGTTTCGCCAACGGGTGCTACATTGTCCAGCACATAGGGCGAGGTTGTATTGTTCCATTCCCGCAAGATTACCGGATTAGTATTCATGTTTGGGTTGTCGGCCATTACGAGCAACAATCTGTCGTCGGCTTGATTTCCAGGCGTAACGGCAGTGGAGAGAGAGTTCCAGACCATAAAGGCCAGATCGAATTTAACTTCGTAAGTTCCCGCCGGGATTGCCACTGGTGGCGTTACCAGCCAGGAGTTATGGGTATAGTAGATATTGATCTTGGCAGCTTTATTGAGCGGGGTCGTTACATTTAACCAGTCATCCTGATACCATGAACCTCCGGTTGCCGGGGTCCCGCCAATCACATAATTGAGCTGGGTCCAGTTTGGCACCGGCCAGTCGGTTGTCAGCGTACCAAAATCAACGCAGTAATCCGGTGTGACCGTAGGGTCAAGCATGGTTGTAAAGGACCACACCAGACTTTCCGCATCGCCCGCGCTGTTGCTGGCGGCAACCTTCCAGTAATAAGGTGTGTTATAAGACAGCACACCGGAATAGGGATAGCTGGTATTGGGGCCTTCATAAACAGGTGTTGTAAAGGTGGGAGTGTTGGCGCTGAGGTATAGTTTGTAGCTACTGGGGATGCCTCCCGTCGTTGGGGCTGACCAACTAAAGGTGGGTGATTGGCTGACACCTGTAGCCAAATCGACAGGCAGCAAAAGGCTGGGCGATCCGGGAGGGCTCACCAGTGCGTCCAGGAACCTGATGTTGGGGCGGCTGTAGGTCGAGGTTGCCGCCGTAGTGGGCATGGAGCCATCGGCATACCTGTAACAAGCCAGATAGGTAGCGGTGGTGGTGTATCTAAACGTGGGTCCGCTGGCATAAGCGCCATCCCAGTTTTGCCAGTAGATTTCGATGTTGTCGGTTCCATTCCAGGGGAAGGGGGCGTTGAACAAGATATTGTGCCAGCCGGAACCGTTCCAGGTGAGGTTTGCGCCCACAACTTGAGTGAACGGCAAAGCCTCGGCCAGCGGATCGGCGATATAGTTGAGGTCGATCGCGGTGGCGGGAGTGTTGCGGACATAGACCCGCTGGTCGACGGAGACATAATTAACCGGCGTATTCCCCACATAATAGGAAATACCGGTGATCGCGGTGCCGGCCGCGGGCATGCCCGCAGCAACCATCTCGGCTGCAGTATAAATCGTTTTGCTCCAGCCATAGTCATAAAGTCCGTAGAACGGTATATAACTTTGCGTTGAGGTACCGGTACCAATCGTATAGGCATCGGCAAACACCGCCAAAGTCATCGCCAGAGCGAAGATGATCAAAATAAGTTTCTTCATAACATCTCTCCTTGAAGAGGGTTTGGTTGGGTTGAAGAATTTGGGCTTGGTCGTCAACGGCCCGGAATTTTCAGCTCCGTTCCGCCGGGCGGCCTGGGGATTGATTTTGAGGTTGGATGGGGGATACGGGCGGGCACAGCTCTCCCGGAGGCGCGATTTACGTGTTCATGTGCGATGAAACTTGTGGCGGCGCCGGAGGGGAGGGAGTGGGGATTGCCCGTGATTGGCTGCGATTGATTGCGGTAAAGACGAGAAGCGGGCGCGGAGGCGGACTTGGCCACTGCGGCAGCCTGGGGGCTGGACGCCGGGCACCGAAACCGGTTGGGAGCAACAAGCTGCATACTTCAAACTCCTCTCCGCCGCGCGGGTATGAGACACAGGACTGGTCCGGCCGGGGTCTGCCGGCGGTCTTGGGATTCCAGACCGCAACAGCCTCCCGGAAGCTGGATGCTACAACACTTTCAGCAGATCAGCATCCAATACGTCCAAATTAGGCGCACCAATATTTATGTCAAGAACTATTTTGATTGGTCAGGTATTACGCCCGCCGCTAAAACTTTTCCAGACTGTTGATAATTTTGTGAGCTGGGATATTTGCCGAATATGGCTTCAGGGAGTACACAGATCACGCAGATTCCGCTGATAAAAGAGAATAGATTAGGGATGAACAGGATAAGCAGGATTGAAGGGACAGAGAAAATGTTTCACCACAGAGAAACAGAGTTTGCAGAGTAGAGGGAACAAAGTAGATAAGATCGGTGAACAATATGAGCAGGATTGCAGGGAACAGAGAAATTGTTTCACCACAGAGAAACAGAGTTAACAGAGTAGAGGGAACAAAGTAGAAAAGATCGCTGAACAATATGAGCAGGATTTTCGTGATAACCAGTTACAAATCATCCGTACAATCCGTAGAATCCGTTTAATCCGTATTTAGTTTTTTACCTTACAGTGGGGGTACCCCTACAGAGGGACAGAGAATCGAGAATAGATTAGGGATGAACAGGATGAGCAGGATTGAAGGGAACAGAGAAAATGTATCACCACAGAGAAACAGAGTTAACAGAGTAGAGAGAACAAAGTACCTTTTCACCTTTTCACCTTTTCACCTTTTCACCCAGGGGTCCCCACTGAATCGCTCGCGATTGGGTGGGGCTTCCCAATTTACCCCCTCCGCTCTTATGACCATTGCGCTACCATTGCGCTATCATTGCGCGTGAAGCCCGTAATGGTCCCGCAATGGTCCCGTAATGGTAATAGGAGACAAGGAGTTGCGATGACACAAAAAATCCGGGGAAATTCGTGAAATTCGTGTAATTCGTGGACAGACAAAAGCAAGGGCGGGACCGAAGTCCCGCCCTGCATCTTGTCACCGGGCAGAGAAGCTCAACCCGGTGGGGGTTGATTTATTTGGTGGCAGCCGGAGGCGAGGTAGGCATCACGCCGTCGGCGGCAACGACCTTGAAGAAGTGGAAGCCATCCACGGCAGCGCCGTAGACATAGCTGGTGGTGGCGCTGTAGCCCACGATTTCGTAGACTCCATAGGGTTCATGGGCGCCGTAGATGATGTAGTAGCTGGCGCCGGGCTCAGCCTGCCAACCCAGGTTGACGCTGTTGCCGGCGGCGGTGGTGGTGCTGGCATCGATCACAGGGGCGTCGATGAATTTGCCCAGGACGTTGGAGACGATCGCTTCGGATTGCAGGGTTCCGCTGTAGTTGGCTTTCACGCCCCATTCGTACTGGCCTTCCGGGACCGCGGCAAAGCCGGTGTCCAGATAGGTGGTTTCGGAGACCGCGCTGTTGAGCAGATTCCAGATGGCGCCGGGATTGCGGCGGTAGATGGAATAGTTCAGGAACACGCGTTCGGCGTCGCGGGTGCCGAATTGGGCGGCCTGATTCCTGGTGGTGGCGGGGCCGATGTAGATGTCGTCGAGATACCAGCCGGAGTAGTTGACGGTGCCGGTGGCATACCATTCGAAGCTGATCTCTACAGTGCTAAGGCCTTGGTAATCAGACAGATCGACGGTGAGCTGCTGCCAGGGCAGGAATTCTGCCGCGGCGCTGCTGCCCCAAACGGTCGTGCCGTTGACCTTGATCAAACCGTAGTCCCAGGTGTTGTATCCATCCATGTAGTGCCAGAAGCTCAGGACAGGATTGGCAAAGGGGCTCAGGTCGACGGTCTGGCGCAGGTAGGACCAGGACGTTGAGTTGGAATAACTGCTCAAGACCTTGGTTCCCCACAGGCCGGTACCGGAATTGGGGGCTGTCGGAGGAGTGTCTGAGGAGGTATCGGTGTCTGTGTAGCCAGTCAGAGTGTAGGCATTCGTCCATTCCCAATCGCCGTAGCCGCTGCCGACCCAGCCGCCGTTGTCCGCTTCGAAATCGAAGAAGAGGTAATCCGGCTCGCCGGCGGGTTCCCAGACCAGGCGGGCGTTGTCGCCCTCATGGCTGGCCAGCAGGTCGTAGGGGGTCCAGAGGTATTCGGTGAGGGTGATGGTGCCGAGGTCGAGGTTGGCCCCATAGACTGTGGCCGTGCCGCTGTAGCTCTGATAGCCGTCCAGGTCCACGGTCACGGTGTAGATTTCGCCGGTATCGCGGCCATACACGTTGGGGATGCTGAAGGCGCCGTTGGCTCCGGTGGTCACTTCATAAACCGCGTAACCGTTGAGGGAAACGGTGGCTCCGGCGATCCCGCCGGGGACGTCGTTGGTGTTGACCACGCCGGAGACGGTGACCTGGGGCAGCGGGTTCAGGAAGAAGTTCTGAGTCACGGTGTTGCCCATGGTGAGGGCGATGCCGGTAACGGGGGTGCTGTTGTAGTAATTGGTTTTGGAGGCCACGGCAGACACGGTATGGGCTTCCCAGAAGGTGAATTCGTAGAAGCCGGCGGCGTCGGTTGTGGCGCTGTAGCGTTCATCGGTGAGGGTGACGGTGGCCCCGGCAACGGGGTTGGTTCCGCCAGCCTCGTAGACGTGGCCGCTCAGCACGGCGCCAGTCTGCAATACAGCGTTTTGGACCACGAAGGTTGTGTTGGGGAAATAACCCAGGGTGGTCCCTGCAGCGGAAGGCGCCAGCGGATCGTAGGTGACCGAATCGCTGAGCAGATACCGGGAACGGGTGGTGTGCGCCGGATTGGTTGTATAGTAGAACTTATCGCTGGTGCTGTAATACGCTGTATCCATAGGCCGGTAGACCCTGGTGGCCAGGGTTCCGCCGGTATAGGCAAATGGAGTATCCAGCGGGATGACGATGTAGTTGGTCCCGGAGGGGAAATCCACCGTGCCGTCGAAGACCAGGGTATAGTCTGTCGCGGGCAGCCAGCCGCCGCTGAGGTCGGTGACCGTGGCGTGGGCCAGCCAGATCTTGATCGGTTTATCCAGCAGATTGGTCACAAAGGTGTTCTTATACACCAAGGCTGTGATAGTCCCAGATTGCAGGTGCATTTCATCGGTGAAATACAGTTCTTCGCTCACGCCGTTTTTGTAATACATGGATAGCGGCAGGTAGTAGCCGGAGGTGGTTGAGGCGTCGTCGCCCACGGGGAGGAGGGTCATGCTGGCGTCGACCACATAGGCTTCCTTGAGAGGCGTGGCGTCGTTGGCAGCGTTACCGTCGCCGGCGGCCACGACCTTGCCCTGCAATTGATAGACTCCGCCGGTGGCGGGAGTCCAGGCCAGGGTGTGCTGCGCGGTGGCGGCGGCATCGAGCGGGGTGGTCACGGGGAGGGTGGCCAGGACTGTCTCGCCGCTCATCAGGAGGACACTGTAGGCATTGGCGGCAGCGGTGCCTTCGTTGAACACAGTCACCGTGAAGTCGTAGGCTGTGCCAGCGTTGAGGACTCCAGGCCCAGTTATGGCAGTGGCGGCCAGGTCAACCGGCAGCAGTTCGAGCAATTGGACGTTGTCCAGATAGATCGTGCGGGAGGTGGCGCCGAGGCCGTGTTTGAAGGCGATATGGGTATCCGCGCCGGCATAGTTTTCGAAGGACACGTCATACTGCACTTGCGCGGCGGTTGTGGCGATGGAGCCCACTTGGGTGAAGCTGTTGTCCGCAGGATTCACGGATCCAACCAGCAGGACCTGGCCGGCCGTGCTGCCGCGGGCGTAGAACTTCACTTTGATGGTGTTGAGGGGCGGCACGAGCTCCGGTGTGATCAGCATCAGGTTGGCGGCGGCATCGGTGGAATTGTAGAGCCGCGCCACGTTTGGAGCGCTGACCGCGTAGGTGGTGGAAGAATAGGTGTTTACGTAAGCAGCGGTGGTGGTGGCGTCCACAACCGTGGTCCAGCCATAGGGGAAGATCGGGGCGGTGACACTGTCGAAATTATCCTGCCAGGGCAACGCGGTGATGGTGGGATCTTCCACGACGGTGAAATCCCAGACCAGGAATTCCGGAGAATCCGGATCCGGGGCCAAGCCGTCGGAATTGTAGGGCAGGACAGCCCAGTACCAGGTGCTGCCGAAGGCCAGGTCGATATCGGTTTGGGCGGAGAGGTCAAAGTTGGCGGTGGCACTTTCGTAGAAGTATTCGCCGTAGTAGTCCGAGCCCGGATCGATGGGATCCGAACCCACGTAGATCTCGTAGTAGGCGGGGGTTCCGCCGGTGAGGGCGGGCGCCCAGGCCAGGTTCACGTTTTCGGGATAGAGGCCGGTGGCGCCATCCAGGGGAGCGGTCAGGGTCACGTATCCCGGCGCGCCGGCGGGGGTCTGGCGGATCATCACGTTGTCCACGAAGAAATCGTTGTCGGCGTTGCTGACGGTGGATTCCCCGTAGAAGGCGATGTATTTGACGCCGGTGTAGCCATCCAGCGGGAAGGTCAGATGGTCGCCGAGGTGGGAAATGTCGTTGTAGACATAGGGCGAGCCGGCGTTGTCGTATTGGCGCAGGACGTTGGCGGGGGTCCAGGTGACGCCGTCGCCGATCAGGACGATGAACTTGTCGTCCACGCCGGTGGTGCCGTTCACATCCGAGGTAATCGGATTGGTGCTGGCATAATCGGTGAGACCGATGTCAAACTCCAATTGGTGGCCGGCGCCGGGCATCTGGATGGGCGGGGTGATGATCCAGTGGTAGCGGGCAGTGGAGTAGATGTTCATCCGGGCAGAGTAGTTGACCGGCGTGACGGTGGTGTCGTTGAGCCAGTTGTCCTGTCCCCAGATAGTGGAGCCGGAGGCCAGAACACTGGGATCCGCCAAAGCGCCGGACCATCTGGTCCAGTTGGTGGGCGGGAAGGTGGTGCCGGTGGTGCCGAAATCTTCCAGCCAGGGCATGGTGTAGATGGTGGGGTCGGGCCTGGTTGTGAAGCTGAACACCGCGCTGGCGGGGGCATCGCCACTGCCGTTGTGGGCCACGACTTTCCAGTAGTAGGTGGTGGAGTAGGCCAGGGCGGTGGTGGCGGTGAAGGTGAGGGTGGCCACGTCCGCGATCTGGGTGGTGGGGTTGGCATTGGTGTCCAGATAGAGGCGGTAGCCGGTGGGAACGCCGCCGGTGGCTGGGGCGGTCCAGGTGAAGGTCGGCCTTTCGCTAACACCCGTGGCCAGGTCCGCGGGGGCGGTGAGGGTCACGGCCTCCGGCGCGATCGCGGCCAGTTCCGGCCCGAACACGTGGTCGAGGTAGATGCTGGAAGTGGAAGTGCTGGTGAGCACTTCAAAGGCCAGATAGTAGTTGCCGGCGGGAATCGCGCCCAAAGCCACGTTGGCGTGACGCCATTCAGTGGTGGTCGGCATGGAAATGGTGGCGCCGATCTGGCTCCAGGTCACGCGGTCGGTGGAGTATTTCACGTTCAGCAGACCGTAACCGGTGGTGGAGGAAGTGCGATAGAAGAAATCCAGCTCGGAGCCAGCCCCTATCGCCAGCATGGGCGTGGAGAGGATAGCAGGAGTGGTGGAGGCAGATTTGTAGGCAACTCTGGCTCCATGGAAGGGTGAAGTAGTAGTCCCCGACCAAGTGCCTGGGTTAGCCCAGCCCAAAGGCAGGAAAGGAGTTACAACCTCGAAGCTTTCAGCCAGTTG
>CAZOVZ010000036.1:0-28268 GCA_964583755.1 uncultured Candidatus Cloacimonadota bacterium
GAGGGATTCGAACCCCCGACCTAGTGGTTAACAGCCACCCGCTCTACCGCTGAGCCATTCCGGAACACATTCTATGGTGCACTTTTAAAAAGGCCGGAATTCTGTCAATGAAAAATCGAAATCTTCCATTGGCCAGAACTCCGGCCCAGTATCTTGCCTCGGTCAGGAGGCCGTTATCGGTAGCTTACTTTACGTTTCTGCCAAAGGGGTTGTGGGTGCGGGTCTTGAGGTTTTTGGCTATGCCGTAGAGGTCTTTGTTGGCGACCGTGGAAGCGATCACGACGGAGTTGGCGTATTCGGCGAGCATGGCTTCATAAACTGAGGCGGTGCCGTCGCTGGGGTTGGCAACGTACATGGCGTTGGCGGGGAAATCGTAGGACCTTTCGGTCGGGGCGGTGATGCCGTCATACCAGTCGTAGTCGCCGTCGTCGTTGTAGACTTCCATGGAGCAGACCTGCATGCTGTAGTTGCTGGCAACGGTCCAGGCCACGGTGATCGGCTGCGAGAGGATGGGGGATTCCGGGCAGGTGATGTTGGCAGGATCCGCCGGCAGGGTGACCGTACCGCTGAATTCGGTGTCGGCGTTGCGTTTGAAGACCACGTGGATCTGGGTGGTGTTGAGGGGTACGGTGATGTAGTTCGCGATGGTGTAGACTTTGTTGTCCTGCACAAAGACGGGGACGGCGGTCTGATCCACCAGCAGCATGAAGGTGTCGTTGGTGGTGACGTCGTCCGGACACCACTCGGTGAAATCGAAGCCCAGGTAGAGGCTGTTCGCGTCGGCCATGAGCTTGTGCACCATGATGCCCCAGTCGCGGGCGCCCATGTAGTTGTAATAGGTGGCCCAGTCGGTGAAGCTGAGGCGGATGGTGTAGGCTGCGCTGGCGATGGCGCTGGTGTTTTCGCCCTTGTAGGCGATCGCCTTGATGGTCTTGGTGGAGTTGACGGCGATCGGGTCCACATACTGGGTGGAGGTGTTGCTCGGGGCGGTCCCGTCAAGGGTGTAATAGATGGTGGCGCCGCTGGTGGCGCAGGCAAGTGCCACGACCTGGGCGGTGTCGTAGGTGCCTTCGGCAACCGAGAAAGTCGGGGTGGCAACGGTGTTCGGATCGGTGGTATCTTCGCAACCAAAGGCGAAGACCATCAGCACGAGAGCCGTTAGCGCCAGCAGAATCCTGGCTATACTTGAATGCATCGTGTTTCTTTTCATTTGGGTCTCCTTTGTATAGGTTTTTTATTGAAAAGCTTCCATCATTATACTGCCTCCCCGCGGAAACTATGCAGATTAATTTGTTTCCACCCCGGGAGGCGGGCTTTCTTTTACAAGCTAAATATCAAACTGACGGTATTCTGTCAACCAATTTCTAACCCCGCCCAGGAAAAGTTGTTTCAGGGATTGGAAAGCGGGGAGGTCGAGCCGGCCGCTCCATTCGTCCATGAAGATCTTTTTGAATTCGATCGCCAGGCAGATCAGGCGTTCGGGATGGCGCGAGTTCAGCCAGCGGGACAGGTTTCCCCCGGTGAACTTCACGTCGGCGCGGCAGTCCAAAGGCTGGCCCAATAGCAGTTGGCCGTCCAGCCTGGCCCGCAAATCCTCCGCCGCGGGGTAATGCCGCTGTTGCAGGTTGCTGCGCCCGATGATGATGTCCGGATTGCCGGCCTGGGGATCCGCCTCGGCGTCCGGCCCGCCCCGGCGATGGTTGTAGCTGTGCAGATCCAGAATCACCAGAAAGGGATGCAGCTTCAGCAACCGGTCGATCTGGTAGTCCAGCAGGGCGTACCAGCTTTGGTAGTCTCCGCGCAGCTCCGCCAGCAGGGCTTCCGGGATGGGGCTGGTCCGGGCGTTGAGGCCCCAGCAGTCTTCCGGGGTCAGATACACGGCTTTGGCCGGATTGCGGTTGAGGTCAACGGCAAAGCGTGACGTATCCACGATTATCCGGTTGGCAAAGAGCTCCGCGAATTCGCCGGTGTGGGGGTCTTCCTCCCGCAGGCGGTCGGCTTCGCTGATCCCGCAGATGCGTTCCAGCGCGGCTGGCAGCAGATGCCCGTTGTGGATGGCGGTGGCGAGCAGCGGCTGGGCGTCGTCGCCAAAGTGGTAACGGCTGTGCAGCGTGGTTCAGTCTCCCAGCGCGTACTTGGCCAGGTAGGCGGCCGCGCTCTCTTTGGCCAGATCCCTGATCCGGCCTATGTAGGCGGCCCTTTCGGTGACGCTGATCACGCCCCGGGCGTCCAGCAGGTTAAAGGTGTGGGAGCAGCGCAAGAGGTTGTCGTAGGCAGGGTAGACCAGCTGTTTGGCCAGCAGTTCGCGGCATTCCTTTTCGTAGTCGGCAAAGAGGTCAAAGAGCAGGGCCGTGTCCGCGGCGTTGAAATTGTACTCCGAAAACTCCACTTCCTTGGGGAAGAACAGCTCGCCGTAGAGGGTGCGGTCGTTCCACTTTAGCCGGCGGTAGTCGTCGATGTCCTGGATATACATGGCCAGGCGCTCCAGGCCGTAGGTGAGTTCCACGCTGACGGGAAAGAGGTCCAATCCCGCCACCTGCTGGAAATAGGTGAACTGGCTGATCTCCATGCCGTCCAGCCAGACTTCCCAGCCCAGGCCCCAAGCGCCCAGGGTGGGGGATTCCCAATCGTCCTCCACAAAGCGGATGTCGTGTTTGGCGATCTCCACTCCGATCGCTTCCAGGCTTTGCAGATACTGGTCCTGGATGTCGTCCGGGCAGGGTTTGATGATCACCTGAAACTGATAGTAGTGCTGCAGCCGGTTGGGGTTTTCGCCATAGCGGCCGTCCTTGGGGCGGCGGCAGGGCTGGGGATAGGCGATGGCGGTGGGTTTGGCGCCCAGCGCGCCGAAGAAGGTGGCGGGGTGGAAGGTGCCCGCCCCCATCTCGATGTCGTAGGGCTGGAGCAGGTTGCAGCCGCGCTCCGCCCAATACTTTTGCAGGGTGAGGATGATGTCCTGAAAATTCACTTGTTGTCCTTTAGCAGCAGCCTGCATTTGTCGCGGATGGCGCGCAGGCTGTCGCGCAGTTCGGCCATGGCCTGCCGGCTGATTTCCGTAGCCTCGTTCTCCTTCCGCGCCGTTGGGGGAGGGTCTTCCCGGCGGGCGGGGTTGCGCAGGGCCTTCAGTTTTTGCCGCGCGCCTTCGATGGTGAACTTTTGGTTGTGGAGCATGTCCTGGATCTGTTTCAGCAGGTCGATGTTGTCCTGGGTATACCTGCGGATGCGCCCATCTTCCTTGCGCGGCCTCAAAAACTTGAATTCGCTTTCCCAATAACGGATCACATAGGCCTTTTCGCCCAGCAGCTTGCTGACTTCGCCGATGGTGTAATAATATTTGTTCATGCTTGCCTCCGGATGGGTATGAAGCTTGAGATCAGGACCAGCAAGGCCGCCAAGGCCACCACTCCCAGGGGCCAGCGGTAAATCTTGCGGGCCAGGGTGATCTCCGGGCTCGTATAGAGCGGGGCGGTGATGTTTTTCACCTCAAAGAGTTTGGTCCTGGCCAGGATCCGGCCTTGGGGATCCACGATCAGGGAGATGCCGGTGTTGGCGCTGCGATAGACCTGGATCCGGTTTTCCACCGCCCGGAACCTCACCATCGCCGCGTGCAGCCAGGGTCCGTAGGAGGTGCCAAACCAGGCGTCGTTGGTGATGTTGACCAGATAGTCGCTCTTTTTGTAGCCGCCGGTTTGATAATCCCAGGGGCTGGCCATCTGGTGGAAGATGTCCGGGAAGGCCAGTTCGTAGCAGATCGAGGGCGAGAAGGTGAATCCCCCGCTACTGAAATAGGCCAGGTCTTTGCCAAACTCCCAGTTGGCCTGGCCAAACTGCAGCTTCCACATGAAGGGGAAGCGATCCAGCCAGAGCATGCGTTCGCCCACGGGGACCAGGATGTTTTTGTAGTAGACGTCGTGGTAGAAGCTATCCGGTTGAAACAGCGACGCGGCGTTGTAATAGAGCTCGTTGTTGATGTGTTCCGGCGGCGCGGCCACCACATCCGGAAACCCGGTGAAGATGTCCACTTTCGCCGTGTCCAGGATCGCCCGCAGGTCGTTTTGGACCTTGGTGACCCGCAGCAGGTAGTTTGTGATCGAGCCTTCCGGATAGATCACCAGCCGGGCGGAATCCGCGGCTGCCCGCAGGGTAAGGTCCCCAAAGAGAGCCAGCGACTTGGAATACTGGGCTTCGTCCCACTTCAGATCCTGCGGGATCGAGGGCTGCATCACAAAGATCCCCGCGTCGTGCCGTTGCAACGGTTTGTGGTTCAGGCAGAAATAGCCATAGCCCAGCCAGCCGGCGAAGATGAGCAGCAGGCCCGCCACGCACCAGACCCGGCGCCGTCCGTAGGGATGCGCCACGTTGGAGGCGGCGTTGCTGTGGTCCCGCAGCCATTTGCGGCTGATGAAGAGAATCCGGTAGATCAGCACGTTCACGGTCAGGATCAGGGCGGAAAGCCCGATCACGCCAAACAGGTCCGCCATTTGGACCAGGATGTTGTAGTCCGCCAGCGAATAGGCGTTGTTCCACCAGGGAAAGCGGGTTTCGCCGTAGTTTTGGCCATACTCGAAAGTGAGCATCACGGCCACGAAGCCCAGATAGCGAACCGCCGGCAGGGTGCGGAAGATCCGCTCGATGGCGTAAAAACACAGGTAATAAACCCCGGTGAAAAGCAACACCATGCCGATCAGCCCGGGCACGGTGACCAGCCCAAACCAGTAGAACACGATCAGGATGTAGGCCGCCGCCATCACAAAGCCCATCTTCAGCAGGCGCGACCGCCTGGCCACGCCGCGTTCGAACACGTGCAAGAGCGGCACCCAGCCAAAAAACACCAGCCAGCCCAGATGCAACGGCAGGCGCGAAACCGCCAGCAGCAGCGCTGAAGCCAGGGTGAGGATCAGTTCATTGCGCCGCATCGGCTCCCCCTTCGTAAAGCAGTTCCACCAGGCGCACGTAACCCGCCCCGAGCAGGCAGGCGGTCCCGGAATTGATGGTCATCAGGTTCGGCTGCGGGGTACCGTCCGCTGGAGCCAGGTCGCCCATCCGGACGGGATTGCCGTAGGCATCGAAGGCCACCTGTTCCGGCAGCTTTTCCTTGAACTGGCCGAGGAGGTAAAACACCGAGGTGGCGTTGGTCGCGGCGCTGTAGGCATACAGCAGGTCCTGATTGCAGCCCAGGTTGGCGGGCTGGTCCAGTTCAAAGCGGCCAAAGCGGTAGACCTCCGCCCCGTCCAGCGTGGAAAAGCAGACGATCTCCGCGCCGGTGGCGTCGTAGACGAACAGGTTGCCGTCCGGCGAGAGGCAAAACAGTTCCGGCAGGCGCAGGTTGGGCAGCGCCAAATCGCCGATCACGCGCCCTTCGGCGGAAAACTTGCGCAAGAGCTTTTGGGAGCTGTCCAGCGCCAGCAAGCCGCCGTCCTTGTCGATCCCGATGTCGCTGAGGCGCTGAAAGTTGGTGCGCTCAAAGCCCAGGCCGCCGATGCTGTTGATCCGCTTGCCGTCGCGGAAGATATGCACTTCCTGCAAGGCTTTGCTGAGGGCGAAGACCACCCCCGCCCGGGGATCGCAGACGGCTTTGGCGTAGCTGGCGTCCAAGGCCAGGTAGCCGGCTTCCCGGTGGCCGGAAATGGCGCGGCGGGCGCTGTAGCGGTTGGCCGCGCAGCCTGCCCCCGCCAGTAAAACAATAAACAATAGCGCGAAAAGCTTGAATTTCATCTTCCTTCCCGGATCAGTTGCTAAAATGGATGTCCCGCAGTTTGCCCTGAATGCTGGTTTTGGTGCCGAAGCGGTTGTACTCCAGCGTGTAGGCGATGTCGACCACCGTGTTCTTTTTCAACCGGGGCAGATAGTCGCCCATCCCGTAGCCGATCAGGTCCAGATGCACGCCGTCTTTCACCACCTTCAGTTTCAGATGGTTGCGCCCCACGTTGTAGGGATAGCTGGCCACCGCCACCTGGCGCGACATCAGCACCGGGCGGTTGTTGTCCGGCCCAAACGGCTCGAAGCGTTCCATCCACTCCATCATGGTGTCGTTGATGTCGTAGAGCTGGATGTCCTGCTCGATGAAGAGCGGCTGGCGGATCTGTTCCAGCTTCAGGTGTTCGGAAACGTAGCGGGTGAGCTCGTTTTCAAAGCGGTCGATGTATTCCTGGTAGATGGTGAAGCCCACGGCGTATTTGTGCCCGCCGAAGCTGTGCAGGTTGCCACCGGCGGATTTGAGCGCGGCGAAGAGGTCAAAATCCGCGACACTGCGCCCGGAACCGGAGCCAAAGCCGTCTTTGAACGAGATCATGATCACTGGGCGATAGTATTTTTCCACCAGTTTGCTGGCCACGATGCCGATCACGCCGGGATGCCAGTCGTCCGAAGAGATCACCATGCAGGAGGTGGCGTTCACGTCCTTGTATTTCTTTTCGATGATGTCGCAGGCTTCGTGGAAGGTCTTTTGATCTTCCTGCTGGCGCAGGGAGTTCTGGCGCTCGATGATCTCCGCCAGCTCGCCGCTCTGGGCCTCATCCAGGGAGATCAGCAGGTCCACCGCCACCGCCGCGGAGCCCATCCGCCCGGCCGCGTTGATCCGCGGGGCGATGCCAAACACGATGTCCGTGGTATCCAAAGTCTTCTGGTTCATGCCGGAGATGCTGATCAGCGCGTTCAGACCCAGGTTTTTCTTTTCGATCAGATGTTGCAGCCCGATGGAGGCGAAGATGCGGTTTTCCCCGGTCAGCGAAACGATGTCCGCGATCGTCCCCACCGCCACCAGGTCCATGTATTTGAGCGTGTTTTCGTCGGATTCGATGCCCAGCCGCCGGTAGATCGCCATCAGCAGTTTGTAGGCCACCCCCACTCCCGCCAGATGCGGAAAGGGATAGGGGCAGTCCGGCAGTTTGGGGTTGATGATCGCCACCGCCTGGGGCAGCTCTTCCTTCGGGTTGTGGTGGTCTGTGATCACGATCTCCATGCCCATGGCGTTGATCGCGGCGATCTCCTCGAGGGCGTTCACTCCGCAATCCACGCTGATGATCAGCTTGGTGCCGTCGGCCTTGATCTGGTCCAGGCTGGCCAGCGACAGACCGTAGCCGTCGATCATGCGGTGGGGGATGTAAAACCCGATGTCCGCCCCCACGCGCTTCAGGCCCAGATAAAGCAGGGTGGTCGCGGTGGTGCCGTCCACGTCGTAATCCCCATAAATGGTGATCCGCTCGTGGCGTTCGATGGCCGCCAACACTCGCTCTACGGCTTTCTCCATGTCTGGAAACAGGAAGGGGTCGTGTTGCTGGGAGAGTTGGGGATGAAAGAACGCCCCGATCTGCTCCGCCGTCCGCAAATCCTTGCGAAACAGCAGCTCCGCGATCAGCCGCGAACATTTGAGCTCCCGCATCATTGCTTTGACCTGCTGAGTGTCCTCCCCGGACAGCTTCTCAGGCAGCAGCCATTCCTTCTCCATCAACACACCTTGTTTATAATCTCTATATTTTTCAATATCTTAGAGGCGACAAGCTCAAGCATAGGGTTCAGAAACAGCTCTCACCTCGTGACTTACATTGTAGTTCTACCTGCTTGATTCCCACTCCAGCGGAGCTTGAATTATTGTAAAGGAAAATTTGTCGCTTTCTTTCCACACCAGCCCCAACCCCCACTTTGGCAAGGATATTACAAATATCTTATGAACAGCGCCCAGACCAGTAAATCTACTTGTCTGGAAATCAATGAATTAGCGGATGGGGTCACCGCCGCTAAAGGGTTGGGGGGGGGCTGGCAAGGCAACCCCGCGCCCGCAGCTGGGGTTACCAAAGTTATGTTTATCGATTAACAAATCCGGTATGGAAACAACGCCGGCGCTTAGCCTGGACGGCCAAACACCGGCATTGCATGCAGTCAAACTACTCGGTTTCGATCCGCGCGCGATAATCATCCACCCAGCGGATCTCACCTTCCATCAAATAGATCCAGCGCCGGGCAATGCTCACGTGTTGGATCGGGCATTCCATCCCGAGCATAAATTCTTCCAGAGCCCGGATTTCTCCGATCGCTTTCTCAACAGCGGCCCGATAGACTTGGAGCAACTCAAGCTGTTCCTTGCTTTTCAGGACACCCATGTTGTAGAATGCCACATCTGCCTCCCACCGTAGGTGTTCTGGCTCCTGCAAGAGCTCGCGGATCTTGTCCTTGAAGGCTTCAGACCCTTCAGGAGTGAGCTGGTAGACTTTGCGGGCGCGGTTTTCTTCGCTTATCTCGGTGGCAGATTCCACCAGATTCATCACCTCCAGTTTGGTGAGCGCTTTGTAGATCGTGGACATGGACAGATCTGTCCAATAGCGCATATCACGGAATTGAACGTCTTTTTCGATCTGATAGGGGTGCTTGGCTCCTTCGCTCAAAAGACCGAGCAGAGCGGCTTCAGCTGCTGTAACACTCATGATGTCTCTCCTTTTCAGTAGTGTTAAGGCACACACTATTCGAATACGATATTCCTGTCAAGGGATATTCTTACAGGATTATATTATTCATTTTCCAGCATAGACCTTGGGTGCATTCAAAACCAGACCGGGGCTGCGTTTTTTGGCGTTACCAGATTCCCGGACCCTTCGCCACTCCGCCGATAAACACGGGATCAGGGGAGCCAAGGAGGGAATTCCGGAATAATTGATTGAATGAGACTGTTGAAAGAAACGTCTGCGTTGACAGGTTGTCATACCGGGCTTCACCCCGGAATCCAGTAAGCACAAACGTCAGCCCAGTTTTCAGTGAACGTCACTTAGATATATACGACATATATGTTTATTTTAATATGATTTATAGATCATATCTTATAATACACAACACTGGGTTGTCAAGATTTCCCCAAAAACCATTACGCTACCATTACGGGACCATTACGGATTTCACCCGTAATGGTCCCGTAATGGTAGCGTAATGGTCATAGGAGCCCTGGTTGGAAAAAAGACAAAAAGGGACAAAAGGGACGTAATGGATGACCAGGTTAAGCGAAAACCGATGGCTGATTTTCATCATGTTTGTTTACCGGAAAATTGGTGGAAACGAGCCAGCCGGGAAATTGTCTTGACAGATTACTGAAAAATATAAAGCCTGATTTATAATAGTTTGTCGGTGTTTTTCCATTTTTAGCCCGGAAGGATCTGCCTGCCGGTTGCAGCAATCAGCGTTTGCATTTTCACAATAAGCCTTCAAGGAGAAATTGGATGAGACGCTTTTACGCCCTGACCGCGGCCCTGCTCTGCGCGGGTCTGCTCTCCGCCTACTGGCCGGACTGGGATTACATCGCCAACGGCGACCAAGTGACCGGGATTTGCGAATACCAGGGACGGATCTGGGCTTCCACCTCCGCTGGACTGTGCGTGATCGACCCCGCCACCGGGGCGATCAGCCATCTGGATAAAAACGACACCGGCCTGCCTGTAGGACCTCTGAACGGCATCACTTTGGACCAGGAAGGGATCCCATGGGTGGCCGTGCCCCATTTCGGAACGGCGAGTTTCGAAGGCGGAAACTGGAGTTTCCACTGGCTGCAAACCAACCACAGCACCTACTGGCATCTGCCCTTCACACCTGAATTGCTGACCATCGACCAAAACAACGGCAAATGGGCGACCCTGAACCGAAGCTGGCTGATCTACGCGGCGGGGCACGACTTTTTCGATTACAGCTACGACTCCAATTATGGCGAGATCACAGCTATCCATGCCGATCCCTGGCACACCGTCTGGGTCACATCAAACGAAGTGTATCCGACCGATGTCATCACTCTCCGGGCCATCACCGATTCCCTGCAACTGACCTACATCAACTACCTTGGGCACCCTTTCACCCGCGTAAACGCGATCTGCGCGGACGCGCCGGGCTGCCTCTGGCTGGCCACTGATGGCGGCGTCCTCAGGCGCGAGGGCGAAAACTGGAGCTGGTTTGACCAGCAAAACAGCGCCTTGCCCCAAACGAATATCACAGCCATCACGCTGGACGCGCAAAACAGCCCCCTGCTGGGCAGCGCGGACGGCTGGCTGATCCAGCGCAGCAGCGAAAGCTGGACCGGCATCGGCCCCGCGGAATCGGGGATCGGAGCCAAGCGGATCGATCACATCCTGATCGACGGCGCCGGCGACTGGTGGATCGGCACAGACCAGGGATTGCACCGCAAAAGCGGCAACTCCTGGGCCTTCTATCCCACTTCGGAATACCCTTTGACCCACAACCCGGTGGGCGACATGCTGGTGGAGCCCGACGGCGGCATCTGGATGGGCGGGGAAAACGGGCTGGAATGGATGCGGGGGGAGACGGTGATCTCCTACACCACGCAAAACTCGCCTCTGCTGGACAACAACGCCAAGGTCCTGGGCCAGCGGGACGGCGAGATATGGATCGCCACCGCCCAGGGTTTCAACGTGATCAGCGGCGCGAGCTGGGCCAGCCATCCCTTTCCGGAATTGGCGCAGAGCAACATCATGACTGCAGACATCGCCTTCGGGCCGGACAACTCGGTCTGGATCTCCGCGTCAACCAGCGGACTGTACAGGTTTGAAGGCAACGCCTGGACCCATTATGGCGCGGATCAGATGCAACTACCATATCTGAATCTGACCGGAGTGGAGATCGATCAGCTGGGCCGGGCCTGGCTCTCGTCCTTCTCGGGGATCGCCTGTCTGGATGGGGCTGCCTGGACCGTATTCAACACCGGTAACTCTCCCCTGCCGGACAACCGCGTGCCAGCCCTGGCTTTGGCTCCCGACGGCAAGTTGTGGTTTGCCACCCTGGGAGGTCTGGCAGCCTATGCCGGCAGTTGGTGGATGACCTTCACGGAACTCAGCGACGGCCTGCCCTCCAACGGGCTGGACGATGTGTGGATTGACTCCGCCGGGGCGGTCTGGTTTCACATGATGAATTTTGGCCTGGGCAAGACCGATGGCTACAATTTCGAGTTTATGGACGCCGCCATTTCCGGCCTGCCGGACAACACCATCGATGGCTTTGGCCAGGACGCCGCAGGACACTACTATTTCAGCAGTTTGCACGGGCTGGCGATCTGGGATCCGGAGTATACCGCCGCCGCCGGGGCCGTAGCTCCCGCCCTGGCGCCAGGGTTGAAGATATGGCCCAATCCCTCGCGCCAGGAGGCCAGCATCGGCTGGCAGCAAAAAACGCCGGGCCGGGCGGAACTGCGAGTCTACAACGCGCGCGGGCAGTTGGTCCGGGAACTGGATCTGGGCCAGAAAGGCACCGGAGGGCATGAAATCGCTTTCGACGCCAAAGATTCTTCCGGCCGGGCTTTGGGCAGTGGAGTGTACTTTTTCAAACTGAGCGCCGGGGGCCAGGCCTCCACCGGCAAGGCGCTGATCCTGAAATGAAGCTCAACGCGGCGATCCTCCTCCTGCTGTTCGCGCTCGGCTGCGCGACGCTATCCGGCCAGTTTGCCGGCGGGGCGGGAACCCCCCGCGATCCCTATCTGGTTTCCACGGCACAGCAACTGAACAACGTGCGTTACTTTCTGGACAGCCACTTCCGCCAGACAGCGGACATCGACCTCGGAGTGGCGCCCTACAACGCCGGAGAAGGCTGGCATCCGATCGGCATCAGGGACCTGCAAAGCGGCGACGACCTGCCCTTCACGGGCGGTTACGACGGCGGAGGTTTCGCGATCAGCAACTTGCGCATCGACCGTCAGGGAAACCAGGTCAACGGGTTGTTCGGGTCTGTTTCCGACGCTGAATTGAAGGGGATCAGCCTGCCCAATCTGATGATCCTGGGAAACCAGGCTTCCGCGGGGCTGGCAGTCTTCGCGGTGGATTCCGAGATTGAGAATTGCAGCGTGAACGGAAGCCTGGCGGTGGATGGCTTTCAAGCCTGCGCCGGCCTGATCTACTCGCTGTCCGATTCCAGTCTCAAAGGTTGCCGGGCGGCGGTGGACGTGGATTTTGGGGCTGGCCTGGTGGCCACCGCGAATGAATGCAGCATCGTAGACTGCCATGTGAGCGGGACCGTACGCGGTCCGGCCGGCTTGGTGGGTTCCACTTTCAGGACCCTGATCGACCGCTGTTCTTCCAGCGCGGAGGTGACCGGCACCTATCGGACGGGGGGACTGGTGGGGTTCAACTTTTATCTCTCGATGATCGTCCAGTCCTACGCAACCGGCAAGGTGACGGGGACCGATAGCGTGGGCGGACTGGTGGGCGAAAACCAATACAACAGCGCCATCGCCCAATGCTACTCCACGGGCGAGGTCAAAGGCCAAATGCGGGTGGGCGGGCTGGTGGGCCAGCATCACCACATGTGGATGGACCAACCAATCCCGACCCTGGTGATCAACAGCTTTGCCCGAGGCAAGGTGACGGGGACCGGACAGCTGGTCGGCGGGCTGATCGGAGACGCGGAACAGGATTTCGTGAACTGCTACAGCACGGGCGAAGTGATCGGACCGGACGACTACGCGGGGGGAATGACAGGATTTGCGGGACCCAATCACGTCGGATCGGCCGGCATCCGAAGCTATTGGGACGTGGAAAGCTCCGGCCGGCACAGTTCCAAAGGAGGCCTCCCCCGCCTGAGTTCTGAACTGACCTGGCCGCACAGCTCCGACACCTTTCAAAACTGGGATTTCCACGCGGATTGGAGCCTGGACGTCGATCATTCTGTCAACGACGGCTATCCCTATCTGCGCGAGCTGCCCATCGCGGTGGCGGTTGGCGAGGAAAACCTGGCCCCGACCGCCAGTTTGAGCGTCAGCAGCCATCCTAACCCCTTCCGCGAAAGCGTAACCGTGGAGCTGAAAAGTATCGCTTCCGGCAAGGTATCGGTCAAAGCCTTCAACCTGCGGGGCCAACTGGTGAAAACACTGTTCGACGGCAGCAAACCCGCCGGGGAACTGAGCCTGGTCTGGGACGGCAAGGACAATGCGGGCCGGGATGTGGCGGCGGGAGTTTACCTGATCCGCGCGGAAGCCAGCGGCAAAAGCGGTACGCGGAGAATACTGCGGGTCAGATAGAGGGGGTCAGAGCTTCGCAAACACAGAGGCACAGAGACGCGGAGAAAAGAGAGAGAATAGATTAGGGATGAACAGGATGATCAGGATTTGAGGGATTGTCCACGGATTACACGAATTTCACGAATTGGGAGGATGTAAATGTTGGTTTGTGCGTAATTAATGGCGCATTAGTCTGCATGCGCAGGGGTGTGTCAATCCATTCGGCCGCCTGAACGGTAACCATGCAATTTTGCGTAACCCCTGGACTATGTGGAATCCAGCATTGTGGGGGGTAATGCCCCTCGGGAATTGTCCTTTGTCTTGAAATGAATATTGGTTTGCCACTTAAGGGCTGACAACTCAAAAAGGCTTTGAATGAAGTTGTTTGGTTCTCATTCAAACTTGGTGGGTGATAAGTAGCCAAACTGTCGATCATAGGTGATCTTGATGACATTTAATAGCCTTAAAGTGTTGTCATAAAAAGACCTGGATTCCGGTCTGCACCGGAATGACAGACGCTCTTTATCTGGTAACCCACTCATTTTGAACTTGAGCCAGTTGTTTTACGGCCTGGATTCCAACCCTCCATCCCAGAGGGCGGCCTCTGGGATGGAGGGTTGGAATGACATGCTTAGGCTGGGTGGTGGGGGCTGGAGTGGGTTGACGTTTCGGGGGTTTTTGGATTCCGGGTCGAAGCCCGGAATGGCAAAGAGAGTTGTATTACGTCCTGCGTCCGAATGCCAGACTCTTAAGGTGGGTGACCCACTCAGTTTGAACTTGGGCCCAGTTTACAGATGAAAAGAGCTGGCTGTGGGCTTCAGCCCACGCCCATTAACCACTAACCATTAGCTCATTAACCTGAAAACCCGTGGGAAGCAGTAATGGCTTGGTTCGGTGTTGGGCCCCGATTTCCCCGCCAAAACAATCGCCGCCACCCAAAGCGGATGGCGGCGCGATTGACAGTTCAGCCGACCGGTTTAGTAGGAGCGGCGTTGAAATCTGTTGCGGTTGTATTCTGCCTTTTTGGCCTTGCGGCAGTCGGGGCAGCGTTGAGGTTCGTTTGACAAACCTTTTTCCTTGTAGAATTCCTGTTCGCCTTCGGTGAACACAAATTCCTTCGAGCAGTCTTTGCAAACCAGTGTTTTGTCCGGCATGGCTTATCTCCTTTGTGTTTGGGATATTGGACATTCGGGCGTGAGGCTTCTCCCAAAACAGAGGAATAGGCTCATGGAATGTGGGATCCCTTTTATAAGTTCAGTGTTTTTGGTCTCAGATATTTGTCAACCCATTTTTAGAAGCTGGTCTTATCCACAAAGTTGAAGGCGTCGATCAGCATCGGAGGCAGGCTGGAAGCCAGCGAACAGCGTTTGGAGGGGCCCATCGCCAGGACGCGGCGGGTGGCCAGATGGGGGATTTCGTTGAAGCGGAGGTTGTTGACCGCGTGGCGGACCTGGCCGTCTTCAAAGTAGAGCACGCCGTCGCGGGTCATGCCGGTCAGTTCGCCCGCCTTGGCGTCCACGGTGCGGATATACCAAAAGCGATTGATGATCAGGCCGCTGGGCACCAGCTTCATCATCTCCTCCTCGGTGGCGTCGGCGCCGGGGATGTAGACGTTGAAGACGCTCATCGGCTCCAGGTTTTTCTCGCGCGCCCACTGGCGGTTGGTGGGCATGTTTTTCAGCACGCCGTTTTCGACCCAGGCGCGTTCCCGCGAGACTACGCCCTCCCGGTCGAAGGCGCGGGCGTTGAGTTCCGGCCGCCGGAGGGTGGAATACCAGGAAAACTGATCGCCAAAGAATTTCTGGCCGATCTGGCCGGTGAAGGGGGTGAAGCCTTCGTCGCTCTGGCGGCGGTTCATCATCCAGCCCATAAACCAGAGCAGCTCTTCCAACGCGCTGGGACGCAGGATCACGGCGATCTGGCAGGGGTCGAAATCCTTCATCGTCTTCAGGCTTTCGGCCTGGGACTGGAGTTGGGCGAACTCGCGGTCCAGGGCGAAGCTGGCGAAATCCTTGCCGGAATGGGAGACCTTGGTTTCCACGGCGTCCTTTTTGAGGGTCATGGAGTGGCCGAATTCGGTGCCGGAATCCATGCCTACAAAACCGTTTCCGGTGGCCAGGAGGGATTCCCAATAGTGTTTTTCGGTCATGCCGGAAACCGTGGCTCCAAAGGCTTTGGCTTTGTCGATCGAGGCCTGGACGATCTCCACCATTTTGGCCGGCTCGAGTTCGATGGTGGCCGGATCCGCGTTTTGCACCTCGGGCAGCTGCTGCGCGCCGACAGTGGGCAGAAATTCCGGGTCGGGGCGGTTGAGGCGGGCCATGTCTTCGGCGGTCTTGATCAGATAATCCAGGCTGGCGGGATCGCTCTGGTTGACGGAGCAGCTGCCGGTTTTATCTGCAAAAGCGACCTCGAGGCTGATCTCCAGGCTGGGCCCGGCGATGTGTTGGGTGACGCGGTTTTGGGCAAAGCGGGTCTCGTGGTTTTCCGAGGAACCGATCCTGAGGCTGTAATCGTCGGCGGAGCAATGCTGTTTGATGTATTGGCTGACTTGTTCGAAGAGCGGATTCATTGTGAACCTCCCACGCGGATGTTGCGAAATCTGGCCGGAGCGGAGCCATGGGTCATGCGGGCGGACTGGCTGGGCTGGCCCTTGCCGCAGTTGACTACGCCGAACGGCCGCCACCAGCGTTCGTCGCAGATGGCGTCGCAGCTGTTCCAAAATTCCGGGTTGCAGGATTTGTAGAGGACTTTTTTGAGGGGGCGGGCCAGTTTGCCGTTTTTGATCTCCCAAAAGAAATCGCCGCCGAACTGGAAGTTGAGGCGATGCTGGTCGATCGAGAAACTGCCGCGGCCCTGGATGTAAACGCCGTCCTCGGTGTCCGCGATCAGTTCCGCTGGGGTGAGTTCCTTGGTGCCGGGAAGCAGATAGAGATTGGGAATGCGGTTGATCGGCTGGTCGTAGTAATAGGTGGCGCGATTGCAGCCGCGGGAATAGTTCAGGCCGATCTCCATCGCGGTGTCGCGGGTGGAGCCGTATTCGGCGAGGATGCCGTCCTTGATGATATGCCATTTCTGGCCGGGAACGCCGTCGTCGTCGAAACCGAGGGTGGCGAGGCCTTCGCAGAGGGTGTTGTCGCCCACAAAGTTGACGATTTCGGAGCCATAGCGGTAATTGCCCAGCTTTTCCGGGGTGGCAAAGGAAATCCCGGCGTAGTCGGCTTCCCAGCCCAGGACGCGGTCCAGCTCGGTGGGATGCCCGACGCTTTCGTGCATCGTGAGGCCCAGATGGTTGGGGTCCAGGATCAGGGTGCGGCGCTGTTCCGGACCGAGGGATTCGGCCTTGACCTTGATCAGCGCCTCTTCGGCGATCTGCTTCGCCTTTTCGGTGAGGTCGAGGCTTTCCATCCACTCCCAGCCGACGGCGCGGCCGCCTTCGTCGAAAGTGCGGCTCTGGCTGTCGCCTTCATGCAAGGCCGTGGCGGTGATCATGGAGTCGATCCACTGGGTGGTGAGGTCCAGCCTGGTGCCGAGGGTGGAGCCAAACAGCTTTTCATCCTTGTGCAGCACCAGATAAAACACAGCCCGGCGGATGCCTTCGTAGGCCAGCATCACGCGGTTGACCTCCAGCATCAGCTCCACTTTTTCCTTGAGGGGAAGCTCGAAGGGATCGATGCGGACGGGGGTCCGGTAGCTGGCGATGTAGCTGCGTTCCGGGGCGAGGCGGAGCTTGCGGTCCCGGTTCACCGTGGCGGAAAGGGCGGCGATCCCGGCGGCGCGCTTGACGGTCGCCAGCACGGCGTCATCGGAAAACACGTTGGAATGGGCAAAACCCCAGGCTCCGTCTTTGAAGATCCGGATGCCGTAGCCGTGCAACACGCTGGTGTCCGTGTGTTTGAGGCTGAGGTTTTGCAGGTAGATCACCTGGTCGGTGGTCTTTTGGACGCGGATGTCGGCGTATTCGGCGCCGAGGCTTTGGGCCGCGTTCATCGCGAGGTCAAGATAGTGCATCTATCCTCCTGTAGGTTTACATTTTGTGAAAGCGCGTGAAACCGGGGCAGAGGGTCCGCGGGGCGGTGGCCGAGCCGGCTATGACCGGTTCAGACAGAGGCCGTCCCTTCGCCCTTGAGGCGTTTGTAAAAGATCGTGGAGGCCATCGTCATGTATGACTGCAAGAGCAAAAAGCCCAGGCCCCAGGTGAGGCAGCTGACGATGAACCAGCCAAAGAACGACAGCATCAGCCAGAAATACTCGCTTTTGTGGCCCTGCATCATCTCTTTGCTCTGGCGCATCGCGTCGGTGGCGGAGATTTTGGGATCTTCCGCCAGGATGAAAAAGGTCATGGAATAGCCGATCGCGGCGACGATCCCAGGCACGATCAGCAGCAGCATCCAGAGAAACACGTAGAGGGCGGTCAGCAGATAGGCGGTCAGCGACCTGGCGAAATCGTTGAAGCCGGCAAAGACCTCTTCCAGGCGGACGTCTTCCTTGCGGTGGAGCTTCAAAAACATCTGGGCGATCCCCAGGCTGAGGGGGCCCATGATGATCAGGTTCGCCGGGGCGACGGATGAAAGCAGGTAAATGATCAGCCAGATGGGAACCAGCATCCACCACATTCCGGTCAGCAGTTGGCGGGCCTCGGATCTGATTTGTTCGTTGTTCATCGGTATACCTCCCTTTTCCTGATAAGGTTTTGGAAGGGCATCCGCTGTCAAGCAGATTTTTCCGCCGTTTCGAGCAGAAGCTGGGCCAATCCGACGGATTTGAATTGACAGCATTCTCTGCCTTGGATAATATTGCGATTGGCCACAGCAGCCGGCCATTCTTTCTTTTGCGAGGTTCAACAACACATGGATTGCGTGTTTTGCCGGATTCCCGGCCAGCAGATACTACTGGAAAATGATAACTTTTTCGCGATCAGGGACATCCATCCCGTCAGCCGGGGACACTGCCTGATCGTGGCCAAGCGCCACTGCCAGGACTGGTTTGCCCTCAGCGAGGGCGAGATGCTGGCCCTGAGGGAGATCAGCCAAAGCCTGAAAGCCTGGCTGGATAGAGAATTTCAACCCGACGGAGTGAATCTGGGCGTGAACTGTGGAGCCGCCGCGGGACAGAGCGTGTTTCACTTTCACATGCACGTCATCCCCCGCTACAGCGGCGACAGGAGACGGCGTTTCGGAATGAGGGAGTTTGTAAAAGAAATCCTGTGACCGGGAGGAATCATGAAAACATTTCTGATTTGTTTGTTTCTGGCCTGCCTGACCCTGGCGTTGGCCAAAACCGGTGACTGGCCCTATGAAGCCGGACGCGCCGTGATCAAGCTGAAGCCGGAATGCAAGGCGCAAATGCAACTGAGTTCCAGATCCACCGGTATTCCAGACGTGGATAGGTTGATCTCCGCCTTGGGGATCGAAAGCGTCAAACCCCGTTTTCAAACCAGTCCCAAAGCGGTGTCCGAAGTTGACCTTTCCACCATTCTGGAACTGAAGTTTGACCGCGGCAAGGAACCGATCGGGATCTGCAACGCCTTTTCGCGCCTGACCTGCGTCGCCTACGCCGAACCCATCTACATCGACGAACCATTTGACGCGCCGAACGATTACTTTTTCCCCTACATGAACTACCTGGACAGCCTCTACGCGGAACAGGCCTGGGCCATCCACAAGGGGGAAAACGGCGGCCAGGAGGTGGTGATCGCCATCGTGGACACCGGGGTGAACTGGAAACACCCCGATCTGGCGGAAAATATCTGGAACAACTTGGGCGAGGACGCCAACGCCAACGGCTATACGGTATTCCACAACGGCTCCGCCTGGGTTTACGACGACGGGGACCTGAACAACAGCGATGACGACGGCAACGGCAAGATTGACGACCTGATCGGCTGGAACCTGATGTACGACATCAACGGCACCGAGTATTACGACCCCTGGGTGAGCAGCGGCCACGGAACCAACGTTTCCGGGATCGCCAACGCCCGCACCAACAACGGCATCGGGGTCTGCAGCCTCCCCTGGAACGTGAAGACCATGCCGATCCGCTGCACGCCGCCTGGCTCCGGCAGCATCTACCGGGGCTACGACGGCATCATCTACGCCGCGGAAAACGGAGCGGACGTGATCAACTGCTCCTGGGGCGGGATCTACCCATCCCTGGCCAACCAGGACGCGGTGAACTACGCCTGGTCGCTGGGTTCCGTGATCATCGCCGCTTCGGGCAACTACAACAACCTGATCCCCATCTACCCCTCCGCCTACGAAAAGATCGTGTCCGTGGGCACGGTGCGCAACAGCGGGGCCCACACCGTCTGCACCTACGGCCCCTGCCTGGACGTCTGCGCGCCGATGGATTCCGTCTATACAGCCACAGCCGCCAACACCTATGCCTACGTGGGGATCGCCACTTCCTACGCCTCGCCCATCGCCTGCGGAACCGCCGCCTTGATCAAATCCTTTCATCCCAGCTGGAGCAACCAGCAGGTGGTGAATCTGCTACTGGCCAGCAGCGACGACCTCAACCCCTACAACCCTGCCAAACAAAACCTGCTGGGCTACGGCAGGCTAAACGCGCTGCAGGCTTTGGGAGACACGCTGATCGTACCCACGCCCGGACTCAAGCTGGCGATCCAGGAATTCCGGACTCCGACCGAAAGTGACGGAGACCTGGCAGTGGAAGCGGGTGAACAGATTTCCCTCAACTTCCGGCTGCGCAATTTCGCCTGGGTCAGCGGAGCGGACAACCTCACGCTGAGCCTGAGCTGCGGCGATCCGGACGTGAGCATCCTCGACGGTATTTACAGTTGCGCGATCGGACCCGACGCCGGATTGGAAGTCAGCGACGCCTTTCTGGTGCAGCTTTCCCCCTCCACGCAATCCAAATACCTCACTTTCACCATCAGTTGCAGCGCGGAAGTGCCCTTGCTGAACGGCAGTTCGTTGCGGTGCGACGTGCTCGTCAACGGCCCCGGAATCTATATCTGGGAAGGCTTTCCGAACGGCGCTTACATGAGCGGGACCTATCTCCGCGACACCCTGACCGCCGCCGGCTACCGCTGCACTTTGGGCAACAACTACAATGTCAACGGGACCTCTTTTCCCGCCTCACTGCAGGGTTTCGACGCCGTGTTCCTCTCCTACGGGGCGGTGGGCAGCTATTACTACGTCTACGCTTTTGTGGACCCCGGCATGTTCGATGCCGTCCGCGACTACCTGGAAGGCGGCGGCAGGCTCTACATCGAAGGCAGCGACGCCATCGGCTACGACATCGCCAACTATTTTCCGGAACATGAGCCCGGACTGGACGGCGACGACATCATGTATCCCTTGCTGGGCCTGGCCTCCGCCGATGACGGCGGCGCCAACACGATCTCCCTGTTGAGCGGCGCCAACGGCTGGCACACACAGGGAATCGAGTTTACCGCGTCCACGCAGGGCGCCAACTATTGCCTGAGCCAGGATCGCTACGTACCCGGCGCCAATGGCCTGGATGCCTTTACTGAAGACGGCTACGGAACAGTCGCCGTGCAGAGCCTGGGCAGCCACGGACAGCGGGCGTTCCTGATGTCCTACACCCTCAAATGCCTGACGGATTCAGGGTTTCCCAACACCCGCGGCGAGCTTGTGAACCGGATCCTGGATTTCTTCTTCGACCCAGAACTGCAGCTTCCGGATGTCACCGGCCTGGCCATAACACAGGCTGGGGCAGACTCGGTGCGGCTGAGTTGGGAGTTTCCCTTTGGGGTGGACTACTTCAAAATCCTGTCTGGCGACAGCCCCGAAAACCTGATTTGGGAAGGATTGCAGGCTACCAACAAGGAAGCGGTGATCCAGAGCCAGGCGCGGCGGTTTTTCCAAGTGATCGCCCACCGGGAGTTTGGCTGGTAATCCATCAGATTAGCCGGTCCAGGACCTCGAGCTGTTCCGCCCGGAAATCCCCAAAGCGGTCGGCCAGAATGGCTTTGCGCGCCATCTGCATCAGTTCCTGGTAAAAATAGAGGCTGTGGATGGTGGCCAGGCGCATGCCCAAAATCTCGTTCATGGTGATCAGGTGGCGGATGTAGGCGCGGGAAAAGTGGCGGCAGGTGTAGCAGCCGCACTGCGGGTCGATGGGGCCAAAATCGTCCTTGTAGCGGGCGGCTTTGATGATCATCTTGCCGTTGCGGGTGAAGATGCTGCCCTTGCGCGCGTTTCGGGTGGGCATCACGCAGTCGAACATGTCGACCCCGTTGGCGATGTTGTTCAGCAGGTCGGTCGGGGTGCCGACACCCATCAGGTAGCGGGGTTTGTCCTTGGGCAGGATGTCGTTGAGAAAGGCCGTCACGCGGAACATGTCCGCCTTTTCCTCGCCCACGGCCAGCCCGCCGATCGAATAGCCCTGAAAATCCATGTCCATCAGGGCCAGCGCGGACTCCTGGCGCAGGTCCTCATAGATGCCGCCCTGGACGATGCCAAACAGCGCCTGGCGTTTGGCGTTGGTAAAGGCCGCCTTGCCCCGCTCCGCCCATTGCAGCGTGGTTTTGAGCGACTTTTCCACATACTTGCGGGTGGCCGGGTAGGGCGGGCATTCGTCGAAACTCATGATGATGTCCGCGCCCAGGGCTTCCTGGATCCCGATCACGCTTTCCGGGGTGAAGAAATGGCGGCTGCCGTCGATGTGGGACTGGAATTTCACGCCTTCGGGGGTGATCTTGCGCAGGGCGGCCAGGCTCATCACCTGGAATCCGCCGCTATCCGTGAGCATCGGATGCTCCCAGGAGATGAATTTGTGCAGTCCGCCGGCGGAGCGGATCAGCTCGTGTCCCGGCCTCAGATAGAGATGGTAGGTGTTGCCGAGGATGATCTGCGCGTGGCTCTCCTCCAGCTCGTGGGGGCTCATCGCCTTCACCGTGCCCAAGGTTCCGACCGGCATGAACACCGGGGTCTTGATCCTGCCGTGGGGCGTGCTGATCGTGGCGGCGCGGGCGGAGCCGCTGGTTTTTTCGAGTTTGAAGCTAAACATCAGCCGGAGACGAGAAAAAGAGAAAAAGAGAAAAGGAGGCTGCGCCGGGGCTGTGGCTGGTTTTCCCCAGCGCAAGAGTTTACATCAGTTGGCTTCATTTTTGGCCTTTAGCGCTTTGATCAGGTTGATCAGCATCGACCGGACATGCCTGATCTGATCCGTATAGGTGGAGAAATTTTCGTAGTAACCAAGCCGGTGGGCTATTTCCAGCTGGGTTTCAAGCTCAGACAGCGAGCCGTTGGCGATGTTCAGAAAGCGGATGAATTCCTGGGTGCTGTTGCGGCTGTGGCCTTCCGCGAGGTTGGAGGGGATGGATACCGCGCAACGCCGCATTTGAGCGGTCAGTCCATACTGCTCGCGGCTGGGGAACCCGTCCGTGAGTTTGTAGACTGCGAGGGCGAGGTCCATGCTCTTGGCGTAAACTTCCAAATTCCTGTATGATCCCATATCAACTCCTTGATCTGGCCGTGGCCCGGGGCCTTTCTTTTTCCCCTTTTCTCTTTATCTCGTTATCTCTCATCTACTCAAGTAACGGAGAATTTCACTGGAAATGTCGGAGTAGAAAGCGAAAACCATCAGGGTTACCAGGATGAAGAAACCGATCATCTGCAGGAAGGATTGCACCCTTTGCGGCACCGGCCGGCGTATGAGGCCTTCGATGACGGAAAAGAGGATCACCCCGCCGTCCAGGATGGGAATGGGCAGCAGGTTCATGATCATCAGCATCAGGCTGATCCCGGCAAAGAACAGCAGCAGGTAGCTGAAGCCCTTTTGCCCCATCTGCTGGCTCATCGAGACGATCATCACCGGCCCGCCCACGCTTTTTTGCAGGTCGGCCGGCTTTTGCACCAGTTGCCAGAGCATCCGGTAGTTCATCACCACAAAGTTCACGCAGTTGTAGGCTCCCAGCCTGAGCGCCTCGCCCGGCTTGAAATGGCGGGTGTATCTGACCGGCTGCGACTGCATGATCCCGATCGTCTTGGCTGCGCCGGTGGCAACGCTGGATTCCAGGCGGAGGGTTTTGCTGAGCGACGCCCCGCCGCGCCTGAGGTCCAGCCTCACGCTGTCATTCTCCGAACCTGTGATCAGTTCGCGCATGGCATACCAATCGCCCACCGGGACGGAATCCACGGCGGTGATCAGGTCGCCCGGCTGCAGTTTGGCGTGATAGGCCGGGGTCTTGTGGATCACTTCGCCCACGGACGCGTCGACCCGCGGATACAGGCTCTGCATCAGCGAATCCAGGTCGGAGGCGGATACTTTGACGTTCCTGGCCTCGCCCGCCCGGCTGAACCCGATGGTCTTGTCCCCGCCGGTGAAAAGCTGCTCCAGATACTCCGAAAAACCTCTGATTTGGACTCCGTTCACGCTCTGCAGGCTGTCTCCGGGGGCGAACACGCCGCTCCAGGCGCCCTCAGCCCTGGCGATCACGGGGAGCTGGTCCTCCATGTGCAGGGGCAACAGAAACGAAACCACGAACAGCAACAGGCCGAAGAGCAGATTGGCAAAGGGTCCGCTGAAGGCGATCAAAGCTCGTTTCCACCAGGCTTTTTTCTGGAAGGAGAGACGTTCGTCGACCGCTTTGCCATCGGGGTTTTCGCCCTGCATCTTGACGTAGCCGCCCAACGGGATCCAACCGATCCGCCACTGCACGCCCTGGTGCGACCACTGGACGATGGGCTTGCCAAACCCGATGGAAAACTTGTCGATCCCCACGCCAAAAGCCCGCGCCACCAGAAAGTGGCCCAGCTCGTGGATGAAGATCATCAGGCCGAAGGCGAGGAGGGTGAGGAGAAGTGTCATAAAGTATAGAGAAAGAGGTTGAAATGATGAACAGATGAACGGATGAACAGAGACCCGCGGCTCTCTACCGCGCGTGATTTCGCTGGATTAATCATGATTATTGGCGTCCCTAATGGCTTTGGGATCCTTGGCTTGCAGATATTTAACCAGGCCCAGAAGCAGCTTTCTGATGTACTTGATGTTTTCTATGTGAGCACTGATGTCACTCAAATAACCCAGTCTCAAAGCGATGTCCAATTGAGTTTCCAGTTCGGACAGCGATCCATTGGCAATGTAGAGAAACTGGATGAATTCCTTGCGGTTGTTCCTGCCGGAGCCCTCCGCGACATTGGAAGGTATGGACACGGCAGCCCTTCGGAGCTGTGAGCTCAAGCCAAACAGCTCATGCTTGGGAAAGGAACTTGTGTCCTTGTAAATTCTTTCCACCAAATCCAGGCTGGTCTTGTACAGTTCAAGATCTCGATATGATCCCATTTTTAGCTCCCCGGGGCCATAGTGCGGGCCGGTCTGACCTCCGTTAATCCGTTAATCCTTTACTCTTTTTCAACTTATTAGCCATCGTAATCGCTATATACGACGCCACATCGGTCGAATAAGTCCCCGTTCCGAAGCCCGCGTCATAGCCCAGCTCGATCGCCAGTTCGTGCGAGATCCTCGGTCCGCCGCAGATGAAGAGCATCTTGTCGCGCAGGTTTTCCGCCTCGGCTAGTTCGATCAGCCGGGTCAGGTTTTTGATGTGGATGTTCTTTTGGGTGACCACCTGAGAAACCAGGATCACGTCGGCGTTTTCCCGGCGGGCACGGCTTAGCAGCTCTTCCGAGGGGACCTGCGCCCCCAGGTTGATGGCGTTGAAACCCTGATACCGTTCCAGCCCGTAGCGGTGGTTGTAGCCTTTCATGTTCATGATCGCGTCGATCCCCACGGTGTGGGCGTCGCTTTCGATGCAGGCGCCGACCACGGTGATCTCGCGGCCCAGGTGTTCTTTGATGTAGGCATCGGTGGCGTCCATGTCCATCACCGGGGTCTCCACCACTTTGACCTTGATCGTGGCGGGGTCGACTGCGGCGGTGGTGACCGCGTAGGCGATGAAGTGGGTATAGCCCTCGCGCAGGTCGCGCAGGCCGCAGATCTCGATCTCGTCGAAACCGATCTGTTTCAGCAGCAGCCGGGCGGCTTCCTTGCCCCGGGCGTCGGGGCTGACCGGCAGGCTGAAGGAAAGCTGCATCTTGCCGTCGCCGGAAGTGTCGCCGTAGGGGCGGATCAGCGTCTTTTTAGTCATAAGTTCAGCTCCCGTTTCATCGTGTCCAGGAAGGGATTGAAATACTGCGCGTCCTTGCGGAACACGCCCTGCAGGCCTTTGCCGCCTTCTTCCGGACGCTTGATGTCGGCAAATTCGCCCCGCGCCATGGCCTTGAACAGGCCTTCCGTGGCCACGCGTTCCAGAAACAGGGTGGCTTCACCGAGCACGGCGTTGGCGCGCTGGTCCACAAAGCTGCCCGGCTCCAGGCAGAGGCTGGCGCTGAGGTCCTTGACCGCCTTGAACACGTACTGGGCGTTTTCAATCGCCAAAGAGCGGTCCACCAGATGCGGCGTGTGGATCGCTTCAGTCATCATGCCCAGCAATTGCACGCCCTGGCCGGTGAGTTGGCCGGCGAAGTTGAACATCGCGTCCATCAGATGGGTCTTGAAGATGTTGCCGCTGGCAAACTTGGTAGGCGGCATGTATTTCACCGGCGCCAGGGGAAACAGTTCCTTGGTCAGCAGCGCGTGCGCCAGCTCGTAGACAAAGCTGTTTTCCAATTCCGGATCGATCTCGTAGGCGTGGCCCAGCCCCATCTTTTCCGGGCGCATGCCGCTGAGCAGGGCAAACTGCTCGTTCAAAAGCTGCGACGCGGTCACCGTATAGGCCTTCTCCACGGCGTCGGAGGTGGTGAGGTAGTTGTCTTCCCCGGTCTGGATCTCGATCCCGGCGTAGGCGTTGATCATGCGGCTGAAATACTGGTCTAGCAAGGTCCGTTTGGGATTTATGTCGCGGAAGAGGATGCCATACATCGCGTCGTTGAGCATCAGGTCCAGGCGCTCGATGGCGCCCATGGCGGCGATCTCCGGCATGCAAAGCCCGGAAGCGTAGTTGGTGAGGCTGATATAGCGCTGCTGCTGCTCCGAAACTTCATCCAAGGCGGCCCGCATGATGCGGAAATTTTCCTGGGTGGCGTAGGTGCCGCCAAAACCCACGGTGGTGGCTCCGTAGGGAACGTAATCCAGCAACGACTGCGCAGTGGAGCGGATCACGGCGATGATGTCCGCGCCCTCGGCGGCTGCGGCTTTGGCCTGCACCACGTCCTCGTGGATGTTGCCGGTCGCCACGATCACATAGATCGCGGGCTGGCGGCGGGGTCCGTATTTGGCAAACCTGTCGTCCCGGGCCTGGCGCTGACGGCGGATATGCCCCAGCATCACGTCCGTAAGGTCTTTCAAAATCTGGAAAACCTGCTCCGGCGGGGCGGAAGGCAGGCCGGCGAGGTCGAGTTCCCCGCTGCCCACAGCTTCGGCTACTTCCTGCGCCGTCAATCCTTTCAGCGCGATGGCGTTGGCGACCGGGATCGCCGCGCCCTGGGACAGCGCCTGCGCCGCCTGCAGATGGTCCACGACCACGTTGGGCAGGGGTTTCCCGTCCTTCAAAGCGCCGTCGACGCCCATCAGGCGCAAAACGGTCCGTTCGATCGCCAGCGAGGAATATTCCTCAAACAGCCAGCGAAAGGAACCGGCGATCTCCGCGGCGGCATTGCGCGCGCGTTCCACCAGTTGTTGGTCAAGGCTCAGCTTCAGCATCAAGCCTCTCCTTTATGATCTTATTCTGCCCGCACGTTTTTTGGGAGCAGGGTTTAAGTCAAGCAAAAAGGGCAACTTGCCCGCCCCGGCGCACCCTTTGCCAGGGCGCCCGGCCGCCATCGCGACTTTTTCATTTGACAGAACCGCCGCCCCGCCTCAAACTGACGATATGGATAAACTTGAATACCAACGGACCGGCAGGTATTTCGCCATCGCGGCGGGCAGCCTGGAACGCCACGCGGCGGCCGAACTGGAGCGTCTGGGCGCCAAAGTGCTGCAGGAGGTTCCCCGGGGTTTTTGGTTTGGCGCCGACAGCGAAACGCTCTACCGGATACTCTATGCCTCCAGGCTGTTGCAGCGGGTGCTCGCGCCCCTGGTCAGTTTCGACTGCCACAGCGAAAAGTACCTCTACCGCACCGCCGGCGAGGCCGTCGATTGGACCGCGCTGTTTTCCCCGGACCAGACTTTTGGCATCCAGGCCAACGTCAGCGCCAGCAAGATCAGCCATTCACTCTACGCCGGACAGGTGCTCAAAGACGCCATCTGCGACCAATTCCGGGCCAAACACGGCCGCCGTCCGGATTTCCTCACCCGCGGCGCGGACATCGGCTTCAACCTCCACATCCGCGAAAACAAGGCCACCCTCGCCCTCGACCTGAGCGGGGAAAGCCTGCATAAGCGGGGCTATCGCAAGGTCGCCAGTTCCGCCCCCTTGCAGGAAACCCTCGCCGCCGCCCTGGTCGAGCTCTCCGGCTGGGCCGGCGACCGCCCCCTGCTCGATCCGATGTGCGGTTCCGGCACCATCCTGGCCGAGGCATTGATGCGCCACTGCCGGATCCCGGCGGGATTTCTGCGCGACGAAGGCGGACTGCGCTTCCTTCCGGATTTCGATTCCCGCCTCTACCGGCAAATGAAAACCACCGCCGACGCCCACCTCATCCCTCTGCCCCGGGGCCTGATCCGCGGCTCCGACATCAGCGCCAAAAACGTGATGATCGCCAGGGAAAACCTGGCCCAGCTTCCCTACGGGGAAAACGTGGAACTGGGCGTCTCCCGCTTTCAGGACCTCGACCGCGCCGCCGGCCTCTGCCTGATCACCAATCCGCCCTACGGGGTCCGCCTCGGCGACGACGACTCCACCCCCCAGCTCTACCACGACCTCGGCGACTTCCTGAAACGCAAATGCCCGGACAGCGAGGCCTACATCCTCTGCGGCAACAAGACCCTGGTGCCGGAACTGAGGCTGCGGGCGCACTGGAAGAAAAACCTGAAGAACGCGGATCTGGAGGTGGTACTGGCCAAGATAATCGTGAAAGGGTGGAAGGGGGAAGCGTGAAATGGGAAAACGTGTAAAGGTAAAAAGGTGGAAGGGTGAAACACGTGGAAGGGCGGTAGGGCTGATTGGAGGCAATACATTGACAGACAATGTGATCCCTTATTTCTGGTTCCTCCACTGTGGCTATACTCGCCCAATACATCCCCAATAAAGTTAGGGATGTCAACGGCGAGTAATACCCCGGCCCCCGGCCGTGAAATAAGAGCGCAATTTGTGTGTGCACAGCATTTCCAGGGAATCTGCCAACCGTACAAAGACTTGCATCCGTGCCTCTAAAGACCGTTGAATAACGTCTCGACTGACAGAGTAGTGGAATTTTTAGGTAGG
>CAZOVZ010000037.1:0-27122 GCA_964583755.1 uncultured Candidatus Cloacimonadota bacterium
CACACTCGGCGCCTGGGGCCTGGGCTGGGAGGTCTGGCTGGACGGCATGGAGATCAGCCAGTTCACCTATTTCCAACAGGTTGCGGGCATCGACTGCTTTCCCGTGAGCGTGGAACTCACCTACGGTCTGGAGCGACTCGCCATGTACATCCAGGACGTGGACGACTATCGCCACTTACGCTGGAATGATACCATGCTCTACGGAGACCACTATTTCCCCCGCGAGCAGGAATACTCAGATTATAACTTCAACTCGGCCGACACCGCCCTGCTGTTTGACCTTTTCCAAGCTTACGAAAAAGAATGCCTGGAACTGCTGGAAAAAAAGCTGGTTTTCCCTGCCTACGACAATCTTCTCCGCTGTTCCCACACCTTCAACCTGCTGGACGCCCGCGGGGTTATCAGCGTCACCGAAAGGGCCGCCTACATAGGCAGGATCAGGAATTTGGCCAAAGAAACCGCCTCCGCCTATCTGGCCAAATACAATTCTCAGGCCGGCTGAAAATCGTTACAGGATTTTCCCTGGCGGGAGGTATAATAGTGTGGAAGCTGGAGCCGCAGCCCTGATTATAGGGCCGGCTTGAATACCCGGTTGCCAAGGAGTTCAAAATGCGCAAGATCATGCTGCTGTGCCTGCCGGCACTCATATTACTGGCCTCATGCCACATGCATCCGGTCCGGCCGCCGTTTCTGGCGAAATTCAAGAATATGCTTTACACCGATATTAACATCTCCGTCGATGGCTACGGCACCAAGGTCATCGCTCCTGGGGAAACAGTCACTTTCAGCATCGAAAGAGACGACCAGACATACAGATACGAAGCCGAAACCACCGGCTCGAGCAACTCCGGCGCCCCGATCGGCCTGACGGTGGAATGGGAGCGGACGAGAGACATCAGCGGCGAATCCTACACCACCTATTTGATCACCGCGGCAGACCTTTTCTTCCTCAAGATGCGCAATACCGGGCAGCACGACCTGCGGCCCCTGTATGTGAATCACGGGCTGAGTTCCCAGACCACTGACGAGATCACCATTCCCGGCAATGGAGTGCTCTACAACACCGGTTACTACAGGGCTTTCACCAACACTGAGGTCCGCGCTTACTGGCTGGACATGCCCACAGACTACACCTATTGGGAACAGGGCGACCATTTTCATTTCCCCTGGCTGGAAAACCAGTCGGTCACGCTGCTGAACACCTTCAAAAAAGGCGGGGGGTCAGAACTGGGGGCCACGGTGGAATCCAACCTGGTGGATCACCGTTCAGACGAGCCTTTCAGCCTGGATGCGGGAGTGCCGCGGAGCGGCTTCTGAAACCCAAATTGAGTTTTGGCCGATGCTGACATCCTCGGTGAACATCGGGGATGAAAGCCTGCCCCTGCTGGCCACGGCGATCCACAACGGGCATCAGATGCCGCCGGAAATGCTGGAGATCTGCGGGATTGACGCTTCCGGCCGCCTGCGCGAGGAAGATCCATTCACGGGAGAAATGGCCGCGCTTTTTCCCAATCACATGGTTGTGGAAAGTTCCCGGTTCCTTGTCGATTTGAACCGCGCCCCGGAAAAGGCGGTCTATCTGAAGCCGGAGGATTGCTGGGGCCTGCCGGTTAGAACGGAAACGGTTCCGCAGCCGCTTCTGGACAGGCTGCGCGAGGATCACGCCTCCTGGTACCGTCTGCTCCGATATCAGATCGATTGCCTGCTCCAGCTGCATCCCCGGCTGGTGGTTCTGGATCTGCACAGCTACAATCACCGCCGCGGCGGGCCCAACGCGGAACCCGATCCCCAAATCTCCAATCCGGACATCATCATCGGCAGAAGCACCCTCGGACACGCGCGTTATCAAGAAACAGAGGCACTGTGCCGGCTTCTGGATGGTCAGATCCACCGAGGCAACCCGCTGGATTGCAGGCAAGACGTCAAATTCACCGGCGGACACATGTCCCGCTGGCTGAACTCAACCTATCCTGACCGGCTTATCTGCCTGGCCATCGAATTCAAAAAGACCTTCATGGATGAATGGAGCGGAGAACTGGACAGGCTTGCCTGGGCTGAACTCAAACGCCTGTTTTTCTGCCAGGTGAGAGCATGGCTGTCCTCGCAATACGGGATCCACCTTCCACCGCTCTCGGCACAAAACATGACCGGAGCCTGACCTGCAGGATTTCTGACCTCACGCCGCTCCTGCGTTCGTTGCCTTTTCCCTGCCTGGCCAGCCCTCTCCGGATTTCCACCCTCGCGATGCGCAATTTTTCATTGACAGAATTCCGCCCTCACGGAATTTGCCCCTTACAATGAGTTCCGGAATAGCTCAGCGGTAGAGCGGGTGGCTGTTAACCACTAGGTCGGGGGTTCGAATCCCTCTTCCGGAGCCATTTTTTTTGTCCTGCAAATTTGCCCCTTTTCCCTGCCAGATTCCTCTCCATCCCCCTGCCAATCCACTCCCTGATCCTGTCATTACCCTTGTCGCCGCACCGTTTGCCGTGGCCCTGCTCGCCCAATACATTCCCAATAGAGTTTGGCCTGTCCAGGGTCTGTGATCCCTCGGCGCGGGGACTGGCAGTGAGGGCGGATTGTGAGCTCGGCGGCAGGGAATGCGCCACATCAGAATCCTTATGGGGCAATCCCTCCGCCCCAACCCAGACGGCTGAATTTCCGGCGCTACGCCGCCAACAGGGCAAACTTCATTCACAAAAACATTGACAGGAAGCTTTGGCCCAGAACTTAATTCTCCCATCCCCCGAACGCGGAAACTACCGCGCAAGAGTTCCAAACAAGGAGTATCCCCACCGATGTTTTTTGAGCAGCTATTAGCCACCTATCTGGCCTGGGTCAAGGGCTATCCCTTCCTCTCGGCGATGATCCAGTTCGCCCTGTTGGGCACCCTCGGCGAGATCGTCTCCCAGTGGATTGTCCGCAAGAGCCTGCGCTATCCCTTCAGCCTGAAACTGACGCTCTGGAAGATGCTGGTCTGGGCGGCGCTGGGCGTGGCGATCAAGTACGCCTTCAAGGGTTTCACCGGCTATGTGGAGTACCTGGAGGCGCATCAGATGCTGCCCCGGCTGGGCAGTTTCGGCCGCGCTTTCGCCATCTCCGCCTTCATGAACCTGCAGTTTGGCCTGTTGCTGGTCCTGGTCCATCGTCTGCTGGACGGCCTGGGCGAGGGCAAAACCAACTGGAATGGCCTGGCCAAGAGCTTCTATTCGCTGCTCTGGTTTTGGATCCCCGCCCACACCTTCACCTTCATGCTGCCAGACGATCTGCGCATCGGCCTAGCCGCGCTGTGGTCGGTGATGCTGGGTCTGATTTTGGGATTTTTCAACCGGCGCTGACCCTCCGCGGATCCATGCCCACGCAGCCGCAGAAACTGCCGGCCCCGCTGTTGTATCCGGTCCTGTTTTGGTGCCTGGGGATCGGGCTGGCGAAGCTGGCGGAGTTTCCGGCCTGGCTGTTGCCCGCGTTGGGACTGCTTTTGCTGCTGCTGGCCGCCGCATCCTCCCGCTTGCGGCCCTGGCTGGCGTTGCTGCTCTGTCTGGCTCTGGGCGCCTGGCGCTATCAGGCTTCCGCGCGCCCATCCGAACTGGACACTGTGCTCCAGACTCAAAATACCATCCGCCAAAACACCGAGTTTATGGTAACACAATTGATGTCCCGGGAGAGCGGCAGCTACCGGATCAAGATCCAAAAGATCGCCGGGCTGCGGGTCAAAGAACCGGTTTTGCTGTTCAGCGAAGCGGAACTCACGCCTGGCCAGGGCTATTCCGCCTTGCTGGAGATTTGCCAGGGCAAGCGGGATCCGGTGCTGGACACCTTTGAGCCTCTGCATCGGGCCTACATCCGCCAGAATCTGCGCGAACTGGAAACCGGCCGGCGCTGGCTGCCCGTCGCCCTCTGGCGGATGAAGCTGCTGGCGGATCTGGACGCCAAACTGGGACCGGACGCGGAGTTCGCCAAGGCTTTGCTGTTTTCGGACACCTCCGCCAAAGGTGTCTACCGCGACCAACTCACCCGCAGCGGGATGATCCACCTGATCGTGGTCAGCGGCCTGCACATCTGGTTCATCTACGCGGTCAGCCTGGTTTTGCTGGGCCTGCTGCTGCCCCGGCGGCTGGCGGAGGCTTGCTTTCTGGTCCTGATCCTGTGTTATGCCGCTCTCAACCACTGGTCTCCCTCTGTGATGCGCGCGGTTTTGATGATCGGGATCTTCACCCTGGCCCGCTGGCGCAGCATTCCGCTGGCCCCGGAACAGCTTCTGGCCTTTAGTTTGCTGGTCATCACCGCCATCGCGCCGGCTCAATTGTTCAACATCGGGCTGCAGCTGTCCTATATCTGCGTCGCGGTGCTGATGCTGGGTTTGCCTTGGTTTATCGGCTTCAGGGACGCAGACAGCCCTGCCACGGAGCCGAAACGCCTGTTGCGGCAGGGCCGGGACTATCTGATCCAGAATGTGGCCGTCAGCCTGGCCGTGATCCCGCTAACCCTGTACTACTTTGGGACGGGTTCGCTGAACAGCGTCTTCGGCAATCTGATCGGCATACCGCTGTCCGGAGTGCTGCTGGGCCTCGGCTTCCTGGTGCTGGCCGTTCCCGGGGGAAACTTCTTCGGCGCGGCCTTCGTGAATTCCTACCGCCTGGCCTTAAGGGTCTTTGAGGCCTGGACCGATCTGGTGGCTGGGCTTCCCTTTTATCTGGAAAGCAGTTGGATCGGGCTCTGGCAGCTGCTGGGCTGCGTGTTGCTGGGGCTGTGCCTGTTCTATCTTTTGCGCCGCTGGAAATTCCAGATATGGGTTTTGCCGCCCGCTCTATTGGGTTTGCTGCTGATCCTGCTGCCCGGCTTGAACCGCGTTCCCGGCGGGATCTATCTGTTTTCGGCGGGCACCGCGGATTGCATCCTGATCCGATTGAACGACGGCAGCAGCCTGATGGTGGACACCGGCCCCCATTACCGGGAAACTGACAAAAGCTGGAGCGCGGGTAAGCTGCTGCCCTGGCTGAAACGCAGGGGAATGGGGGAGATCGACTGGCTGGTGCTGACCCATCTGGATTCCGACCATTCCGGCGGATTCGCCGACCTGGCCAGGGCAGTGAAGGTGAACAACATCATCGTTTCGGACGAAACCACCGCCGCTCCCCTCTGGGAAAGCTGGATGGATGAGGGTTTGCTGGCCACGTCCCGGGTCCACTGCGTCACCGACACGGTCAGTTTCCAGATCGGCGGGGCAAGGCTCAAGTTTCTGCACCCGGACCGGGATTTCTTTGCCGAGGGCAAAAATGATCTGTCCCTGCTGTTCCGGCTGGATTACCAGGGCTTGCGTTACCTCTTCGCGGGGGATGTCGAGACCGCGGGGGAGGAGCACCTGATTTTGCATTACCCCGCCGAGTTGAAGGCGGATTACCTGAAAGCCGGCCACCATGGCAGCAACAGCTCCAGCAGCGCGGAATTCCTGCGCGCCGTCGCGCCCCGCGAAGTCTGGATCACGGTCTCCGAAGGCAACCACTGGGGCTTTCCCCACCCTGAAGCGCTGAGCAATTTCCAACGCCAGGCCAGCAGCGTTCGCAGCACCTCGCGGGGCACGATCCAACACTCTTTTTCACAAAAAGATTGACAAGCAGGGGCGCATCCGGCGCTTATGGCCATAAAAGATCAAAGGAAGGAACGGCGATGTCGCAGCAGATAGCCGCGGCCCTCGATCTAAAGAGCATCTTCGCGTTGATCGAGGCTCCGGGCGAGTTTTTGGAAGAAGTGAAAAGCCGCGAGCTGAAACGCTCCGGGCACAAACTGGCGGAACTGAAGGAAAGCTATGCCCAGTTGGACCGGCTGATGCAGCGCCTTCGCGGGGCGGAGCCTCAGCGGCGCAGCCTGCGGGACCTCTTTGCCCACCTGCCCAAACTTGTCCTGCCCAGCCGCCAGACCGGCCAGCCTTTCGCGCCGCACGAACTCTTTCTGATCAAGGAATTCCTCTATCACTTTGGCAACCTGCGCGATTACGTGCGCAAACTGGGCTGGCTGGATTTGTTGATCCTGCCGGATACCCTGGAGATCTTTGAATTGTTGGATCCCGAGCGCAGCGGCCTCCCGTCGTTTCGGATTTCCGCCGCCTTTTCCGCCAGACTGGGCGAGATCGAGGCGGAGAAGCTGCAACTGCTGAACCGGCTCAAACATGCCCGCGCCCAACTGCTGCAGGACGCTCAAAGCGAATTGCGACTGCCCCTGATGAAAGAAGAGTTTGTGCTTTCCCGCTCCGACACCGCCCTGGCGGAGCAACTGCTGCGCTCTTCCCTGTTCGTGCTCAGCGCGGAAAGCGTTTCCAATTACACCTTTCTGCTGGCGGACGACGAGCTCTGCCTGGACCTGAAAAAGCAGCTCGGCCTGCTTGCCGCGAAGCAGGAGAAGGAGGAGGACCGGGTCCAAAAAGATCTGTCCCGCCAGGTCTGGCAGAAAATCCCCCTCTTGCGCAACGCCCTGGAGCTGGCCTCACGCTGCGGCTGGCGCTTTATCCTCGCGGATTTCGGGCTGAACCATGGCTGCTGCGTGCCCACGCTTCACCGTAAACGGCAGATCCGGATCGCCAAAGCCGTGAACCTACCCCTGAAGCTGCATCTGGAGGCCTCCGGACGCCGTTATCAGGCGCTGGACTACGATTTTGACAGCCCCATCTCGCTGCTCACCGGACCCAACATGGGCGGCAAGACCTCCGTGTTGAAGACCATCGGCCAGGCCTGCTGGCTGGCGCGGCTGGGGATCCCCATCCCCTGCGCCAAAGCGGAACTGCCGCTGTTTGACTTTATCTGGTACAATCAGGACGACGCCGGCGGCAGCGCCGACCTCAGCAGCTTCGGCCGCGAGGTGGTGTCTTTCGTGGGCGCCTTGGAGGAAGGCGGTTTCCGGCTATTCCTGCTGGATGAATTCGCCAAGGGCACCAATCCCGCCGAGGGCGAACTGCTGGCTTCCGCGGTCTTGCGCTATCTGGCCACGACGCCGGACATGTGCGTCGCGGCTACCCACTTTACAGCTCCGGCGATGCTGGAAAGCCTGGCGCAGTATAGCGTCGCTGGTCTGGACCCGGATTCCGGCCAATTCGCCGCCGCCCGCCTGGCCAGCCCTTCGCAGCGGCTCAAAGCCCTCAGCGAAGCGATGGACTACAGCCTCCGCCGCCTGAAGAAACACCAGGCCCCGCCCCTCAGCGCGATCAGCGTCGCAAGGCTGTTGGGCCTGCCGGAACAAATCTTGAACTACACCCGCCCAGAGGAAAAATGACCGCTTTAACAGTCAAAGAAACCACCGAGATCGCCCTGCAGATCGGGCGCATCCTGCTCCAAAGCGGCGCCACCGCCAACCGCGTCGAGCTGATGATGCACAAGGTCTGCGTGGTCCTGGGCTTTCCCAACACGCAATCCTACGTGACCCCGACCGGCCTCTTCCTCTCCGTTTCGGACAAGGGCGAACAGCTGACCACCAGCATCATGCGGATCGACAACCGTCGCATCGACCTGGGCAAGATCACCCGGATCAGCCATTTTGTGCAAGACCTGGAGGCCAGCCACTGTAAAAACGGGGTCTGCGACCTGAATCTGGTCGACTTGCGCAAGGAACTCTTTCTTATCGACAACGAAAAGACGTATCCAGCCTGGCTGTCGGTCTTTTGCGGCGGGATCACCAGCGGCTGTTTTTGCCTCCTGTTCGGCGGCAGCTGGCTGGAATTCGCTGTAGCCTACGCCGTCGGCATCCTGGTCAGCCTCACATTGAAACTGCTTGGCCTGATCAACATCAACAACTTCCTGCTGCATTTGATCGGCGCCGGCGCGGTGGTCCTGTTTGCCAAAACCCTGGACATCTGGGTGCCCTACATCAAGCTGGACAACATCATCATCGGCGGGATCATGCTGCTGGTGCCCGGCCTCTCCTTTGTAAACGCCATCCGCGACACCATGAGCGGAGACCTCGTATCCGGCACCGCTCGCGGCGTGGAGGCCATCTTCATCGCCGTCGCCATCGCCACCGGCAGCGGCGTGATGCTCAAACTGTGGTCGCTCTGGGGGTTTTGAGATGAAGCCGTTCGATACCGCCACCCTGCTGCAGTTTTGCTGGGCAGCCCTCTCCATCCTGGGCTTTTCGGTCCGCGTCAACCTCAAGGGCTGGAAACTCGGATACCTGGCCCTGGGCGGCGGGCTGTGCTGGGCTTTTTACCTGATCTTCCTCCACTACAGCGAATCGCTGTTGTATTCCGTGTTCGGATCGATTATACTGGTATGTACCTATTCGGAAATCGTGGCGCGCTGGCTGAAAGTGCCGGTGAGCGTGTTTGTGACCTGCGTGATCATCCCCCTGGTGCCCGGAAGCAGCCTCTACTACGCGATGCAGGCCTATCTGGCCGGCGATACCGCCCAGGCTTCGGTGCAGATCTACAAAGTGCTCCTGATCTCCGGGACCATCGCCATGGCCATCGCCGTGGTCAGCAGCGTCACCAACCTCGTTTTCCGCCTGATCAACAGATTCTAAGGAGTTATCTGACCAATGAATAAATCGATGAAACAGCAAAGCCTGGAAGACCGCATCCTCAAACAGCTGGAAGGCAAACCCCTGCGGGTGGCCCAGCAGCTCTTTGCCGATTCCGAGCTGCAGGCCATGCAGGAATATGCCAACGTGGTGTCCATCAAACGGTTGGGCTACAACGACCACGGCCCCGTCCACACCCGCAAGGCCACCCTCAACGCCATCATGATGTTCAAGCTGCTCCGCGCCGCCGGGATCCAGATGAACCTGGAAAAGGAAGGCGTGGGCGATGCCGAAGACTCCCTCTCTGGGGTGATCTTTGCCTCGCTGCTCCACGATCTGGGCATGTCCGTGGCCCGCAATTCCCACGAGATCATCTCCATCCAACTCGCCACGCCCTTCATCGACCGGATCCTGGACCGCATCCATCAACCGGATGAGTTCATGACCAGGACCGCCATCCGCTCCATCGCCATCGAAGGCATCTTTGGCCACATGGCCACCCAAAAGATCCACTCCCTGGAAGCCGGATTGGTGCTCATCGGCGACGGCAGCGACATGGAAAAGGGCCGCGCCCGCATCCCCGCCATGCTTTCCGGCGCGCCGCGGGTGGGCGATATCCACCGCACCTCGGCCGGCGCCATCCAGCGGGTCCGCATCCAAAAGGGAGTGGAAAAACCCATCGGCATCACCGTGGAAATGAACGCCTCGGTCGGCTTTTTCCAGATCGAGGAGGTCTTTTTCCCCAAGATCAACACCAGCCCGGTGAAGCCCTACATCGAGCTCTACGCCGGGGTTATCGGCAGGGAGACGCTGCAGTATCTTTGATCCGCTCTTATTACACTCGCACCTGATACCCGAAATCCACCCGAAGAGTTCCCGGGCGTGATTCTGGTACTCTTCGGGTGGATTTATCGATTCATTGAGGAGTGCAATAAGGGCCGAGGGGGGCGCGGGTTGGCGGACAGGCCGCGAGTACTCAGTTTTAGCAAGATAAGTCTGTTCATTTTTTCTTCCTCCTTTTATAGTGGGTTACGGATTTTTGGGTTTGCCGGGAGTGGAGCTTTTTAGCACACCCTTTCCGGCGGATTAGCGGCCTACAAAGATAAATCTTGACGAAAGTTCCTGCGGCGCAATCAATGCCCAAACCGGCTCGCGAAACAAGACCGACACGGCCGGAGAGGATATCAAAAATGAAAAAAGCCATCCTGATAATGCTCGTTGTGATCCTGTGCGTGAGCCTGGCCCAGGCCAAAAGCCGCCTCGGATTGCGGGGCGGAGTGAACGTCTCCAGCCTGAAGTTTACCGACAATCTGACCGGATTGGACACCTCCGCCAGCCTGGGATTGCATGCCGGCGTCTTTGTGCAGTTCAACCTGGCGGACACGACCTTTGCCATCCAGCCGGAGTTGCTTTACTCCCAAAAAGGCTCGCTCAGCGATACCGACGCCGCGCGCATCGACTACATCGTGTTCCCGCTGCTACTCAAGGGAAATGTGAACCTGCTCGGACTCCAAGCCCAACCGCTGATCGGACCGGAACTGGGCTATGTGGTCAGCGCCAGCACGGACACCAATCCAGACTTTCTGGACAGCATCAACCGCATGAATTTTGGCGTCAACCTGGGGGTGGACATCCTCCAATCCGAAAACCTGTTCTTTGGCCTGCGCTATTTCCTGGGACTCTCAAAACTGGATAAAAGCTCCGCCAAGCGGGAACCGATTTCCAATACCTGTTGGAGCATCAGCACCGGGTATTTGTTTTAGAGTTGTCCACGAATTACACGAATTTCACGAAATGGGGTTAACTGGTTAATGAGTTAACGAGTGAATGGGGGTGGTTACTTGGGTTGGGCGGCTGAGAACAGATTTAAAACTATGGGGCCCGCGGAATCTGCCTTTTCATCTGCGGGATCCGCGGGTAACTGTTCTGTTTCCAATCTGTTCCCAGCCGTTGTCTGATCCGGCAATATCACTTTAACAGGATCAGGCGTTTGGTCTCGTTGACAGTTTCGGTTTTGAGCTGATAGAGGTAGACCCCTGAAGGAAGATCGCGGGTGTCCAGGCCGACCTGATGCGTGCCAGGTTGCAACTGATGGCTGGCGACGCACTGTCCGCGGAGGTTGAAGACTTGCAGCGATCCGTTTTCCCCGGCGGCGATGTCTATCTTGATCCGGGTGCTTTCGCCCGGAGGGAGGGGATTGGGCCAGGCTTCATATAGCGTGGAAGTGGGGGAGGCTCCCGGCACGAACTCATCCTGCACCGCCACGGGCAGGCCCAGCTTGGCCACAAACAGCTCCCACCAGTAGCCTTCGCCGGCCAGGGAAAGGTTGCCAAAGGCCGCCGTACCGGCGAAGTAGCCCGCCAGGAGGATGTTGTTGGCGCCGTCAAGGGCGATGCCGTAGCCCATGTCCACCCAGTCGTTGCTGGCGCCGCCGGCCTGTTTGGCCCAGAGCCAGTTGCCGTTGGAATCAAGCTTGGCGGCAAAGATGTCGGAACTGCCGACGCAAGTGAGCGTGGTGGTCCCAAAGGTGTCGGAAAACCAGAATTCGCCCGCCACATAGACGTTGCTGGCGCTGTCCACCGCGATCCCGAAACCGCAACTGACGCCCACGGTGTTTTTGGCCCAGAGCCAGTTGCCGTTGGAATTGAGTTTCGCCACGAAGGTGTCCGAGCTGTAGCTGCTGGTCAGATTCGTGGTCCCAAAGGCTGTGCTGTACCAGTAATAACCGGTCAGGTAGGCGTTGGCGGAGGCGTCCAGGGCCAGGCCATAGGCATAATCGCCGTTGGATCCGCCCGCCCGCTTGGCCCAAAGCCAGGTGCCGGCGGAATTGAGCTTGGCCACAAAGATGTCGGAGTAGCCAGCGCTGGTGAGGGAGGTGGAACCGAAGTCCGTGGTGCCTTCAAAACAGCCGGCCAGATAGACGTTGGAGAGAATGTCCACCTTGATCGACAGGGGGTAATCGCCATAGACGCCGCCACCGCATTGCCTGGCCCAGAGCCAGTTTCCGGAGCTGTCCAGCTTGGCGATGAAGATGTCCGAGACCGAAGTGCTGGTGAGCGTGGTCGCGCCGAAAGTGGCGGTGTACCAGAAATGTCCGGTCAGATAGACGTTGGCGGCGGCATCAACTGCGATGCCCCAGCCGTAATCCGGATCGACGCCTCCGGCGCTTTTCACCCAGAGCCAGTTTCCATTCGTATCCAGCTTGGCGGCGAAGACATCGTTGTTGCCGTTGCTGGTGAGGGAGGTGGAGCCGAAGGTTCCGGTGCCGCCGAAACAGCCGGTCACATAGATATTGGCAGCCGCGTCCACCGCGATGCCGTAGCCGCGGGCGGAACCGCCGCTGTTTTTGGCCCAGAGCCAGTCTCCGCCGGGGCTGAGCTTGGCGATAAACAGGTCTCCGTTGCCGGTGCTGCTCAACGCGGTGGCGCCAAAAACCGCCGTGCCATAGAAAGTGCCAGTGACATAGACATTGCCGGCGAAATCGGCGGCAGTAGACACGCTGTGGGTCACCCCAAAGGTGTTGATCCCCGCGTTGCGGGCCCAGAGCCAATCCGGATTCTGGGCCAGAAGCAGGCCGGAAAAGGCAGCCAGCGCGAGTATAAGCATTATCTGTTTGTAGTTAAACATCGTTACTCCCAAGGTTTTTGGATGATTTTCACATCTGGCCGGGACGGGCAGGGTGTCAAGGCAAATCGGGAGGCAGCGAGGGAAGCGGGTTTGAGCCAACCCCGGCGGGGGGTCAAACCCGCAGCGGATTGCATCCCATTGGCAGGTTCGCTGGAATTTTGTGATACCGCGCAGTTCGGGAGGCGCAAGTAGGATGAGTAAGCTATTCATAAAAAAAGCCATTGACAGATTTGGGAGCGGCAAAAAAGCTGTCTCTAACTAGCGGAAAATACCATAAACGCATAGCACAAGTCCCAAATTTTGCAGGGACTTATAGTTCTTTAGGAGGAACGATGTTATCCTTATCCAAGGATACTCGTACGAGTATCACCGAGGCTTTGGTGGAAACCAATCGCCTTGCCAACCTTGCCAATTCAGCAGAAAAACCCTGCGGCGGACCGGTCGGAAACGAGCGGTTTACGGCCCCTGGGGATTGTTTTGCCTATAAGTGGAGGAATCAGTGAGCAAATCTGAAAACCGCATCCGCATCAAGCTCAAGGCATACGATCATCGTCTGTTGGACCAATCCGTGGCCGAAATAGTGAAGAGCACGCGCAACACTGGCGCCAAAGTCATCGGCCCCATCCCGTTGCCCACGGACCGGTCCGTATATACGATCCTGCGTTCACCGCACTCTGACAAGAAAAGTCAGGATCAATTCCAAATGCTGGTGCATAAAAGGCTGATCGATATCGTAAACCCGACCCAGCAGACCACGAACGCGCTCAAAAAGCTGAGCCTGCCTGCCGGCGTGCACGTAGAGATCAAGGCAAACACGAGGGGCTGAGCATGATAGGAATCATTGGAAAGAAAATCGGCATGACCCAGCTGTTTGACCCCAACGGCAAAGTGATCCCGGTCACGGTGATCAAGGCCGGGCCCTGCCGCGTGATCTGCAAGCGCAGCAAAGACGTGCACGGCTACGAAGCCCTGCAGCTTGGCTACGAAGAGCTTCCCGAAAAGCGGAGCACCCGCCCGATGCTGGGCCATTTCAAGAAAAACAACAGCCCCGCTTACCGATATTTAAGAGAATTCCGCCCCTCCTTCGGCCAACAGGTCGACGACTATGAGGTTGGCGCGGAAATCAAGGTTGACCTGTTCGCGGCCGACGAGACCGTGAGCGTGATCGCCAAATCCAAAGGCCACGGCTACACCGGCGTGATGAAGCGCCACGGCTTTGCCGGCTTCATGCAGTCTCACGGCGTGCACGAATCCTTCCGCGGCGGCGGATCGATCGGCCAGTGCGCCCAGCCTTCGCGCGTGCTAAAAGGCATGAAAATGGCTGGCCAGGACGGCAACGCCCGCGTGACTGTACGCCACCTGCAAGTGGTGAAAGTGGACGCCGAAAACGGATTGATCATGATCAAGGGCGCCGTGCCCGGACACCGCAATTCACTTGTGACCATTCACAAGGAACAATAGGGGTAGCAGATAATGGTTAAAGCGATAAAATTCAGCTCAGTCGGAGAGCGCCTGGAAGAGATCGAACTTCCGGCCAGCATCTTCGACGTAGATGTAAATTCCCCGAAAGTGCTGCTCCACGAAGTGATCACCATGTTTTTGGGCAACCAGCGCCAGGGCACGGTCCAGAAAAAGAACCGCGCCATGACCGCCGGGAGCACCCGCAAGCTGTTCAAACAAAAAGGCACCGGCAACGCCCGACAGGGCACCCGGCGCACTCCTGTCCGCGTACACGGCGGCAGAGCTTTCGCGATTTTGCCCAAGGACTGGTACCGTCCGATCCCGCGCACCAAAAAGCGCATGGCCCTCAAAGTGGCGCTCACAGACCGCGCCCGCGACGGCCGGATCTTCATCGTGGAGTCGTTTGATTTTGAGAAGCCCAGCACCAAACAGGCGTTGGCGCTGCTCGGCAAGATAATCCCGGAAAAGGGACGCAAACTGGTGGTGACGGGCGGCAACGACCTGCTGGCCGTGAAATCGTTTGCCAACCTTCCGGATGTAATGACAGACAGGGCCGACGGGCTGCACGCCTACGAAATCCTGAAAAGCAGCTACCTGCTGTTGACGCAGGAAGCCCTGAACAAAGTAGAGGAGGTATTCAGCAAATGATACATCCCCGCAACATAGTGATCTCGCCGATCATCACTGAAAAGAGCGAACGGCAGGCTTCGACCACCAACACCTACACCTTCAAGGTGAGCATCAACGCGAACAAGATCGAGATCAAGAAAGCGATCGAGCACATCTTTTCGGTGAAAGTGGTGGACGTGAACACGATCCGCATGCTGGGCAAGCCGAAACGCCTCGGTAAATACAGCGGCAAGCGGCCCGACTGGAAAAAAGCCATCGTGACGCTGCGCAGCGGCGACAAGATCGCCGACTTCGAGGTCTAGGAGTAGAAATGGGAATCAAAAAATACAAACCGACCACTCCCTCGCTGCGGTTCCGCACCGGTTACACCTTCACCGAAATCACCTGCGACACCCCGGAAAAGTCCCTGCTCAAGTCCGTCCGTAAATCCGGCGGACGCAACAACCAGGGCCGCATCACCTGCCGCCATCGCGGCGGCGGCCACCGCAGGCAATACCGGATCATAGATTTCAAACGGGACAAGTTTGGCATTCCGGCCAAAGTCGCGACGATCGAATACGATCCCAACCGCACGTCCCGCATCGCGCTGCTGCACTACGTAGACGGCGAAAAGCGCTACATCATCGCCCCGGAAGGCCTGGCTGTCGGCTCCAAGCTGATGTCCGGCCCGGAAGCCGAGATCGTGTTGGGCAACGCCCTGCCCTTGGAAAAGATTCCTTTGGGTTCCACGGTTCACAACATCGAGCTGAAAAAGGGCCGCGGCGGTCAGATCGCCCGTTCCGCCGGTTCCTACGGACAGGTCATCGCCAAAGACGGCGATTACGTGCATGTGAAGATGCCCTCCAACGACGTGCATCTGATCCGCAAGGAATGCCTGGCGACGATGGGGCAGGTCAGCAATTCCGACCATAACCTCGTCCACCTGGGCAAGGCAGGCCGCAAGCGCTGGCTGGGCATCCGTCCGACGGTGCGCGGCGTGGCGATGAACCCTGTCGACCACCCGATGGGCGGCGGTGAAGGCAAATCCTCCGGCGGCGGACACCCGGTGTCGCCCTGGGGCAAGCCGGCCAAGGGCGGCAAGACCCGCAAGACCCGCAAGTATTCCGATAAATACATCGTGAAAGCTGTTAAAAAGAGATAAGGGAAGGATATAAATGGCACGCTCAATCAAAAAAGGCCCCTTCGTCGACGATCATCTCATGAAGAAGGTGGAAGTACTGAACACGGATAACAAGAAGAACGTGATCAAGACCTGGTCCCGCCGTTCGGTGATCATACCCTCTTTTATCGGACATACCTTTTCTGTGCACAACGGACACAAGTTCGTCCCCGTATACGTGACCGAAAATATGGTGGGCCACAAGCTGGGAGAGTTTTCCCCCACCCGCACCTACCGCGGCCACAAAGACAAAAAGAAAGTAGCCAAGGGCAAATAAGGAGAAGTGACAATGGAAGCCAAAGCAACCCTTCGTTTTGCCCGCGGATCCGCCCGTAAGGCGCGCCTGGTGCTGGACACGATCCGGTACAAGAAAGTTCCGGAAGCCCAGAACCTGCTGAGATTCAGCCGCCGCCGCGCCGCGGAACCGATCCACAAGCTGCTGCAGTCCGCCATCGCCAATGCGCAGGTCAAGGAACCCAAGCTGGACCTCAACCAGGTCTACGTGACAGTCGCCATGGCCGATGAAGGCCCCCAGATGAAACGTTACATGCAAAGAGCTCAAGGCAGAGCCTACCTGATCCGTAAGCAGACCTGTCATATCAGCCTTGAAATCCAAACAATAGAATAGGAGGATAACCTTGGGACAAAAGATCAACCCCATTCTGTATCGCATCGGTGTCAATAAACAGACCGACTCTATCTGGTTCGCTCAAGGTACCGCCTATGTGGATTTTCTGCAGGAAGACATCCAAGTCCGCAAATACATCCGCAAACGCCTGGAGCAGAAGATGGTATCGAAAGTTCGGATCTCCCGCAAGACGAGTTCCATCACGATCGACATCCACACCGCCCGTCCGGGCCTGGTGATCGGCAAGAAAGGTGAAGACATCGACCGCCTGCGCAACGAACTGAACGTTCTGATCAATAAAAACCGCCCCACCCCGATCGCGGTCTCCATCAACATCGAGCAGATCGACAAGCTCTGGCTGGATTCACATCTGGTCGGGCTGGAGATCTCCCGCCAACTGGAAGAGCGCGTATCCTTCCGCCGGGCCATGAAACTGGCCATGCGCAACGTGATGAAGGAAGGGGCCCAGGGCGTGAAAGTGCAGGTTTCCGGCCGCCTCGGCGGAGCGGAAATCGCCCGCACCGAACGCTACAAACAGGGCCGGACGCCACTCCATACCCTACGTGCCGACATCGATTACGACTGTGTTGAAGCCAACACCACCTATGGCGTGATCGGCATCAAGGTCTGGATCTACAAGGGCGATATCTTAAGTTAGGAGATGGTTGAATGTTAGCACCGAAAAAAGTAAGACATCGCAAGGTAATGAAAGGCCGCAGGAACGGCCTGTCCTGGTCCGGCAGCAATGTGGACTTTGGCGATTACGGCTTGATCGCGCTGGAAGACGCCTTCATCACCAGCCGCCAGATCGAGGCCGCGCGTATCGCTATCACCCGCCACATGAAGCGCCTGGGTAAGGTGTGGATCCGGATTTTTCCGGACAAACCGATCACCCGCAAACCGGCCGAAACCCGCATGGGAAAAGGCAAAGGCGCCCCGGAATACTGGGTCGCGGTGGTTCGTCCCGGCCGCGTGCTGTTTGAGCTGGAAGGCGTGGATGTGACCATCGCCAAGGAAGCCATGCGCCTTGCCGCGCACAAATTGCCGATCAGGACCCGTCTGATCGCCCGTGAAGGAGTCGAATTATGAAGACCGAAGAAATCCGCGAACAGAGCATCGGCCAGCTTCAAGCCCGGCTGGAAGAACTGCGGGTTGAACTGTTCAACCTGCGCTTCCAAAAATCCAAAAACCTGCTGGACCGGGTGGACCGTCTGCGCATCGCCCGCAGGGAGATCGCGCGGATCCTTACCATCATCAAAGAAAATGAGCAAAGGCAGTGAGGTGAATCGTGGCTCAAACTCGTAAAGTGATCAAACAGGGTGTGGTAGTCAGCGACAAGAACGACAAGACCATCGTGGTTCGTGTCCTGCGCCAGTACATCCATCCATTATATAAGAAAACCGTGCGCCGCCACAAGAAATTCATGGCGCACGACGAACTCAACGACGCGCATGAGGGAGACGTGGTCCAGATCGAGGAATCCCGCCCCATGAGCGCCCGGAAACGCTGGTCTCTGCACAAGATTGTAGAGCGCAGCAAGTAATAGGGGAGTTTTGGAATGATTCAAGCCCAGACGATATTGAATATCGCCGATAACTCCGGTGCCAAGAAAGCCATGTGCATCAAAGTGCTCGGCGGCACCAAACGTAAATACGCCTCCGTAGGCGACGTTATAGTTGTAGCGATAAAGTCCGCCTCGCCCGGCGGCAAAGTGAAAAAAGGCAGCGTGGAAAAAGCGGTGATCGTTCGCACAGCGAAAGAGATCCGCCGTCCGGACGGGTCCTATATCCGTTTCGCGGACAACGCGGCCGTGATAATAGACGACAAGCACGATCCCAAGGGAACGCGCATCTTCGGACCGGTGGCCCGCGAACTTCGCGAAGCCCAGTACATGAAGATCGTCTCCCTGGCGCCGGAAGTGCTGTAGGAGAATATGATGCCAGAAAAAATGAAGATAAAGAAAGGCGACCTGGTCATAGTGATCTCCGGGGCAGACAAAGGCAAGAAAGGACGTGTCCTGAAAGCTTTTCCCAAGACCAACCGGGTCATCGTGGAAAAGGTGCACATGATCAAAAAGCACACCAAACCGTCGCAGCGCAACCCGCAGGGCGGGATTGTGCACAAGGAAGCCCCGGTCCACGTCTCCAACGTGATGCTGTTCAACGAAAAGCTGAACACCGTGTCCAAACCGGTCATGATCGCCCGCGAGGGCAGCCGTGTCCGCGTGTGCAAAAAATCCGGCGACGAGCTGTAGGGGAGAAACCATGAACAGATTGAAAGAACACTACAAAACAGCCGTGGTCCCCGCGTTGAGAAAGAAGTTCACCTATTCCAACCCGCACCAGGTGCCTCAGCTCGACAAGATCGTGGTGAGCATGGGCGTGGGCAGCGCGACCCAGAACAAGGCGCTGCTGGACAACGCGGTGAAAGACCTGGAACAGATCACGGGGCGCAAGACCATCGTGACCAAGGCCCGCAAATCCATCTCCAACTTCAAACTGCGCCAGGGAATGCCGATCGGCTGCAAAGTGACCCTGCGCAGCGAAGTGATGTATGAATTCCTCGACCGCCTGATCTCCATCGTAATCCCCCGGTTCAGGGACTTTCGCGGCATCCCCGCGGATTCCTTTGACGGGAGGGGCAATTACTCCTTCGGCCTCAAGGAACAAACCGTGTTTCCCGAGATCGAGTATGACAAGATCGACGCGATCCGCGGCCTGAACATCTGCATCGTCACCACCGCCCACACGGACGACGAATGCCGCGAACTGCTCAAAGAGCTTGGCATGCCCTTCCAGCGCAACGAATAAGGAGAAGACATGGCAAAGAAATCCCTGATTCTGAAACAACAAAGAACACCCAAATTCAAAGTTAGAAAATACAACCGCTGCCTGCTTTGCGGAAGGCCCCGCGCCTTCATGCGCGATTTCGGCATGTGCCGCCTTTGCTTCCGCAAATACGCGTCCGCGGGCCAAATCCCCGGCGTGACCCGGGCCAGCTGGTAATGGAGGAATGAATGAGCGTTAGTGATCCGATAGCTGATGCATTGACCAAGATCCGAAATGCATATCGTGCCGGACATACGCAGGTGATCGTAAACCACAGCCGCCTCATCGAGGCTTTGGTGAAGATCCTCGCTGCAGAGAATTTTGTGAATAGCACCCAAGTTCTCGATAAAGATCCGGAACAGAAGGTTAATTATAAACGCATCCTGGTAAACCTGAGATACACCAATGCCGGGGATCCCGTGATCCAGGGCATAGTGCGCGTATCCAAGCCGGGACGCCGTGTTTACGTCAAAGCAGGCAACATCCCCAGCGTGTTCAACAACACCGGCTGCGCGGTGATCTCCACCTCACAAGGCGTGATGGTGGACCGCGACGCCAGGCTGAAACGCGTCGGCGGCGAATACATCTGCAAAGTTTGGTAGGAGGATAGAATGTCTCGCATAGGAAAAGCTCCCATCAAATTTGACGCCAACACCAAGATAGAGATCAAGGACGAACTGGTCCGCGTTAAAGGCAAGCTGGGCGAACTCAGCTACAGCCTGATGCCGGGCATGTCGCTCGAGCTGGAAGACGGCGTCCTGCACGTGAAACGCAGCGATGACAGCAAGTCTCAGCGCGCCGTGCACGGCCTCACCCGGGCCCTGCTGCAAAACATGGTCACCGGCGTCACGGAAGGGTATCTGAAGACCCTCAACGTGATCGGTACCGGCTATTCCGCCGAACGGATCGGCCCCTGGCTGAAACTGGCTTTGGGCTATTCCCACGATATCGTGCTCCAAATCCCGGAAGGGCTGGAAGTGGAAGCCGAAGCCGTGCCCCGGTCCAAAGGCACCCGCAGCGATTTGCAGGCCATTATCCGCATCAAAGGCATCGACAAGCAGTTGGTCGGCCATTTCGCCGCTGAAGTGCGTTCCTGCCGTCCACCCGAAAATTATAAGGGCAAAGGCGTGCGTTACCAGGACGAACAAGTGACCATCAAAGCCGGTAAAGCCGGAACGAAGTAAGCGAGGAGTATAAAATGATAACATCCCCGAATATCTACCGACATGCTCTCCGCCAACGCCGCAGAGCCGCCATCCGCAAGCGCCTGACCGGCACCGTCGAACGTCCCCGCCTGGTTGTCTTTCGCAGCCTGAGGCAGATCTACGCCCAGATCATCGACGACACGACCGGCAAAACGCTGGTTTCAGCGTCCTCGAAAGGTAAAGACCTGGAGATTCCCGCCGGCACCAAGAAGGTCGAGCAGAGTTTCCAAGTAGGCGCCAAGCTGGGCGAGAAAGCCGTTGCCGCCGGAATCACCAAGATCGCCTTTGACCGGGCCGGATACAAGTACCATGGCCGCGTCAAAGCCCTGGCCGACGGCGCCCGCAAAGCCGGACTCGTTTTCTAACAGGAGGATAGCTTGAATTACGAACACAGTCGTACAGAAGAAGACAAATACATAGAGAAGATCATCGACACCAAGCGCGTGGCCAAGGTGGTGAAGGGCGGACGCAATTTCAGCTTTAGCGCCATCGTGGTGGTCGGAGACAAAGCCGGCAACATCGGCGTCGGCAGCGGCAAAGCGAACGAAATCGTGGACGCGATCCGCAAGGGAAAAGAGAAAGCGATGAAAAGCATGTTCAAAGTGCCGATCATCAAAGGCACCATTCCCCACGAGATCGTAGCCCGCTACGGGGCCAGCCGCGTGATGATGAAACCCGCCTCACCGGGTACGGGCGTCATCGCCGGCGGAACCGCGCGCGCCATTTTTGAAGTGGCCGGGATCCAGAACATCCTCTGCAAATCCCTGGGCTCCAACACCCCCTGCAACGTGGTGAAAGCCACGATCAGCGGCCTGAAATCGCTGCGCACCCTGGCGGACATCGCCCGCCTGCGCAACAAATCCATCGCCGAAATCACCGGCCAGGAGGAGAAATGAAGATCAGGGTGACCCAGATCCGCAGCACCATCAACCGGAAAGAAAACCACAAACGGGTTATCAAATCCCTCGGTTTGGGACATCCCGGCAAGTGCCGCGTCCATGAGGATAATCCATGCATCCGCGGGATGATCAACAAAGTATCGTACCTGGTCAAAGTCGAAAACGTGCAGGGAGATAAATAATGCTTACTCTATCCAATCTTGGCAAACCTGCCGGCCGCAAAGCCAAAAAGCGCCTGGGCAAAGGACAGGGAACCGGACAGGGCCATCAGGCAGGCCGCGGCCACAAAGGCAAGAAAGCCCGCGCGGGCGGAAACGTTCCCGCCAGCTTTGAAGGCGGTCAGATGCCCATCCATCGCCGTCTGCCCAAACGCGGCTTCAAAAATCCCTTCCGGGTCAGCTACCGGGTCCTCAATCTGTCACGTTTGGTGGAGATCGAGGAAGTTGATTTCGACATCAGTAAAATGGAAATGCTGGGCTTGCTTCCCTCCACCGGCAAGAAATCCAAATCCCCCGTCAAGGTCCTCGCCGATGTCAAAGAAGACTTCACCAAGAAAGTGAACATCCAAGCCAACGCATTCTCCAAACGCGCCGTTGAACTGATCGAAAAGAACGGCGGCAAGGCCGAGGTGGTGTAGCTTGTTCAAGACCATAATGAACATCTTCCGGATTCCGGACCTGAAGAACAAGATCCTGTTTACGGCGCTGTTTCTGGTGCTGTACCGGCTTGGCAGCTTCGTTCCGGTCCCCGGTGTGGACGCCACCCAACTGAAGTCGTTCTTTGCGGCCCAAAGCAGCAACACCCTCTTCGGGTTGCTGGACCTGTTTGTGGGCGGCAACTTTGAACGGGCTTCGGTCTTCGCGTTGGGCATCATGCCCTATATCACGGCCTCGATCGTTATCCAGTTGCTCGGCAGCATCGTGCCCTATTTTGAAAAGCTGCGCAAAGAAGGCGCGGACGGGCAGAAGAAGATCAACCAGATCACCCGTTACAGCACGGTCGGCCTGGCCGCCTTCAATGCCGTGACCATTACCGCCGGCCTCACTGCAATGAACGGCGCCACCGGCCCGGTGGTCGTGAATCCGAACTTCCTGTTTCATTTCACCGGCATCGTGACCCTGATCACGGGCACCATGGTGGTGATGTGGCTGGGTGAACAGATCACCGAACACGGCATCGGCAACGGCATATCCCTGATCATTTTCGCCGGCATCATCACCCGCTATCCGGAAGGGTTCATCCGGATGTTCCAGACCCAGACGGGCATCCAGAGCATCCTGCAGTCCCTGATCGCGCTGGCGGTGATGGTGATAGTCACGGCCGCGGTCATCTATGTGACCGAAGCCGTGCGCAAGATTCCGGTCCAGTATGCCAAACGCATCGTGGGACGCCGGGTCTATGGCGGACAGAGCACCTACATTCCGCTGCGGGTAAACACCGCGGGCGTGATCCCGATCATTTTCGCCCAGTCCCTGCTGATGTTTCCCGCCACGATCATCACCATGATCAGCGGGGGAACCCAGCCTTCCGGATTCCTGAATTCGCTGCTGAAGGCCTTCTCCCCCGGCCACGGCATCTACACGGTCGTGTATGTGTCGCTGATCATATTCTTTGCCTATTTCTATACCGCGATTGTGCTCAATCCCACTGAAATGGCGGAAAACATGGTCAAATACGGCGGCCATATCCCCGGCAAGAAACCTGGCAAGAAAACGGCCGAATACATTAGTTCCGTTCTGACCAGGATCACCCTTCCGGGTGCCGTCTTCTTTGCCTTCATCGCGCTTTTGCCGGAAATGATGGTGAAGTTTTTCAATCTGCCTTTCTACTTTGGCGGGACCGGCCTGATCATCGTGGTCGGCGTCGCCCTCGACACCCTGCAGCAGATCGAATCGCATCTGGTGATGCGCCATTACGACGGCTTCATGAAAAAAGGTAAACTGCGCGGTCGCTCCAGCTAATCATGATATTTATCAAATCGCCTGCCGATATAGACAAGATCCGCTCCAGCTGCAAGATCATCGCAGAATTGCTGGACTCCCTCGGGAATCAGATCGTTCCTGGGGTCAGCACCATGCAGCTGGACGAATTTGCCGAGGCCTTCATCCTGGCCAGAGGCGGAAAGCCCGCCTTCAAGGGTTACACCGTGCCCGGCCTTAAGCCGTTTCCGGGAACCCTCTGCACATCGGTCAATTCCAGGATCGTGCATGGCATCCCCTCGCGAACGGAGTTGCTGCGGGAAGGCGACATCATCGGCATCGACGTCGGCGTCCACAAGGACGGTTTTTACGGCGACGCCGCAAGGACCTATGCCGTGGGACGTATCTCTCCGGAAGCGGAGCGTCTGATGGCCGTAACCAAAGAGTCATTGCTGCTGGGAATCTCAGCCGCGCTCGCTGGAAACAGGGTGGGGGACATCTCTCACGCCATCGGCTCGTTCATCCAAACACAGGGTTACTTCGTGGCGGATGATCTCACCGGCCACGGTGTCGGCAGCAACCTGCACGAAGAACCCCAGATACCCAACAGCGGCGCCGCCGGCCGGGGTCCCCGCCTGAAAGCGGGAATGACGCTGGCGATCGAACCTATGGTGAACATCGGAACCAACCGGGTGCAAGAGAACGGCTGGGAGTTCAGGGTGGCCGACGGAAGCCTTTCCGCCCATTATGAGCACACGGTCCTGGTCACGGATTCCCAACCCGAGATATTGACCCTGGCATGAGGAGCAAATAGTATGAGCAAAGCCGGTGTGATAGAAGTAGAAGGGATTGTGACAGAAGCCCTTCCCAACACGTCTTTCCGCGTGCAGTTGGACAACGGCCATGAGATTCTGGCCCACAGCTCTGGAAAGATGCGCATGAACTACATCCGGATCCTGCCCGGAGACAAGGTCAAGGTCGAACTTTCGCCCTATGACCTGACCCGCGGCCGGATCACCTATCGCTATAAATAAACATTGCATGAAGTCATTGTGCTAATGCAAGGAGATCATAATGAAAGTCAGATCATCAGTCAAAGTAGTCTGTAAAGACTGCCGGATCATCAAGCGTCACGGCGTGATCCGCGTTATCTGCAGCTCTAACCCGAAACATAAACAGAGACAGGGTTAAGGAGGACCAACTTGGCACATATTGCAGGAATCGAACTGCCCAGAAACAAGCGTCTTTTCATAGGCCTCACCTACATCTATGGCATCGGGCCCACGATCGCCAAAACCATCTGTAAAAAGGCTAACATCGACGAGATGAAGAAGGTGGAAGACCTGTCGATCGAAGAAGAGAAAATCCTGAGAGACATCGTTCAGAATGACTATACCGTGGAAGGCGCGCTTCGGACGCAGGTTGCCATGAACATCAAACGCTTGATGGAGATCGGCAGCTATCGCGGCATGCGCCATAAACGCGGCCTGCCCGTCCGGGGCCAGCGCACCCATACCAACGCCCGCACCCGGAAAGGCCCCAAACCCGGCGCCATAAAGAACAAGAAGAAATAGGAGTGAACTCAGATGGCTAAAAAAACCAGAACCAAGAAAAAACGCACTCGCCTCGCTTTTGACGAAGGCATTGTGTTCGTCCACTCCAGTTTCAACAATACGATCATCTCTCTTACCGACAGGGCCGGCAACGTGCTGGCCTGGTCGAGCGGTGGAAAAGTTGGTTACAAGGGTTCCCGTAAAAGCACTCCCTTTGCCGCTCAGATGGCCGCCACAGAAGTTGCCAAAGCCGGAATGGAAATGGGAATTGCCCGCGTCAGCGTCATAGTCAAAGGCCCCGGTGGCGGCAGAGAATCCACCATCCGTGCGGTAAACGCTGCCGGCATCAAGGTGACCATGATCAAGGACGCCACTCCGATTCCCCACAACGGCTGCCGCCCACCCAAAACCAGAAGGATCTAAGCGAGGAGAACATGGCAAGATATACCGGACCCAAAGCAAGGCTTTGCCGCAAATTCGGAGAGAACATATTTGGCTCTGCGAAGTATGACAAGATACTGAACAAGCGCAAGTTCCCTCCCGGCCAGCATGGCAAGAACATGCGCCGCAAACCCAGCGACTACAGCATCCACTTGCGCGAAAAGCAGAAGCTCAGAAACACCTATTGCCTGCTGGAAAAGCAGTTTAGCAATTACTTTGTCAAAGCCGCAAAGTTGGGTGGCGTGACCGGCGACAACCTGCTGCTGTTTCTGGAAAGAAGGCTGGACAACACCGTCTACCGCCTTGGTTTCGCGACCACCAGAATGCAGGCGCGTCAGTTTGTCAACCACGGTCACTTTATGGTGAACGGCAAGAAAGTGGACATCCCGTCCTACCTGCTCAAGGCTGGCGACATCGTCGAGGTCCGTCCCAAAAGCCGGGCCATGAAGATGCTCACTGAAGCCATGGACCGGACCGAGATCTCCTCTCCTTATCCCTGGCTCTCAGTGGATAAAGAAAACATGCGCGGTCAGTTCGTCAACGTCCCCGTCGCCTCAGAAGTACCGAATACAGTGGACCTGCGTCTCATCGTTGAGTTCTACTCCAAATAATCGCTGAATCAAGCAAGGAGTTAAAATGCTGTACCTTGAACCTTTACAGATGCCGGAAGAGGTGGAGTTTGACAAACAAACCTACTCCCCCAATTACGGCAGATTCGAAATAGGTCCGCTGGAACCCGGATTCGGCACCACCTTTGGCAACACGCTGCGGCGGGTGTTGCTTTCCTCCATCCAGGGGGCAGCGGTTCGCTTCGTCCGCATCGAAGGTCTGCATCATGAATTCACCCCGATCCCGGGCACGAATTCCGACTACATTGACCTGATCCTGCGCCTGAAACAGCTGGTGATCTATTCCTCTTCGGTGGATGAAATCACCGTTATCCTGGAGCACAAAGGCAAAGGCGTGATCACAGCCTCCCAGATTCAAGACAACCCGCACATCAAGATCATCAATAAAGACATGTATCTGCTTGAAGTAACGGAAGATGTTGATTTCAAGATGGAACTGATAGTCGGGATCGGACGCGGCTATGTTTCCGCCGACCGTCAGAATCCTGAAGGCAAAGCGATCGGCTTCATACCGATCGATTCGGTCTACTCACCCATTCTGAAAGTCAATTTCAGCGTTACCCACCAACGGGTGAAAGAACGGATGAACTTCGACCGGCTGATCCTGGACATTCATTCCAACGGGGCAGTGGAGCCGAAGATCGCTCTGTTTCTCGCCGCCAAAATCCTGCGGGACATGTCCGGCAAGATCTGCCTGTTCGAAACCGAGCCTGAATACATCAGAGACGTCGAGCTTGATCCAGACCTGGAAGAGAAGGAAAGAATCCTTTCCATGAGCGTTAAAGAAATTGAACTCACCGTTAGGGCCGCAAATTGCCTGGCCGCGGCAGAGATCGAAACGATTGGCGAGTTAGTCTCAAAAACTGAACCAGAGATGCTCAAATTCCGCAACTTCGGCAAGAAATCCCTCGAAGAGATTGTCAATAAACTAAAGAAATACGAGCTGGAACTGGGCATGGATGTAGAGGGGATCTACAGCAGGATCCGCGAAGCAAAAAGCAGGGGAGTCAAACCCCGCGAGGAAATTCCGGCAGCGGACGAAGCCAGCGATGATGCCGCCACTCCCAGAAAACCGGTGCCTCCATCAAAGAAGAAGGTGAAACATGCGACATAGAGTAGTTGGAAAGAAATTCGGCCGCGAAATGGACGCGCGCCGGCTGATGATCTGCAATCTTGTGAAATCCATGATCGAACACGGACAGATAACCACAACCCTTACCAAGGCTAAAGAGTTGAGAGGGTATGTGGAACGCGTCGTGACTTACGGCAAAGCCAATACCGTGCACGCCCGGCGCCTGGCTTACAGCGTGCTGGGAGACCGCAGTCTGGTGAAGAAGCTGTTTGATGAAATCGCTCCCGCCTTTGAAGGCAGGAACGGTGGCTATACCCGCGTGGTCAAGGCCGGTTTCCGCCGGGGAGATTCCGCGGCCATGGCGATCATTCAGTTCGTGGAAGAATCAACGATTAAACCCAAGAAAGACACGATCAAAGCCAAAGACCTGAATAAATAAAATCCAGACAGATAATATCAAAACCGGGTTAACCCTCCAGTGGCTAACCCGGTTTTGCTATATTGAGGGAAAAACTGAATAAGACCGTTGCACGTAGAAATGGACAAAAAGTATACGTAAATATCTCTTGACA